>NZ_KQ976354.1:10706340-11306340 GCF_000346485.2 Scytonema hofmannii PCC 7110
AAGAACAGCAACCTTTGCTGCTATTTATAAAGATTTGTTAAGACCAAGAGGTACGTCATAATGATTACAGAAGATCACCTATGGTTAATGTTGTGGTTGTTTATTTGGCTGATGGTTGTCCATTTAGTCGTTCGCAACCAGTGGAATCAAAAAAGAGCAAGTGCGGGGTTACCACTAATTTATTTGCTAAGCCTATCCATGATTCATTGGTTTGGGGCTTTAATTTATGCATTTCCTTGGTATATTCCTACTTCCGCTTATTTAATGAGTCAAGATGTTTCTATTGCTCACGTCTTAGCAGGCTTTCATCAAAGTGTTTACGGTGTTATTGGGTTTGGAATTGGTAGCACTCTTTTAGCACCTTGGGTACTTAAAGAGCTTAAACCAGCTTGGCTGTCTGAAGTTTCTCGCCCGCCTGACTTGAAGCTTCCTAAGACCTACATTTCTATAGGTCTTTTTATATGTGTGGCAATCGCTCCTATTTTGCTTGGGGTTCCTGGTTTATCTGCCATAACGACATCAGGTGTGTCTCTCTTTATTGTGGGCTTGTGTCTTGCTTGTTGGAAATCCTGGTATGTGGGTGATAGTAAAGCCTTTCTGACGTGGCTGATTCTTGCCTGTAGTATGCCACTCATAACAGTGTTAACTTTAGGGTTTATTGGGTACGGAGCCGTTGCATCCTTAGTTGTACTCATTTTTGTTTTTAACTTCTACCGCCCGCGATGGAAAGTTGTTATTACGGGGTTACTTCTGCTTGTATTAGGACTATCCGTCTTCGTCAACTATATGCGCGATCGCGTTGAAATTCGAGCGACCGTTTGGGGTGGTCAAAGCGGACAAACAAGAATTGAGCGATTGTGGCAAACGGTTACTACCTTTGAACTTTTCGATCCATTTAAACAAGAACATTTAGAAGCGATTGACGCTCGACTTAACCAGAATACTTTGGTAGGTCAGACTGTTAATCACATTTCTGCAGGTTTTGTTGATTATGCTCATGGCGGAACGCTAGAACAAGCGGCAATTGCAGCCATTCCTCGTCTTCTTTGGCCAGATAAACCAGTACGCGCTGGTAGCCCTGAAATTGTCAGCCGTTACACGGGTATAGAGTTTGCTGATAGAACAAGTGTAGGAGTTGGGCAAGTTATGGAATTTTATATCAACTTTGGTTCGATAGGTGTGTTCTTGGGCTTTCTTGTTTATGGTACTTTACTACGAATTATCGATATATCAGCTGGACAAAAGTTAATCAATGGAAATTGGTCAGGATTTGCTTCATGGTTTCTGCCCGGATTGGGTTTAATTCAACCTGGTGGCTCCTTAGTAGAAGTGGTAGCCAGCACATCAGCTTCCGTCGTCTTGGTGTATTTTCTCAATAAATTTTATCAGTCAAAAACAAAGCCAGGACAAGTACTGTCCCATTAATCACATCCCTATTGCTACCAATGAAAGGACGGTAACTCAGAACCATGCATCAAACTCAAAATCGATTCCACTGTCATCTCTGGTTACCTGACTTATTTGACTCTACAGGGGGCATCCAACGTTATTCTTCTTTCTGTGTTCGGGCTTTTCAAACCGTTTATCCTGACTTTAATTACGATATTTTTATCAAGCACGATATTCACTTACCTCCTGTTTCCCCTTATTTACGCTTTCATGCGTCTGGTCACTTGCCTTTGTCTCTACGTACCCCTGCTTTTGCTGCTCAATTGCTCGGCTTTGGTCTTTGGCAACGTCCAAATCTAATTTTTTCCACTCATCTCAACTTTAGTGTTGCTGCTTATCAATTAAAACAACTTGCTAAAATACCCTACTGCACTATTGCTCACGGTATCGAAGCTTGGGATATAAAAAAATCTTCTATCAAAACGGCTCTACATCATGCAGACCTTATTCTAGCAGTGAGCAGCTATACCCGCGATCGCTTACTCAAAGAACAAAATCTCGATCCCGATAAAGTTGCTCTTCTACCAAACACATTCGATGCAAGTCGCTTCAAACCTTCGCTAAAACCTGCTTATTTACTAGAAAAATATAAACTGACTTCAACACAGCCGATCGTCTTGACTGTTGCAAGATTGGCAAAAGGCGAACAGTACAAAGGATATGACAAAGTTCTGCAAGCTCTGCCATTGATTCGCAAAGTCATTCCCGATATTCACTACATCCTTATTGGTAAGGGAGATGATAGACCCAGAATTGAGCAAATCATAACTCAACTCGAACTACAAGACTGTGTAACCCTTGCTGGCTTTGTACCAGATGAGCATTTGTGCGATTACTATAACCTTTGCGATGTCTATGCCATGCCTAGCAAAGGAGAAGGGTTTGGCATAGTCTACTTAGAAGCATTAGCTTGTGGCAAACCCGTCTTAGCAGGTAATCAAGATGGGGCAATTGATGCGCTTTGTCATGGCAAACTGGGAGCACTCGTTAATCCTGATGATATCGGCGAAATTACTCAAGCCTTGATTAAAATTTTACGCTATGTTTATCCCAATCCTTTAATTTATCAGCCTGAAGCTTTACGCCAGAAAGTCATTCATACTTTTGGGTTTGAACGTTTTCAACAGAATCTTGCAAATCTTATGGGTGAGTATTTTAAGTTAATGACAAGGAGATAATTTTTATGTGTGGCATCTCAGGAATTCTGACCGTCGATCGATATCAGGATGCCTTAGAAACAATTATTCGGCGGATGCAGATAGCGATAAAACATCGCGGTCCTGATGATGCTGGTATTTATATTTCACCTGACAGACAAGCCGCCCTTGCTCATACCCGTTTGTCAATTCTCGACCTCAGCCCTGCGGGACATCAACCCATGTCCGCATCGAATGGACGGTACTGGATTACTTTTAATGGTGAGATTTATAATTTTCAACAACTGCGGCAAAATCTCATCTCCCAAGGAGAGCAGTTTTATTCACAAACAGACACAGAAGTTATCCTCAAACTTTATCAGAGAATGGGGCATAACTGTGTTAAGCATTTACGGGGAATGTTTGCTTTTGCTATCTGGGATAACCTGGAAAAAACGTGTTTTTTAGCTCGCGATCCTCTAGGAATCAAACCGTTATATTATTGGCAATCTGGTTCAACTCTGATTTTTGCCTCAGAACTCAGATCTGTTCTTGCCTCTAGGTTGCCAGAGGTTAAGATGAGCAAATCGGGATTATATGGCTATTTGGTGACTGGTTCAGTCCCAGAACCATACACTCTTATAGAAGATATTTACTGTTTGCCAGCTGGTCATTGGTTGTATTGGCAATCTACTGGTGTCAGAAAACAGCAATACTGGCAAATTAACTTTACTCCCGAACAAATTTCACCCCAAGAAGCTCAAGAAAAAACTCATGCTGCTTTGGTTGACTCAATTCAACATCACTTTATCAGTGATGTGCCTGTAGGAATCTTTTTAAGTGGTGGTATCGACTCAACTACTGTTCTCGCCCTGGCTAGTCAGACACAGAAAGAACAATTGAGTACCTACTCCATCGCTTTTGAAGAAACGCAGTGGAATGAAGGGGAGATTGCCAAACGAATTGCTAAGGAATTTGGTGCAAAACACACGGAATATAAAGTCACAGCATCAGCTGCTAAAGAGTTATTACCTAAATTTTTAGAAGCGATCGATCAACCCAGTATCGATGGTTTTAATACTTTTTGTGTGTCAAAAGTTGCTCGTGAAAGCGGTACTAAAGTTGTACTCTCAGGGCTTGGTGGAGATGAGTTATTTGCAGGGTATCAGTCTTTTGTGAAAATTCCACAAATGGTAGCAAAAAGCAAGCAGTTGAAAGCAATTCCTATGCTTGCTACTAGCGCAGGAATGGCTTTGGCTCATTGGGGTGTGCCGCCAAAAATGAAGCGCTTGGGTGATTTTCTTCAAGGCTCTCCTAGTTCATCTGCAGCTTATCGCAGTTTTCGAGGAATTTTCTCTCATACAGAAGCTTGTGTACTTGCCCATCAATATGTTGAATCTCCTCCAACTTCCTTTCATTGGGAAAATCATTTAAATACTCAACAACAAACTCTTACCTTAGAAGATGAAGTTAGTTTTTTAGAACTCAGTTGTTATATGCGGAATCAATTACTCCGCGACAGCGATGTCATGAGTATGGCTTGGGGGCTAGAATTACGCGTTCCTCTGGTTGATAGCAGTTTGTTAGAAGCAGTTGCGCCAATCCCCAGTCATATTCGTTTAGCCTTTGGAAAAAAATTATTGATTGCATCCGTTCCTGATTTACCTGATTGGGTTATCAACCGTCCCAAACGAGGCTTTTTCTTTCCCTATGAGCAGTGGATGGCAGGTGAATGGCGGGATTACTTCAGCAATATAACTGCCCC
Source organism: Scytonema hofmannii PCC 7110 (assembly GCF_000346485.2). NCBI lineage: Bacteria > Bacillati > Cyanobacteriota > Cyanophyceae > Nostocales > Scytonemataceae > Scytonema > Scytonema hofmannii. Next base: position 10,710,691 of record NZ_KQ976354.1, read on the forward strand.
AAATAACATACCCCTTAAACCCTGGTATCGTCGGTGGAGTCTGGCAGTTCTTAAATATTGGTGGGAGCAGGTAACAAAATGAAAGTCCTTCATGTGATTCCCTCTGTTGCTCCAGTTCGAGGTGGTCCGAGTCTCGCAGCGATCGAAATGGTCAAGGCACTACAAGATAGGGGTGTTGAAGCTGAGATTGCGACGACAAATGATAACGGACCAGATTTGCTAGATATACCTCTTGGGCAACGCACCGAGTACCATGAAGTACCAATTTGGTTCTTTTCTCGATTTTCCCCTAACTCCCATGCTGTACGTGAGTTTGCTTTTTCCAGTCAGTTAACTGCTTGGTTGTGGCAAGAAATTCACCAATATGACCTGCTACACATCCATGCTATCTTTTCTTACCCCTCTACAGTAGCGATGGCGATTGCCCGTCAAAAACAGGTTCCTTATATAGTTCGCCCTTTAGGACAATTGTGCCAGTGGTCTCTTCAACAAAGTGCTCGCAAAAAGCAAATTTATCTCCAACTTATAGAAACAGCGAATCTTAAAGGTAGTCAAGCACTTCACCTGACCTCTAAGCAAGAACAGCAAGAAGTTTCTTTGTTAAGTTTAAATACCCCTAATTTTATTTTGCCTCACGGTTTGTCAATCCCGCCTACCATTCCTGATGCTCGTCAGCGTTTGCGCCAATATCTCAATATTCCGCTAGATGAACCCGTCATTTTATTTTTGTCTCGCCTGCATCCTAAAAAAGGTTTAGATTATCTAATTCCAGCACTAGGGAAACTCAATAATTACCGCTTTACCTTTGTCTTAGCAGGTAATGGCTCACCAGAATGTGAAAAACACGTAGAATCACTGATTTTTTCTCATGGCATTCGCACTCATACGCATATTACCGGATTTGTTGAAGGAGAAAGAAAGAATATATTGATGCAAGGAGCAGACTTGTTTGCTCTCACTTCCCACTCAGAAAATTTTGGAGTCGCAGTTTTAGAAGCTCTTGCTGTTGGTCTTCCCGTGCTGGTAACTCCTGGTGTTGCCTTAGCTGACTTGGTGAAAGAGGAGCGTTTGGGTTATGTTCCTGAACTGGATGTGACTGCGATCGCATCTCTTTTAAAACAAGCTTTAGAACATCCTCAAGAAGCAAAGAGTATGGGTAAGTATGCCAGGAAACTGATTTCAGAGAAATACACTTGGAGGAACATATCTAGCAATCTTATCGAGATTTACACCAAAATTATCAACCAAAATGAGTTGCGTTCAATGCAATAGAGAAAATTTTATTATTAGCAACATATAAAAATAATGGAACAAGTTACACCTCTTTTACTCACCTATAACGAAGCGCCAAATATTGAGCGCACGTTACAGGGTCTTTCTTGGGCAAAGAAGATTATTGTAATTGACAGCTACAGTACCGATGGAACTCTGGAAATTTTAACCTCCTATCCACAAGTTCAGGTCTTTAAGCGAAAATTTGACACCCATACAACACAATGGAATTATGGTCTAGAAAAAGTTACAACCGAATGGGTACTCTCTCTAGATGCAGACTACATCGTTACAGATGAACTCTTTACAGAAATTCAATCTATACCTTTAAACTCCTCCATAGATGGCTACTTTGTTCGGTTTAAATACTGTGTGTTTGGCAAACCACTGCATAGCGCTTTATTACCACCACGGCAAGTCCTTTTCAAAAAAAACAAAGCAAAATATATTGATGATGGACATACTCAACTGTTACAGGTAGACGGTCAATCTAGTTATCTTTCTGCCTATATTTATCATGACGATCGCAAGTCTCTAAACCGTTGGTTGTGGGCGCAAGACCGCTACATGGTGATTGAGGCACGGAAATTAACAGAAACTCCTAGCGAGCAACTTAGTTTGGGCGATCGCATTCGCAAACAAAAAGTTTTAGCTCCTTTTATCATCTTGTTCTACTGTCTCATCTTAAAAAGAGGCATTTTTGATGGTTGGCATGGATGGTACTATGCCTTTCAAAGAGTTTTGGCAGAAGTTTTACTTTCCATTCACTTAATTGAATATGAAAAAATGCAAAAGCAGAATATTGAGACTTTTGTGTTAAAAACGCTTAGTTAAATTTAACACTATTAATTGAACAGTACAGCAAATTGGTGGATACGATCGGTGAGGCAATTACAGCGCTATCTCAAAAAATATTGGTTTTTTACAGTGGTAGGTCTGTTCGTCGTTGTCCTGAGTATTATTCCCATACGGTTAGCGATCGCCTCCTACCAAGCCCCTTTTCCACAAGGAATTTTCACTCTAGGTGGTGGTTCAGACAGAGAAGAATTCACTGCTCAATTTGCCCAACACTTTCCCAATTTAGATATTTGGGTTTCCACTGGTACAAGCCCAGATATAGCCCGTTCTATCTTTCAAACCATCGGTATTCCAAATCACCGCCTCCACCTTGACTATCGTGCTGTTGATACTGTAACCAATTTCACCAGTCTGGTATCCGAATTCAAACAACGCCGAATACAGCACCTCTATCTAATTACTTCTGATTTTCATATGCCACGAGCAAAAGCAATAGCCACCCTAGTTTTTGGCAGCCAAGGTATTTCCTTCACCCCTATTTCAGTTCCCTCTAATCGACCTCACGAATCTCTCCTGCATATCCTTCGCGACTGTAGTCGCTCACTACTTTGGATTTTTACAGGTCGCACAGGAGCTAGCTTAAATTCTCTTGTTACTCATTCGTCATATGCGTTTAGATAATTATACTTTAGGAACCTACAATTCAGGTGCTCCCTTCTGGAAACAACTGTTGTGGTATTTTTTAGGATCGCCTTTAGTACAAAATTACTGGTTTCCTGTGTCTTCTTTCAAGGTTTGGATTCTCCGCTTATTTGGCGCAACCATTGGTCAGAAAGTCCGTATCAAACCTGGAGTCCGGGTAAAGTTTCCTTGGCGGTTAACAGTTGGTGATTATGTTTGGATTGGTGAAGATACTTGGTTAGATAACATTGCCCCTATTACTATTCAAAGCCATGTTTGTTTGTCTCAAGGCGTTTACTTATGCACGGGGAATCATGACTGGAACCATCCTGATTTTCAGTTAATTGCTGCTCCCATTTATCTAGAAGAAAGTAGTTGGATTGCTGCGAAAGCAGTGATCGGTCCAGGCGTTACTGTAGGAGCAGGAGCAGTGCTGACATTAGGCGGAGTGACAGGGCATTCTTTAGAACCAATGACGATTTACGCAGGTAATCCGGCTCAGCCTCTTAAAAAGAGAGGAATCAAGGAACATGCGGTAGTGTGTTAAAACAATTCTCTTAGTAAACTTTACGTTAAAAAACTCCTTCTAGAATGATGATTTACAGATCTATCAAATCGGTATTTTTTTTACTACATCTTGCTATATCAAAGTCAAGTCTTCTTACAAAAATGTATATTAGTTTACTAAGCTTATTGTTTAGAGAGATCCCTATACCCGATAAATTAAAACAAAAAGTAACTCAAAGAATCCTCAATAGTATAAACTCTATTAATTGGTTAAATGTAGAATTAAAACCGTTGACTGTAGAACTTGGTTCAAATAAGACACAATTTAAAATTATTCCTCATTTTCATGAATTTGATTTTGAGGCTGTGTTCAATAAATCTATTAGTTATGAAAGAGAAGTAATATCTTGTTTAGAATTATATCTGAGTAAATATAATACTATTATTGAAATAGGTGCAAATGTAGGTGTATTTTCCATTTTTTTTAATTCTTACTTCCAAGATAAAAAAATGAAACCAGATATATTTGTATTTGAACCTTCTAGAGAAGCTTATTTAAGGTTATTAAAAAATATTAATTTAAATTCAAATTGTGTTAAAAATATTCACGTATTTAATTGTGCTATTAGCGATGAATTTGGATTTTGTGATTTCTTTGAACCAAAAGACCATCTTACCAATGGATCTCTCAATTATGATTTTGCAAAGGTTTTTAGCACCTCTATCAGCATCAGTAAGATGTTAGCAATTGATGGCAAAAGCCTGACCTTTCTTCTGAAGCCAAAAGAGAGAACTTTAATGAAAATAGATACAGAAGGGGCAGAGTATCCTATACTTTTGTCTTTGAAAGATATTCTTTTACATTATCAAGTAGATTTAGTCATAGAAGTTTTGTCAAATTACCAAGATAAATTAAATAGCTTAGACTTTTTATTTGATAAAGGCTATTTGTTCTTCAACATTACAGATAGAGGACTAGTGAAGCAGGACAAATTTGTGGCTAATAACAGATTCAGAGACTATCTTCTCTTGTCACCAGAAAATTAATTTTTGTATGGCTATTGATTTACAATACAAAAAAAGAAGTAAAAGCGTTGTAGTGCTTATACTCACCGCGTAGCGACTTCTAAAATCACTCACTTTCAGTCTGGTAAAAAGTCAGTCAAAGGTCAATACGGTTCAGTTAAGGGTCGAGAGGAGAGCACCACACCCGGTATCTCCAAGATACCGTGTTTCTAAATAACTGCTTAACTGAACTGTATTGAGTCAAAGGTAGATTTTACCTAATTGTTTTAAACGCGACCGTTGCTTGCAATAACCGACTTACGGAATTGTCCTACACTCATAGCAAACTTATCTGCTATAAGTTGCCGATACACTGCTTCATATCCATCAGTCATCGCCTGATAGCTAAAACGGTTGAAGACATATTCTCGACAAGTTGTGCGGTCTAGTTCAGCTACTTGACTAACAGCAGCGACACATTCATCGACACTATCACAGAGGAATCCTGTCTTTCCATGAGCAATCACCTCTTGCGTAGATCCCAGCCTCATCGCGATCACGGGAGTACCAGATGCCATGGATTCAACCATCACTAAACCAAACGGTTCTCGCCAAGTGATGGGGAACAAAGTTGCGACTGCGCCACCCATCAATATATTCTTCTGCTCGTGGTTGGCTTCACCCAGGTACTGAATTTGCTTGCCGTCGATGAGGGGTTTAATTTCCTTTTCATAATACTCTACATCAACGATATCTACCTTACCTGCCATCTTCAAGCGCCAACCTGTTCTCTTAGCTATCTCTATTGCATGATGCGGTCCCTTTTCAGGAGATATGCGACCTAAGAAGGCTAAATATGGTTCTTCATCAGGTTGAGGATAGAACTTATAACTGCTGACATCAATACCGTTGTAAACCGTTGCAGCATAGTTCAACCCCAGCCTTGGTTCCCTCTGTGCATCAGAGATACTAATGTATGGTTGTTTTCTACCATACCTATACATCTTTTCATTATCAGGAGTAAAAATACCGTGCAATGTATGAACGGTAGGTGTTTTCACCAGATTGGCATAGGGTATGACAGAATAACCCATATGAGAGTGAATAACGTCAAATTCTTCTGCCATTTCATACACCCGACTGAGTTGTAACGTTTCATAGACGTTAGACTCCTTCACGCTCTTATCAAGTCTTAGGGCTTGAGGATGAACTGACACAAGCTTTGCCAAACTGATAGAGTCTCCCGATGCAAAGAGGGTTACTTCGTGTCCGCGACGGACTAATTCATCAGTCAGTAACCCCACTACCAACTCTACGCCACCATAGGCTGGGGGCGGTACTCTCTCCCATAATGGAGCAACCTGAGCAATCCGCACAAATAACCTCCTAAAAAGTTAATTTATAAAAGTGCAGACCTTCTTACTAATGCATCATTTGAAGCTACCCTGTCTGCATGAGAGCTCGGTGAAAAGAAAAACTTTAGTAAGAGTCATATATAAACTATATGGGTTTCTCTCGATATTTTCTGTCTATCCTAGGTAGGGAAATCATTCTCTACCCAATCAAATACAAACTTGTTATTTATTAATATTCATTCCTTATTTATTATTTCTATAGAACGTTTCCAAAACTATCAAAATATGCTTTAGTAGAATTTCCCATCCCGAAAGAATATTACCTTAGTTAGAGAAATACATTGGTTATTCTAATATTAGGCATTGTCAACCGCCTAAAATGCAGATAAACTTTATTTTTTCACTTCATGAAGATATATAAAGCCTTATAACCCTGTCAAATTATTCTACTCTTGCTACAATAATAGCCTAATTTCTGAGCGATTTTTTTGAATCAGGTCAATAGAAAAGGTTTGACTGTGTTCAGATCTCCGACTTCTTTAAGAAGTCGGAGATCTAACTTTTCCCAAATGATTTAGGACTGCTGTATGTGAATTAGCGATCGCCTAAGATTGTTTATACAGGATTTAAGATTTCAGTAAAAACCAGGTTTCTCTCTAAGAGGTAAAACGTATTTATGCTATTACTGGTTTTTTAGCAGGAGAAAGCCCACGGGGCGACGTAATAGCATCTGCTGGTTGAATAACTTCTGCAAGTGCGTCCAATTCATCCCCAAGATAATCTAAGTTTATCAGCATCTCTGGCTCTACGTGCTCGTGCTTAAGAAGAGCATATAGTGAAACGTTACTGTTACCATCTTGAGCTTGGCGATAGCGTAATTGCGGGCTATAACCCATTTGTTCCAACAAATTTAAAGTTTCAGCCACAGTCATATTTTCAACAACACTTAAGTTTATAGCTAAAAATACTTCTCCTGGTTTTGGGATAACGGGTAGCTCAAGACTCATAATACTTCTCCTTGAAACTTACATTCGTAACGTTTTCCTTTGCCAACTTTCCTCGGCTGACCTACTAATTTTACTAATGTGCCACTACTAACTGTAGCTTGCTCAGCCTTAGCATTACACCCTAGCTGCACTCACACCATACGTAGCAGTTTGATTTTGGGTGGCATTAATAGCCACACCTAAAACGTGCTGACCAGCTTTTTCCAGCAGTTCTTTAGACAGCTCGATATTGGCAGAATCAGCTACTCCTGGTCGAACAACAAACAAGATGCCATTGGATATCTTACCTAAAATAGTTGCATCAGCAGCCACAGTTAACGGTGGAGTATCGATAATCACAAAATCATAGTTTTGTGCGACTTGCGCTACTAATACAGCCATTTGGCTGGAATCAAGCAATGCAACTGGATTGCGAGTTGCAACACCCGCAGTCAGCACTTGTAAATTGGGCTGAACTTCAGTGATAGAATCCTCTAAATAAGATTCACTTGTGAGAAGACTGCTCAAACCACGTTCATTTGGAATTTCCCAGATCTTATGTTGGCTTGGATGGCGTAAATCCCCATCTATCAGTAAGACTTTACGCCCTAGCTGAGACATAGCAACAGCCAAATTCACAGCGACAGTAGATTTCCCTTCTTTAGGTACAGAACTTGTTACCACTATGACTTTGACGGGTCTATCTGAATTAAAAAATCTCAGATTAGTTTGAAGCATCTGAAAAGATTCACTGACAGGCGAATCTGGATTGTTTCTGACAATGACTTCTGGAACAGAGTGAATAAGATTGCGATGTGGAAAGGGAGGAATAATAGCTAGTACGGGATAACTTCCTAACAAGCCTCTAGCCGATTTAGAAGTTTTGACAGTACCGTCAACTTTCTCCAACAACCAAGCAGCAGCGCTACCCAAGAGCATTCCACCAATCAAACCTTGCAGCAAGTTTATGTACTGGCGGCTTTTAATTGGCTGTCCTGGAACGACTGCTGGTGTAATAATTCGAGCATTACCAACTTGTTGATTTTCTGCTACCTGAAGTTCCTGATACCTATCTAACAAGTTTTTATAACTTGTTTCAGTAGCAGCTATTTCACGTTCTAACTGTCGCTGTTCTAATTCAAGTTGAGGTAAAGTATTAGCTCTTTGTCTGTAAGAGTTGATAACTCCACCCAAAGCTTTGAGTCTCACTTGCAAACTCAACCGTTCAGCTTCAGCATTTGCATAGTTGTTAAGAAGACCTTGCTGTAAACCCAAAGTTCTTAACTGCACAATTTTCTCTGGATCTTTGGTTTGATTAAAACGACCTGCTTTACCAATAAAACTTTGTTCTATCCGTCGTTTGAGTTCTTTATTAAGAATTTTGACTTGTTCTTTTAAGTTCATCACCGTTGGGTGAGCATCAGTTAAGCGGAGCCTTGCAACTTCAAGCTTTTGTTGAGCCTCTTGTAACTGTCCGAGAACAGAAATAGTTGTTGGAGACTCTCCTACAAAACCCGCAATAACAGCTTCTTGGGAACTCACACCAAACATACTTTGAATTGATTGCTTACGAGCAGTTTGAGCCGCAAATTCAGACCGAGTACTAGCAACTTGTTTATCTAATTCACTCAGAATTGCCACACTGGAGGCAGCTTCTGCTTTGAGATCTAAGACTCTGTTACGTTGTTTAAATTTTTGTAAATTTTCTTCAGATGCTTGTAATGCTGCTTTTCTTAAAGGCAATTGTTCTGCAATAAAGTCTCTAGCAGATCTAGTTTGAGCACGATTGGCATTGATGTCATTTTCTAGATAAATGTTCATTAAAGTATTGACAACTAGTGCAGCCTTCTTCGGATCTGTGCTTATATAAGACAAATCCAAGATGTCAGTTCCTTTGATATTAGAAACTTGTAACTCTTTTACCAAAACCTGAGCGTTATAAGGTAGTTTTAAAGCAGCGATAGTTCTTTCAGCTAAGGGGAAAGAGCGCAAAATTGCAGCTTCGTTTTCCAAAGGATTACCACGCACAGAAGTTTCTAACTGCCCTAGTTGGCTTCCTACGCCTGTCAGGGAAGAGGTCGTATTCTTTTTAAACAAAAGTTGACCAGTTGTCTGATAAATAGGTGTTTCCTGCATCGTTTTCACGACACTTAATAGTAATACGGCAAAAAACACAATAGATGCTGGTAGCCATCTACGTCTTAGAATAAACCAAATTTGTAGGTAATCTTCCATGGTATTGTTGTATGTGAAGCAGTTTTTACTCTATGTGATTGTTGAACAGTAAAATACACCCCCACTGAATTAAAGCCCGATTGCTGAAATAACCTATTAAATTCATTTTTAGGCTTTTGTCTAGTTTGATAACGTTAAATTAGTTGTGCTTAATAAAAACTCCTTAAAGTATAAAAGCCATCTCTGGGAATTCTAATAGCAGAATTACGGAAAATTTCTACTGATATTTTTAAGACTTTGCAGTTTTATCAGGATAATTACAGTTGACAATTTGAGAAGACAAGGCATGAGAACGTATCTGGTAACAAAACAGCAAGTATGCGATCGCTCACCATAAACGTATTTCTACTATAGGACTCCTATTTGATTTTTGAACTTTAGGCAGGGTGGGCAATGCTAGCCCTGTCAAGGTGGGTGAAAACTTCAGGAAATTAATAGCCCTCTCACCTCTTACCTCTGTGTACTCTGCGCCTCGGCGGTTAAATAAATGACTTTGAAACGTATAAAGACGCGGTTGCTCGCGTCTTTACGATCAAAAATGCCAAATTTACAACTGAAAGTTATTACCTAACTTTTTTTAGTTATTAACCACTTACAGAGGTAAAATCATTCTCATTAATCAAGCTAGAATTGATGCTAATTAAAGTTGCTAAAACTTCATTAGTAGAAGTAACGCGAATAGAAGTATTACCGCCACTGTAAGTAATAGTCAAAGCCCCGTAAGTTAAAGCACCAGATAAGCCAAGTTTATCAACACTATCCTCAAAGCTATAGATATTATCAGTTCCATTACCAGAGACGAGAACAAAGGTATCTGCACCTGCGTCACCGTATAATTTGTCAAAGCCCGCACCACCATTGAGCAAATCATCACCCACACCACCAGACAAGGTATCATTGCCAGCATCGCCTTTAAGGGTGTCATTGCCATTTTGACCGTAAAGGAAGTCATGGCTTGCACCACCAGTGAGAATATCTTTTCCATCACCACCTACAAGTGTGACATCACCTAAAGTGAATGCCGACGCATTTATCGTATTGTCACCAATACCACCAGTGAGTTTTACTTGTTCAATGTTGCTAATACTATGGTTTCCAAGACCAACCAGTTGAGTGTTCGTGAGGGTAAAATTAACATTTGCTGATTCATTTAACAAGTCCTTGCCACTGTCACCGTCAATAGTATCGTTGCCTGCACTACTATTGAAAGTATCATTACCAGCGCCACCGTTCAGAACATCATTACCAGCGCCACCGTTCAGAATATCATTACCAGCACCACCGTTCAGAATATCATTACCAGCACCACCGGAAAGTGTGACACTTGTCAAAGTGAATGCTGATGCGTCTAAGACGTTATTGTCAGTACCGCCAGTTAGCGTGACTTGTTCAATGTTGCTAAAAGTATCGTTTCCAAGACCAACCAGCTGAGTGTTGGTGAGAGTAAAGTTAACATCTGCTGATTCACTTAACGTATCATTACCAGTGCCACCATCAATAGTATCATTACCCTCACCACCGGATAGAGTGTCATTAAGCGTTCCACCAATCAGGATATCATTTCCTTCACCACCAAACAGCGAGACATTACCCAAAGAAAAGGCTGATGCATTTATAGTGTTATTACTGATACCGCCAGTTAGCTTTGCTTGTTCAATATTGCTAAAAGTATCGTTTCCAAGACCAGTCAGTTGAGTGTTTGTGAGAGTGAAGTCAAGGTCTCCCGATTCGCTCAACGTATCTGTGCCACTACCACCGTTAATGTTATCATCACCGCCACCACCAGACAAAGTATCATTGCTCGCACAAGCGATAAGAGTATCGTTTCCTTCACCGCCAGAAAGCGTAACACTACCGAGAGTGAATGCTGATGCATCTAGAGTATTATTACTGATACCACCCGTAAGTGATGCCTGTTCAATACTGACAAGAGTATCAATGCCAGCACCTATAAGTTGGGAGTTTGTGAGAGTAAAATTAACATCTGCTGCATCACTTACTGTGTCAGTACCAATACCCCCCTCGATAATATCATTACCAGCACCACCAGATAGAGTGTCATTGCTAGAAGTTCCTTTAAGGGTATCGTTACCTGCAGCACCAAAGAGGAAAACACCCCCCAAAGTAAATGCTGAGGCATCCAGAATATTGTCACTCACACCACCAGTTAGTGATGCTTGTTCAATACTATTTAAGGTATCGATACCAGCGCCTATGAGTTGAGTATTTGTAAGGCTAAAGTTAGTATCTGCCGCATCGCTGACAGTATCAGTACCATTGCCACCCTCAATAATGTCATTGCCTGCACCGCCAGACAAAGTGTCATTTCCCAAACTGCCTTTCAGTATATCGTTACCTGCATCACCAAAAAGCGAAACACTACCTAAGGTAAAAGCGGATGCGTCTATAGTATTGTTGCTGATACCGCCAGTTAACCTTACTTGTTCAATACTGTTAAGAACATCGCTTCCAAGACCTGTTAATTGGGTATTTGTGAGGGTAAAGTTGACATCTCCTGATTCACTTAACGTATCAAAGCCTTTTCCACCATCGATAATATCGTTACCCGTACCACCAGATAAATTATCGTTCTTAATACTGCCCTTAAGAGTATCATTTCCGGCAACACCATAAAGCCAGACTGTCCCTAAAGAGAACGTTGATGCATCTAAAGTGTTGTCGCCGTTCCCACCAGACAACATGACTTGTTCGATGTTGGTGAAGATATCTTTCCCAAGACCTATAAGTTCGGTATTTGTCAGAGTGAAGTTAACATCTGCCGTTTCTCTTAACGTATCAATGCCATAACCACCGTCAATAACATTATCTCCACCATCACCAGAAATGTTGTCATGACCAGCATTGCCGTTGATGGTATCGTTCCCAGAACCGCCAGAAATGCTGTCATGGCTTGTACCACCTTTAATGACATCGTTTCCTGCACCACCAAAAAGCGAGACAGTTCCTAAAGTGAAAGCAGATGCATCTATAGTGTTATCACCGTTACCACCAGCCAGCTTTGCTTGTTCGATACTACTGAGGGTATCATTTCCAGTGCCAGTTAATTGAGAATTGGTAAGAATGAAATTCACATTTGCTGTTTCACTTAGCAAATCAATACCATCGCCACCATCAATAGTATCATTCCCCATACCACCAGATACAGTGTCATTGCCTGCACCACCGGATACAGTGTCATTACCTGCACCGCCAGATACAGTGTCATTACCTGCACCGCCAGAAAGTGAAACGTTGCCCAAAGTGAATGTTGATGCATTGATGATATTGTCACTATTACCACCTACCAGCGTTACCTGTTCAATATTGCTGAGGGTATCCGCACTAATACCAATCAGTTGGGTATTTGTCAGGGTAAAGTTAACATCTGCTGTTTCACTGACAGTGTCAATGCCATCACCACCATCAAGAGTGTCATCACCTGCACTGCCTTTTATGACATCGTTGCCTCCTCCACCAGAAAGCCAGACACGACCCAAAGTAAACGCTGAGGCATCTATGGTGTTGTTGCTGTTACCACCGTTTAACACCACCTGTTCAATGTTGCTAAGGGTATCTGGTCCAATACCAGTGAGTTGAGTATTTTTTAGGATAAAGTTGACATCGGCTGTTTCACTTAGCGTATCAATGCCATCACCACCATCAAAATTGTCATCACCCGCACCACCAGACAAGTAATCATTTCCAGCACCACCAGATAAAATATCTTTTTTTGCGCTACCAATGAGGGTATCGTTACCTGCACCGCCATAAAGCCAGACACGGCCTAAAGTGAACGCTGATGCATCTAAAGTGTTATTACCATTACCACCAGCCAATATTGCCTGTTCAATATTGATAAAAGTATCACTTCCTAACCCAACAAGTTGAGTGTTAGTGAGGGTGAAATTAACATCTGCTGTTTCTCTTAATACATCTATACCGTCACCACCATCAATGGTATCGTCGCCCCCATTACCGGACAAATTATCATTACCAGCACCTCCTTGAATAATATCATTATCCGTACCGCCAGAGAGGTTGTCATGACTTGCACCACCTTTAAGCGTATCATTACCAGCACCGCCGAACAGCGAGACGCTACCTAAAGTGAACTCTGATGCATCTAGAGTGTTATCACCATTACCACCAGCTAGCCTTGCTTGTTCAATGTTTCTAAGAGTGTCGCTTCCTAAACCAATCAGTTGAGTATTCGTTAGGGTGAAGTTGACATCTGCCGTTTCATTCAGCATATCAATACCATCGCCACCATCAATGGTATCGTCTCCTGCACCACCAAATATAGTGTCAGCACCACTACCACCGTTTAGAATATCATTTCCACCCCGCCCATACAGGGAATCGTTTCCTTCATAACCGTTAATCTCATCTGCTGCTGCACTACCAGTTAGCGTATCGTTTGCAGATGTACCATTAATAATGTTAGTATTTAATAGCCCAATTTCTGAAGCAGTAGAGGACAGTGCCACAGAAGTATTAATTTCACCAACTTTAACTTCCAGTTCCCAGTCTCCCCCAAGAATGCTGCTGCCAGTCAAGTCATTAGAAGCAGCAATGTTAGCACCAGTCAAAGAATGCAATCGCTTAAGAAAATTTTGTCCATCATTGCTTGCACCAACATTACAGCCGTAGAGGAAGAGATTAGGCAATTGGGGAGAATTGGAGGATTGGGAAAACCAAGCTTTTAATTGTTCGGTATAGTGTTCTAACGTACCGAGACTCAACTGAGTGTTGCCCAAGTAAAGCGTACCAGGAGAACCATGCGAAACGATATGAACATTTTCAATTCCACGGCATTGCAGTAAAACCTGCGTGATTTGTTCTACCCCATTCTGTTTGGAGTCAAGAACAACTACCTCAATTTCTGGTGCTACTCCCTTCAACAAGAGTTCGTAATTTTTTACTGATGAGTCTATAAAAAGAACACTTGTAGCTTTAGTATTCATAACTTTAACGTGGATATTCCTTGAAAAATTTGTTTATATATTGGTCAAAAAAGAGTAAAGAACCAGAAATTCCTTACCTAACTCTTTTGGAGATATTGGTTACTTCTAAGCAGGTTTTTACTAAAAAAACTTATAAATACCTCTTACTTAAACTATATTGCCCGATCTCTACTATCGGTTACCTTGAGGAAAATGCTGAAATTCGACCGAAGAAATTTAAATCTTTGCTTCATATAAAAAAATGAATATATTTAAATTACTTGATTTCAGATAAAAAGTTTTTTATAAGATAAAATCTTTATAAAGTAAGGATTAGCTACTTAAGTATTAACCTGATTAGTTATCAAAAAAATTACGAAGATATTTAATTTTAGAAAAAATTTGTATGTATGGATTTCTCTCAAGCACACGATTTTTTAATGTTTACTATAACAATATGAGACACTAATCTTAAAATAGGTTAAAATGGCAAATTTACCACTAACTCTACCCGTTCTCTAAACTTACACTTTTGTCTCGGCAATACCGAGTACTTAGGGCCGCAAAACAATTCCTATCCGGTTCAATACAAACAACTCTGTTTGCAAGCTGCTTAAAGACCCAGGTTTTGTCACCATGATTAGCTCCGATATCGAACACCGTATCAAGATTTGTGCCCAAAGCATCTCTATAGAAAGCTAAGTCATTATTGAGTGCCTTAATATAAGCAGGGTTCTTGTACTTCAGTAACCAATAATAAAATGTAGAGTATCTAAAACTGTTATAGATGCCAAATTGTAAGAAAGTTTTCTTCAAAAATGATTTTATTGTCATAAATTTTGCTTGCGATCGGCGTACTTTAATATTAAAGGGACTTGACGTATTCAGGCGAGCGCCACCTCCTGAAGCCACTTTATCATTCCGCACATCCCGTAAGCCTGTCAACCCGAGGGACAGAGGAAAGCTCATAATAATGAGATAGACTGAAGTTATGCTTCTTGATGCAAAAAATATATTGCATATCTCGTTGATTCAACATCCCAAGATTCTATTAGGCACTTCACTGTAAGCATAAAAAAGATCTCAAAAGTTGTTGCACTCAACTAGTTCTACTAATAAGCGTGGCAACCGTGTTGGTTTGAGTCACAACGAGTTTGGTAAGTTCACCAATATTAAGTGCTTGCTGCTTAGCTACTTCTAGATGACCATTCACGGCGCTAGTAAGTTCACTAATGCGGTCAGCCAGTCTATCAATTTTGTCACCCAACCGCTCGATTTTGATATCGATCGCAGTGAGATGCTCGGACATTAATCCAACCTGGATCTCAATCCGGTCAGCAGACTGCCGCATCCCCAACACGGCATCGTTAACTTGACGTTCAATTCGGTCTGTAGTCTGCTGCATCCCTTCTAAAGCACGGTCAACATTCTGACCCATACGGTCAACATTCTGAGTAGTTTGCTCTACTGTCGCAACCAACGCACTAAGTTGACGGTCTGTCACCTCACGACTGGCAGCGATCGCATCCATAACGCGGTTAATTACATTACTACTAGATTCAGTCACTTACTTTTCCTTATATTTTACCCCAGGATCTTCTTGAGAAAATCATAGCCTAAAAAACTTAAGAAGATTACTGTATTGACGCTTCAAATACTGTTGCCCTAAGTGCGATCGCTACATCGGTCACAACTACTCATTTACATTTCTTTATGTTTTTGTTAATTTTTTTAATATGTCCTCATAAAATCGCTCATCATTAACATTGCAAACATGAAAACCACTGCCCTTCTGACCGACATCTTCAAACCCAACTTCAATCCCAGTGTTGCTTCTCAAACAGCTTGGGCGATTCTGAGAGTCGTCGTTGGCATCATCATGATCCACAACGGGTTAGACAAACTAGGTAACATCGAAAGCTTCTCCCAAGCCTACGTCGAGGTCATTGGTTTACCCTTTCCCCTGTTTTTCAGCTACCTAGCAGCATTCACCGAACTCCTAGGCGCACCATTAGTCGCCATTGGTTTGTTTACCCGTGTAGCATCACTGGGTTTGTTCTCAACCATGTGTGTTGCTATATACCATCACATTCTAGTTGCTGGCTTAAACATTTCCTACCTAGAACTGTCTTTAATTTATGCAACTTGCTTTCTCTTCCTCACCATCAATGGTGCAGGTCTATTTTCCACCGACGCCTTAATTGCCAACTGGCTAGATGCCAATTCCCTATCCATCCAAGCCAAGCAAATCATGCGTCTGGAGAAGTCTTATCAAGCAGCAAGCGCTGAGCCAGTAAGCAGTAACCAGTAACCAGTGACCAAATAATTCGTAATTGAAGCCAATAATTACGAATTACTAATGACTAATTATTTTGTGGGAAGGTTGTCCCCTCAGGGTTTGCTAAGCCGATAATTCCATAACTAGCACAGCCTTAGTAAACCTAATTCTCGTGGGGTGGGCGTCCTCGCCCGCCCTTTTGTGCAAATTCAAAGTTTTCTATAATGAGATAGCTGTTACCGCTTCATGGGAGATGTCAGTGTTATGGAAACAATTTATAGAATTGACAGGCAAAACTCATCATACTGTTATCCTCTAATAGAAACATCCGATTTAGAGGAAACATTTATACAACTAGCAGAACAATGGCGACGGGAGACAGGGATGATTTCTTTAGTGACCAAAATGGTCATGCACCCAGCTTACCAACGAATTATTGGCATGGGACACCCTGTGGTTCCGCTAATTTTGCGCGAACTTGAAAATGAACCTGACCATTGGTTTTGGGCATTACAATCAATCACAGGTGCGAATCCCGTTCCGCCTGAACAACGCGGTAATTTAAAGCAAATGGCAACGGTGTGGATACAATGGGGCAAGGAGCATGGCTACAGATGTTGAATCCTCCCTAAACTAAAGCCACAGGGAAGATGTCAAGTGTATTCCACAAATTACACGGGATTGCTATAGTACGACAAAAAATAGAATATTATGATAAACGATTTCAAAACTTTAGGAAAGTGAAGTATGGTTAATGCAACTTATGACGACATCTTTGGTGCAGCCCTTGCTTTGCCACCAGGACTAAGAGCAATGCTAGCTGAACATTTGCTTAAAAGCTTGGATGCAGACAAGCAGATGGAATTGGATGAGCTTTGGGCAGAAGAGGTAGAAAAGAGAGTTCAAGAAATTGAACAAGGTGTTGTAACTCCAGTAGCAGGAGCGCAAATTTTGCACGAACTAAGATCGAGACAAAAGAAATAATTATGGCATATGACTTTCATCCTGAGGCTAAACGTGAGTTAGAGAATGCGGTTGCTTATTATGACAATATCAATACCGAATTAGGTGATACCTTATTAAACGAAGTTGAACAAAGTTTAGAGCGAATTGTTAAATTTCCAGAAGCTTGGTCTAAGTTATCAAAGAATACAAGACGTTGCCGATTAGTAGGCTTCCCTTATGGAATTGTCTACCAAGTGGTGAATGAACGAGTTTTGGTACTTGCCTTCATGCATCTTCAACAAAAACCTAACTACTGGATGGATCGAATATAAACAAACAATCTAGCCATTTTCTTCCTCATCTGATGCCAAAGAACTGCGTAATTCACGGATAGCTACACCTGTGCCGCGATCGCTTGCTGCTTTTAAGCATTGAGTGATAAGAGTTCTTAAATCCACATTAGGGAAGTAGCGGCTGGTTGGTTGCAGTTGGTATTCATTTTCCTGCAAACCATAAATTGACAATCGATCGCGTTTGAATAGCCAAACCTCTGGGATACGATAAGGGGTATAATCGTTGAAATCGGTATATGAAGTGACATCAATTTCAATTGCTAAATCGGGTGATGGGTCAGTGTCCCAGTCCAATCTATCTCGTCCCACCACTGCTTGCCAATTATCGATATAAAAGCAATAATCTGGCTCAATGCCACTTTCAGAAGGCAATTGCATTGTAATAGGAGTAAATGCTTCGTAATTGCGGTTTTGGGCATCAAGTAAAACTTTAACAACATCTGCCAAAATATTAGCCTCACGTCCATGTTTGGGCAGTGGTGACATGAGTAAAATTTCTCCAGTGCGGTACTTAATACGTGGAATAGAGGAATCGCCTCGACTATCGCAAAGGGTACGATACAGTTGCCAGGAACCGGGCATTCGCACCAACGTTCCGGAGGGTAGCTGAATTTTTTCGCTCGAAATTACGGCGTACATAGTTTTGATGATAAAATAGCAATATTAACCTTGCTCTTCATATTTTTTAATTTTTTCATACAAACTATCGACAGTTTCATCGGCAAAAAGTTGCTCTTTCAATTTGAGATAATCGCCCTCACTCAGCTTACAAGCAGCCCAGAAGCGCAAGACTTTTGATGGTTCTAAATGTGTCATTAACACTTGCATAGCTTCTTGTAAGATCTGCTGTTCGTCATGTACCTTGATAGTCATCTTCTACCTCTAAAATAAAATTGGTTGGATTTATGACTCGAAAAGTTAATTTTTGGCAGCGATTGATTAATCTTTTATCAGAGGTGATAAGATAATTAGTCCCAGAAGCTTCCGCGCAGGCAACATGAAGAGCATCAATTGCTTTCAATCCTTGTTGTTCAAGTTGTTTAGCTCTTTGTTTAATCGTTTCATCTGCTTGTTGTCTGACAGTAGCCATTTGTAAGTATTGCTGCATTGCTTGTTGTTTAAGAGGAAATGGGTTTCGGCTATTTTCATACTCTAAAACTGAAGAACTCACTAATTCAATTGATTTGCCCTCAATCATTTGTAAAATTAAAATAACTGCTTGTGTCTCCAAAAATATCTTTGGCTGTGTCTGGTCATCAAAAGGACGATTATAAATACTTGTATCTAAATAAACTCTGGTCATGAGGGAGTTTCTACTATTCTATCTATCAAGCTTGGGAGCGATCGCTCTGTTATAGAGTTTTGGGTAAATATGGAACGGTTGGCGGTATCCACCCTACAGTACTGAGATTCACAACATCTGCCAAAATATTAGCTTCACGTCCATGTTTGGGCAGTGGAGACATGAGTAAAATTTCTCCAGTGCGGTACTTAATACGTGGAATAGAAGAATTGCCTCGACTATCGCAAAGGGTACGATACAGTTGCCAAGAACCGGGCATTCGCACCAACGTTCCGGAGGGTAGCTGAATTTTTTCGCTCGAAATTACGGCGTACATAGTTTTGATGGGGCGTTGTATCCCCATAATAAACAATTTAGCCCCCTCGCCCGTGGGAGAGGGGGTTGGGGGTGAGGGCAAAACTTACAACTTCACAGAAAACTTCCCATTGCCATTCTGAATCACCACAGAATCCCCAACAGTATACCTACGAGTATCCATCACCTCCACAGCCCTAGGGTCACCAATCGCACTTTCCTTCTTCTCAGAAGTCTTAAACACTGCAACCGAATCCTGCAATTGCCGAGCCACATCCACAGTTTGCTCCAACGAACTAGAAACCAAGCGAGAGAATTCACTCGTATGGAAAGAATCATTAGCAATCTGCTTCATCAACGATGCCACAAGTTGTGAAGTTTGCGCTTGCGACACCGTTGCATCAGAAATTAACTGCACCAACTCATCAATCTGGCGAGACACATCTAAAATTTCCCCAAGCTGCATCTTAGCATCTCTCACCAAATCCGTACCTTCCACCACCTGTATCATTCCCTCTTCCACAGCTTTCACCACTTCCGTGGTTTCTAACTGGATATTATCCACAATTTGCTCAATTTCTTGAGTTGCTTGTGCCGACTGGGCTGCTAATAGACTCACTTCTTCTGCCACCACACCAAAAGCCCGACCTTCCTCACCTGCCTTTGCTGCTTCAATACTGGTATTTATTGCAATAATATTAGTCTGCACAGCAATTTGCTTAATCAAAGCCACCACTTTGTAAATCTCTTGGGAAGTTTCACCCAAACGATTCACCTTCCTAGCCGCTTCTGCCATGGTTAAACGCAGATTCATAATGCTATTAACCGTCAGATCCATGGAAGTCTTCCCAAATTCAGCAGTTGTGGATGCGGTGCGAGCCATGATAGCGGCTTGGTGGGCGCTATCTGCTACAGCTTGAATTGAAAGCACCATTGCATCGAGGGACTGTAAAGTGTTGGTAATTTCCTCCGCTTGTTTGAGGGCATCATCAGCCAACAAACGCATTGCCTCTGAGTTTTCCCCAACGTAAACATTTACCTGTTCGGCGGTGTGCTTTACCTGAGCCACAATGTGCCGCAAATTTTTAATAATGGCATTGAAAAAATCAGCCACAACCCCAATTTCACCCATAGAAATTTCCGCACACACAGTCAGGTTACCCTTGGAGACTTCCTGCACATCATTGAGCAATGCCAGCACTTGCTGTTGCAACGTTTCCTTACTGTGCCGCAACATTTCTTGTGTCTGCATTTTCTCCGTAATATCCGATAGTATGCCGATAAAATTAATGACCTTTTCCGAAGCATCCCGTACTGGTGAAATCGTCAACTGATTCCAAAAAGGAGTCCCATCTTTACGATAATTCTTAATCGCAACCTGGCAATCACGCTCTTCCCTAACAGCATCCTGTATCTCTTTAACCGTTGCAGGATCTGTCTCCAGTCCTTGCAAGAAACACCAGTTTTGCCCCAGTGCTTCTTCTTGTGAGTAGCCAGTTATTGTTTCAAATGCCGCATTGCAAAAGATAATGGGGTTATTTGCCTGACGCGGATCTGTTATTGCAATACCATTGCTAGCTGCAGCAATAGCGCGATCACGCAACCGTAAAACTTCCTGTGCTTGCTGCAATTCGTGCAACAGATTTGCCTGTTCTAAAGCAATCCCCACCTGAATTGCCAATTGGCGGAATAACTCAACCTCCGTCTTTTGCCAAACCCGAAAACTGCAGCACTGATGACAAAACAGCAAGCCATGAAGCTGATTGTTAATCAAAATAGGCGCAGCCATATAAGCCTTAATCTGAAAGCGTTCTAGAATCTCCAGATGAGTTTGAGCAAAACCAACATCGTAAATGTTGTTAGTTACCCAAACTCGACCACCGTTGTGAGTTTCAAGATAACGTTCCCAAAAAGAATCATTCACCGTATACCCTACAAGATGATTCCAATTTGACGCTACCGCCTCAGCAATAATCGTCCCACTCCAGTCAGGATTAAACTTGTAAATAATAACTCGGTCTGCATCCAAAGCTTGCTGCACTTCATTCACAGCCGTGTTCAGAACATCATCCAACTTTAAAGAACGGCGAATGCGGAGAGTCATTTCTGTAAATTGCTGCGCCCGCAAAACTTCCGCTTCTTGCTGTCTCAACAGTATAGCTTGCGCTGACATCCGTCGGTCGATAAAAGATGTCAGCAGCGTAAATCCCAAAATAATCAGGGTAGACACCCCAATACCAGCCGCTAGCAGGGTTAAAGAGGAATTTGCCTGACTTGCCAACACCGAACCCACAACCTGAGTTGGCTGGAAAGAAGCAGCTGCCATCCCTGTATAATGCGTACCAGCGATCGCACTCCCCATCACCAGCGCACTTAATATCCGCGATGACCTTTCCGTGCGGCTCGTTTGCATCCGCTTGTGAAAAGCAATCCACAAAGCGGCGATCGCTGCTGCGATCGCAATCCCCACTGACAGTAAAAACAGCACGGGATTGTAATGAATATGCGCCTCTATCCGCATTGCCGCCATCCCAATATAGTGCATGGCAGCAATCCCCAGACCCATTAACACACCCCCAAACAACAAGCGCCGCCAACTCAAAAATTGGCGACTGGCAAGGAATAGCGCTCCTCCTGAAGCTACTATCACAGGCAGTGTTGAGAAAATCACCGTTCCCACATCATAGGCAATCGGTACTGGCAAATGAAAAGCAAGCATAGCAACAAAGTGCATCGACCAGATACCAAGCCCCATCGTGATGCTACCACCAATCAACCAAGCCAACCTGACCCTTTTCTCCGTAGCCGTCACTCGCCCTGCTAGGTCTAAAGCCGTGTAAGATGCCAGTACTGCGATCGCTATAGATAGCGCTATTAAGCCCTGGTCGTAGGTGCTACTCATCATTGCCGCATTCCCCTGGTGTTCTAAAACAATCTTTTTGAAATAGTTTATTGAACTCTTTTTTTGTATCTTGTATTACCAGTAACCTAGAAATACAAACAGACATACGAATAAATTCGGTAGTGCTTTTAGTGAGCGATCGTCATTTTTCATAAGAGACATTCTTGCACAAAAAAAAAAATTGCAAAAGCTCTCCTACATAAATTTTATTTAATAAATAAAAATTCCAAAAATAAAAGCCGTAAGCAAGATATACTCGCGCTCACGGCTGAACCGCTATTATCCCCATTTGAACTCTCTATATCTTTATTTAAACCATAGAAACTGCATTTTTGTCCAGTAGGAAAAGTAGGTTACTTACTGTATTTTCAAAATAAATTTCATATAAAAAGTAGGAAAAGGCTTCAAGAGAAACATATTTGAATGTATTCAAAATATATAGCAATCCCAAATCATTTGTAAAAGGCGAGAAATCCGGTATCTCAAAGATACATAGGTTTCTGGGGTTTCGCAATTATGACAAATCAAATAAGATTGCTATCTATAATATCCAGCTATTTTTTTATGAAAAAATATTATTTTCTCAGTTACTATCATCTCAAAGAAGTGTTTTTCAATTCATAAATTGAAAATTGAAAATAGGAAGTAGGGTAAGCTTCCAGCCTGCGGAGTTTCAAGGACAGGCAGGATGCCCGTTCCACAAGAACAAGGATATGATACCCATCTCTCGTTCCCAAGCTTCGCTTGGGAATGACTGCACGGAAAGCAACGCCAGACGAAATGAAGTCGAGGTAGTCGCGATGAAAAAATTTCATCACCAATCATGAAAATCCCTCTTCCGCATTCCCTACTCCCCACTCCCTTTTTCAAGACAGTCATTTTGCCGCATATAATTAGAGATATGGATTTATGAGGATGTTTTATGATTTCCGCTAATACGCCGCAACCAATGGTTCAATTGGAAGCTAGCGTTGCTCCAGAGATAAAAGCCCTGTGGCAAAAAGCGGCTGATTTGGAGGGGGTCACCTTAACAGATTTTGTCATCGCTAGCGCTCAAGCAGCAGCTTGTAAGATTATTGAGCAGTATCAAACGCTGAAACTGAGTTTAGAAAACAGCGAGGCTCTTGTGGAAGCGCTTTTAAATCCGCCTCAACCCTCAGATGCTCTCATCGCTGCAGCTTCACGTTACAAGCAAGTGATGCAAAATCATGACACTAACGATTGAGTTGCTTGATACCAAAAAGCATAATCGCGCTTTGTTTTCTTGTGGAAATGACAGTTTAGATGATTACATACGCAAGCGAGCATCCCAAGACCTGAAGAAAAAGGTTGCCGCAGTGTTTGTTTTAATTAATGCACCCAGTAATGATATTGTTGCTTACTACACTCTTTCTGTGTATACCCTAGAAATAAAAGAAGTAGATGAGACTTTAGCTAAAGGTTTACCACGCTATCCATTACTACCTTCGACCTTACTAGGTCGCCTTGCTGTTGACCGCACCTGTCAAGGTCAAGGTATAGGTGAATTGGTTCTTTTTGATGCTCTTAAGCGCTCGCTAGAAGCTACAGAGCAGGTTGCATCAGTAGCTGTAGTCGTGGAGGCTATAGATGAAAATGCAGTTCGCTTCTATCAAAAATATGGTTTTCGGCAATTTAAGGAACATCTTTTCAAGCTTTATCTGCCCATGAAATCAATTGCTGAATCCTTACCAAAATCTTGATATCTTACTCCCTCCCCTCTGAAAAATAACACAGGACGGGCAGGATGCCCGTTCCACAAGAACAAAGATATGATACCGACAAACGAGAACCTGGTCACTGGTCACTGGTCACTGGTCACTGGTCACTGGTCACTGGTCACTGGTCACTGTTATTTGACTCGTAGATATCCAAAGGAAATATTTTGTAGTATAATTGTAATATCAGTTTTCCGAAAAAGAATGCTCCTCACCATCACTACCACACACAACCCGACAACTGATTTGGGTTATCTTCTGCACAAACACCCAGATCGCTGCCAATCCTTTTCCCTTTCCTTTGGACAAGCACACGTCTTTTACCCAGAGGTTAGCGAAGACAGATGCACGGCGGCGCTGTTATTAGATATTGACCAGATAAAGTTGGTGCGGAGACGTGGTGTAACTTTGGCAGAGTATGTGAGCGATCGCCCTTATGTGGCTTCTTCATTTTTTAGTGTTGCGATCGCTCAAGTTTTTAGTACAGCCCTTGCGGGTCGGTGTAAAGACCGACCGGAAATGGTACAAACGCCCATACCCGTAGTCGCCAAATTGAGTGTTTTACCATGTCGGGGTGGTGAAGTATTCTTGCGGCAGTTATTTGAACCATTGGGTTATACTGTCAGCGCTGAAAGTCACCTATTAGACGAGGAATTTCCCGATTGGGGACAAAGCCAGTATTACACCGTAGAATTGCAGCATACTTTACCTCTGACCGATCTACTCAGTCATCTCTACGTACTCATTCCTGTTTTAGATGATGAGAAGCACTACTGGGTTAGTGATGAAGAAGTGGAAAAGCTGTTGCGTCATGGAGAGGGATGGTTAACAACACATCCTGTAAGACAAGAAATTACCCGTCGCTACTTAAAACGGCAGCACCGTCTCACGCGTACTGCTTTAGCAAAATTAGCAGAAGAAGATCAACCCGATCCAGATTCCATCCAAGAAAGCCATGCTGAGGAAGAAGCAGAGGTAGAAAAACCCATTAGCTTAAATCAGCAGAGGTTAAATGCGGTTGTCACTACCTTAAAAGAAAACAGTGCAAAGCGAGTCATCGATTTAGGCTGCGGTCAGGGCAGTTTAATGCGGACGCTACTCCAAGACAGCTTTTTTGAACAAATTACAGGTGTAGATGTGTCCTATCGCTCCCTAGAGGTTGCCCAAGAAAGATTAGACCGCCTGCGGTTACCCAAAAACCAATGGAACCGGATGCAACTCTTTCAAAGTGCGCTCACCTACCAAGATAAGCGTTTTACCGGACACGATGCAGCCACTGTCATTGAAGTCATAGAGCATCTTGATTTACCCCGACTTGCAGCCTTCGAGCGAGTGTTATTCGAGTTTGCCCAGCCAAAAATAATTATAGTGACCACTCCCAATATTGAATACAACATCAAATTTGAGAACTTACCAGCAGGGAAATTGCGCCATAAAGACCATCGTTTTGAGTGGACGCGTCAAGAATTTCAAACTTGGGCAAATTCCGTAGCAGAACGTTTTGGTTACAAACTCAAATTTCAATCAATTGGACTAGACGATCCAGAAGTAGGTTCACCCACACAAATGGCAGTGTTTACAGTGACCAGTGACCAGTGACCAGTAACCATCCAACTAACGACTAACGACTAACGACTAACCACTAACAATTAACAAATGAAATTTGATGAACTCGATCGCAAAATGCGGGTGTTTGAGACAGCACATGACCATTGCGTGCTGCCTGGACTTTATATAGTGGCAAGATTAGATGGACGTGGATTTACTCGACTGACTAAGGAAGTTCATCAATTTGAAGCTCCTTACGACGAAAAATTTCGCGACATGATGCTAACAACAACTGAATATTTAATGAATTGTGGAATAGATATTGTATATGGTTATAATCAAAGTGATGAAATTTCTTTACTATTTGCGCTGAATGAATGTACTTTTGGTCGGAAATTAAGAAAACTCAATTCGGTTTTAGCTGGAGAAGCCAGTGCCAAATTTTCTCTACTCCTTGGCGATATTGGTGCTTTTGATTGTCGGATATCTCAACTTCCGAATGTAGAGGAAGTTGTTAATTATTTTCGTTGGCGACATGAAGACGCTCATAGAAATTCCCTAAACTCTCATTGTTACTGGAGTTTGCGACGAAATGGTCATAATGCTACTCAAGCTACTAAAAGACTTGAGAAAATGTCTGTTGCTGATAAAAACGAACTTCTATTCCAGTACGGTATTAATTTCAATCAATTACCCAACTGGCAAAAACGGGGTGTAGGAATGTATTGGGAAGAATATGAAAAGTTGGGTTACAATCCCATGAATGGTGAAGTTGTTCCCACCATACGACGGCGCATTCATTATGATTTTAATTTGCCGATGAAGGATGAATATAGTGAGTTTTTACAAAAGTTGATAGTAGCTAATAGCTAATCTTTGTTTCTACACCCGTCTCCTGTCGCATCTTGAGGAACAACAGATAGTATCTTCTCGCGCTTATAACAATTTATGAAACGCACGATCGATGTACATTGGTTGTAGGGGCGCAAGGCGTTGCGCCCTTACCAAAGCATTTGTATCTTCAAAAAAGTGAAATGTTATTAATATTGCGTTCGACATAAACAATGATGAGTGGGTTACAGAAAAACTGTGTGTCAATATTTATTTTTTTTATGAACAAATATTTTTTTACTATCATTTTAATATATTTAAATTGAAGACAAAATAAGAGTTTTTTTTACTTCCGTGACTGATACCAGTAATAATGAAAACGTCAAAAATAGCGAGAACAAAACTAAAAAAGCATCAACTAAATATGATTCTCCGTGGAAAGATATTTTACAAACATATTTTAAAGAATTTATGCAGTTCTTTTTTCCTGCTGGACACGACCTAATTGATTGGACAAAAAAAATTGAATTTCTCGACAAAGAACTTGAAGAAGTCACTAAAGACGCGGAAATCGGACGTCGTTTTGCAGATAAGTTGGTAAAACTATATTTAAAGAATGGTGAAGAAGAGTGGCTGTTAGTACATGTCGAAGTTCAATCTCAAGAAGAGTCAGACTTCGCCGCACGGATATACACTTATAACTATCGGATCTACGATAGATATAAAAAGACCGTAGTTTCCCTAGCAGTCCTTGGTGACAGCAACCCAAATTGGAAACCCTCACAGTTTGGTTACAGTTTATTTGGCTGTACATTGAATTTTCAATTTCCAGTTGTTAAATTAGTAGATTATCAGCAAAGATTATCCGAGCTTGAAAAAGACAATAATCCCTTTGCTACCGTAGTTATGGCACACCTGGCAGCACTAAATACTATCAGTGACCGTAACGAGCGTAAAGTACAAAAACTAGCTTTGGTACGGAGATTATACGAACAAGGGTTACAAGAACAAGATGTTATTAATTTATTTGCTTTTATTGATTGGATGATGACGTTACCACCAAATCTGGAAGTAGAGTTTAATAAAGAAGTACAACAACTAGAGGCAAGGCAAAGTATGAAATACATCACTTCTATTGAACGCAATGCAAGAGAAGAAGGTAAAAAGGAAGGCAAAGAAGAAGGCAAAGAAGAAGGTAAAAAGGAAACCCTAATAAAGGGTATATCTTTAGGATTAAGGCTGAAGTTTGGCAACAGTGGTCGAGATTTATTACCGGAAATTGAAGCGATCGAGGACGTTAATATTTTAGATGCCATCTTAGAAGCGATAGAAACTGTAGCAACATTAGATGAATTGCGACAAATCTATCAGCTAACGAATGAAGATAAAGCTTAGCATGAAATACGTAACTTCTTGGAAGCAAAATGTAAGTAATTAGCGATCGCTATTTGTAACAAATGGGTGCAAAATGGGGGCTAATGGCTAATTCTTGATTTGGTGGGCAATACCCATGCTATTAACTAATCCCCAATCCAATACTACTTGAATAAGAATTTTTGTGGGTTGGGAGCACTATGGAGAAACTCAACAAATGCCTGTAAATGTTGGGTTTCGTTCCTCAACCCAACCTACGTATTTTCGTATTTTTACGCTTAACTGATGAGTTGGGTTTCGTTCCTCAACCCAACCTACGTATTTTCGTATTTTTACGCTTAACTGAGGAGTATCGATCCCCAATCCCTAATCCCTAACATGAAAATAACACTCCCTGAATTATCTCTTGTCGTTCTTATCGGAGCTTCTGGTTCTGGTAAATCAACATTTGCTCGTAGAAACTTTCAGCCTTTTGAGATATTGTCTTCTGATTTTTGTCGAGGGCTAGTATCTGATGACGAAAACAATCAGGCTGCAAGTTCTGATGCTTTTGATGTGTTGTACTATATTGCGGCTAAGCGATTGGCTGTGGGTAAACTCACTGTTATAGATGCTACTAATGTTTACCCAGAAGACCGCAAAAAATTACTGGCACTAGCACGAGAATATCATTTTTTATCTGTCGCGATCGCTTTTAATCTCCCACAGGAACTTTGTCACCAACGCAACCAACAACGACTAGACCGTCAGTTTGGTCTTCATGTCGTGCGCCGTCACACTCAGTTTATGAAGCGATCACTACGAGGTTTGGAAAAAGAAGGTTTCCGCTATGTCTACATTTTTGATTCTGTTGAGGAAATAGAATCTGTAGAAATTGAGCGCCAACCACTTTGGAACAACCGCAAACACGAATTTGGTCCTTTTGATATCATTGGCGATCTTCACGGTTGCTGTGACGAACTTGAAGCGCTATTGCAAAAGTTGGGCTATGAGAAAGACTTGGGGGATTTCCCCACGTACTACCACCCTGAAGGACGCAAAGCAGTTTTTTTAGGCGACCTTGTAGACAGGGGATCTCGGATATTGGATACTGTAAAACTCGTGCGGAACATGGTTGTCGCGGGAACGGGTTTTTGTATTCTTGGCAATCATGAAAACAAATTATTGCGGAAATTACGGGGTAAAAATGTTAAGGTGAATCATGGGTTGGAGCAAACTTTGGCAGAAATTGAAGCTTTGCCAGAAGATGTGCGTCAACCATTTACAAAAGAGTTGTGTGAGTTCCTTGATTCCCTGATCGGTCATTATGTTTTGGACAAGGGACAGTTAGTGGTTGCTCATGCGGGCTTAAAACAGGAAATGCAAGGACGGGGTTCTAGGGCTGTACGGGAGTTTGCTATATACGGTGAAACGACGGGGGAAATTGATGAGTTTGGTTTGCCTGTTCGTTACAATTGGGCGGCTGATTATCGCGGTGCGGCGATGGTTGTTTACGGACATACTCCTGTTCCAGAAGCTGAATGGTTGAATAATACTATTGATATTGATACGGGTTGCGTTTTTGGTGGAAAACTGACTGCATTGAGGTATCCGGAAAAGGAACTGGTTAGCGTTCCTGCTTTGCACACGTATTGCGAACCCGTTAAACCAATTGGAGGGCGGAATAGTGCGTCTTTGCAGCAGGAATATGATGATGTGCTGAATATTGAGGATGTCCTTGGCAAGCGCCTCATCAATACCCAACTCAAGCGTAACATTACTATTCGCGAAGAAAATGCGATCGCCGCCCTGGAGGTGATGAGCCGTTTTGCGGCTAATCCCAAATGGCTGATTTACTTACCACCTACTATGTCTCCTGTAGAAACATCTGAAGAACCGGGTTATTTAGAACACCCGATTCCAGCCTTTACCTATTATCAAAACCATGGAATTACTGAAGTAGTTTGCGAAGAAAAACACATGGGTTCTCGTGCGATCGCGATCGTCTGTCGAGATGAGACAGCAGCGAGAAAACAATTTGGTGTAGTGGATGAGGGGATTGGAATTTGCTATACCCGGACGGGAAGAAAATTTTTTGATAATTCACACCTAGAGACAGAATTTTTGACCCGGTTAAATGCTGCTCTTTCCCACAGTGGTTTTTGGGAAACCTTTAATACAGAATGGGTTTGCTTGGATTGCGAACTGATGCCTTGGTCTGCCAAAGCCCAAGGATTGCTAAAGCAACAGTATGCACCTGTTGGAATTGCATCGCGCCTTTCTTTAACTGATGCTGTAACCTTGTTACAACAAGCAAGTCAACGGGGTGTAGATGTCAGCAACCAACTCAGTTCTTATCAAGAACGAGTCAACATGGCACATCAGTACGTCAATACTTACCGCCGCTACTGCTGGTCAGTCAATGATATTTCTAACCTCAAACTTGCTCCCTTCCACATACTAGCAACAGAGGGCACTGCCCATACCGATAAAGACCATCTCTGGCACATGGAACAAATCGCCAAAATTTGCCAGTCCGACCCTAACCTGCTTCTGGCAACAAACTACAAGACGATCGATTTAACTGACGCCAACAGCCAAGCAGAGGGAGTGCGTTGGTGGGAAGAACTAACAAATGCAGGAGGTGAAGGTATGGTCGTCAAGCCAATGCAATTTATAGTCAAAGGAAATCGCGGTATCGTGCAGCCTGCAATTAAGTGTCGCGGACGGGAATATCTACGGATTATCTACGGACTCGAATACTCAAAAACCGAAAATTTAGAACGCTTGCGTCACCGGGGACTCTCCCTCAAACGGTCCCTTGCCATGCGAGAATTTGCCCTAGGTGTTGAAGCATTAGAGCGGTTTGTTGCTCGTGCGCCCCTACGCCGCATCCATGAATGCGTTTTTGGTATTTTAGCGCTAGAAAGTGAGCCTGTAGATCCACGGTTGTAAAGTTTCCTTATCTGCTAAGGCACAAATTCATCAGCGTGCATCCGCGTTCATCGGCGGTTAATTCTTCCTCATGTGCTAATCACCAATTGACTGAGGCGTTTTAAAATCCGCAAGACATCGTACAATTCATTTCCACGATTGCGAATATCAAAAATATCAGATGTACCGTACTGTGGTATTTCCCCTTTCACTAATTTGATAAAGATGAAACTTCCTCCCGTCGTAATCATGCCATAACTCGGTTTATCGGAATAAGGAGTACCTAACATATAAGCAAGAATCTGTGCTAATCCTTCCTCGATAGAAAAAGCCGCTTTTTTTGACTCGATAACCATAACCCAGAATTGGTCTTTTAACACTAATGTGTCTATTCTTCCTTTGATAATGACTTCTTCATCTTCTACCGCAATATCTATTGATTCCTCTGATTTGACATAAAAAGGAGCTAAATAAAAATCTCCAATAAACAAGATGGGGTCAAGAATTGACATTCTGACGACATCTTCTAGAAGCGGGGGATAGTTAAGGAGATTAAAATAACCCGCTTTCACTTTGTCTAAAAGGAGTTTATCTAAATCTGTGATTTCTGGTAAATTTTCTTGCCACTCTAGAAAGAATTGGTCATCTTGAATTAGCTGAAGACCAAAGTTATCAATGAGGTAGCGTAGGTCTATATCTTTTGCTTGAACTATCTGTACCATAGTAGGATTTGGAGCCGTCAGCAGTTCATTTTATCATCCTATCTCCCTTTTTAAGGCTACGGTGTACACACAAGCAATTAATACAGCCTTGGCGATTGGAAATCGCGGCTATACAAGCAAAACCCACCTACGTGGGTTTTAATATCTTGATTTTCTGTTAGTCCGTGCAGACGCACTTGGTTTGTATAGTAGCGAATTTTATTCGCCCAAATCTTTTCAAACATCCTCTTAGTCCCCCCGTATGGATTGGGGGGAGATCAATAAGTGCCTAAAATCATAGCCAACCACTTTTCAAACACCCTCTAAGAGTTGGAAATAAGGACAAATTCAGAAAAATATACTACAATATAATACAAACATTGCTGGTCGAAATGCGATACGGCTAAAGCCATAACCGGCTTATCGCATACCCACCAGTCACAGCAAGTTGAAAAAAGAATGCGACAGATAGGAGTATAAAATTTCCTCTAAGCAAAGCTTTTTGGCGTTGCATATTTGGGGGATGATTTTATTTTCTCTGTAAGTTGAAAAACTTAATTCTTGGCGCTCTTGGCGTCTTGGCGGTTCATTTTTCATCCCTGTTTTATGCAACGCCAGCTTTTTTAATCCAAAATCTAAAATCTAAAATCTAAAATTCTCATATGGAAAGAATAGAAGTAGAAAAAAGAACAATTTTAATCGGGTTAGCAGGTAGTCATGGATATGGGTTAAACAGACCCGATTCAGATTATGACTATCGAGGTGTATTTGTAGCAACCAAAAATTACTATCTAGGCTTTGACATCATCGAACAAAAAGATGCTGGATGGGATGAACCAGGAATCTTTCCATTTTTAGATGGAAATAAAGATACGGTCATATATGAAATCCGGAAAATGATACAGTTACTAGCAGGAGCAAATCCCAATATTTTGGAATTATTGTGGTTAGAAAAATATCCTGTTTTAACAACAGTTGGTCAAGAATTACTCAATCACAAAAAAATCTTTTTAACTAAGAAAGTCAAGCACACTTATTCTGGTTATGCTTTTGCCCAAATTAAGAAGATGGAAACTCATCGCAAGTGGCTGCTCAATCCACCACAAAAGAAACCATTACCAGCTGATTATGGAATAGGAGATGAAGCACCACTCACAAAAGATGAGTTACACGCTTTTCTAGAGTATCTTTATCATTTAATTAGAGGAAAAATTGAATTTCTAGAAGAAGCAGAACAATTGTATAAGCTGCTGACAGCAGATATAGATTTTAAAGGTGTGCTCAAACAGTATCCCTTAGCTGAGGAAGCGTTGGAATACACGCAAAAATTAACAAACAGCCATAAGGATTTTATTCGCTTGTTGAAAAAAAGCCAAACTTATCAAGTGGCTTTGAGAGAATGGAAAGCTTACCTATCATGGCAGGAAAATCGAAATCCGGCTAGGGCAGAAATGGAACGAAAATCGGGTTACGATCTCAAACATGGAATGCACTGCATCAGGTTGTTACGGAGTGGACTAGAAATCTTGCAAAAAGGAGAGGTAATTGTAGACCGGAAAATTGCTGGTGATGCGGAGGATTTAAAAGCGATTCTCAGGGGAGATTATTCCTACGAACAAGTCATGAAAATGGCAGAGGATTTGGTTGCTAACATGGACAAGGTGTACGAAGTGTCTACTTTGCCCGAACGACCTAATTTAGAACCAATTAATGAATTGTGTATGGAACTTGTTGAAATGCAAGGATGGAGTTAGAAGTTCATAGGACTTAAGCATAACCCCCCTTTTTCAGCTACGGTGTACACAGATCTCTAGATCGTTATCAGAGCAACACATTGAGTGCTTGGAAAGGGGGCTAGAGCGGTGGTACAGTAGTCAAAAAGGGCGCAAAAACCCGGTTTCTCTCTACCGGAAAGCTTGGTATCTCATATGCTCAACGATAAAGTTACCGGGTTTTTGGGATTACTGTAGCGATGCTCTAGAGATTTTACATTTCGTTATAGAGATATTTGCACGTACATTCCCAACGACACACTTTCAACCTCTGCTAAAATCTTATCGATAAGAGTTTCTAATACCTTTAATCGATTTGTGGGAAGCTCAATAATCGCTACTCTTCGTCCAGTCAAGTTTTGCTGATATTTCAAGTTCTTGTCTGATGTGAGAAAAACATTATACACTCCATCAATCCTTGCAATTAATTCACCATTCTTAATCCCAGCCCATCCCTGTTCCTGAACAGTAGTTATTTCGTAAGCAGAGAAATAGCGCTTTAAAGCTTTTGGTAAATTCTCATCCAGAATAATTTTCATATTGAAATTGCTCGCGAGCCAGTTTTAGAAAATTTACCGCATCTGTACGATTGACAGAAGGAAAATTCTCTAAAAACTCTGGAAGAGAAAATCCATCGTCTAAATACTCCAATAATGATTGGGCAGGAACTCTAGTATTTTTGAATACTAACGTACCGCCCATAACTTCTGGGTCGGAACTTACTGGGCTTTGGACTAAAGTAATCATAATATTTGTTATCTTAAGTTATGACGATTTTTCTTCTAGTATATCTAAGAGGTGATTTATCAAGTAAACTTACCTGCAAAAACTACTCCCTTCCTGCCAGAAGATTTTGAAGATGCTAAAAACGATACTAAAATACCTTGGGAGCAAGTACAAAAGGAATTAGGATTGTGACTTATCAAGTCGAAGTTACTAAAAGATGAGAGTTAGGGGAGTAGGGAGAATTTATGCAATTACCTAGTAGTTACAACACAAGCGGGCGAGGACGCCCGCACCACAAAAGTGTTGAATTTTATGAAGGTAATCTATTAGCCATTAACCACCAGCTACTGCAGGGACAATACTCACTTCATCACCATCTTTTAATGGTGTAGCTGTTCCATCCAAAAAGCGGATATCTTCGCTGTTGACATATAAATTCAAGAATCGGCGCGGTTGTCCGCTGTCGTCACATAACCGAGATTTGATACCGGGACAGTTTTTTTCTAAAGAATCGAACAGTTCGGCAACGGTGCTGCCATTACAGTCTAAGGCAGCTTGGTTATTTGTAAATTTCTGAAGGGCAGTAGGAACTAAAACTTTGACAGACATGGTTAATTGTTAGCGGTTAGTTGTTAGTTGTTAGTTGTTAGTGGTGTAGGATAGGCGTCTCGCCTGTCATCGTTAGTTGTTAGTGGTGTAGGATAGGCGTCTCGCCTGTCATCGTTAGTTGTTCATTGGTGTTCTACTAACCACTAACCACTCACTCATAACTAGACAAGAACTTGTTGCCATTCGAGGCGATCGAGTGTCCGAGAACGCTCTAGTGCTCTTTCAAAGCTGTCGAGCTTCGCCTCAATGGTCAAGGGTTCTCCAATGTAGCCCTGTACGGCTTCTTGGGTTTTCAAACCATTTCCGGTAATGTATACCACGGTGGTTTCATCGGGGTCAATCTTGCCTGCTTCTACCAATTTCTTCAGCACGGCAACGGTTGTCCCTCCTGCAGTTTCTGTGAAGATACCTTCTGTCTCAGCAAGCAGCTTGATGCCTTCGATGATTTCGGGATCTGTCACAGACTCAATATTACCACCAGTTTTGTGCGCTATATCCATAGCATATACACCATCTGCAGGGTTGCCGATCGCAATGGATTTGGCGATGGTATTTGGTTTGACTGGTTTGATAAAGTCGCGTCCTTCTCTATATGCTTGAGCTATGGGCGAACATCCTTCTGCTTGTGCGCCGCTAAACTTAACATTCTTGCCTTCCACCAAACCCAGTTCTACAAATTCTTGGAAGCCTTTGTAAATTTTTGTATATAACGAACCAGATGCTAGAGGTGCAACAATATGGTCGGGTAACTCCCAACCCAGTTGTTCTGCAACTTCAAAGCCTAGTGTTTTGGAACCTTCGGAGTAATATGGACGCAAGTTTATATTGACAAATCCCCATCCATGTGTATTGGCTACTTCAGAACAGAGACGGTTGACTTGGTCGTAATTACCTTTAACAGCCATGAGGGTTGGGCTGTAGATTAGGCTACCCAAAATCTTTCCGGCTTCCAAGTCAGCAGGAATGAACACGCAGCAATCTAAACCGGCATATGCTGCGATCGCTGCAGTAGAATTAGCCAAGTTCCCGGTACTAGCGCAAGAAACTGTGGAAAAACCTAATTCTCGTGCTCTGGTCAGAGCAACCGACACCACCCTATCTTTAAAGCTGAGGGTTGGCATATTGACGGCATCATTTTTGATATACAGTTTATTCAGACCAAGGCGACGTGCCAAGCGGTGGGAACGAACCAGTGGGGTCATACCAGTTCCCACATCAATGGGGTTTTCACTGGCGACTGGCAAAAAGTGACGGTAGCGCCAAATGGAGTTGGGACCTGCTTGAATTGTTTCACGGGTGACCTTAGACCGCAGGGCGCTGTAGTCATAGGTAACTTCCAACGGACCGAAACAGAACTCGCACACGTGGAGGGCTTTGAGTTCGTACTCCGCACTACATTCCTTACACTTCAAGGATTTAAAAGTGCCCGCGCTTGTTTGGGTATGAGTGGTTGTCGCCTGTGTCATAAGTCAGCTTTCCCTGGATGTCCGTCAACTGTGGTTTTGATAGTAACACGAGTGAAAATACCCGTCAAACATACCCGACAAAATTTGTCGGGATTAAAATCAATGCTTCTGGTCACTGGTCACTGGTCACTGGTTGCCGAACTGGCACGCGGATGATAAACTCTGCTCCCTGTCCAAGTTCTGACTTACACAAAAGTGACCCCCCGTGTTTTTCCGTCACAATTTGATAGCTAATCGATAAGCCCATACCCGTTCCTTTGCCCACAGGTTTTGTCGTGAAGAAGAGATCGAACAGGCGTTGTCGAACAGACTCTGGCATACCTGGTCCATTATCTGCAATGCGGATTTCAACTTGATAATTATCGACTTGTTCGGTGTGAATAGTAATGGTTGGGGTTGTCAAAAGTTTTTGATTGTTCAATAATGACTGTTCTAAAGCATTGATTGTGCCGCTTGATTCCAAAGAATCAATCGCATTACTCAACACATTCATAAACACCTGATTCAATTGCCCTGCATAGCATTCGACTAAAGGCAAATTACCGTAGTGTTTGATCACTTCAATCCCAGGACGGTCTGACTTTGCTTTAAAGCGATATTGCAAAATCATTAAAGTACTCTCAATCCCTTCATGAAGATTAACGGTTTTCATCTCAGCTTCGTCCATGCGAGAGAAAGTCCGTAGAGAAGCAACAATTTTTTGAATTCGTTCTGCGCCAATTCGCATGGAGGACAGTAACTTGGGTAGGTCTTGAAGTAGAAATTCAAGGTCGATGGCTTGTGCTTCTTCTTGAATCTCTGGGTCGGGAAATGGGTCATGTTTCTGATAAAGTTCCAGCAGTCTCAGCACATCTTGAGTGTATTCCTTGGCATGGGTCAAGTTGCCAAAGATAAAATTGACTGGATTGTTGATTTCATGGGCAACTCCTGCTACCAATTGCCCTAAGCTTGACATTTTCTCGGTCTGCACGAGTTGGGCTTGGGTTTGTTGCAGTTTGTGCAGAGATTGTTCGAGTTGAGAGGCTTTTTCTCGCTCTCGCGTTTCGGATGCGTGCAAAGCTGTGTTTTTAGCTTCGAGTTCTTGTGAGTAATTTTGTAGATCGGTGTAGAGACGGGCGTTATCAATTGCTATGGAAATTTGTGCTGTCAATAAATTCAGCACGTTTACCCGTTCTGGGGTAAAAGCACCAGGAATAAGATTATTTTCTAGGTAAAGAATACCAGTAAACTTGCCAGAATGAATGAGCGGTAAACACAAAATTGATTTAGATTGGCGATCGGTGATATAAGCATCAATTGCAAAACGGGCGTCTTTAACAGCATTGTCTAAAACTAGATTTTCTCTGGTTCTTTCGATATAGTTGCATAAGGCAACTGGCAGTAAGAGTGAATCTGTTGATTTCTCCAAGTTAACAACAACACTGATGTCTTTCCCTTTAACCATTCCCGCCGCTTCTAGCATCCATTGATGCTCGTGCTTGGCAATAAAGTAACCTTGGACAGCGCCAGCATTTTCGATCGCAATTTTCATCATTTTTTCCAGCAGGCGACTCAGCACTATTTCTTCTGACAGCACCTGTGAAGCTTTCATCACCGTCATCATGTCAAGAATGTAAGAGCCTCCGGTAACCGTGGAGTTTGTCTGAGTCAGTTCCAAGTAATTCGTTTCTGGCTTTTTTGTGTTTAACGGCGTAATGAATTGTGGGTATTTTGATTCTAAATCTTTAACTTTAGCAATAGCCCCCCAATTGTTATAAGCATAGTAAGCATTGGTCATGTAGGTTCGGGCAATTGTTTCTTTACCCCATGATAGATAGAATTTGGCCGCGAGTTCGTGGGCGAGTGCTTCTTCGTTGATGTATTCATTTTCTTTAGCAAGAGCGATCGCTCGATCGTACATCTCTATTGCTTCTAGTTTTTGGTTTAAAACTCGATGCCGTTCTGCCTCTACTAGATAAAATTTGTGCAGATGATTCATTGGGGCATGATGCGCCCATTTGAGCATTTTTTCTTGATTAGCTTGTACGCGAGCGAGAATACCCTGCTGCTCAGACTCTAGTCGCTCGCCATACACCGCCAGATGTATTAAAGAATCGTAGAAATGGAAGATAACAAAAACTACCTGCCCTGTAGCTGCACCCAAATAATTTTCTGCTTGATTGAGATTTTCCAGTGCTTGGGAGTAGTTTTCAAATCGGTAACAAAGCTCCAATTTGTGAAAGTAGAAAAATTGAATTGCGACTTGGTCATTAGTTGAGTGGTGTAGGGGTAGCATTTTCTGCTCGTCATAAGCTTCACCCCTTAAAATGCAGGGATTTTGGCTTTTGCCCATTATATTTAAGACAGCTTGCCAATGGATTTCCTGATAATGAAGCGCTGTTTCTTGCTTGATTTTACTAATGGCATTCCAGTAAGTTACCATTTCTTTTTCAACGAAAGTTAGTTGCTTGCCAACCAAATATAGTTGATAGCAGTATTCAAATGCACCATAAGCAGCATATTCTAAATCTCCAGTTTCCAACCCTCTAGAGTAATTTGACCGCATTGGTTCTAAGGTATTCTTGACGTGTTCTTTCCAATGCCGAATCAATATATTTACTATTTGGTACGTTTTGGTGCTGACTTCTTTGGCATTTAATTTTGAAACCAAACTTAAAGCTAATTGACCGAACTGATAGCCCCGCTCAATGTCTCCCACAACTCCACACAGAAGAAAACCATAAAGGGCGTATGTATAGGGAGACACGGAAGCATTACCATATTGGACACATAAATTGACTTGTTTACATACCACTAGGGGTACTATTTCCGGAGCGCCCAAGTAGGTGGCAATAAATAGACTTGACAGTAGCTTTAACGCTGCTAACCTATCGGGGTTGGTCATTTGAGGTAAGTAAAGCAAGTCCAAGGGTTCTTTCCCACTCAAAATGGATGCGGTTTCCTCTAATGCTTGCCCAATATCTGAAGGTTTCACTGTTTTAGGAAACTCCACCCCCAAAAGCTGTAAGACTTGTAGCGCCGTATTAATTGCTTCGAGTAATTTGTTCTGCGCCATATAAGCTTGAATCTGGACTTCATATACCTTCACTTTGTCCACTAGCGAGGTGGCGCGATTTTGCACTACCGCAACAAATCTCTGCATTTCATCAAAATCACCGCTTAAAAATGCTGTCTCTGCTGCTTGCTCATACAGCGCTAATGTCAGTTCATACTGGCTCTCCCAACTATCTACCGCTAGAACAGATAAACCAACTTGTAAATATTTGATCGCCGACTCATAAGCTGTAGCTGCTTTTGCTTTTTGACCTGCAATCAAGTTCAGTTCTGCTAACTCGGATTTTTCCGACTCAGATATCAGTAAGTCAGCCCC
Source organism: Scytonema hofmannii PCC 7110 (assembly GCF_000346485.2). Taxonomy (NCBI): domain Bacteria; kingdom Bacillati; phylum Cyanobacteriota; class Cyanophyceae; order Nostocales; family Scytonemataceae; genus Scytonema; species Scytonema hofmannii. The sequence continues at coordinate 10,749,594 of NZ_KQ976354.1, forward strand.
ATAATTCAGTTGGTTAACCAGCGCGAAAACATTTTCTTTGCGTTGTTCAGGTGTTGTATTTTGCAAAAGCAATTGACCAATTTTGAGGTGCGTTTCTTTTTTCTGTTCATTGGGAATGAGAGAATATGCTGCTTGCTGTACGCGATCGTGTAAAAACTTGTAGTCAACTTTGACATCAGTTAAAGTAATACCACCATGTTCTTCCTGACTAAATACTAAAGGAATTTTATAGTCCTGAGTTAATGGCAGAATTAACCCAGCTTGAAGCGCAGACCACAATTTCGCCGCAGTCGTTAGAGAAGAGGTTTCGTTAACGATCGCCAAAACTTCTAAGTTAAAAGTGTTACCAATACAAGCAGCTAACTTTAGTACTTTTTGTGTTTCTAGTGACAGTTTGCGAATGTTTCTTGCCGTCAGTTCAACAACATTCAGATCGGTGATGCCAATTGCTTGAATATCTTGAATATCCCACTGCCATGCCCCAGATTGGAAGTTATACGTTAACAAGTCTTCTTGATGCAGAGTTTTCAGGAGTTGCGTTAAAAAGAAGGGGTTCCCTCCAGTTTTATGGAAGAGTAATTCTGCCAGTGGCTTGCTGCATTCTGTTTCATTCAACGTATCCCCAATTAACGCCAACACATCCGTTAACTGCAACGGTGACAGGACGATGTTATTGACAACCGCAGCCGAGGACTGAATTTTGGACAAACTCAGCATGAGTGGATGGGTGGGCGAGACTTCGTTATCGCGGTACGCTCCGATCAATAATAAATAATTGCGATCGCGATCCGTCATCAATAGCTCAATTAAGTTCAGCGATGCTGAATCTGCCCACTGTAAGTCATCCAGAAAGACCACCAGGGGATGGTCTTGATTCGTAAATACCCCAATAAATTGTCCAAAGACGCGATGGAAGCGATTTTGAGATTCTGCTGCACCCAGTTGTGGCAAAGGTGGTTGCTTACCAATAATCAGTTCCACTTCCGGAATCACATCAATAATAACTTGCCCGTTTTCCCCTAATGCAGTTAACAGTTTTTCTTTCCAAGCTTCAATTTGGGCAACGTTTTCGGTAAGTAACTGCTGAATTAAAGATTGGAAAGCCTGAATCAATGATGCATAGGGAATATTACGCTTGAACTGGTCAAACTTGCCCGCAATAAAATAACCCCTCGCCCTGACAATCGGTTTATGAACTTCATTCACGACACTTGTTTTGCCAATCCCAGAATAACCAGAGACAAGCATCAGTTCGCTGCTACCAGCTGCCACACGTTCAAAAGCCGCCATTAACCTTGTGACTTCGGCTTCCCGTCCGTAAAGCTTTTGCCCAATCAAAAATTGCCCGGATTTGTCCCTTCTTCCCGGTACAAAGTTTTCTATCTTTCCAGTCGCCTGAAATTGAAATAAACATTCCTCTAAATCTGCTTTCAGTCCCCAAGCACTTTGATACCGCTCTTCTGCTGTTTTCGCTAACAATTTCAAAATAATCGCACTCATCGCCTCTGGCACTTCTTCTGTAACGCGACAAACAGTTTCTTGACAGGGGGAAGGTGGTGTTTTGGCAATGTGACAGTGTATCAACTCCATCGGGTCGATAGCATGAAACGGCAAAGTACCCGTCAGCATTTCATACAAAGTCACACCCAACGAATAAAAGTCAGTCCGATAGTCGATCGCTCGGTTCATTCTACCCGTTTGTTCGGGCGACATATAAGCAAGAGTCCCTTCGAGCAAATTTGGATTGCTGAAGGTAGGATTTTCTTTATCGAGGCGCGAGGAGATACTGAAATCAATTAATTTGACTTCACAAGAGTCAGGGTTAATCAGAATATTGTGTGGTTTAATATCTTTATGGATAATTCGTTGGACGTGCAGTTCCCCTAAAATCTGTGCCAGATTAATTGCTACCTTCAGGAAAGCTATCAAGCTTGTTGTTGGAGTCGCGATAAGCCGGGTACGGCTTGCGCCAAAGGCGATCGCATCAATGAGCGAGCAACCCGGAACGTCTTCCAAAACCAAAGCCAGACCGTGCTGATAATTCTTTAACTCGTAGGGTTTGACAATGCCAGGAATTTGCAGAGGCTGAAGAATTTGATATTCGTGGCGCAGTCGCGCAATTTCCTCCAAGGATGGATGTTCGCAGAGGAGAGTTTTGACAATAACCGACACATTATCAGTTTCTCTCCGTCCCCGATAAATGACGGTTTTACTGCCAGAGTGAACGGTTTCTTTGAGTTGATAACCTGATAAAGTAGCTGTCATTGTCTTTCTCGTGCAGTATAAACATTCTTACTATGCCCATATCGGTTCGTATTCGTAATGTACGAGACAAAAATATACATATCATCACACGATTTTACTGAAGAAGGGAATGGGTGCCATACATTAAATAATCAAGGAACCGCAGATGAACGCAGATGAACACAGATAAATCTGTACTTTATTCAAGTGAGAACCGCTATCTAGCAGTCCTAAATCATTTGTGAGAAACTAGATCCCCGACAACATATGCGAAGTTGGGGATCTAAGCCTTTCAATTCTTACAAATTAGATAGGATTGCTATAGAAATCATAAATGATTTGTGAAAAACTTTAAGTACCGTAGCAATGCCCACCAACTAAAGCTTGCGGTGGGCATTGCCCACCCTACGGATATTTCAAAAATCAAATAGGATTGCTATATAACCATAAATATACAGATACTCCCGCAACATCGCTCAACACTTACAGTAACCCTGCTGATTCATAAAGTCGTTTGAGCATAGCCGTAATCTTATTCCCGTACTCTAAATCTGCTGACCACCTTCCTGATAGCTGGTTAATCGTTGAAGCAATACCTCTTGTCACAAACTGAAATCGCGGATCTACGACTTCTTGTACTAGGGGTTCCAAACTTGCGTAGGCTTTCAAATGTTGGATATGCGCCCGGACACCAATTCTTGCACTCTCAAATGAAGCGGCTTCTGTACCTCCCCCTATAGTACCCAACCCGGCAAAATTATTTTGTTCGGCTCTTATATCACCACCAAATTGTAAAAACTCAGTTTCCAAACACATTTGGCAAAAAGCAGTATCATAATTCACTCCTTCGAGCGCTGCTTCTTCCCTATAAAGTTTTGGTAAGTCGGGAAACTGCACGATGGCATTGTCATTGTTATTTCTTAAAAATATTTGCAACTGCACTTCTGACGCATTACCATGTGACATAATTCTGTCGATTTGAGCGGGACAAATTTGCAAAATTGAGCGCAAGGATAAAGTGCGGCGGCTGGCTTCCCAAGAAATTGAAATACTAAACTCCCGCAGTTCAACAGCTTTTACATAAACAACTCGGCGATAAGTTACACGACGGACATTGGGTGCTTTGGACAAATCAATTCGCAAACGATCAACTAAATCGATGGGAATGTAAGCATTACTATTGATGAGTATTCCTTGCTCTGAGTAATTTTGTCCGTTAATATTGATATTAATCGCTTGATAAGTCGCTGGTTCTTGTCCGGTGTCTGTACCAGAGTCAACTTCCCGACACCAAGAAACCAGCCCTTCAGCAATTCCTGCTGCAAAATCACGACGGCGAGTTTGCAGCAAAGTGCGATCGTCTGGACTAGAGAGAAAACCAACTTGGATCGATAAAGAAGGAACAGATGTTTGCCGACAAAATGTCAAACTTCCCATGGACGACATTGCATCTGACTTGACTCCCCTGTTAGGCAATTGAGGAACGCGACGCAGTAGCCCTACAAGCAATAATTCCGCATGACTCTTGCGGTCTTCATTATTAGTGATATAGAATACACTAGCCCCACGCACAGAGGGATTGCTAGCTGTATCGCAATGAATTTCTAAAGCAACATCTTTTTGACGAGCACGGGAATTGATCCAAGCGATCGTCTGTGGAGCACTCAAATCATCGGGAACTGTAAAAACTTCAAAATTACGTGCTCTTAGTTCCGAAACAATCAGATCTCGCAGGAGAATCATCTCCTTGGCTTCATTGGTACCCCCGGCGATTGAACCCGGATCGATACCGGATGCTTCTTTACCGCCATGAGCTGCTGACAGAAAAATACGTCCCATAATTAGTTATTGTCCTATATAACGATATTTTCTTATTTGTACCAAGCGCAGTTCCGCACCAATGAATATAATATCGATCGTGACCAGTGACCAGTGACCAGTGACCAGTGACCAGTGACCAGTGACCAGTGACCAGTGACCAGTGACCAGTGACCAATATGCACATTCCCCGCTTGCACCCAGATACAATTGATGAAGTTAAGCACAGAGCTGATATCTATGATGTCGTATCAGAACACGTTGTCTTACGCAAGCGCGGGAAAGACTATGTAGGTTTGTGTCCCTTCCACTCAGAAAAAAGCCCTAGCTTCACTGTCAGCCAAACGAAACAAATGTACTACTGTTTTGGTTGTCACGCGGGAGGAAATGCCATTAAGTTTCTGATGGACTTGGAAAAGCGCTCCTTTGCTGAAGTGGTGCTGGATTTAGCACGGCGTTACCAAGTCCCAGTCAAAACTCAAGAACCCGAACAATGGCAAGAATTGCAACGTCAGGTTTCTCTGCGAGAGCAACTGTATGAAGTCCTTGCTGTAGCAGCACAATTCTATCAACACGCTCTCAAGCGCAGTGGAGAGAATGCAATGCACTATTTGCAATCCAAACGCCAACTGAGAGCAGAAACAATTCAACACTTTGGTTTTGGATACGCGCCTGCAGGTTGGGAAACTCTTCACCGTTATTTGGTCAACGATAAAAATTATCCCGTACCACTGGTAGAAAAAGCAGGTTTGATTAAACCTCGCAAGGAAGGAAATGGTTATTATGACGTGTTTCGCGATCGCATCATGATTCCCATTTGCGATGTACTCGGGCGCGTCATTGGTTTTGGTGGTAGAACTTTAGGAGATGACCAACCAAAGTATTTAAATTCCCCAGAAACAGAAGTCTTTCTCAAAGGGAAAACTTTATTTGCTCTAGACAAAGCCAAAGCAGCCATTTCCCAACTAGATCGAGTTGTAGTCGTAGAGGGATATTTTGATGCGATCGCGCTTCATGCTGCAGGTATTACCAACGCTGTTGCTTCCCTCGGTACAGCCCTGAGTTTAGAACAAGTTCGCGCCTGCTTGCGTTATACAGAATCCAAACAATTAATACTGAATTTTGATGCTGATACTGCGGGGACAAATGCTGCAGAAAAAGCCATAGGAGAAATTGCAGCGTTAGCATACAGTGGCGAAGTTCAGTTAAGAATTCTCAACATACCTGATGGCAAAGACGCCGACGAATACTTACTCAAAAGTAGCCCGGAAGACTACAAACAACTCTTAGCCAATGCTCCTCTTTGGCTGGATTGGCAAATTCAGCAAATGACAAAAGACCGAGACTTAAAGAAAGCGACTGACTTTCAGCAAGTGTCGCAGCAGATGGTAAAATTACTAAAAAATATTGGTAATACTGATACACTAAACCATTATGTCTCTTCTTGTGCAGAAATTCTAGCTCAAGGAGATGCCAGATTAGTACCGCTAAGAGTAGAAAATCTACTGTCTCAAATTCCAGCTTTATCCAGAAAAAAAGCAGTAGCACCTAAATTATACAAACCGCAATACAAACAGACACAGCGATCGCATCAACAAGAAAGTGCAGATACACAGGACAACGTCTCTATTGCTTTAACTCCAGAACAAATTCTTCTAGAACAAGCAGAAGCTTTGTTGCTTCAAATATACTTGCACTATAAAGAATATCGTCAAGCGATCGTTGCAGCACTAGAAGAAAGGGATTTACAATTTAGCCTTTCCCATCACCGATTCCTATGGCAACAAATTTTGGAAATTTCAGATGAAATGGAACCCGATTTATTATCAACTGTGCAAGATAGATGTCTGGAATTTCCTGAAGAAACAGAATTAGTAGCTCACTTATTTCATTTAAATGAGAAAACTCAAAAAGAAATATTACTACGCCATGACAAATTGATTCAGGCTGCAACGGCGTCTATGGAAGCTGTGATGAGAGAGAAGCGCTATCGTTACTTCCGGGAACTTTTTGATCGAACCGATCCTAAAGTGGAACCAGAAAAATGGCAGTCATATTACCAAGCTTTTTATGCTGAAAAAATGCGGCTTCAAGAATTAGACCGCCAGCGTCAATTTTCCATATCAGATTTGTTGTGATTTGAGTTGAATTAGTGATAAAAATTCTGCTAGTTCAACTAATCCTTCTGCTTCTTGTTGTTCTGTCAAAGTCAATTCTTCACCTGCATCCTGGCGAGCCAAAAGATATTGAAGTCTCTGCTGAACAGCATCAGGTAGCTTAAAGCAAGTCAGTTCTGCGGGTATTGCAATCATTTCAGCCATATTAAATCAGCCTTGAACCTAATATGAGAAGTTTCCTTAAATATAACCTTATTATGGAAAATTGATTGTTTATTTAAACCCCCTACTTTCAACTATAAAAACTCACTGGTCACTGATTACTGGTCACTGGTCACTGATTACTGGTCACTGATTACTGGTCACTGATTACTGGTCACTGATTACTGGTCACTGGTCACTGATTACTGGTCACTGGTCACTGCCAAATTGCTCAATTTCAAAGTAAAAGTTGTCCATCCATCAAAACTTTCAACTTCAATAGTCCCTTGCAATTGTTCGATCAGCTTTTGTGCTAAAGCTAGCCCTAAACCAGTACCAGGTTGTCTTCTAAATTCGGGGCTGCGAACCCGGTAGAACTTCTCAAAAATCTTTGCTAAGGCTGTGGGGGAAATTTCTGTTGAATTACTAATACTAATAATAGTACTGGACTGAGAAATATCGTTCCGAACACTGACAGCAATTTCACCACCAGTAGCAGTATATTTACAAGCATTATTCAATAATTCTCCCACAATTCTTGTTAAACAAGCGTTATCAGAAATTAAGGGTGGTATCTCAGAGGGAATGTTCAGCCGGAAAGTTTGCTGATGTTCCTGAATACGAGCGGAGAAACCATCAACAATGTTTGGCAACCAAGCTTGTAATTCTAATGGTTCGGGATTTAAATGACGATCTGTTCCTGATTCGGCTTTTTGCAAATCTAGCAAATCGTTGATTAAAGTCATCTCGCGATCGCACTCTGCTTTTAGAATATTGATATATTGCTGACCGTGCTCGGCAATACCCGTATTTTGCAGTAATTGAATTGCCATTCTAATATTAGATAGAGGCGCACGCAATTCGTGTGACACAATAGATAAAAATTCGTCTTTAATTTGATTAATTTCTGATAATTTCGCTAAGACTTGCTCTTGTTCGAGTTGCTTTTGGCTTGCAACACTTGCCAAATTACGCTCTGTCATATCTCGAAACACGACAATTGCGCCAATAATATTGCCTAGATCATTTTTTATTGATGCCGTACAATATTCAATTTGTATTTCTTGACTATCTTGAGAAATTAGAACTGTTTCTTCCGATAAAACAGATTTTTCATCTTGGATAAATTTTGTTATCGTGGTGTTTAAATCGTGAGGTTTTGTCGGAACAATTTTAAATATTTCTGATATTTTTTTCCCAAATGCTTCTTCCTGTTGCCATCCCGTAATTTTCTCTGCAATGGGATTGATAAACGTGATTAACTCTTGGCGATCGCAAACAATCACGCCATCACTTATCCTAGTTACAGCAGTCACTAGTCCTTTTTGATTTTCCTTTAGTTGCCTTTCTTTCTTATGCTTGCTCAGAGCTATTTCAATGGTCGTGTGTAATTCTTTTTCTTTAAAAGGTTTGAGTACATAACCAAATGGTTCTGTTAGACGTGCTCTTTCCAATGTGTTGTCGTCCGCATAAGCGGTAAGATAGATGATTGGAATATCAAGATGAGTTTGAATTTCTTTAGCTGCTTCAATGCCATCTATATTTCCTTTTAATCTAATATCCATTAATATTAGATCGGGATTGATTTTTTCAGCTATTTGGATCGCTTCTTTTCCTGAAGAAGCAATAGCAGGTACATGATAGCTCAGTTTGACCAGACGTTTCTGTAAGTCTTTAGCAACTATACCCTCATCTTCCACAACTAAAATTGTTTTCATTGTCATTTTTTTCTCCAATTTAAATTTTTATCCAACACAGGAAATGCAATTTTTACCTCGACCCCATTAGTGTAATTTATTATAATATCACCTGATAACTGATTTGTTAAAGCGTCTACTAACTGCAATCCTAATGATGTTGTATTTTTTAAATCAAATTCTGAGGGTAACCCAATACCATTATCACTAACTCTCAAGTTCAACATATTATTATTTTCTGCCCGAAGTTCAATCGCAATTTCTCCCATTCTACCTTTAGGAAACGCGTATTTTAGGGAATTGGAAACAAGTTCCGTGATAATTAAGCCACAAGGGATCGCTGCATCTAAGCTTAATAAGACACGCTCGACATTGACTGTGAGCGAAATCACATTTGTGTTCACTTCGTAAGAACTAAATAGACTTGCTACTAAATCTCGAATGTACTCACTAAAGTCAATTCTCGCAAGGTCTTGCGATTGGTACAATTTTTGGTGAATCAAAGCCATGGATTCAATTCGCATTTGGCTTTGTTGGAATATTTCTAAATCATCTTTATCCTTAATATACTCTGATTGAAGATTAAGTAGACTGGAAATAACTTGTAAATTATTTTTAACTCTATGGTAAATTTCCTTTAAAAGAACTTCTTTTTCTAATAAAGATGCTTGGATCTGTTCTTCTGCCTGCTTGTGTTCGGTAATATCAACGCAAGAGCCAATATAGCCGACAAATGTGTTATTTTCAGTATATTGTGGGATACCTGTATCTAATATCCAACGGTACTCACCATCCATTCGTCTCAGGCGGTACTCCATTTTAAAGCTTTGCCGAGCATCAAAAGCTGTAGTACGGGTAAGAAAACAGCGCTCTTTATCCTCTGGATGAATTGATTCCAACCAGCCATGACCGATTTCTTGTTGAATTGTTCTTCCAGTGAACTCCAGCCAAACTTTATTGAAGTAATTGCAGAGCTGCTCGATATCAGAGACCCAAATCATCACAGGGGCTGTGTACGCTATGAGGCGAAACCGTGCTTCACTTTCCTGCAAAACTGCAACTTGCTGCTTGCATTCAGTAATTTCTGCCTGCAGCGATTTGTTAATTTCTGTTAAATCAGATTTTTGTTTTTGGAATCTTGTTTCTAGTTCATCACTGACTTCTTGCCAAGCAACATTCGCTGCTTCTAGTTGAGATGGATCGCAGGAAGTCTGGGGTTTAGGTAATATAGGACTTACGCAGAAACCGGGTTTCTCTAACAAAAAATTTCGTTTCAGCCATGAGCTTCTGCACAGAAACCAGGTTTCTGTCGTGTGAGTGCGTAAGCCTTGTAATAAAGAGACTAACCGTACAATCATAACAACTGAAATGCTAGCAGTCAAGATTTTGAGAAAACTTGAGAGCCAAGAGCTAGGATGCCATAGTATCCATACTTCTATTAGATATGATGAACCAAAAGCGATCGTAAACATACCAAATTGCACAGCCGAAACAAACTCCTAACTAAATGTAAAAACAGCATTAAGTTTAGAAACAAAGTGCTATAAATAAATGTTCGAGAATGGTAACCTATGAATTTTCATCTTTTCTTGGTCTCATGGAAAGCGTAAGAATACTGATACCAAAGCCTCGCCTTAAATCATGGCTAAGTTATCCTACGGTTACTGAAATTAGGGAGTGAGGGAGTGAGGGAGCAGAGGCGATCGCTGATACCCAATGACAAATGACAAATGACAAAATTCTTTATGAAATATTACTTAACAAGAATTGCTGCGATCGCGGTTTTATTACTAACTTCTGCTTGTGGTTCTTCTGTCAAATCTGGAGATTCATCTCATAGCGGACATTCAACGGAACAGACGCATCATGGAGAAAGCTCCACAACTCAGGCAAAATTAACGGCTCCTAAAAATCTGGCTCAGAATCAGTCTATTTCTTTAGCGATTGATGTTCAAGACTCTCAAGGAAAAGCCGTTACAAATTTTGACACTTTTCAAGAAAAAACCATGCACTTGATTGTAGTCAGGGATGACTTACAATCTTTCAATCATGTTCACCCCAAATATAAAGGAAATGGACGCTTCGAGGTTAATACAACTTTTCCCACAGCAGGTGAGTATAAGATTTTTAGTGATTACAAACCATCCGGACAAAAAGAACAAGTTTCCCTCATGACCCTGAACATTCCCGGTTCAGTTCCACTTCCCAAGGAATTAGAGAAGTTTAACACAACTAAAATCTTAAATGATACTAAAATAAATCTTAAATTATCTGAACCTACTCCCAAGACTGGTCAAGAAGTGACCTTAACGTTTGATGTTAAGCAAGCTGCAAACAATCAACCAGTTCAGGGCTTACAACCGTATTTAGGAGAAAAAGGGCATTTAGTCATTTTAAAAAGTTCATACCCACTCACAACAACAGATTATATCCATGCTCATGCTCTCAAAGAGACTGGTGATGGACAGATAGCTTTTAAGACAAGTTTTCCGCAGCCAGGAACATACAAACTTTGGGTTCAGTTTAATCGCAATGGCAAAGTTAATACTGCTGACTTTTGGGTGAATGTTTCATAAAGAAGTATGAAGTGTAAAGGATAAACAATAAAACATTCATACTTCATCTTTATCCGACCTACTGAATTTAAAGGGGTGGTGCGGGAAGCGGTTGCGCTGGGGCTGACATAGGATTTATCCCACCTTGTCCCACTTGAAATTGACTCATCATATCGTGGTCTTCGTGAACCATGTTGTGGCAGTGGTACATATACTTACCTAGGTGAGGTCTAAATCTGCCAATGATTCGTACTGTTTCGTTTTCACCAACATAGAACACATCTTTCAAACCACGTTCGTAAGGAAAGGGTGCTTGACCATTGCGATCGAGAATTTGAGCATCAATGAGGTGAAGGTGAACTGGATGAAACCACAAACCTGAAGGATTATGCAGTCTCCAAATTTCCACCTCTTCTAGTTGTGGATTAGCATCAACTCTGTTTGAGTTCCAACCGTTCCCGTTGATAACCCACACACTATTCACATGGTCAAATGTGAAGTCGCGGCTTCGGACTGCTGAAGATTCTGACAGAAATTGAATATTGCGTAGCGTACTGGGAATTAAACTGTTATCACTTTCAGAACGCACCACATCAAAGCGCATGATGACATTCGTGTTTCCAAAATTATCGTTGTTGGGAAGCCCAAGATTTTGCAGTATAACCTGAGACCCAATGGGATATTTAGAAAAATCAATGACTATGTCATATCTTTCTGCCATTGCAAGACGCATATTCTGAGTATTTACTGGTGCTGTCATCAATCCAGCATCCGTACCAATGACAGTAAAGTCATCACCTGTACTCAGAGCAAGTCTGTAAGAACGAGAAATTGATGCGTTTAATACTCGAAAACGGTATTTATAGTTTGCAACTTCCATACGAGGCCAAGGGACTCCGTTGACTGTAATCACTTCTCCCATTAGGCTATGCTGTCCTTGGTCGTCAAAAATTAGCGAACCATCGGAGGCGAATTGTTTATCGTGAATAATCAGAGGAATATCGCGATCGCCTCTAGGGAGTGGCAAACTCAGCTCTTCATTATCTTGGACAATATACATTCCAGCCAAACCCATATAGACATTTCGAGAAGTTTGACCGAGGGCGTGGTCGTGGTACCACAAAATAGCAGAGCTAGGATTGGGATAGACATAATCCTTGTAGTACCCCGGAGGAATCAAATCTTCAGCATAACCATCGTACTGAGGTAACGATGGCATACCATGCAAGTGAACTGAGGTATCTACATCAAGATTGTTGATATACCTAATAATTGATTGTCGATTTCTACTTTGTCTAATTGTGGGACCGGGAAACGTAGCGTTGTAACCCCAAATCTCTGTTGTTCTCCCTGGTAGGACTCCTACTTGAGCCTTCTGCATCGCAATTTGATAATAGTCAGTCGTAGAATCACTGCGTACAGGGTTTAAAACTGGTGGTGTACGGAAGGGAAGTGTAAACGGCTCAACCCTCTCATCAGTTCTTTGAGCATATCCCCGATACTGAAGCCCCACGGGAAGCAAAATAGAACCCCCCGCAAGCGCTGCAATCTTCAGCGCTTCACGCCTGCTTATTTTTTTCATGGTTAAATATTCCCTGGTTAATTCAAGGTTGTATACTAAATGAGCGCTGGTTAGGAGGTGGTAACAATTTGCTCAACTAACAAGCGGTCAGAAATTTTGTGTAATGTAATTATTTCAGAAAAAATATAATCTTATGCTTAAGTAAGTTTAAGTAATAGTTCTAAATATTACGTCTTACTTAAGAAATAATAAAGAGCAAATGTGAAGACAAGTAGGTTGGGTTGAGGAACGAAACCCAACATTTGAATATGGACGCGAACGTTGAAAATGGTTTTCATAATTTTCATTCAATTTTCTCTTTTAATAAAAGAAATTTAAATTATATAAAGAATTATTAGATGTACAATGTCTTTGATATTTTTACGTTTTATGAATTGTTTGTTGTCAATACAGCAATCCTAAATCAGCCGTGAAAAATTTTTCAACTTGTAACAAACCCAGTTGCCAACACCTTGAATTGTTTTGATTTCTTTAACGGTTTTAGCAGTTGCAAAGTGTTGATGCAGTACGGTTGTCCCCTGAGTGTATCGCTCTCTAATGCAACTCAAAGAATTCCCCCTGATTTCACCAGTGGTCGAATTAGGTATAGTTCTCAAAGTCTGAGAAACTGCTATTCCATCAGTTGCTATGTGTCAAGCGCGCTCGCGTGACACATAGCAATGAAGAGCGATCGTAGAAAATGGCAAAGAAACCGGGTTTCTGAAGCCAAGAGAGCTGCAAAGGCTGCTTCTTAACAGCCGTGCAATGGCAAAGTTACTACTGCTGATTTTTGGGTAAATATTTCCTAAAAAAGAATGAAGTAAGAATTTTTAATGAAAATGAACATTTCACCAAGCTAAACGCTAACAGGTTCAAGGATTTTACTTGGGATGTTTAACCTCAAGCTCCATCTGAGCAAAGTGGTCTTGCAGCATTTTGTGAATAAAGCAATAGCGACCACCGACACGTTGGAGGAATGAGCGCTCTGTGCAGTAGTTGAGAAAACGAGCGTAGTTCCAGGGGCTGTAGCCGTTGCTATGAAGAATGAGGCGGAGGGTGAAGTGTTGGATGCAAGCTACACCACCAAAAATTAGCCCACCAAAAAATCCATAATAGACTTCATAATATAGCCATGAAATCAACGAATATCTATTGAATAGACCTCCAATGAACCATAAAAACCACCCTAGAATTAATCCGAGAATGACAGCATTTACTGCTGAAAACCAAATACCTTGATTGGGAATTTTTTTGGTTTCTATAGCTGGACTAATTTGCCCAATAATCAGCCCGAATATCACTCCCATACCTAAGCCAAAGAATAGCTCACCGAACAGCCCGCTAATTATCCCAATAATTAGCCCATCTCTCAACCCGACTAACACTCCCATAACTAATCCAAAGATTAGCCCAATAAACAGACCCCATTTTAGCCAACTTTGAGCTTTTTTACTAGAAAACTTGAAAATTTCAACAGGTTTTATCTCTCTATACCTTCTAAAAATTAGCTCAAAAAACAGATTTTTGATTAGCCCATTACCCAGTCCAATGATTAGCGCTAAAATCCAATCATGATTCTGCCAAGCATCGAATACACCTATAATCAGCGCGAAACTCAATACAACGGTCGTCCTAAGAATCAATTTATACGTTTTTTGAGCACGATTTTTTAACCAGAATGGCTGTAGTCCTTCAATTAAAAATTCCTTTTGTGTTGTTCTTTTTAACTGCTGTGCTAACCAAATAAGCCACAATTGAGTTTGTTGAGAATGAGGCGCTTTCTTCTTGCATATCCTACTGTGAATATCTCGTGTCAGCATTTGAAGTACATAAGCATTTAGCAAATACTGAATACGGGATTCTGTAGAAGTCAGTTGTTGCCAACGCTCAATAGAGATTTCTGAAGCAGCTAGGACAGCAACATTAAGTAATAAAGGTGTTTTAACTAAGTCTAATAAATCTGAGTCACGATTGATTGTTTCCCATAAATCGGCGTGATTAACTTCAACAAGATAATTATGAATTTGGTTATTCGTTAACAATTTTAAGTAAATAGCTCCATTAAGAGCAAGGTTATTTGTATAGTTATCAGACTCTTCGCTCCGGCTACAAACCACCAGAGATTGAGGGCAAAATTCTCTTTCTAGCAGTTGATTAATAGCATTAACACAAGGTTCTTGACGGTTTGATTCCACCTCGTCTAAGCCATCAAGTAAAGGTATAAGTAGCCGATTTTCTAACCATTTTTTCCCAAGCTTAACTGAAACACCGTATTTGAATTTGAGTTCAGTTATTAACCAATGAATTAATGGTTGACGCTCACCTTTCCAAGAGGATAGGTTAAACAACACAGGAATAGGATAATCAGGTTGTTCTTCCGCTCTTTGAATAAGAGATTGTGTCAATTCTAGCAGAGTAGTCGTCTTGCCACTCCCTGGCATTCCCGAAATTAACAACCTACCTGCAATTTCTTCAGAATCAAAAACTGACAAAATGCTAGTATTTTCTGGAATAAGTTCAGCTGGCTTGGAACCAATTTTGACTTCTGCATCCCAAAGACGTTTCAGCTGTTGAGGTTGCGATTCTATCCCTGAAGTTACCAGCACCGCATTGTGTAGGGATTGTTGCAATCTTGACTCAACTTCCTGCTTGACATCTGCAAGCAGCAACCTTTGGTTATATTCTCGCGCTGGATTGCCTATTGGTGCTAGCTGCTCCCCAAAGAACAAATTCCAGATATCGCCTCTTATCTGTTGAGCGTTAGTTGTGTTAGCATTCACAACTCTACTTGCATCCTGGGAATTGCGTAAGTTGTTGTTGGTCACCTTTTTCGGGTTGGTTTGCACACTAATAATAATTTGGGTATTATATGAAAAAATAATGAAAAAAACATGAGATTCTTCTTATAAGGTATAAAAAAATTGCGGAGCTTAGTTAGCTCCACATAGGAGACGGAGCCTCTCAAGATGGCATTCCCAGGCGGAGCCACCGGATCGAGTTGAGCGGTCTGGTTTCTTACGAAACAGGGGAGTAGGGAATAGGGAGTAGGGAGTAGGGGAAAGAGTGTTTCTTTCAGTCGTCGCGGGTGGTGCGCCGCCCGTGGGATGCTCCTAAAGCATCAGAATCTACATCCAAAAATAATGTTGCTCGATTGCACGTGCGAAGAATAGAAGCAGGACAATCATGTGTCACATCACCATACAACATCCGTTGCACGATTTTCTCTTTGCGTTTTCCTTGTGCAAGACAGATAATTTTTTGAGCAGAACAAATCAACGGGATAGTTACGGTAAAAGCGTACTGAGGGACAGCTTCTAATTTTGAGAAATAACCCGTATTGACTTGTTGTTGGCGGTTTACATCATCTAGCTTCACAAGTTTTACGGCGTAAGAATCTTGAAAATCAGCGACTGCAGGATCGTTAAAAGCAAGATGTCCGTTTTCACCAACACCAAGACAGCACAAGTCTATGGGTTGTGCTTGCAGTAATTTGGTGTAGCGATCGCACTCTATCAAAGGTTGCATGGTATCACCTTCAATATAGTGAAATATTTTAGGATTCACTCGATTTTCAACACGTTCTTGTAAATAGTAGCGGAAACTAGCAGAATGGTCAGATGAAATACCCAAGTATTCATCTAAATGAAACAAGATAATTCGCGACCAATCTATCCCACCATTCGCTATCAAAGCATCAAGAAATTTAAGTTGAGAGTTCCCTGTTGCTAATAACAAAGCAGCCGTTTCTTTCTCTAGGAGGATGTTTTGTAAATACTGTTGTGTTATTTCTGCAACATCCTGCGCCAGTTCGACTTCAGAGTTGTAAACCTGCACTTGTAAAGCATCGACACGAAAAGATTTTTTTGCGGTTGGCATTGGACTATACAGAAAATCTTGGACTTTAACTCAAGAAAAGGAAACGAGTAAGGGTATACTTACCGGACATCCCCTACTCGTATCTACCATAGGTTGTCAGAATTTGATGATTAATTATAGTTTTTTCTTCTCAATAAATGGTGTTAAATAACAAAGCTGGAAAAAAGAGTGTAAACTATTTAAAGAAACTTTACAAGAGTTTACACGGTAAAAACCATGCTGGCAGCAATTCTTTTTGACCTAGATGGAACTATTGCCAATACTGACCCGATACACTACCAAGCGTGGCGGGAAATGCTTACAGATTATGGTATGGACATTGACGAAACATTTTATAAATCCCGAATAAGCGGGCGGACAAATCCACAAATTATCGAAGACTTGCTACCACAATTATCATCGAAAGAAAGTGCAAGGTTTGCAGACGAAAAAGAGGAACGTTTCCGGCAAAAAGCCAGAGAAATTCTAAAACCCATGAATGGATTTGCAGAACTCATCGCATGGACAGATACACATAAACTCAAACGTGCTTTAGTCACGAATGCGCCAAAACTCAACGTACAATTTATGTTAGAAGTTTTGGATATTCAGTTCGTCTTTGATACAGTTGTCTTAGGAGAAGATTGCATAGCAGGCAAACCAGACCCTGCACCTTACCAAGTCTCGCTGGATCTGTTAGGTATCACAGCAGAACAAGCTATTGCTCTTGAAGACTCACCCTCTGGAATTCGTTCTGCTGTTGGTGCTAATATCCCTACTATTGGTGTGACTTCTACTCACGATCCGAAGGTTCTCTTAGCAATTGGGGCATTTATGACAATTCCAGATTTTACCGATCTGCAGTTGTGGACGCATTTGAATTCACTGGTATCGTTAGTGGTTAATAGCTACTAACAACTAACAACCAACAACTAATTTTGGCGTTGTTGAATCAAGGTATGAACCTAGTTAAACCTTTAAGATTTACCCTCACCCTAGCCCTCTCCCAAAGGGAGAGGGGACAAGAATTCTAGCTCCCTTCTCCCAAGGGGAGAAGGGTTGGGGATGAGGGGAATTCATACTGTTATTCAGCAACCCCCTAATTTTTTATCAAATCAAAACGGAGTTGAGCGTTGGGGTCACAACCCCTACCTGAAGTACAGGGTTCAACTCTGACTAGAAAAACTCCTCCCTCGCGATCGCGAACACCATCTGGTGAAAACTTAATTCTTCCTGCTGCACCAAAAGCTACGAAGTTAGGTTGAGACAGTGTTTTTTGTAATCCCTCACGAGTACTGTCTTTTCTCAAGCCAGTAATAATTGCTTGAAGTGCGTCATACACGATCGCAGTGCGCGGGCTAACTTCGCCACCCCAGAGACGGGAAGCTTCTGTGGAGAAGGGATTGTCTGGATTTGCATCCCGATGCCAAGGTACCGCTAAAACCATTTTGTTTAGGTTCTCTCTTCCATACTTCAACATTCTGCTGTTGTACATATTTTGAGAACCGAACAGTGGTAGTTCCCCTTGTTTTTTATTTTCTCGTATGAACTCGAAAAACTTTGAATTTGGATTGTTAATTGAGCGGTAACTAGGGAATAACAGCAAGCCTTCCGCTCCATCTGTTTTGGCTCGTCTTAAAATATCACTTATCGGAGTACTGTCACCAAAATCACAATTTGTATCAGTGACTTTACCTTCATACTTACTACTTTTAATAGAGTCTTGGTGTAGCTTTATGAGGGTCTCTCTACTGACACTTGGCTCTCTCGATCTGTCCTGTGTTTGTTGTGCTGATGAATCTTTACAAATAGCAATATTTTTTATGCCAGTTCTTTTAACTATATATTCAGCTAGCTTATCACTAAAAGTATCAGGACTGGGAGTCGCGTAAAATACATAGTTTTGCCCCTGAAATGATTGTCTGGAATTTAAATTGCCAGTTGAAACCATCACCAACTGGCGATCGTTATAAATTGATGGATCGCGAGCAAACCCTACTAAGGCTAAAATATTTGGATCGTCAATCAACTGACGATTTATATTTTCAATAGCCTGAGTGTCTCTAAAATTTGAAATGGCAGCAATTTGAAGTTGCAACCAAGCCCCATTAATTTTGTCACGGCTGTTATTGAGTGCATCTTGAGCTTGAGCTAACCCGCGTAAAGTCTCTTCTGCTTGGTCTACTGTTCCTAGCGTCAAAATTACACCAACTTTGATGGGTTTTGTATTACTTTTATTTAATTCGGCGTTAGCGTTATTCAAATAAATTAATGTCTCAGGGTCGTTACGATTTTTGTTTAGAGATGCAGTAAATTGCTTGACAGCAGTTGCAAAATCGCCTTTAGCGAAGGCTTTACTCCCTTCTGCTTTCTCAGTAGACTTGTTCTTAGTAATAAAAATTTCCTCACCCAAACTCATGTTGTCATTTGAGGATGCATTTATCGAGCCTGAATCTGGTAATTGATTGTTCGTTTGTTTTGGACTAACAAATCTACCCAATGACCACAAAATACCTGCTATTAGCGCACCAGCTATCAAAAAAGAAGCAAGCAGCCTGATGTTTTCTTTCTCATTCATATAATAAACCTAAACTAAAATAAAATGGGGAGTAGGAAAGAGGGTTTTTCATATATTTAGTTTAAAAATAATTAGAAATCAATTTATTTAAAAGCTGTGACAAATTGATAAGAGCAAAAGATAATAATCCAGCAAGAAGAACTAGCAGTACAAAAACTCCCAGTCCATTTAGACCAGATAGGATAAGATTGGGAACCGACAGGCTTTGGTAAACAAAGAAAATAAATAACGTTGTAATTGCAGAAACAATAAATAAATAGGTCTTTTCTGAAATTGAGAGAGCTTGAAAAAAGATAATAGCTGCCAAAAGTAGCAACCAGATTCCAGAACTCATCCAAACTGTTTCTAAAAAACTCAGAAGGATCAGAGCCAAAAATGAGCTTCCCGCTCCAGCAATAACTGCTGATGGCAATAGTTTCTTGAGAGGCAAAGATGGGTCTGGTGGTTGAGTGTATGAGGGGATTGTTGAGGGCTGGTGCCGTGATAGTATTGTTGAAAATGAGCTGACTTGTGATGTGGAAGAATATTGTTGTGGTAGTAGGTTAAAATTTAAATCTTGTAAAACAGCCTTTGCTGATTGATAACGCTCTTGGTGATGAACTTGCAACAACTTATCCAGAATATGCGCTAATTCCTGACTGATGGGTTGTTGTACGTATTGTCGCCATCTAGAAACCCAGCCATAACCCTCTCTCAACCATAGGTCTATGGGATGAGCATTAGTTAACAGATGAAAGCAGGTACCTCCTAAGCTATAAAGATCGCTAGCTGGATAAGCCTCACCCTTTTGCATTTGCTCAAGCGGTGCATAACCAAAAGAACCAATATATGTTCCCGGTTGATGGTTTGTGGTTGTTGTAATTGTCTTCTGCTTTGCTACCCCAAAATCAATCAGCACCAATCTACCATCACTTTCCCTGCGAAGGATATTTTCTGGTTTGATATCTCGGTGAATCACCTGTTGCTGATGTACTGCTGCTACAACTGGTAACAAATCATATAAAAAACCTCGGATTTTTACTTCGTCAAACACCCCCTGCTGCTTTAACTCTTCCAACAGATTTTGCCCGTTGATAAACTGCTGCACTAAGTACAAGTAGTCATCTTGCTTGAAATAGGCATATAGGTGAGGAATTTGAGGATGCTCTCCCAAATGTTGCAACCGTTTTGCTTCTTGCTGAAATAACTCTGTTGCTTTTTTCAGTGACCAGCTACCTTGAACTTGTGGTGCTAGTTGTTTGACCACACAATGCTCATCCAGCTTATCTATATCCTCTGCAAGATAAGTACGAGCAAATCCGCCCCCTCCCAATGGCTTAATAACGCGATAACGATTTCTCAGTAGAGACACCAATTCTGCTCCGCAATTGACGCAGAACTTTGTTCCATCTGGATTTATAGGCTGAGAGCACTCAGGGTTTAGGCAGCAAAGCATACTATAATATTAATTTTTATTACAGAATATACATGAGAGTGTCTTAAGTGTTATCTAAGTAGATGTAACAAATAATTGAGTCTATAAAACGGTAACTCTATTATAGACTGGCAAAAAAACAGTTTTTCTTCTTGAAATGATACCCATTGCCCCATTTTTCACAAATCATTTATGATTTCTATATGTTAGCTCGCGATAAGCCGGGTACAGCTTGCCCTAAGAGCGCTCGTACTTATGCTTGTATTTTCTCTATTTCCTTAAGTACATCAGCTAAAAAAGGAGCATCTGAGCTAACTACGTTATCCTCTCTGCCATCGTGTTTATGATGAGGAAAGGTAGGAAGATTTAGTTTTCGATGATGTTCGGTGTTGTCGTAGCGAAAAATTAAATTATTCTCAGCATCCATGTATTGATAACTATACATTTTTCTATCTATAGTGATTTCAAGATAGAGAAATTCTCGGAAATGCAGTAAGGAATCATCTTTGAAGTGAATAATTCCTCGGATAAAACCTTCATATAGTCCTCTTTTTTCGTATTCTAAATTAAATAATTTTACCATTTCAAAGGATTGAATTAAATTATGAATTTCTTGGACATAAAGTTCAATTAACAAACTTAACCTCCTCTATGGCTTCTTTTGTCTTTCGTAAATGTACCAACATTCGAGATTCCCCTATCCATTCATCAAAGTCAAAACTGTGGGGGAATTCATCATTATTAAAGCGGATGATGAATTCTTCAGTAGCTAATTGATACTTGGCTTCAAATTCCTGAAGACGTGCTTCTGTTTGTTTAATCCCAGCTTCAATACTATGTAATCTTTCTGACAAAGCACTCTGAATAATTTGTCTGAGAGAGTCTGGATATTTTGAGCTTAGTTTTAGTTCAGCCATGGTTTTTTCTCGATAGTTTAAATATTTTCGGAATTTGTAGGTAAAATTGTAGCTGGCTGAGATTGTCATGTCCAGGGTAGGTTCAGGGTCAGCGGGTCTCAAACGCTATGCACGAAACTATTTCTGTTGAAATTTGTATGTTTGGGGGCGATCGCGATGAAAGTAGAGAGGACTAATAACAAAAGAAAGTCACTTCCACCAAAGCTCATAATTAAGCTAGGGAAGTTTGTTTGGGTCACTCTCTGGCATATGATGATGTCAAAGCTTGCTCCCCGCAACACCTCAGGAGAATACATTCGTCCAAGCAGTTATTTCCGGAAGTTTGTTCGCATAGAGGTTGACAGTCAATACCAAGCTGTAGCAAATCGCTACAGCTTGATAGTAGGAATGGGTTGTCCTTGGGCGCACCGTACTCTTGTTGTTCGAGCACTCAAAGGGCTGGAAAAAATTCTACAAGTGACTGTTGTTTCTCCTTCTCCAATAGAAGGGGGTTGGATCTTTAACCAGGATTATGTTGGTTGTCGCACGCTTGCTGAACTGTACCAGCTAGCTGAAGCGGGTTATACTGGACGGTGTACGGTTCCAGTTTTATGGGATAACCAGACTAAAACCATCGTTAACAATGAGAGTGCAGAAGTGATCGTCATGCTGAACTCGGAGTTCAACGAGTTTGCACAAAATCCGACTTTAGATTTGTACCCAAAGGAACTCAAACAGAAAATTGATGACTGGAATGATTTGATTTATACAAGTGTTAATAATGGTGTCTATCGTTGCGGTTTTGCTCAAACTCAGGAGGCTTACGATAAAGTTTGCAATGAACTCTTTACAACTTTAGATAAAATTGAGGATGTGCTTAGTTCAAATCGATACTTGTGTGGAAATACTGTAACATTGGCAGATGTCCGTCTGTTCACTACACTATTTCGTTTTGATAGTGTATACTACGGTCTTTTTAAGTGCAATCGTAGAAGAATTAAAGACTACCAAAATCTCAGCGCTTACCTGCGTGACTTGTATCAACTTCCTGGTGTTGCTGACACTTGTGATGTTGAAAGTGTAAAGCAGGATTACTACGGCAATCTTTTTCCCCTCAATCCGGGCGGTATTATACCATTAGGTCCTGATATGGCTTACCTTTATGAACCACACGATCGCGATCGCTCCTACACTAGAAGTGTAGGGCTATACAAATAAAGCCCGCCTGCGCGGGCTAGATTAAGTGAACTTCACCAGCATTTATTATAGGTAGGAGTGTTTGCAATACTGCTCGGATAAGCGAAAATTAGAACCCCGGTTTCTTCAAGAAACCGGGGTTCTGGCACCTTGACTATCGTTAACCGAGTAGTATTGGGAGTGTTTTTTTACTGTTCGCGAATCCAAAGTGCTAACCCACCTCCACGACCACGGGCTGCAATGAAGTTTTCTGTAACTAAGAAGAAGGCGAAAAAGGGTAGTTTAGCAATGGGTTGGTTGTAAAAATTTTCAGCCTGAACTTTACCACCTCTTACATTTCCACTGTAAATGGTTCGACCAAACAGTTGCAGTTGCACGCGAGTGAAATCAAATGCAAGCAGGTTCTTTTTTCCTAAGTACTGCGCCAATCCCTCAAATTTTAAGAATATTGGACTTAATTGAACGGAATTAGTAATTGCTCCTTTGCCTAAATTGCTGTCTTCTTGAGAAGCCGCACTAAAGGAAATATGGGCTGGAGTTAACTTAGGCATATAAAAGCCTTTACCCAAAACAATTCCTCCTCGCTTTCTCAATTTCTTTGTTCCAGTGGTAAAACACAGCCGCCATTTACCTAAAAGCAGTTCAAATGCATAAGTCAGTCTTTGTTGTTTGGCAGTTTTTTCTGCTTGTAGCAATGCATCGACAACGGATTCAGCAGAAGGACGTTGGTTTGTTTGTCCTTGATAGAAAGCAACTGCTTCAGAAAGCACGCTCAGAAAATCTGGGGAAACTTTTGATGTTAAATCAGTGGTCATAAAAATTTTTACCTGTTTTCTTTTCAACAAAGCTGACCAGACAAATTAGTTGTAAGAAGGCTGGGTGAAGCATCTTATCTAACTAATAACTTACCTTGACTAGATGCTGCTGATATATGTCTTTCTGTTTGTGGGTTCATGCGCGAACCCACACACATTGACATTGCCTGCATCCCCTCTTCCTGCAGGTCGGTTATCAGATGTACTTACTCAGCAAGATTTTAGAGCGCTAGAATAAAACTATTGCTATCGCTGGAATACTCTATGCAAATCACGGTTGAAATTCCTGATGAAATTGCCAAGCGATTAGACCAAGCACGGGGCGGTCTTTCTCGTCGGCTGTTAGAAGTGATTGTCGCAGATGCTTACCGTTGCAGGGAAATTAGTACATCTGAAGTCCGACAAATACTCCAGTTAGGGTCTCGTTTAAAAACCCATGCCTTCTTGAAACGGATGGGTGTTTATCTTAATTATGATGAGACTGAATTAGAAAAAGATATTCAAACCCTTAAAGAGTTCAGAGTGAAATGATTATTGTCTCTGACACTTCACCAATTTGTTACTTGTTGCTAATCGACCATATCAACATATTGAAAGAACTCTACTGTGTAGTCATAATTCCCCAAGTTGTAGCTGATGAGCTAAATGCTCCTGAGTCACCGCCTGTTGTCCGGAATTGGATTGCTAATCCTCCTGATTGGCTACAAATTCAGACTGTGGAAGCACGCAAAATTTTAGGATTGGAAAAACTTGACCCTGGTGAACGAGAAGCAATTTTATTAGCAGAGCAAATCAAAGCTGAATTGGTCATTTTAGATGACAAAGCAGCAAGACACATAGCTATGGAAAGAGGTTTAAAAATTATTGGACTGTTGGGTATTTTGAAGGATGCTGCTAGCTTTGGGCTGCTAGATTTAACAACTACTTTTGAAAGACTACAAGAAGCTGGCTTTTGGGTAGCACCAAATCTGCTTAAACAATTACTGAAGAAGGATTAAAGTTAGGTCCAACCAACCACGCATTTGTTCTTCAACTGTAATCACAGTTATAGCAATTGCCTCTGTTTTTACATTATTTACACGCTGTTTCACCAGAGAATGTTGTTTTTGAAAAAGTGTAAGAGTATCTGTATCTAGTATCCACAAACTCATTAAATCTTATCCTCTGTACCCATTTCTGTATCAAGTTCGCGCCGGTAAGCTTCGATATTTAATACTACCTCATCAAAAAGAGAATTATCTTTATACATTCCGGCAAATTTCATCCAAGGATGTTCGGATTTTGGCATCCTTCAATCGATTGCAGCATGAGCGAGCTTAATTCATATCATATAATTGTAAATGATTTTGCAACATTAGCATCATTTATCCACACTGCTTCCTATAATTAAGGAGATAGCAATAATCAAAGCAAGTTAAAGATGTTTACCCAGAAGCTAACATTGGAAATTCCAGAATCACTATTTGAAGAGTTAAATCACCTGTCTGAGTTAACTGGTCAATCAGTACAATCCTTGGCATTGCAAAGTATCACGAGTAGCTTACCTCGCTTTCGTGACAAAGTACATAACTTAGATGAGCTACTATCACGGGTAACAACGGATAATTTACATGGTGAAATTGATAGTGGAGAACCTGTAGGTCGTGAAGTCAACTGATTCTGAGTTATATATTACTAAGCAAGGCGACATCATTAAAATAGAATAAAACTACTGCTATAGCTAGAATACTCTATGCAAATCACGGTTAAAATTCCTGATGAACTTCAGTAATATCTACCTTTAAATCAGCTTATTGCATTTTCCAAGACGCTTCATTCAGATCCCCGACTTCTTAGAGAAGTCGGGGATCTAGGGAGTTTACAACCCCACCATAGCAAGCGCCACAGCCCCCCATAAAGGCGCATCATCCCCTAGCACAGCCGGAACAATCTCAAAATTTACCTCTGGTAAAGCAGTCTCCCGCGCCACCTTTTGCAAAACAGCCCAAAAATTCTCCCCAGCTTTCGTCACACCACCACCCAACACAAATCGCTGCGGATTCATCAAATTCGCCACATTCCCAATCCCTATACCCAAAGCCCAACTAGCCCTATACAAAAGTTCCCCAGCCAATTCATCCCCAGCCGTCGCCGCCTCACTTACCACCTTCCCCGTAATCAACTCCAAATTATCTCCCACCAACTCCCTCAAAATCTCTCCTCTGCGTCCTCTGCGACTCTGCGGTTCATTCAACAAAGCCTCCCTTGCATCCTGCGCCATATAAGGTCCCGACGCCAACCTTTCCACACACCCCCGCTTCCCACACAAACAAACTGGTCCAGAAGGATCTACAACCATGTGTCCAATTTCACCAGCCATCCCTTCCGCACCCCACCAGGGCTGACCTTTAATTATCCAACCACCGCCCACACCAGTACTGACAGTCATATAAAACAAGCTATCGTATCCCTGACCCGCACCAAAGCGATACTCGCCCAAAGCCGCAACATTAGCATCATTATCCACACTACACGGAACGCCAAATTCTTCCTCTAACAACGTCCTTAAAGGTATAGCCTCCCATCCAGGGACATGATGAGACAACCGCACTATCCCAGTTGTTGCATCCACTGGTCCCCCAAAGCTAACACTGATCGCATCCGGTTTTTTCCCTTGTAGCACCGAAGCAATGAGCGATCGCATAATCTTCAAATCGGTATCAGCATTGGTATTTGTAGGTGACAAGCGGCGTTCATAACCCAACCATTCTTGAGAGCCTGCATTAACAGTCGCTGCTGCTAGCTTTGTACCACCAAAATCAAGGGCTAAGATTAATGTCATGGATAGTGGATATTGGATAGTGGATAGTGGTTAGTGGTTAGTGGTTGGCAATTAACAACTAACCACTAACGATTATGAATAACTGAATCAATAAACTGTTGCAATTTTTCATAATGAGACCCTTTCCAGTACACCTGTTTGCAGTTTTGACAGCGATAAAATTCGTTAACGTACAAACGAATGCTTTCTGGCAATTGGTCAACAATCGCTTCCTTTGGGACAGGTTCAAGCAACCCATTACAGCGCAAACATCTTTGAAAGGGCGATACTAATTGATACAAGTTAAAGCGTTGCATCACTTCCACAATTTGCTGCTGTGGATCGGTGTTTCTCACGTAATATCCATGTAACACAATGCGTCTCATCAACAAACCGCAATCGCGAGTTAACAAAATCCGTTCTTGGGTACTGGAGATCTGAGCTAGTTCTTCGTCTGCGTAATCGTTGCGGTACAAAGTATCAAAGCCCAATAAGCGTAAATATGTTGCCAATTTACCTAAATGAATATCTAAAACAAACCGAATAACAGTTGGGAGTTGAGGTCTTGTTGAAATGTTGGATACAGTGGAACCTTTAGCAGAAATTGGATAGACACTAATTGTATCTCCATTTTGGACTATGTAGGAAAAATCTACATACATACCATTCACTTCAATACAGTCCACTTCTGGATGAGGGACACCTAAAGCTTCAATCATATCTTTTATCGAGGCTCGTTCGGTGAAGGAATGTTCTATGCTAACCTCCCTTTTCTGGGTGGACAAGAAATCATTTAACTCTGCATAAAAGCGGAAAGAAGCTACAGCCATAAGCAATTTAAAGTCATTATTTTAAAATTACTGGGTTACCAACCTAGAGAGCCAGCCACTGACCGAGAGTCTTAGCTTTTTTATCCAAGCAGAGAATATTGAATATATTATATCCAAATAATAAAACTCGCTTTCAGTGGGCTTTTCAGCTAATCAATGCCAGTTCATATTAGATTAACTTGTACGATTCCATTTAAAACTTAAGTAAAGATTAGAAAAATTAGCAAATACTTGCTTTTGTTATTAACTTCAGTTAGAGTCGTAGCAGAACCACTGCTCTGACTGTTGAGATCATTTTCAGACAGTTAGATGGTGTGAAAAAATGACTGAGAGTGTCTCAGACAAAGTATGTCTCAGGATATTGCAATATCTGCCTAACACCAGTCAGAAGGCAAAAGGTTTTGCCTTAAAATTAAGTCAATTATCCTGAAACCGCTAAGTAGAAGTACCTCTTCAGGCATTAAATGCTAATGCTGAAGAAACTGACATTAACGGTCAGTAGTTGCTATTATTTAGTATTAAGCATAGGAAGTGCGATAGTTAGCTAGGTAACCAGCTAACTAATAAAAGTTAGTGTTTTCTTTTTTTTGTCACACAATTGAGAATATTTAGCAATATGTACCTATTAACAGACAGACTAAAACCATTTTTTCTCAAACAATTTCTTAAAGAAAATTGTACAAAAAAAGCTATTTTTGACACTCGACAACTTGTTTTTCAGCAGGACTTACGCAAAAATTGCTAGAAACCTTGATTTATCGAACCGCCAAGACGCCAAGAGCGCCAAGAATTCGTAGAGCGTGCGTAAGTCCTGTTCAGGAAGAATATGGGTATTTTTTGCAATCTCTCTGTTTAAAATATTTCAATTTAACCGTAAAAAACTTCCAATTTCAAAGCAAATACTAATATCCTTAGTCCGTTAAAACACATTAACTAGTAGAGGTAGATGAATACTTTCTTTTGTTCTGATAATTCACGAGAAGTGGGAGAAGATCTTATTGGTAGTGCTAGCAATTACCAAACTTATATATTGGTTGAATGTCCTCCTCCTTGGTCACCAGAAGCAGTAGATTCCAGATGGATTCCTGAGAGTTTACAGATGTTGATTAAGGATATAAAACGACAGAAGCTGCCAATTTCGTTTCTTTTAATTAGCAATAACTCATCACATAAAATTGAACAAACAACCCTTCTGATTTACCAAAAAAAGGAGGGGCTGAGCAATGGGTATCACAAGCAAGAATTTTGTTTGACAAATATTGAACAAGTTGCAACTGTTATCAAAAATTTGCTGAGCGGCAGTATCGATTATGAAGTAGAAACAAGTACAACTAGAGATATACTAATCTGTACCCATGGGAATCGCGATCGCTGTTGTGCTCGATATGGAAATCCTTTTTACTTTCATGCAACAACCTCCGTTTTTAGCTTGGGATTGGACAACACTCGAATCTGGAAATCCAGCCACATTGGCGGACATCGGTTTGCACCAACAGCTATAGACTTCCCTGAAGGAAGATACTATGGTGGTTTAGATCAAGAATCATTTAAGTCAATTTTGACACGTAGTGGTGATATTAATTCCTTGACAAAAGTCTACCGAGGCTGGGGAATTCTACCAAATGCAATTCAGGTTTTAGAGAGAGAACTCATCTTGCGTCACGGATGGGATTGGTTTGACTACAAAGTAACAGGTAAAATTATCCAGCAATATTCAGAGGGAAAAATGGTGCTGGGTGAGATAACTTTTGAAAAACCAGATGGCTCTGTGTGCTGTTATCAAGCTAAGCTTGTAAAAGATGAAACCAAAGCTGTAAAAATTAAAACTTCTTGTAGCTCTCCACAAGAAACAGTTGTTGTCAACTATGCAGTTGATAGTCTCTGGCTTGCTTCTACTAAGCTTGCAACTTGTAGTAAGTAGTTAGTGGTTAGTGGTTAGTGGTTAGTGGTTGTAGAGGTGCTTCAAACAACACATCTGTACCACTAACTATTTAATTCTTACTAAGACATTAAATTTCTAAAGCTTTGAAAAGTGGATGTTCCCGAATCGCATCAAATATTGGATCGGTTTTAGCCTCATTGAGAACTTCTTCTGAATTGAGATTGATAGCTTGTTGTAGGTTTTGAATTACCAGTGGTACATTACCCTCTAAAGCATAACAACAAGCTTTGTTATACCAAACATCATAGAGGTCAGATTTTAGTTGAATAGCTTTATCAAAAGCTGCGTGAGCTTCCTCGTAGCGTTGTAAATTCATTAAAGCAATACCAAAACCCCCCCAAGCGCAGGGATAGTCAGATTTCAGTTCAATGGATTGCTCGTAAGCTAAAAGTGCATCTTCATACTGTTGTAATTTCTCAAGTACAGCGCCGCGCCAAAACCAAAAATTATAAAATTCCGAATAAATTGCAATTGCCTTGTTGAAGGACTCAAGTGCAGCTTCATACTGCTGTTGTAACACTAAAGCCCGCCCCTTCTGAAACCATGAATTGCAATCATCTGGTCTGATGTCAATAACCTTATCATAAGCTGCGATCGCTTCTTCATAATGCTGTAATTTTTCTAAAATCATGCCTTGGTTATACCAAGCTTGATAAAAATCTGGTTCAATTTCAACCACCTTACCATAAGCAGATAGCGCCTCTTTATCCCGTTGCAGTTTTTCCAACAAAACCCCTTTTTCATACCACGTGTTAGCGTCTTTTGGTTGGCGTTTTAGCAAGCGATCGTAGCAGATTATAGTTTGCTCAAATGAAGCCAAAGCCTCATCTTGACGTTGCAATTTTTCTAAAATCAATCCGCGACGATACCAGATATTTGCATCTTCTGGTTGGTACTTAATTTTTTCGTTATAGACAGCCAGAACCTTTTCGTACTGCTGTAATTTATTTTCTAAGACTCTGACTTTGCTCATCCAAGCTGAAGAATTTGGTTGCAATTTTGTTGCTTGCTCATAAGCGCTAACGGCTTGTTCATAGCGATGCAATTTGACTAACACATCACCTTTACCTACCCAAGCATCTGCATAGGTTTTCTGATATTGGATTGCCATGTCAAAATCAGCAAGCGCTTCTTCATAGCGTTTTAAATCTGTTAAAATATAACCTCTATTACTTAAAGCTTCTGGAAAATCTGGGTTGAGTTGCACTGCTTCGGTATAGACAGCCAAAGCTTCTTCTATCTTTCCTAAATCCTTGAACACAATTCCTTGGTAATACCTAACATTCGCATTGTCGGGTTGGATTGCTGCTGCTTTATCGTAAGAATTGAGCGCTTCTTCATATTTTTGCATACAGTACAGTGCATATCCACGCAAAAACCAAGAATCAAAGTCCTTGGATTCCTTTTCAATAGCTTTATCAAAAGCTGCGACTGCCTCTTGATACCGATTGTTAGAAAGAAATTGTTTCCCTTTGTGATATAAATCTTTTTTCTTATCTCGAAATAGCCATAATATAAAGATTAATCCTAAGATAATAAAAAAGGAATATTGGCTAAATATTGCCCCTCCTTCCGATGCCAAATCTGGCGCAACACCAAGCAATCCACTAATTTTATGTGTGATATCCCATAAAAACTTATTAAACGGACGGGCGAACCATAGCAATCCAATCAAAATCCAAATACCATACTTGCCTACTCTGTTTAGTTCAACTTGAATGTTACGGGGTAACCAAGGTTCAATAATGCCATAACCATCAAGAGAGGGAATAGGCAATAAATTAATAAAAACAACATAGACATTCAGGACAATAACATAAGCCAAACAGGTCATTAGATAAAACAAAGACCTGCTGTCATTTTGTAATAATTGAGTATGCCAACCCGAGAGAAAAGGCAGCGATAGTAATACCACAACAAACATATTGGCAATGGGACCCGCCGCCGAAACAGCACTTTGCCACCAACGATTGCGTAATCGATGGTGGTTAATGTAAACTGCACCGCCTGGGAGAGCAATACCACCAAGAAGGAGAAAAAAGAGTGGCATGACTAAGCTTAAACCCGGATCGGTATATTTGAGAGGATTAAGGGTGAGATATCCCTTTTCCTTGACTGAAGTATCTCCACCCCAATATGCCACTACTGCATGACCAAACTCGTGCAAACATAAAGACACCATCCAACAGAAACAGATGAAGACGGCAAACAGCCACATTGATTTTTCTCCAAAAGGGTTGGTTGTTGGTTGTTAGTTGTTAGTTGTTGGTTGTTAGTTGTTAGTTGTCAACCACTAACCACTAACCACTAACTATTAACTAACTCAACTTCCCAACATTTGCAAATTATGGAGAGTTGCGTACATTCCTCCTTGACGCAGTAACTCTTCATGGCTTCCTTGTTCTATGAGTTCTCCTTGCTTCAGTACAAAAATCCGATCCACATTGCGGATGGTAGACAGGCGGTGAGCAATGATAATGGCGGTACGTCCTGACAAAAGCTTGTGTAGCGCTTCCTGAACTAAAGCTTCTGTGACCACATCTAAACTCGCAGTGGCTTCGTCTAAAACCAAAACTTCTGGACTGCGAATTGCTGCACGGGCAAAAGCTAAGAGTTGTTTTTGACCACTTGAAAGATTGGTGCCTCGTTCTCGCAGTTGGGTATCATATCCTTGAGGCAATTGCTCAATAAACGAGGCTACGTTTGTCTTTTCTGCTGCTTGCTGAATTTCCTCAACACTGTAACTGTCTCCCAAGCTAATGTTGCTCTTAACATCACCAGCAAATAAAAAGCCATCTTGCAAAATGACTGCCATGTAACGTCGCAGATCTGCTTGGGGTACTTCTCGAATATCTACACCGTCCACAAAAATACGCCCTTTACTAGGTTCGTAAAGACGACATAAAAGACGAATGATGGAACTTTTCCCCGCACCTGTCGGACCTACCAATGCAATTTTTTCTCCAGGATTGATGGTGAAGTCTAAATCTTTGATGACGTATTCATCATCTTTGTAGGCAAACCAAACATGTTCAAAGCGGATTTCTCCTAGTTTAGGTTGCAAATTAGGAAATGCAAGTTGATCTGTGATTTCGTCAATGTACCCCAATCTGGAATCTAAAATAGAAAATCTGGGATTTGCGCGATCGCGAATTTCTATCGGTTCATTCAAAACTTCGCTGACACGTTCAACTGCAGTAAAACCAGCTTGAATGACAGTAAATTTTTCAGCAAATTGTTGTAGGGGTTGGAACAACCGTTCGGCATACAATATAAAAGCAGATAAAATCCCGAAAGTCAAGTTTTGCTGTAATAGCAAATAACTTCCTACC
Organism: Scytonema hofmannii PCC 7110; assembly: GCF_000346485.2. Taxonomy (NCBI): domain Bacteria; kingdom Bacillati; phylum Cyanobacteriota; class Cyanophyceae; order Nostocales; family Scytonemataceae; genus Scytonema; species Scytonema hofmannii. The sequence continues at coordinate 10,781,446 of NZ_KQ976354.1, forward strand.
CATAAAACCACCCCAATGGCAATCAACGCAGTCCATTCAAGTGTTGCTGAAACAGCAGAATCGAAAAAGATACTGTTATCAACTTCACGAATGTAACGGTTGTTTGTCGAGCGAAACAACTCTGCGTTAAATTTTTCCCGCCGAAACAGTTGCACGACATTGATACCAATAATATTTTCTTGTAGCTGAGAATTCAGTGCCGAAATTTCTTCCCTTGTTTTGTAATTGGCTTTCCGGTATTGCTGCTGAAAATAAATAATGACTCCTGATACTGGTACGAGCATCAACAGTAGCAACAAAGCAAGCTGCCAATTGATAGAAAACATAAAACTAATAATCACAAGCATGGAAAATAAATCTGACACAATGCCAATTGCGCCAGTCGCAAATACATCTCCCAACACTTCCACATCGCTGGTGAGTCTGGTAATAATTTTACCTACAGGCGTCCGATCAAAAAAACGCACTGCTAAAGATGTTACGTGATGGAATAAGTCTTTTCGGATTTCTGCCGTGATTTTTTGTCCTACCGTCTGTACTAAATAACCCTGAAAACCAGTTAATGTCAGTCTGATAGCTACTGTTATCAGTAGCACAACTTCGATAATCTGTAGCCCCTGTAACATAGGGCGATTTCTGAAAAACTCGTAGGTATTGGGTTCATTGCGAATGAGAGAAATTGCCTGTCCGATAAGCAGGGGTTGCAAAGCGTTGCTGAGGGCTATAGGTACGAGTAACAGCATTGACAGCGCTAGCAATTTTCCATGACGACGGGCATAAGGTACTAAACGCAAAAATAACCGCCAGTCATTTTCACGCCGACGGTACTTTGTATCAGAATTTGTTAGAGTTGTAGAATTATTCATAATATAGAGATTATATTAATTTTTACAATAATAAAGGTAGTCCCTTATCAATGTAGTGTTTCCATTTCTACCTTGACACCATGCCAGAGATTGAGACCTTGGTTTTTGGTGAGTCCGCTCAGGCGGTGACATCCTTAATAAGGCTGAGTGTTTTTTTACATTGAGGTTAAAGCCTTTGACTGAAAAGGGGAAAACTATTATTACCTATCCTGTCAGTCACAAACAAAAAATGCTACAAAAATCTCTACCTAAGTTTTTAATATTACCTTTTTCCCTTATTTCCTGGTTTTCTTGCGGCATTATCTTTAATTCAACAGCTTCTGCTTTACCAGGACAGTCTACAGAGAATGTTGCTGCTTGGATTAAAGCACATCCCACACTCCGCCCATCAAGCGCAGAGCGATTTTTTGTACAAAAGAGCGACACAGCTGCTCAAAGATTCTCTTTTCAAGCATCAGTGCTAGCAGCTGGGAAAGTGGGATTTACAAGAGACCGTAGTAAAATTCGCAACGAACGGATTGCAATGTTCGATGCTGTTAATGGCATGACATTCGATCGCCTTCAAGAATCTTTACGAGCCATTTATGGGTTAGAAATCTACCAAGACTTCAAAAATGCTCGCGTTGTGTACGAATATCCCAATCAAAGTACAGTTAATGCTTCGCGCTTTGCAAAAACTCCAATCAAAGAAGCTTTGCAGGGACAGTTACGTGTAGGCGATCGCTATGCTTACTGGATAGAAGTCGCGCAACCCAGGGATGGGAAAGCATTTACAGGTCAAATGACCGTTTTACTGAAATCCGATTTAGATAAGTTAGAGTCAGAGTTAAAAGTTCGTTAGTTCTGGTCACTGGTCATTGGTCACAGGTTTAATGTAAACTTTGCCACACACCTGAAAAAATACTTTCAGTTGCGATCGCAATTCTCAGCAAATCTTCCTTTAGCAGTGGCGGCCATTCAACCCCCGCTTTACGCCCTGCTGCAAATAATTGTTGAGTTTTAATAGCCAACTGGTACAAGGCATACACTATCTCCCTGTCCATCATGGTGGCATCCTTCAGACCTTCAAACACCACCTTCATTGCCAGCAAAATTGAGGTGATTTGACCGGGTACTGGAGGCTTTCCCTGTTGGAGACGAGTCAACAGAGCATCTGGGCTATCCTCATTTGTTACCGTTTGGTCAATCAGGAATTTGCGAGCAGTTTCGTAATTCATTTCTTAGGATATCCATTACACCTGTGCTGACCTGTTACTTAACCAAGTTTTTAAACCAGTATATAGTAGTGTACCTCACTCAAATCCTGTGGTCTTGCCATTTCAGCGATCGCATCTTAAATATGTCTGGTTTACTTACCTCAGAAACTGAGAGTGTTTAGGTGCTAACGCTTTTATATTTCTGTAGAAAATCTATCTCAAAATTTCAGCTATCATCCGGTTGGCTTGGGACGAGTAACTACCACCAAATAAAATGAAATGATTGAGGATGTGATACAAATTGTATAAAATTTTTCGCTTCTCGTATCCTTTATCTAGAGACCATACTTCGTTATATCCTTTATAGAAAGCAGCAGGGAAACCGCCAAAAAGTTCCGTCATGGCAATATCGACTTCGCGATCGCCATAATATGTTGCTGGATCGAAAATCACTGGTTCTCCCGATACAGTACACCCAGCATTCCCAGACCACAAATCGCCATGTACGAGTGAAGGTTGGGGTTTATAATTTGCCAATAACTCAGGAATCGCCTCAAGCAACTCTTTTTCTTGAGGAAAATGACCGTGTCGCCGCCGAGCCAATTGAAATTGATAACCCAAGCGATGCTGAGTATAAAATTCTAACCAATCTGCTGTCCAAGTATTAATTTGAGGCGTAGAACCAATAGTATTGTTCATGTCCCAACCAAAACCTTGGTTACTGGTAGATTTATGCATTGCTGCTAGTTTCCGTCCCATTTCTTCCCAAGATTTGGTATTCCCCGAATTCATTTCCAACCATTCCAACACCAAATAGCTGTGGTTTCCAGCGACACCAGAGCATATTGGTTTGGGAACGCGGATTGTTGCTGTTTGATACATTTGCTGTAAGCCTAGGGACTCCGCCTGAAACATATCAAGTTTCAATGCTTGGTTGAGCTTAACAAAGTAGGTGCGCTTACCATCAGAGACTGCATAACCTTGGTTGATGCATCCGCCACTGATTGAGCGTTGCTGTGAAGACTTAAATTGTTCGCCTGTCGCTTGACTAATATAAGCATCTATTTCAGTCCACATAAGAATGGGGAGTGGGGAGTGGGGAGTGGGGAATGGGGAAGGTGGGGCCCCCTCTGGGGATAAGGGGTAATGGGGGTTAAGGGTTAGAGGTTAGGAAAGAGTTTGTAATTTCTTTACTCTTATCCCTACTCCCTACTCCCTACTCCCTACTCCCTAATTTATCGGTTTAAGCACGACAACACCATAAGCATCTGGAGAAAGATAATCTTGGGAAGCTTGCATTAAGTCAGTTGCATCTAGGGTTTGAATGATATTGGGGTAATTAAATGCAGGCTCCAAGTCACCTACCATGGATTGGTAATAGCCGTATAAATTAGCGCGATCGCTTGGCGTTTCATTGCCAAAAATAAACCTGTTAGCAACTTTTGTCCGAATTCGGTCAATTTCCGCTTTTTTTACCATCTCCAATTGTAGATGGCGAATATGTTGGATGATTCCTACTTCTACATCTGGTAAATTTTCTACCGGACAATGAGCCAAAATATAAAAAGTTCCTTGTAACTGTTGGGTAATATTGCTAACAGAAATATGAGAAACCAGTCCTCGTTCTTCTCGTAAATCTTGTACTAGTCTTGATGTCAAACCGTGTCCGAGAATCCCCGCCAAAACATCTAACGCATAAGTACGCTCTAGTTGAGCTAACCCTGGAACCCGCCAAACGATCGCCAATCGTGCTTGTTGAAGACTTTCATCAACAAATTCTCTACGAACAATGTCTGTAAATGGAGGTTCAGGGTTCAATAGGGAGTAGGGAGTAGGGAGTGGGGAGTGGGGTGTAGGGGCGCAATGCCTTGCGCCCGTATAGGAGGAGTATCCTTCAGCAACAATTGCGATTAACTCATCCACAGGCAAATTACCAACAGCCACAGCAGCGATCGATCTTGGCTGATACCAAGTTTTATGAAAATCCCTCATTTGCTGGGGCTGAAGTTGCGAAATGACTGATTCCAGTCCCAAGACTGAACGTCGATAAGGTAGTTTATCAAACGCTGTCTCCATTGAGCGTTGAAAAGTGCGACGACGTGGATTATCTACGGATCGCCGAATTTCTTCTAAAACGACCAATCGCTCTCGTTCAAAGGCTGCATCAGGTATACTAGCATTGAGTACCACATCAATTTGCAGTGGTGCAAGCTCCGCAAAATCTTTCGGAGCAGTGGTTATGTAGTAGTGAGTGTAATCCTGGCTGGTAGCGGCGTTTGTCACAGCGCCTCGCTCTTCAATTCGGCGTTCAAACTCGCCGCTCACCAGTTGCTCGGTTCCCTTAAACACCATATGCTCTAGAAAGTGAGCCACACCATTAATTTCGTCAGATTCTATGGCTGAACCAACATTAATCCACAAGCTCAGGTTTACAGCTTCAATTGGCATCTGCTCGGCAACTATTGTTAAACCGTTGGGCAATTGGTGCAGTTTGGGAGCGTTAAGGCGAGGAAACTTCAGCAGGGTTGATGTCATTGGGACTACTTAAGATGAGCCTGTACTCTTCTATCTTACTAGTCGTCAAATCTACTATTTTTGATACATATTTTATAGTTTATGATAGAAGTATTAAGAAATATGTAGCAGATATCAATGCCCGGTCATATTGTGAGCAATAGCAAATCTCGTGTCGCAGTTATCGGAGCCGGAATAGGCGGGCTAACTGCTGGTGCATTATTGGCACGCAAAGGGTACAGTGTTTTAATTCTGGATCAAGCCCTTGTCCCTGGGGGATGTGCTTCGACCTTCAAACGCAAAGGATTTACCTTTGATGTGGGAGCAACTCAGGTTGCTGGTTTAGAACCGGGAGGAATTCACCACCGCATTTTTTCAGAGTTAGAGATTGACTTACCAGAAGCAACACCCTGCGATCCGGCGTGTGCGGTGTACTTACCCGGTGAGAAAACGCCAATTAATGTTTGGCGCGATCGGTCGAAATGGATTGAAGAACGACAACGGCAATTTCCTGGTAGCGAACGGTTTTGGCAGTTGATGGCTACTTTGTTTAAAGCTAGCTGGAAATTTCAAGGGCGAGATCCAGTATTACCGCCGCGTAATTTATGGGATTTGTGGAATTTGACTAAGGCAGTACGTCCCGATACACTTATAACCGTTCCTTACACGTTATTTACTGTAGGGGATGCTTTGTTTGCATATGGGCTGGGACATGACTACCGATTGAGAACTTTTTTGGATTTGCAACTCAAGTTGTACTCTCAAGTTGATGCTCAAGAGACAGCTTTACTTTATGCAGCAACAGCGTTGAGTGTATCCCAAGAACCCCAAGGGCTTTACCATCTTCATGGAAGCATGCAGGTTTTGAGCGATCGCTTGGTAGAAGCTTTGGAAAGATATGGCGGTCAGTTGCTCATGCGCCACACCGTAGAGCATATTAAAGTCGAGAACGGCAAAGCAACTCATATCGTCATTCGCAATCAAAGAACTGGAGAGGTATGGACAGAACCCGTTGACCATGTTGTTGCTAATGTGACAGTGCAAAACCTGGTGCAGTTGTTAGGAGAAAAAGCGCCCAAAGGATACAAACAACGAGTGGAAAAATTACTCCCTTCATCCGGTGCATTTGTAGTGTATTTGGGTGTTGATGAAAGTGCTATTCCCTCGGAATGTCCTCCCCATCTTCAGTTTTTATACGATTCTAACGGTCCTATTGGTGACAATAATTCCCTATTTGTATCCGTAAGCCGTCCTGGAGATGGTCGCGCCCGAGAAGGACAAGCTACAATTATTGCTTCTTCTTTTGTCGATCCAGAGCAATGGTGGCGTACTGAAGATTACGAAGGTTTAAAACAGCACTATACACGAGATGCGATCGCGCATCTTGCCAAATTCTTCTACTTAAAACCAGAAACGATCGTTCACGTAGAAGCAGCAACTCCTCGTACTTTTGCCCATTACACAGCGAGAGATAAAGGCATTGTTGGCGGTATCGGTCAAAGAATACCCACTTTCGGTCCTTTCGGTTTTGCCAATCGTACACCGATCGAGCATTTATGGCTTGTAGGCGACTCTACCCATCCAGGGGAAGGTACTGCTGGGGTGAGTTACTCGGCGTTAACTGTGGTAAGGCAAATTCTAGCAGAGTCATTAATATGAGCAAGAAGTTTTAATTTGGATTGAGCAACTTTATCATCAAAAAACTTTAGCTTCTAACAAACATAGATGGTAAAGCAAAGCCTAAGTTGAATATTTAGTTCTACGGAGATTAGTTATGAGAATAATACCCAGTAAATTTTTTGATGATTTTCAAACTTACCAAAAACAAGAATGGACACCTTCAGATATTTCTGATGGATTTAGACCTCAAAGAGAACATGATTCCAGGGTGGCAATAATTTCGGTTTAGCCTACGATTTTTTCCGAATTCTGCATTCACTCGTGTTAAGTCAATTCACTGTAACGGTTACCCACTGGACAATTCAGACAGTTTGTTTCATCACATAAGCGGCAGATAGTTAAGGCGTTATCCTTCGTTTTTGTCAGGGAAAATAAGATTTGGTTACTGATGCGGCACAAATGTAGGCGGTCTTTTGAAGATAGAGAAGCGATCGCTTCCTCAATTGCCAAGAGCCGCGCTTGATGGATCTTACTCACCAGAGCTTCCCCTTCTGGGGTCAATTTCAACTCCACAGCTCTGCGATCAACAGAGCAACGTTCACGGAGCATCAATCCTTGTTTCTCCAGTCGCTCTACAAGCCTCACTGCACCTGGATGCGACATCCCAAGGGCGCGGCGCAATTGTTCAATTGGTATCCCAGGTGCATGTCTTACCAAGCAAAGAGCCTCAGCAGTCGGCCCTGCATCATCGATCATTCGCTCCGCTGACTGGGCAACCAAATCCGTCAAGGCAAGGGCTAAAGCCCCCACTAAATTCGCAAGGTTAGAGTTTTCCATAACTCAATTATATGCGTCATGCATATTGACATCAAGCAAATCTGATAGTTATTATATGCGTCATGCATACAATTAAGTTTTCCATGATCCGACCTACAAAACCCGAAGATGCAGCGGCGCTGATTGCCGTAGCCAACACAATCGGTTTCGAGCCGAACGAACTTGAGGAGCTCGGTAAAATGCTAGCTGACTACTTCGGTGGTAACACCGACAGCGATCCCTTCTGGATCACCGACTACGATGACAAAGACGGACCGGTGGGAGTCGCCTACTGTGAGCCTGAACGGATGACCGATCGGACATGGAATCTACAATTGATCGCCATTCGCCCCGATCACCAAGGACAAGGACGCGGTGGAAAATTGGTGCGTTACGTTGAAGAAACTTTGAAGGCGCGTGGTGGACGAATGCTATTGGTGGAAACCTTAGCAAGCTTAGAGCGCACACGGACGTTCTACGCGAAGTGCGGCTACAAGGAGGAGGCTTGCATCCGGGACTTCTACACGGCCGGCGCTGATAAGATTGTGTTTCGTAAAGTCTTGAATGCGGACTAGACTACAATAAGCGGCTTACTATCTGGTTGGGAAATAAAGCCTGATGATTCTCATTCCACTATTTGTCCAATTATTGAAACTATAGTTAGTAAACAGTACGACCAGTTAGCTGCTGTTTACGATCTACGTTGGAAAAGTTATATAGCTAACACACTATCTTTCCTGAAAACCTGGGCAGAGATATCAACAAGCAAGCACAGTTGAACAAAGTTCAAATTTTATTGCTAACCTGCGATCGCATCGTTCAGTTACTCTGCGTCCCAGAATTCAAGGACAGATCAGTCAGATTTTTGTGAGATCCGGCGATGAGGTAAAAACAGGTACACCAATTTTGCAAATCGATGCGGAAGAACAAAAAGCAGCTGTTAGCAGTGTGGATGCAGCTGCAATGGCGGCGCGGTACTTTTCCATAATGTCATCAAAAATTGATATTTGAACGACCATTTAGATACTAACAACGCTCCTCAAGAGTGCAAATGTCAGGATATGTTAACATACTGATCCCCAAATGGCTGATAAATCCGTGGAAAACGTAAAAGTGTATAGTGAACCCCCTTGATCCCTACTGAGGTTTATTGGTTAATATTTACTTAACAAAGGTTCCTCTACTCCCAAAGAAAAAAGTGCTAATTTTGGCACAATTAGGGAATTAAAAGGGAGTCTTTAGACCCTGGTCGAGAACCTTACGACTAAGGTCGGGGGCTAAGTGAAATCCTGAATCTGGCAAGCCTATCTCTTTGCAAGATTGTGTTTGAAAGGTGTAGAAATATGCCGCAACGTATCTGTGCATTCCGGGCTATTAAATCAGGTTTAGAGTAGCGTCAGAGCGAAAAGTAAAGCCCTAGAATTTTGGCACATTGCACTTAATTCTCATACAAGAGAAAAAGTGACAGTATCAACACTAGGGAAAAGAAGGATCCACCTTCTCCTTGTACTTTCCTTTCCACATACCAAGTGTGGGTTATCTGGGAAAAATTTTTGACCTGCAATTTAAAAAAACACTAAAAAAGTTAGAAAACTCGGCAAAACCAGGAGTCAAGAATAAGAAGTTCATCTGGATTTTGATGGCATAACACAGCCACGTATTAACCAGGGGATATTAAGAACCTTTCAAACGACTGGAGGCCAAATTCATGGCAAAAGAACGCCCACCGCTAGAAGAGATGACATTGCGGCAGCTACGTAAGGTAGCTAGCGAGTATGGCATCTCTCGATATAGCAGAATGAGGAAATCGCAATTGCTGGCAGCGATTCAAGAAGTCCAGCGCAGTAAAGTTTCTCTCAGCCAATCTCGTTCATTGGAGGCACAGGAAACCGTGGAAGCAGCAAAATTTGAGTTAGGTCAGGTAGATCGTACTGGTGGAACTCTCTCTGATGTTGATGAAGGACTCGCGGATCTGCCTGCAGGTTATGGAGACAGCCGGATTGTCCTCATGCCTCGCGATCCTCAGTGGGCTTACACCTACTGGGATGTCCCCAACGAGCACAAAGAAGAACTGCGTCGCCAAGGGGGACAACAACTGGCTCTGCGTATCTACGATGTCACTGATATCAACTTGGAATATCAAAGCCCTCACAGCATTCAAGAATATCCTAGTGATGAACTGGCAAGGGAATGGTATCTTCCAGTTCCTGTCAGCGATCGCGACTATGTCATCGACATCGGTTATCGTTGTGCTGATGGTCGTTGGTTAGTCCTAGCTCGTTCTGCGCCCGTCCATGTTCCTCCTGTGTATCCTTCTGACTGGATTGAGGATGTTTTCATCACTGTCAACTTTGAGGAAGAGCTGCGCGGCAAAACCCTTTACGAACTCGTTCCTCCTGCCAAGAAAGTTGCTCCTGCTACTGCTAGTAGTACTACTAATGGCAACGCAATTTACGATCAAATATTTGGCATGGCAGAGTCTGCGGAAGCATTGCGGGTTGCTGGTTCTCTGTTTGGTTCCATGCAACACGTTCCCGGATCTGTGGTTCCACAGCAAGCCATCAGTTCCTACGTCTTCCCATCTGGTGTCGGTATGTGGGCAGTTCCCACTGTGTCCGGCTTGACAGAATCCGGTATCGGTATGTTTGCATCTGGTGCTGGCTTCTCTGGCGATGTACCCATGCGCCCACGCAAGTTCTGGTTAATTGCTGATGCCGAGTTGATTGTTTACGGTGCAACCGAACCCGATGCTACTGTAACAATTGGCGGTCGTCCAATTAAACTGAATCCGGATGGGACTTTCCGCTTCCAGATGTCCTTCCAAGATGGTTTAATTGACTATCCAATCATGGCTGTCGCTGCTGATGGCGAGCAAACGCGATCGATTCACATGAAGTTTAATCGTGAAACCCCATCTCGCAATACCAATACTAAGGAAGAAGCTGTTTTAGAATGGCTCTCTTAATGCCTGGATTTTAGATTTTGGATTGACCGAAATCTTTGAAAAGTTGATTCTCCGCTACAATTGTGCTGTGGCGGAGTTTTTATAGTTTACTCCCACCTCGCAATCTCGATCCGGTGGCTCCACCTGGGAATGCTTTCTTTAGAGCTTAGGCTCCAAAAACTTCCTAATAAGTTTTACTGTGAGATACTTTACTCCTCTCCCGCGTGAAGATTACCTATTTAAATGAACCGCAAAGACGCAAAGAGCAAGGGAGCAAAGAGGAGAAGAAATCAGTCATCTTATAGCACTGAAGAGAGTAATTATATAGTGTTTACTTTGTGATGTCATATACCAAAAAATTCCCAAAAATCTTGATATTTTCTGTATTGATTATTATTTTGTGTAACTGTAAAATTTTAAATCAATCTTCCTCAAGAGCAGCTACAACCTGTATCGGTCAGGATAAAAGTTTTAGTATAAGTTTTTTCAAAACGAATAATCAAGGTAAGAAATATGAGAAAGGAATAAATCATATTATTATATTTAATCCTAAAGCCAAAGAGCTAGATTTTAAAGTCAATGTCGGTCTATCTCATAAACTATATGCTAAGGATAGTAAAGGCAATATACGTCGAGACTACGTACCAAAAGTTTTTCGTGAAATTATTGCTGATGAAAACTCCAAATTAAACGGACAAAAACCCATCTTAGCAATTAACGCTGACTACATAGATACTGATGATCAACCTCAAGGCTTAAATGTTTCTCTTGGAGTGGAGTATTCAGGAGCATTTAAAAACAAACGTTCTTCCTTTGGAATTTCAGGTGGGAACTCAAGCCAACGTCAGGCTACTATCGGGGTAGGAAGGAGAACGAATAATATTCTGAATTACAACTTGGTAGGAGGTAATGGGAGATTTTATCGGAACGGCAAATTTAAAGATATTTGTAAAGATTTGGGAGAACTTGCTTGCAAACAAGCTACAAATCGCTCTATGGTGGCTGTTAGCGATCGCGGTTATGTCATTTTGTTAGTGAATGATGCTAAAGCTAATTCAGAAATAGATTTGTCGCAAAGCAATCAAGAACTTTTGCCAAATATGTTTGATGATGTCCTTGAGGGTATTGCTCGAAATAGTTGCTTGGGGAAAATTCAAGAAGGAATGTTATTTGATGGTGGTATGTCTCCGGGGTTATACTACAACAACAAAATATATGTGGAGAACTTAGGACCAATTGGTTCAGTATTTTTGATATATAAAGCTTCTCAGAAGTAAAAGCTTTATGTGGTGGACTTTAGCTCTACCTATGTATATAGTAGTCAGATTTGATAGATAAAAATTATTAACCGCAAAGACGCAAAGAGCGCAAAGAAAAGAGAGAAGAGAGAATTTTACAAATGCTCTAGGATGGCTATATTATCAGCTAAGATCGTAAGACAATGATTGGGAGTACAAGAAAGGATTTGTGAAATGACAGAGCAACGAATATCAGAACTGACAGTTGAAGAACTAAAAGACTTAGTGACTTCAGCGATTGATGAACGGCTAAGTGCCATGAAAGCTAGCTTGTTGCAGGAAATAGCTAATTTAATTGAAAGCAAGGGGAAGAGCCAAACAGTAGCTATCAATGGACAAAGTAACTCAGACGTATTGCCTAAACTTACTGAGGCTGAAAGACAACAGAGATTAAAAGACTTGCAAGAAATGTTTCGCAGGTGGGACGAAGAGTATGATGAAGAGGAACAACGAGAAACTTTTGAATATTTGCAACAGGTTTTAGATGAAGATCGCCTTTCCAATAGACCCCTGTTTCCACACACATGATAGTTGTATTAGATTCTGGACCACTGGGAATTTTAACAAATCCTAAAGCTTCATCTTTCAACTTGGAGTGTCGAAGTTGGTTGTTGTCTTTACAGTCGAAGGGTTATGAAATTATTTTGCCAGAGATTGTTGATTATGAAGTGCGTCGGGAGTTAATACGAGTCAATAAGCTGGCTGGTATCAAAAGACTTAACGACTTGAAAATGCAACTTAAATATTTGCCGATAGATACAGCAACGATGCTTCAAGCTGCTGAATTTTGGGCGGAAGCAAGACGCAGGGGAATTCCTACAGCAGATCCGAAGGCGCTGGATGGAGATGTTATGTTGGCGGCGCAAGCTAAACAGATAGAAGTCAATGATGATATAGTAGTAATTGCTACAACTAATGTAAACCATTTATCTCAATTTGTAGATGCTCGTATATGGCAAGAAATTGAGTGAGATGGAGGTGAGCGATCGCGATCGTCAACACGACTACATTCTCATAGAGAATAATTACACAGCGTCTTTATTGTCTAAAATAGCGGCAATCAACCTTCGTAGGATTGCTAGGTTATTATTGAAGAAAAGCTTTCTCTACCGTAGAAGGCACAGGGTAAATCATGAAGATAGACAAAATTCAATGAATCCGACAAATTATACCTTAAACGGTCATAAATTGAGCTTTATCAAAAGTCTGGAATCGCAGAGTAAGTAAAGAATTCAATTCTTTTTTATGTGTTTGGTGTTGCTGTATTTGGAAAATTAGAAATGACTGCTTTAAATTCAGAAAACTCTGGATAATATTTTGAGTATAAACATTGTTTCTTAACCAACTTCCACAATCGCTCTATCAAGTTCAAATTAGGAGAATAAGAAGGTAGATATAGTAATTCTATCTCCAGCATATCTGCTAATTCTTGCACTAATTTACATTTTTGGTATCTATAGGAATCCTATCTGAATTCTGAAAATTTTAATGAACCGCAGAGGGCGCAGAGGGCGCAGAGGTAAGATATAGAATTTCAAAAATCAAACCGGATTCCTATAGCATTATCACAAACTATTACTTTGGGTAAATTTTTGCATGAACCTTATGCACGATTTGGCACAGTATATGTAAACATTTTTGGTAGCCTTGCTATGTGTCAATTTAGTTTGACTGAACACGCAAGGCATTTTCTACAGCAATATATACGTAATTTTTGATGCTATTTTATAGATAGAGCACTGATATACAATTATCCTCTGCATCCAGTTTAAAACTCAATCAGGAAACTCATCGCTTTCAGCAATTATTTATACCTATCTATCTTTTATTGTCCATTTTTCTGGCTCGTACTCCGCGTAACTAATTGACTTAATATTTCTTCACAACGCCGATCTAATTCTAAAGCTTCTTCTTGACTTACATAACAGCATCTCAAAGAAATTTCTACCCAAGGCGCGAGTTTCTGCTAGCGACAAAGTAGGCACTATCGCTTACAATGAAGATGGAAGATGCAACGTCCCAAATCGGTGTTTTGCTCATGCTTGCTACCCATGAACTTCCCCGCCTAACCCCACAGGAATATTTTGAGTGGGAAGCCCAGCAAGATCTACGCTATGAGTATTTTGATGGGCAAGTCTTCGCGATGACGGGTGGATCGTTGCCCCATGCTGACATTGCTCTGAACGTTGCCAGTGCCCTGCGGCAACCTCTACAAAGACGCTGCAAGGTGAGGAACTCAGATGCAAAGGTTGGAATCACAGAGAAGGGTCCCTTTGTTTATCCTGATGTCAGCGTCACCTGCGACGATCGAGACCGCACTGCCCAACAATTCTCTCGTTATCCCTGCTTGATTATTGAAGTCTTGTCTCCCAGCACTGAAGCCTATGATCGAGGAGCGAAATTTGCCCTCTACCGCCGTTTGCAGAGTTTGCAAGAGTATGTTCTGGTCGGATCTGAAACTAAGTCAGTGGATCTCTTTCGGCGGAGTCAATCGGGGGAATGGACGTTTATTCCCTATGCCGAAGGCGATGATATTGAGCTGACGAGCGTGGGTTTGACGATTTCGGTCAATCTGATCTATGAAGAGGTGTTGATGCTGCAACCCGAAAACTCAGCCAGTGCTCTACCAAATGATTCAGAGTAACTGTAGATTCACGACCATTGCCTCGCTAGTATCGTTAACTGAAACGGTTGATCGAGCTACTTAGCAATGTATTAAAAATTCGATTTTCTGTCACTAACAAAAAGATAAGTTGCGAACTCGACGATAGTAGTGGAGTCGGTAGTGTCTTACATCTTGGAATCAAGGAGGAACCGGATTGGGGGTCTAGCCGCACTGCGTGCAAAATGGCACACGATGCTACGATTGCTTTTAATTTATGTAATCAATTAAGCTGAAGATCAAAAAATCAATATGATACCTTCAGAAATCGCGGATACGCTCACGGAACTGTTTGGTACTGAAACTGTCGGCGCTATTGCACCCGGTTCCTGGCAAGTCGAAACTACAACTTTTCGCCTTCTTGTGATGCTTTCAGACGATGAAAGTTGGTTGCGGGTGTTGTTGCCTATTATGCCCGCATCAGAAGCCCAACCTTTTTTAGAACAATTTTTGGAAGCAAATTTCGATGATACCCAAGAAGTTCGCTATGCCTTACAGCAAGGTGTCGTTTGGGGAGTCTTTCAGCACAGTTCTGGTAGCTTAACTGCGGAAGATCTTCGGGATGCGATCGCTCGACTCATTTCTTTATATCAAACTGGTTTAGACAATGTCTTCAATCGGTTGATAGAAAGGCGCATCCGGCAAATTATCCAAGCGGCGAAACAGCAAGGACAATCTTTAGAAGCCACCATGCAAAACCTCGACCGTTTTTATGCCGAAGGATTGATGGGAGAGATCGACCAATCTGCACAAGCGCGAGAGGAAGTGCTCGCTGTATGGCGGTATCAGTTAGAAAGACTTTGGACTGAAATAGGTGACCAGTGACCAGTGACCAGTGACCAGTGAACAGTGACCAGTGACCAGTGAACAGTGACCAGTGACCAGTGACCAGTGACCAGTGACCACCAACAACTAACCACTAACCACTAACAACTAACTAAATGGAAATTATTCAAATTCTTCAACAGGACTATCAAAGATTTCCAGTTAATCAAACATACGACATTTACGCTGAGGACGTTTATTTTCAAGACCCTCTCAATAAATTTCACGGTATTGAGCGATACAAGCAAATGATTAAATTCATGGGGACTTGGTTTTTAAACATAAAAATGGACTTGCACGCCATTTACCCTGTAGGAGACATAATCAAAACGGAGTGGACACTCAGCTGGAACACACCCCTTCCCTGGAAACCTCGGATTGCTATTTCTGGCTGGAGTGAGTTGGGTCTCAATTCTCAAGGTTTGATTGCTTCCCACGTTGACTACTGGAAGTGTTCCCGACTGGATGTATTGAAACAGCATTTTTCTACTGGTCATTAGTCATTGGTCACTGGTCACTGGTCACTGGTCACTGGTCACTGGTCACTGGTCACTGTTAATGTAAATATATGTAAACATTTCTCAGCTAGGACAAAACTATCAATGCGCGTAATTCTAATGACAGGTAAAGGAGGAGTGGGAAAAACTTCAGTAGCCGCCGCCACTGGACTCCGTTGTGCAGAACTAGGTTATCGCACATTAGTTTTGAGTACAGATCCTGCCCACTCACTAGCAGACAGTTTTGACTTAGAACTGGGACACGCACCAAAACAAATCCGCCCCAATTTGTGGGGTGCAGAACTGGATGCGCTACTAGAGTTGGAGGCAAATTGGGGTTCTGTGAAACGTTACATCACCCAAGTCCTGCAAGCGCGGGGTTTAGACGGTGTGCAGGCAGAAGAATTGGCTATTCTACCAGGTATGGATGAGATTTTTGGCTTGGTGAGGATGAAGCGTCATTATGATGAAGGTGAGTATGATGTTTTGATTATTGACTCCGCCCCCACTGGCACTGCATTGCGCCTGTTAAGTTTACCAGAGGTTAGTGGCTGGTATATGCGTCGCTTTTACAAACCGTTTCAAAATATTTCAGTGGCACTTCGACCTCTTGTTGAACCGATTTTTAAACCCATCGCGGGTTTCTCATTACCTGATAAAGAGGTGATGGACGCACCTTACGAGTTTTATCAACAAATTGAAGCGTTGGAAAAAGTCCTGACTGATAACACCCAAACGTCAGTACGCCTTGTCACCAATCCAGAAAAGATGGTGATTAAGGAGTCTCTTCGCGCTCATGCCTATCTCAGCTTGTATAATGTTGCCACTGACTTAGTCGTAGCTAACCGCATTATTCCGGAAGAAGTGCAAGATCCCTTTTTCCAACGTTGGAAAGAGAATCAAAAGCAGTATCGTCAGGAAATTCATGACAACTTCCACCCACTACCTGTCAAGGAAGTTCCTCTTTTCTCTGAAGAGATGTGTGGCTTAGATGCTTTGGAACGTCTAAAAAACACGCTTTACACGGATGAAGACCCCACTCAAGTGTATTATAAAGAAACCACAATCAAAGTTGTCCAAGAAAACAATCAATACAGTTTAGAATTGTATTTACCCGGTATTCCTAAAGATAAAATTCAATTGAGTAAATCTGGCGATGAACTCAACATTACAATAGGTAATCATCGCCGAAATTTAGTGTTACCTCAGTCTTTGGCTGCACTCCAACCTGCAGGAGCAAAAATGGAAGAAGATTATCTCAAAATCCGTTTTGCTGCTTGATGATTGTTATATAAAATTTACCGCTGGAGAAACCTGGTTTCTAGATTTTGGTCTGCCTATACCATTTCTCCAAATGTTGCCAACAGATGATCCCCCCTAGAGCAATACTGCTCGGTTAATGAGAATTGAGGTGTCAGAACTCCGGTTTCGCAAAAGTTACCGGGGTTCTAATTTGCGCTTATCCGAGTTGCCCTCTAGAGCGCCGATACAGAAATCAAAATTGGGCATAAAAAACCCAGTTTCTGTGCTTGAAAGTACTAGTTTTTCGTTGTCCCAATTCAAAGAAACCGGGTTTATGGCATTACTGTACCGACGCTCTAGATGGTAAACTTTACCATTGTAAGGAATTACACCGAGAGTTGATGCGGTAAATAACCCCCTCTAATCGATCCATGTATTACATGAGACAGTTGGTGTTAGCAATATTGGTCAAATAGACATTTCCAGTGATTATGGTTTATTTAAACTTGAAGAGATTAGTTTTGGGACTGAACAGGCAGCTTTTGGTGCTTTTAGTGCTGCTATTACAACATTCCAAGGCACAATGATTTTAAATTTCATTTTTTATGAGCCCAAGTTGCTAGTACAAGACGTGTCCTTTTCTGAACTGTCTTATCTGTCCTTTATTTTTCTGTGCAAAGACGATAATTAGGGACTTCCAAGAAATAAATTATCCATCTTGTGGGATGGGCGTCCTCGCCCGTCCTATGCTAGTGGCGGGCGGGGACGCCCGCACCACAAGAAATTTTGGGAGATTTTTTTATTTGGAAGTCCCTTAGGTAAATTAAACCATTTGCTAACATCTATGCTCGGATATGGATCTATTAATTATCTTGGCTGTCAGCCAAGTCATCTTTGATCGGGATGTTACCTTGAGGACTGTTCGCGTAGGTTGTCCGTATCAGGTAAGATAAAGTACTAGTAAAAATACTGTTGAATATAGGAAGAAAATTTATTATAAAATAATAATTAAGTAAAATTACTAATAAACAGGGTGATGTCAACTACTGTATAGAACAGTAGGGACATTAAGATACAAATGCCATGTCAACCAATTTGAGTAATTAATACTACATTTATTTCTATGGATGTTGAAGCCATTGCAATTATTGGGCTCGGATGCCGTTTTCCGGGAGCAATAAATCCAGAGGAATTTTGGCATCTCATCTGTAATCAGGTTGACGCGATCGCCCCCATTCCTTCTGCTCGTCAAAATCTACATTCCTGCTTTATTCCCGATTCCACTTCACCGAACCCGCAACTTATCCAGGGTGGTTTTCTAGAGCAGATCGATCAGTTCGATCCGCAATTCTTTGGCATTGCCCCTCAAGAAGCTGCCAGCATCGATCCTCAACAACGGCTGCTACTGGAAGTCACTTGGGAAGCTTTGGAAGATGCTGGGTTAGTCCCTCAAAAACTCTCAGGAAGCGCAACGGGAGTTTTTGTTGGTATTACCGGCTCCGATTACTACGAAATGATGGCAACAGAGCGCACGACAAATGGCTATGCAGTTACTGGCAACCTTAGCAGTGTGACTGCCAACCGCATTTCCTACATATTTAACTTTACAGGACCGAGTTTGGCAATTAATACGGCTTGTTCCTCCTCTCTAGTGGCGGTTCATCTTGCAATTCAGAGTTTGTGTCGCAAAGAATCTAGTTTAGCAATAGCTGCAGGCGTGAATATCATGCTGTTACCTGAGAACACAGCAAGCCTGAGAAATGCAGGGATGATCTCGACGACAGGACGTTGCAGAGCATTTGATGGTCAAGCCGATGGCTTTGTTCGTGGTGAGGGAGTTGGTGTTGTAGTGCTGAAACTGCTGTCTCAAGCATTGGCAGACTGTGACCCCATTTATGCGGTCATTCGAGGTAGTGCAGTCAACCAGGATGGACGCAGTAATGGGCTAGCTGCTCCGAATCTACAAGCACAAGAGGCATTATTACGACAAGCTTATCAATATGCTGAAATTTCACCAAGTTCAGTACAGTATGTTGAGGCACAAGGGACTGGAAGTTTGTTGGGGGATGCGATCGAACTCAAAGCCCTAGCAACTGTTTTAGGAGAAAATCGCTTTTTTGGAGATAAATGTCGTGTTGGTTCCGTCAAAACTAATATCGGACACTTAGAGGCAGCCAGTGGAATTGCCGGATTGATTAAAGTAGCGTTGTCTCTCAAGTATGGACAGATCCCGCCTTCCTTGCATTTTCAGCAGCCAAATCCGAATGTGGCATTAGATAAACTGCCTCTGCAAGTGCAGCAAAACTTGGAGGCTTGCAAGAGCGATCGCCCTTACATCGCAGGCGTGAGTGCGTTCGGCTTTGGCGGCACAAACGCTCATATAGTGATGGAAGCTTCCCCCGATTTAGTTGTGGAGTCTTCTGGGATTGAACGTCCCTTACATGTGCTGACTCTATCTGCCAAAACTGAAACAGCATTGCGAGCGCTAGCCCACCGTTATCACGAGTTTTTAGTTAATCATCCTGATGAGTCAATTGCCGATGTTTGTTTTAGTGCCAATACTGGCAGAACTCACTTTAACCATCGGCTAGCCGTGACTGGTGACTCTACAGCACAATTTGCAGAACGTTTGGAGGCGTTTGCTGTAACTGGGCAATCGGCTGAGTTGGTAAGTGGCTTGGTAAAGCCAAAGAAGTTTCCAAAAATCGGATTTTTATTCACTGGCTTGATTTACGACAAACTAGAACTGGATCGTCAACTGTACGAAACCCAGCCTGTCTTTCGCCAAGTTATCGATCGCTGTAATGCGATCGCCGAGCCGTTACTCGGAAAGTCTCTTATCGACATTCTTTATATCTCCGCAGCTGAGGAAACTGCCACTGCCAGCGATAGGGTTGGTAACTCAACGGCAGTATTTGCCCTGCAAATAGCGCTTTGCGAGTTGTGGAAATCTTGGGGGCTCGAACCGTCGGTTGTGATGGGAGTAAGCTTAGGAGAATGGCCTGCTGCCTGTATTGCTGGTATTTTGAGTCTGGAAGATGCGCTCAAGCTCTTAATCTCCGCACAGCGGCAAGTCCAATCTCAAAGCCAGAAGGGGAAGGTAAGCTTCGTATTTGCAGATGAAGAGCGAGTGGCAGCTGCAATTCAACCCTACGCTGACAAAGTTGTTATTGGTATGTTCGCAAGACCACTGCTGATGATCTCTGGTGAGCAACAGGCAGTTGATGCAGTTATAGCTGCCCTGAAAGCAAAAGGAATCAAGACGATTCAGCCGGATGTTTCATACCCCTCTCATTCTCCTCTGATGAAATTGCTGGAAGCAGATTTTGCTTTTGCTCTTTCTTCTCCCCAAATCCCGATAATTTCTGGTATCACAGGGCAACTGTCTCCTGATGCAATGACCAACATTGAGTATTGGAAGACTATCCTCCAAGAACCCGTGAGGTTTTCAACAGCGATGCAAACCATGCATTCGCTTGGAGTCACGATATTTGTCGAGATCGGACCAAAGTCCAATCTATTGTCAATGGGTATCCGTTGCCTGCCTAAAGGAGTTGGGGTTTGGCTGCCCAGTTTGCGTGCAGGGCAATCCAGCTGGAAGCAGTTGTTGTCCAGTTTGGCACAACTTTATATTTTAGGAGCACCTGTTAATTGGTCAGGATTTGAGCAGGGCGATCGCCGCGATCGTCTACGACTACCCACTTATCCTTTTGAACGACAACACTATTGGTTCAGCAGTAGTCGTTCGTCTCCACATGGCGATCTATCCCCACTACCTCACCGCTCTTTGATTTCTAGCTTACTTGACCGGGGAGATTCGGCGGAACAGATTGTTCAACTTCTTGCCCAAACCGAATCATTTTCACGAGAAGAAGTGCAACTCCTACCAAAACTTATCACCGCTTTAGTTCGACATCACCAGGAAACTGCATTCTCAACCGATGAACATGAATCTTCTTTGACCAACCCAACCACAAATCTAGACTTACGCATCCCTGAAGTTATTGCCCCTGAATTGACTATTCCGTTAAGGCGATGGCAACTTGCGGCATCTGTAAAAGAACAGCAGCAACTGCTTGAAGAATATTTGAAACAACAGATTGCTAAAGTGTTGGGATTGGCTCCATATCAATTAGATGTTGAACAACCGCTTAATACCTTGGGGTTGGACTCGTTGATGTTAATTCAACTGGTAAACCGCATTAAAACAGACTTTGCTTTAGAGTTGTCAATAGAGGCGTTATTTGAAGATATGACCTCGATCGATCTGGTTCAACAATTACAAACCCAGTTGGGCTTGTTTAAAAGTGAATCTGATGATGCTCCCATGATGGCTACGAGGACAGGGGCTGTTGCTTTGCCTTTGTCTTTTGCTCAGGAGTCATTTTGGTCGCAACTAAAACTTGACCCAAGTAATCCCTTTGCCAATCTACCCTTCATCCTGCACTTTACCGGTGAACTCGACATTCCAGCTTTAGAACGCAGTCTCAATGAGTTGGTGCATCGTCACGCTGCTCTGAGAACCACTTTTGATATTGCCGCAGAGCAACCCACTCAAATCATTCATCCGACCATGAATCTGCCGTTGTCGGTAGTGGATTTGCGATCGCGAAGCGGGCGATCTGCGCCATCGCGTAGTGTGTCCGTTCCCGGAGTTCCGACAGTAGAAGGACAATCGCTCTGTGAACCAGAACAGCAAATAGCAGTGCAACAGCTATCTCAACAAGAAGCTCAGCAACCATTTGATATTGTCCGGGGACCACTGGTGCGAACCACACTGCTGAACCTCTCGGAAAATCAACACATTCTGCTGATTACCAAGCACCACCTGATTACAGATGGCACCTCTATGGTTATCTTTCTTCAGGAACTCGCGTGCCTCTACCAAGCATTTTCCCAAGGTCAACCCTCGCCCCTTCTGGAATTACCGATGCAGTATGCAGACTTTATTGTTTGGCAGCGTCAGTGGCTGCAAAAAGAGGTGCTGACGACACTGCAAAGCTACTGGCAGCAAAAACTTGCACCACATCTGGTCGTTCCTGAAATCAAAACAGATCTGCCTCGTCCTGCTATACCAAGATTGAAAGCAGCAATTTACCCCTTCCAAATATCTGAAGCCTTATCAGCACAACTCAAAGCACTTAGCAAACAGGAAGGGTGTACTTTATTCATGCTTTTATTAGCAGCTTTACAGATATTAGTGCATCACTATACAGGTCAGCTGAACTTCTGTATTGGCACTACCGTTGCCAATCGCAATCGAGCGGAGTTTGAAGCCTTGATTGGTTGCTTTATTAACCAGATTCCCATAAAAGCGAATTTAGAAGACAATCCCACATTCCGGCAAGTGCTTTATCTTGTTCGCAAAACTACTTTAGAAGCACATAGTTACAGCGCTCTTCCCTTGAAACATATTTTGGAAACTGTACCTGTGTCTAAAACAGATAATATTCACTCATCTCCTTTACCAGTGCTTCTACTTTTCCACAATGAAATTCCCTTACTGACTGAGAATGTCAAACTCTGCGATCGTCTTTATGTTCGGGTAGAAAATAGAAAATTCAGGGGAGCAAGACGGGATCTAACTTTGCATATGGGAGAAAGTAAAAAAGGCATTTGGGGCGAGATGGAATACGATGTCGATCTGTTTTTTGAAAGTACAATTAATACAATTTTAGAAGATTTTATGATTTTACTTCAAAACATTGCCATTAATCCAGATATCCAGATTTCAGAGGTACTGAGAAAACTGAGAAAAATTTAGACTTTACAGCTAAAACTGAGCTTGTATCGTCCTAAAACTCTAAAGCTTGAAAAGTCTGTTTCTCTAGATTTACGTCGCTGTAATATGCTTCAAAAAAAGCTTAATAAAGAAATTACTGCACAATTTGTGAAACTTTGTCGAAAAGAAAGAACAACGGTGCAGGGTGCTTTATGTGCAGCAATGATGTTGGCAGTAGCTAGACAACTTCAAAATAGAAATAAAGCAAATTTGCACCTTAGTTGCCGCTCTTTTGTTGATTTGAGAAAGCACCTCGAACCAGAAGTTCATCGAGAAAACTTAGGGACATTAGCTTCAGCTATCACTACATTACATAATATAGATATAAACACATCTTTCTGGAATTTAGCGCGAGATGTTAGAGAACAATTAAAAGTAGGGTTACGAAAAGAATATCTCTTTAGTATAGTATTGATGTCGAAGAAAATTTTTGAGTGGCTTATGTATTTATCAAAGAAACCAATCGTCACAGTAGGTGTTACTAATATTGGTCGAGTAGACATTTTCAGCGATTATGGCAGATTTAAACTTGAAGAGATTAGTTTTGTACCTGCACAGGTATTTTTCAGTGGTAATTTTAATACGGCTGTTACAACATTTGAAGACACAATGATTTTAAACTTTATGTTTGTTGAACCTTCTATTAGTAAGGAAACAATCGAAACTTTAGTTAAGGATACAATCGATTGTATTATTAATGCTTGTAACGCATAGAATATACTTGAGTTTACTAGTATAATCCATATTCTAACAGACCTAGAACACTTATACCAATTTAATGTGAAGCTGCACATTATTTTTACCCCGCCTAACCTCCCCGATACCTTGGGGAGGTGCTGCAGGAGGTGGGGTTCTTTCTATGCATCTTCATATGAAAACGGTATTAGAGTAAATTTGCAACGAGTTCAAGTACAAAACAGTAATGCAGCACGATTTTTTTTCAGTACATTCTCCCCAAGAAGCGACTTCAGTTAACCTGTTACGTTATCGAACGCTACAACAACCAAACCAAGTACCATATACCTTTTTGGTAGATGGAGAAACAGAAGAAGTTAGTTTCACTTATGAAACATTAGACCGAAAAGCACGCGCCATTGCAGCATTACTTCAAAGTATGAAAGCTTTTGGAGAAAGAGTGCTACTTCTCTACCCACCTGGACTGGAATTCATTGCTGCTTTTTTTGCGAGTTTGTATGCAGGTGTGACTGCTGTACCTGTGTATCCACCACGAGGTAAACAGCGGATGACAAGGTTGCAAGCTATTGCACAAGATGCACAGGCAACTAAAGCACTCACCACTTCATCTGTAATTACTAATTTGGCACAAAGCTTTAAAGAAGAACCAGAATTAGCAGCTTTGCAATGTATAGCAACTGATGAAATTGCCATAGATTTGGCAGATGATTGGTTTTTTCCTGAGATTGCTAACAACTCACTGGCACTTCTCCAGTACACGTCTGGTACGACAGGAAACCCCAAAGGGGTGATGGTGAATCATGACAATTTACTGTATAATTCCGCTTTAATTTATCAATCTTTTGAGCATACACCTGACAGTCGAGGTGTCATTTGGCTTCCTCCTTACCACGATATGGGGTTGATTGGCGGAGTGCTACAGCCTTTATATGGTGGTTTCTCGGTTACGCTGATGTCGCCAGAGTCTTTCCTACAAAAACCCTTTCGCTGGCTAAAAGCTATTTCGGACTATCAGGCGACTACCACCGGCGGACCCAATTTTGCTTACGATCTATGTGTTGACAAGATTACGGACGAACAACGCAAACACCTCGATTTAAGTAGTTGGGAGGTTGCTTTCAATGGTGCTGAACCTGTACGGGCAGAAACTATTGAGAGGTTTTCAGTAACCTTTGCAGATTGTGGCTTTAGAAGAAGTGCTTTTTACCCCTGCTATGGAATGGCAGAAACGACTTTGATTGTGTCTGGGGGTTGGAAAAAAGATCCACCAGTGATTCGCTTTGTGAAAGAGCAAGCTTTTAAGCAGAATCTGATTGTGACTACGAACAGCGAGTCAGAAAATGCTAGGGCGATTGTTGGTGTTGGTCATAGTAGCTTAGACCAAAAAATTGTGATCGCCAACCCAGAATCATTAACTCGCTGTCTGGATGGACAAATCGGAGAAATTTGGGTTGCAGGATCAAGTGTGGCTGGTGGCTACTGGAAGAAACCCGAAGAGACACAACAGATTTTCAATGCACAACTGCAAGACACACAAGAAGGGCCATTTTTACGCACTGGAGATTTAGGATTTTTGCTTGATGGCGAACTATTTATCACGGGTCGCCTCAAAGATATGATGATTATTCGAGGGCAAAATCATTATCCCCAGGATATTGAATTGACAGTTCAGAATAGTCATCCAGCGCTACGACCGAATTGTGGGGCAGCATTTTCTGTAGAGGTAGAAGGTGTTGAGCAGTTAGTTATTACTCAAGAGGTAGAGCGTACTTACTTACGTCAGTTGGATGTAGATGAAGTCGTTAAAGCCATTCGGCAGGCAGTGTCAGAGCAGCACCAGTTACAAGTTTATGCCATTGTGCTACTGAAGACAGCGAGCATTCCGAAAACTTCTAGTGGTAAAATTCAGCGTCACGCTTGTCGAGTTGGGTTTCTAGATGGAAGTTTGGATGTTGTCGGAGATTGGACAGCGAATCTTGAACAAACAGACTTACTGCAACTTCAAGCAGAAGTAAAAGACTTTTGGGAACAAGCGCATTCTTCAGATGTTAATAAATCTGAGGTTGAGCAGAAATCGTTAAAGCCAACTTTTACAGAAAAAGAGATCCAAACCTGGTTGATTTCTCATCTTGCCTTGTACCTGAACATACCTCCTGATGAAATAGACATTCAAGAACCTTTTACTGCATATGGTTTAGATTCAGCAGTGGCAGTCAGCATGACAGGTGAATTAGGTCAATGGATTGGCTGTGAACTTGCAATTATTCTTTTCTGGGAATACCCTAGCATCGAAATACTAGCGCAGTATTTAGCAGAGGAATATAATTCATTGCCATCAATCCAATCTAATGTCAGTTAGTGTTTGAAACCAATGAAATTGCCGAAACATAAATATGAACAAAAAAGCACTTAGTACTACAAATACCAAAAAAAAAGAGTCAGCAAAAGCATTCAAATTCAATCTTTTTGACCCTAAGTTTAACGCTAATCCTTATCCAACTTACCATCGCATCCGAGAAGAAGATCCGGTACATAGATACTTTGTTGGAGGTGATTGGATCGTTACCCGCTATGCCGATGTCAAAGCAGTTTTAAAAAGTGGTTGTGTTCGTACTGATGATAGACCAAAATCAATACAAGAAAGAAACAAATATCTCCAAGACAAGGAAAAGAATCTAAATACTCTTGCTTATACCACCAGCCGATTTTTATTTTATATGAATCCACCAGACCATACTAGATTACGTGCATTGGTGGGCAAAGGTTTTTCTCCTGTAGTTGTTGAGCGTATGCGTCCCCATATTCAGGAAATTGTGGATGAATTGCTTGACAAAGTTCGACATAAGGGGAGTATGGACATTGTTGCCGATCTTGCCAGTCCACTGTCTGTTAGTGTAATTAGTAAGCTGTTGGGAATACCAAAAGAAGCTCAACAGCAGCTTCATCAGTGGGCTAATGTTTTGTCCCGTATTTTAGATCCACTGGTGTCACTAGAAGAATATCAAGCGATGAATAAAGCTACAGAAGAGATTCAGGAATATTTACGTACTCTGATTGCCGAACGAGAAAAAACACCACAAGAAGATTTGATTAGTAATTTGATTGCAGCTCAAGAGCAAAACGATCGGTTAAGTCAAAAGGAAATATTAGCAGTTTGCACATTGTTATTCGCCGCTGGTGAAGAAACTACAGGTAATACAATAGGCAATGGAATGCTAGCATTGCTACAACACCCTCACCAAATGGAACAGATCAAAAGAGAACCGACAATGATTCAAAGTGCTGTAGAAGAATTAATTCGCTACGATAGTGCAGTTCAGATGTTAACCCGTATTGCTACTGATAATTTAGAAATAGGCAACCAAACAATTAAAGCAGGCGAAAAGATAGTTCTTTGCTTAGGAGCAGCTAATCGAGATCCAGCGCAGTTTCCCGAACCCGATCAATTAAATATTCATCGGAACCCGAATCACCACGTTGCTTTTGCTGATAGTATTCATTATTGCTTGGGAGCTGCACTAGCGCGGGTGGAGACTCAACTTGCTATTAACACATTGATGCAACAATTTCCTGATTTAAAGTTAGCTTCAAACCAACTGGAGTGGCGTCATAGCATCGTCTTGCGTGGCTTAAAAGCTCTACCTATAAGTTTTTAAAATTCATCTTTCTCAAGTAGTGTTTGAAACCAATGAAATTGCCGAAACATAAATATGAACAAAGAAGCACCTAGTACTACAAATACCAAAAAAATAGCGTCAGCAAAAGCATTCAAATTCAATCTTTTTGACTCTAAGTTTAACGCTAATCCTTATCCAACCTACCATCGCCTCCGAGAAGAAGATCCGGTACATAAATACTTTGTTGGAGGTGATTGGATCGTTACCCGCTATGCCGATGTCAAAGCAGTTTTAAAAAGTGGTTGTGTTCGTACTGATGATAGACCAAAATCAATACAAGAAAGAAACAAATATCTCCAAGACAAGGAAAAGAATCTAAATACTCTTGCTTATACCACCAGCCGATTTTTATTTTATACGAATCCACCAGACCATACTAGATTACGTGCATTGGTGGGTAAAGGTTTTTCTCCTGTAGTTGTTGAGCGTATGCGTCCCCATATTCAGGAAATTGTGGATGAATTGCTTGACAAAATTCGGCACAAGGGGAGTATGGACATTGTTGCCGATCTTGCCAGTCCACTGTCTGTTAGTGTAATTAGTAAGCTGTTGGGAATACCAAAAGAAGCTCAACAGCAGCTTCATCAGTGGGCTAATGTTTTGTCCCGTATTTTAGATCCACTGGTGTCACTAGAAGAATATCAAGCGATGAATAAAGCTACAGAAGAGATTCAGGAATATTTACGTACTCTGATTGCCGAACGAGAAAAAACACCACAAGAAGATTTGATTAGTAATTTGATTGCAGCTCAAGAGCAAAACGATCGGTTAAGTCAAAAGGAAATATTAGCAGTTTGCACATTGTTATTCGCCGCTGGTGAAGAAACTACAGGTAATACAATAGGCAATGGAATGCTAGCATTGCTACAACACCCTCACCAAATGGAACAGATCAAAAGAGAACCGACAATGATTCAAAGTGCTGTAGAAGAATTAATTCGCTACGATAGTGCAGTTCAGATGTTAACCCGTATTGCTACTGATAATTTAGAAATAGGCAACCAAACAATTAAAGCAGGCGAAAAGATAGTTCTTTGCTTAGGAGCAGCTAATCGAGATCCAGCGCAGTTTCCCGAACCCGATCAATTAAATATTCATCGGAACCCGAATCACCACGTTGCTTTTGCTGATAGTATTCATTATTGCTTGGGAGCTGCACTAGCGCGGGTGGAGACTCAACTTGCTATTAACACATTGATGCAACAATTTCCTGATTTAAAGTTAGCTTCAAACCAACTGGAGTGGCGTCATAGCATCGTCTTGCGTGGCTTAAAGGCTCTCCCCGTTACCTTTAAATCATCAACGGCAACATAAGGAATTCAAGGTTTTGCCTATGGTGGCAAGAATTAAACTTTTACAGTACCAGTTCATTATTAATAAGTCTAGACATGAGTAGTTGTATAACAGAGGATCAAAAAATACTCCTTCAAGTCGTTCAAATGATCCTAAATTACTTACAGGAACAGCAAATAGGCACGAAGGTAGTCGATTATCAAAGCCCTGATATACTTAAGAAAAAACTCGATTTAAGTTTACCAGAGGAGGGTGTTTCTTTATCAGAGCTATTCGGTGTGATTCAATCGTACCTCCAGTATAGTACCCGGACTAGTAGCTCGAATTTTTTCAATCTACTCTTCGCCGGTTTCCAGCCAGAAGGACTACTGAGTGAAATGGTTACGAGCGTAACTAACAATACTATGCACACCTACGAGAGTTCGCCAGTTGCCACACTTATGGAGATGGCTTTGATTGATGCTCTCAATAGTATGGTAGGTTTCGACTCTGGTGAGGGTTTGATGGTTACAGGTGGCAGCAACGCAAATGCGATCGCGATGCTACTAGCGCGACATAAATTACTACCTGAGACTAAACATACTGGGTTGGGCGGCTCAAAGCTTGTAGCGTTCATTTCAGAACAGGCGCATTATTCCTTTCTTAAAGCAGCAAATCTGTTAGGAATTGGAATGGAAAATGTTGTCAAAGTAAAGACCGATCGCTTAGGCTGCATGATTCCACAGGAATTAGAAGCTGCAATTATCCAGAGCTTGAATGACGGGAAAACGCCAATATTTGTTGGTGCCACTGCCGGGACGACTGTTCTTGGGGCTTTTGACCCTTTCCCATCTATTGCACAAATAACCCGTAAATACGAACTTTGGCTACATGTGGATGGTGCTTGGGGCTGTCCTGTCTTATTCAGTCGCAAGCACAAGCACTTGTTGGCGGGAAGTGAGCTAGCGGATTCTTTTACTTGGGACGCCCATAAATTAATGGGAGTACCCTTAATTTGCTCGGCTATTTTGGTGAAACAAAAAGGAACGTTGAGCGATGCTTGTTCTAGTGGGGATACTGATTACCTGTTCCACGAGGACGAAAATGCGGCTTACGATCTGGGAAGAATGTCACTGCAATGTGGTCGAAAAGTAGATGCACTCAAGTTCTGGCTATCTTGGAAACGACACGGGAAAAATGGGTACGAGCAAAGAGTAGACCGCCTTTTTGAACTTGCCAGCTACGCTACGGAATTTATCCGAACTTGCAAGCATCTAGAACTGATGGTTCAGCCACAATTTTTGAATATCTGTTTTCGTTATATCCCCGACGGTGTTGACCCGAACACGGATGTCGATCGCATTAATTTGGCAATTCGCAAGCAATTGCTCCAATCTGGTCAAGCTGCTATCAACTATGCTCATTACCAAGGTCGGATCGGAATTCGCTTGATCCTCGCTAATCCAGAAATTCACGAAGCCGAGCTAAACAGATTATTTCACAACATTATTACTACAGGTAAGAGCTGTGAATCTGTTATGAAATTATAAAAATTTTTAATTTAAAAAAATTTGAAATTAAGATGCTAAACCAAATAACACAAAATACTTATAGTGCGCTTTCTCACCTTGAATGTGCCAAATCCCACAAAATTTACGATGCTGACAAACTTAACAATGTTTCTGCCGTGGGTTCCCCCCTTCTAGCACGCTACGATCTTAAGAAAGTCCAGCGTTCTATAACCAAGTTTGAGATCTCAACAAGACCACCAAATATGTGGCGTTACCGCGAATTGCTTCCGGTGCGCGAACATCGCCATATTGTTTCAATGGCAGAAGGCTACACGCCTATGTATGAATTGCCCAAACTCGCTCAATTTCTTGGATTAGGGCAATTACTGCTCAAGGACGAAAGTACCAATCCTGGTGATACATTCAAAGCGCGAGGAGCTTCAGTAGCAGTCTCTCGGGCAGTAGAACTTGGAGCGAAAACTTTAGCGATTGCTACTAACGGTAATGCTGGTGAGGCATTAGCTATGTATGGAGCGCGAGCGGGTATACCTACCGTAGTCATTATGCCCGCTGATGCTCAACAAGTATCTCAGAAGATGTGTGCGATTTTGGGTGCTCGTACCTACTTGGTTCAGGGACAGATATCTGATGCGGCAAAAATCGTTCAACGTGGTGTCGAAGATGTTGGAAGGTGTCTTGCTATGTCCGGAAGCAGCAGCAGTTGTACCTGGTGTGCGAAAACTGCTTGAGGAAGGTGCAATCAAAAGCGATCGCCAGGTTGTCTTGATGGGTACAGGAAGCAGCCTAAAGTACATATTATGAAAGCGTATTTTTCATATTCCTATTGAAGAATTCAGTAGTAAGTTATTCCACCTCATGAAAAGATGTTGGAAGTTCTCAGGACAGAATTGGAACAACAAGATCCCAACCATATTTCCCAGAAACGTAAGTCGGGATTTTAGTTAAGCAACGTACTTAAGTATAGAAAACTATAAAATTATTTTGCAAAACTTTGTCAGTATTTTTGCTGAAGACAAACAGTACAATTAAAATTCACAATATTTTTAGATAAATAATTATCCTTTGAAATTTATTTCTCTTTATTTCAGCCGACTTTATTTGACTAAAAGCTATGACTCTCAGCATTGAACAAGATTTACAATTGCGTCTAGACCAAGAAAATTTGCTACGCCGCATAATAAACAGCATTCATCAAACTTTAGATTTAAACGATATTCTTAGAGCAACAGTAGAGGAAATTCGTTCTTTACTGAGAACAGATCGAGTCATGCTCTATAAATTCCATGATGATAGTAGCGGTCAAGTGATTGCAGAGTCTATAGATAACAATCGGTTACCATCGTTGTTGGGATTAAATTTTCCTGCTGATGACATTCCGCTTCATGCTCGGAAAATGTTTATGAAAGCACGATCGCGTTCTGTTGTGAATGTTGACACGCGACAGATAGGTCAAAGCCCTTTGCGTAATTTAGTAACTGGAGAAGCTACATCAGGAGACATAACATACCGCCCTGTCGATCCTTGCCATGTCGAGTATTTAACGGCAATGGGGGTGAAGTCTTCTCTCATCATGCCAATTTTTCATCAAGAAGAACTCTGGGGATTGTTAGCTTCCCATCACTCAGAACCGCGTTCAGTACCTGAGTCGGAAATTGAAGCCGTGCAGATAGTGGTAGATCAGTTGTCTGTCGCGATCGCACAAAGTCACATTCTCACCAAAGCCCAAGCAAGAGCGCAAAGGGAAGCAGTACTCGATCGCATAACAACCCTACTGCATTCAATGCCAAGTCTTGAATTACAGTCAGCGTTAAAAGAAACTGTTGAGGCGTTTTCTGGGACTGGCGGTCGGCTTTGCATCAGACATCAAGCCTTTAGCTTGCAAAATGACACTGTGAAAAGTTTGGCAGACTGTCTGAACGAAGAAAACCCTTCCATTGAACTTTATACCTGTGGTTGGCAACCCGTGATGCCAGAGGTGGCAAAATATCAATATATGGAGCAATACAGTGTCTGGCAAGAACGCCACAAATCTCGTAACTCTGATGTTTGGGCGATTACAGACATTTACCAAACATCCGAATTGCGAAATCTGCAAATTGCTTTTCAACCCACTAAAATTCGCAGCATCATAATGATACCACTGCAATATCGTCAGCAGTTGCTTGGATATTTAAGTGTTTTCCGGAACGAAATTGATACCGAAACTCTATGGGCTGGTCAGTTTGACCCCGATCAACGGCAATTATATCCCCGTTTGTCATTTGAGGTGTGGAGAGAATCTAAAAAGGCGCAAGCTTGTGAATGGACTGTTGAAGAAATTGAACTAGCCCAAGCCATAGGTAAGCAATTTACTCTCTTCATTCAGCAACACGAGATTTACCAACAAGTGCAAGCCTTTAATGCCAACTTATTTCAGAATTTATTTGGCTAAAAGCAATGCCCTCTAGCGCCGAAGATAATTTGCAGGTTCGTTTAGAACAAGAAAATTTGTTGCGCCGGATTGTCAACAATATTCGGCGAACACTTTCTTTAGAAGAGATTTTGACAACAACAGTTGCAGAAGTACGTTCTTTGCTCTTAATTGACCGCGTACTGATTTACAAATTTCATCCCGATAGTAGCGGTCAAGTGATTGCTGAAGCGATTCATAACTATCGTCTCCCATCGTTATTGGGGCTTAATTTTCCTGCGGATGATATTCCTCCCCATGCCCGCGAACTTTTTATTAAGGCGCGAGTACGTTCTGTAGCCCATGTTGAAAGTCGGCAAATAGGTCACAGCCCGTTACATAATTTGGAAACGGGAGAGACGGCATCAGGAAATATACGATATCGACCTATAGATCCTTGTCATTTGGAATACTTGAGCGCAATGGGAGTTACGTCCTCTTTAGTCACTCCCATTTTCCATCAAGACCAACTTTGGGGACTATTGGTGTCTCATGACTCAGGCTTCCATGTGTTTGGGGAAGATGATGTTGAGGCGGTGCAGAGAGTTGTAGACCAGTTGTCAGTTGCGATCGCGCAAAGTAACATCCTTACCCAAGCACATGAAAAGTCACAACGGGAAGCCATTGTCAACCGTGTTGCCACTTTGTTACATTCAATGCCCACAGTTGAATTGCAGCCAGCTTTAGAAGCAGCAGTGACGGCATTTGGGGGGTCTGGTGGCAGGCTTTGCATCAGGAATCGAGCCTTTGATGTTAAGAATAACACCGTAAGAAGTTTGGCAGAATGTCTGGAATCCGGTGAAAATTTTGTCAAAATTTATATTTATGGTCACCAACCCATTGTCCCGGAGATTGCCAGATATCAATTGATGGAGCAATATAGCGTTTGGCAGGAACACTATAATGAATCTGGGGACTGTGACATATGGGTTATTCCAGATATCTACAAAACACCACAGCTGCGAAATCTACAAGTTGCTTTCCGACCTACCAAGATTCGCAGCATTTTGATGCTACCACTCCAGTACCGTCAGCAATTGCTGGGTTATTTAAGTATTTTTCGAGATGAAGTTGATACAGAAACTCTTTGGGCTGGACGATTCGATCGCGACGAACGGCAATTATATCCCCGTTTGTCATTTGAAGTATGGCGCGAATACAAAAAAGCACAACCTCGTGAATGGACTGCAGAAGAACTTGAATTAGCCCAAGCATTAGGCAAGCAGTTTAGCTTGGCAATTCAGCAGCGCGAGATTTACCAACAAGTGAATGCTCTAAATGCCAACTTAGAAAATCAAGTTAAAGAACGTACAGCCAAATTACAACAAGCCACCGAACAACAACAAGCCTTGTTTAGCGTTGTCACCAAGATTCGCGAATCTCTTGACCTTGATACCATTTTTCACATCACAACAAAGGAAGTCTGTCAACTCCTACAAACAGATCGGGTTGCTGTTTACCGCTTTAATTCTGATTGGGGTGGAGAATTTGTAGGCAATTTTGAGGTTTTCAACCAAGATTGGTCTGATATTTCTAAATTAAGCATCAACACGATTTGGAACGATACCTATTTACAAGAAACTCAGGGAGGGCGGTATCGCAACAATGAAACTTCTGCTGTAGATGATATTTATCAAGCAGGTTTCGATCGCTGTCACATCGATATATTAGAACAGTTTTATATCAAATCTTATATTCTTGCTCCTATTTTTGTTGGTTCTAACCTTTGGGGTTTGCTAGCAACGTATCAACACTCTCAACCCCGCCAATGGGAAACCACTGAAATTCAATTTATGAGCCAAGTTGCCGCCCAACTTGGGGTAGCGCTTCAACAGGCTGAGTTACTAACTCAAACTCAACGACAAGCAGAACTATTGACCAATGCACTGCACGAACTACAGGAAGCCCAGACTCAACTGATTCAAACTGAGAAAATGTCCTCACTGGGTCAGCTTGTTGCAGGTGTTGCTCACGAGATTAACAATCCAGTCAACTTCATTTATGGCAACATTAGCCATGTGAATGAATACACTGAAGATTTGCTCACAATGTTAGAACTTTACCAGCGATATTATCCAAATCCCAACCCTGAAATTATTGAGCGGGCAGAAGAAATCGAATTTGATTTTATTGTAGAGGATTTGCCCAAGATACTTGCTTCTATTAGGATAGGAACCGATCGCATCCGTCAAATTGTTCTCTCGTTAAGAAATTTCTCCAGACTTGACCAAGCTGAAATGAAACCTGTGGATATTCACGAGGGAATTGACAGTACATTGCTGATTTTACACTATCGGTTAAAGCCCAGACCTGACAGCCCTGGGATTGACATTATCAAAGAGTATGGCGATTTACCTTTGGTAGAGTGCTATGCAGGACAACTCAATCAGGTTTTTATGAATGTTGTCAGCAATGCTATTGATGCTTTGGATCAACATAGGGCGTCTGTAGCAGAAGCGCCAAAGGGTAGAATTGCGATCGCAACATTTGTAAGTCAAATAGAAGGTCATATTCCCAGTGTTGTGATTCGCATTTCTGACAACGGTTCGGGAATACCCCAAGATTTGCTCCAACGAGTCTTTGACCCATTTTTCACAACTAAGCCAGTCGGTAAAGGGACTGGTTTGGGGTTGTCAATTAGTTACCAAATTATCGTGGATAAACACGGTGGAGTTTTTAAATGCAATTCTCAGATAGGGTTGGGGACTGAGTTTTGGATTGAAATTCCGATGAAGCAAAAAATTTCTAGTTCTTAGTACTACAACGGTAGGTCAGATCCCCGACTTCTTCAAGGATACAGCTGGCGATTAGGGGGTGACACCCCCCAATGACGAGAAATAAGCTATTTCAGCGCTATTTCAGGACGCGATCGCATTCCGAGTATCGTCTCGAAACGCCTATAAAATCGTTGGGGTGAGGGGTCAAACCCATCATTCGCCAGCTGTATCCTTCAAGAAGTCGGGGATCTGAGTAAAATTAACCATCAAATTTTATGAGACAGAGCATTGACTAGATAGCCAATTTCTTGATTGTACCTAACATAGTTGCTTAAATCTAATATATAAGATATATTAGGGATGGTTAAGTAAAGGTTGCTTATGGATGAGTACATCACCCCAGGGGAAGCAGCCCGAATACTCGGAGTTCATCCCCAATCCCTCAGAAGATGGGAAAAAGAAGAAAAGATTACCGCGTACCGCACACCAGGAAATCAACGAAGATTTAAGCAATCAGAAATTGAAGAATTCGCCGGAAAGCGCAAACCTCTCATTACAGTCTGTTATGCAAGAGTTAGTACATCGTCACAACGAGACGACCTTGAACGACAACTTGCGTTCTTGGGCGAACGATTCCCGGAGGCTGAACTTGTTTCAGAAGTTGGAAGCGGACTCAATTTTAAGAGGAAAAAGCTGCGATCCGTTCTGGAGCGAGTTCTGCGGGGAAATATTCAAAAACTTGTCGTTGCCCACCCAGACAGACTGTGTAGATTTGGGTTTGAATTGGTTAAGTGGTTATGCGAAACAAATAGATGTGAACTCTTGGTTCTCGATAACCGCCAACTCAGTCCTGAACAGGAGCTGGTTTCAGATATGCTGTCCATCATCCACTGTTTCAGTTCACGGCTTTACGGACTTAGAAAATACAGAAAAGAAATTGGACAAGACTTACGGCAAGAATCCCTACAAGAAGAGTCAAAACACACCGCCGAACAGTCTTGTCAAGATTCCGATATTTCCCTGTAAAAAATTGCACGCTATTTGGAAACAATGGTTAGCTGCGTATAGATGGGTGTATAACCAATGCATTCAATTATTTAATGCTGGGACTGTATTGCCTAAAGGTACTAGCCTGGATCAATATATACAATTCCTGCAAAAGCGTCCAGAATATGAATGGACACAGTGTTTAGGTAAAACTAGGCAAGAATCTGTGTGTGAAGCTGAAAGTGCAAAACGGCAAGCTTTAAAGGCGTGGAAAGCTAAACCAAAGACTGAACGCGGTAAATTTGAAATGCGATTTCGTTCTTGTCGGGATAAGTCCCAAGTCATTCAATTTAAGAATGATGCTTACAAGAATGGTACATGGTTTCCTAGTAAAGCAAAAGGATTGCTGTTTTGTTCTGCAATTGGGTACGAAGTGCCACAAAGTTGTGTCTATGGAACAGAGTTAGTTTATCAGAGAGGTCAATGGTTTGCGTGCTTTCCAGAGGTGCGAGAAGTAGTAGCGACCAGAAGCGATAAAGTGATTGCTCTTGACCCTGGTAATCGCTGTTTTTTGACTGGGTATGACGGGGAAAACATCTTAGAGATTGGCAAGGGAGATATCGGGCGCATCACTAGATTGTGCCTGCACCTTGACAGTTTAATCAGTCAAAAAGGCTCTTGCAAAGGTAAACAAAACAAACGTAAAAGATATAAGCTATCTCTAGCTATAGAACGTTTGAGAGAAAGAATTCGTAACCTAGTGAATGATTTACACCACAAAGCGTCCAGCCTGCTAACCAGTACGTATAAACTCATATTTCTCCCCACCTATGAAACCAGTCAAATGGTTTTGAAAACTGCCCGAAAGATTAATAGGAAGTCAGTCAGAAATATGCTATCTTGGGCGACCAGGCGATTTGCCAAGCACTTAGAGCAGGCTGCTAAAAGAAACGGTGTGATCGTGGTTAGGATTAACGAATCATATACCTCAAAAACCTGCCCACACTGTGGAGAAATTCACCGTAAACTAGGTGGCAACAAAGTATTTTCATGCCCTAAATGTAAGTTTACGGCTCCCAGGGATTGGGTAGGCGCAGTTAACATTATGTTGGCTGCTTTGCAGGCTACCGCCTTCCAGGTTAAGGGAACACAACTGTCTATTGAGTCCTTAACCCAGGATGTTGTAGTTTCATAATCTCGTGAGAGATGTGAGGCTTAAAGGTAGCACTACTAGTTCCAGATAAACTACTGATTTGACTCCTGCCCTCTAACGAGCGTTTTGACTTGTAAAGTCAACAACATCAATTTTATTGTGTCTGCGTTGTTCAGTGAAAAAGTAAAAATTGAGTTATAATTATTGTCGTATATTTTAAAAAATTTAACAATGATAATTACCAATCAAAATTTTTCTATAATTAAAGAAGCTATTCTAACAAATGAGCAAGGTGATTTAACATTAGGAGAAGCAGCCAAGGCAAAAGTTTATCGAGTATTGAGCAATGATGCAGGACAAATTCTACTAGACCCTGTGGATATCGAAAAAATTCCTGAAGACCAACGGTGGTTGTGGCAAAATTCAAAAGCTTTAGCGATGGTGCTACAGGGTCTGCAAGAAGCTACAGAAGGAAAAGGACGTTCCCTCGGCTCATTTGCTCAATATGCGGACTTGGAGATCGATGATTAAATGCAATTCGAGCTCATCTACCAGCCTTCGGCAGAAGCAACTTTAG
This sequence comes from Scytonema hofmannii PCC 7110, assembly GCF_000346485.2. Taxonomy (NCBI): domain Bacteria; kingdom Bacillati; phylum Cyanobacteriota; class Cyanophyceae; order Nostocales; family Scytonemataceae; genus Scytonema; species Scytonema hofmannii. The sequence goes on from NZ_KQ976354.1 coordinate 10,818,768, forward strand.
CCAATATCGAGCAAACTGACCTCAAAAAGTACCGAAAAATTTTGAAAACACTGGCATTGATGGAAACTAATCTCCGTCATCCCAGTTTGCAAACTCACAAAGCGCGATGGTTTATCCGGTCCCAATGGCGAAGAAGTATTTGAGGCATACGTAGAAAATAAAACGCCTGCTGCATTCAGAGTTTTTTGGTACTACGGTCCAGAGCAAGGAATGATAACAATCTTAGCAATTACTCCTCATCCTTAAAATCCAAATTGTTATAAATTGTCCGCTCGAGTCTCTCTTGCAAAGTAAAAGTTGACGATCCAATTATTCCTTTACTATTTGCTTGACTTGTGAGGTATATTGACATAAAATATGTTTTCTAAAGTCCTGGTTACACTAAAACTTTGGTGCAGTAAGTTGTCAAAAATTCCAGGAAAATCCGGACTCGTGGAGATAGATTGCGCTGATGAGTAAACACTGCCTGAACCACCAAGCCTGGGGGTAATTGCTCTGGAAAGAGTAGCTCTAATTGCTTTTGTTGAACTTCTTCTTGTACCTGAAAACTCAATAACCTCGTGATTCCCAACCCTGCAATCGCTGCATTTTTCAATGCACCCCCGTTATCAGAATTGAATGTGCCACTCACCGAAACAGTTTGCCAAGTTTTGTCAATAAGGAAGTCCCAAGGAACGGGCTGTCCATCAAAGACATATCGCAGGCAATTGTGATGCACTAAATCGTGCGGTGTGCTCGGGGTACTATAAGCCTTTAGATAGGCGGGCGAAGCACAAAGCACAAATCGGGTCTGCCCTAAATACCTGCGAATCAAACTAGAGTCTTTGAGATCTCCCAACCGAATTGCTATATCAATTCCCTCTGCAACGAGATCGACGAAGCGATCACTCAGTCGCAAATCAATCTGAATTTCCGGATATTGGGCTATTTCTTTGGAAAAATGTTATCATGAAGCTTTATAATAGTGAAACATATGACTACAAATATCTCTACATTTACCCTACCCCAGTCTGGAACTCTAAAGCTGCATATAGTATTAGAGCGTAAAAATATAGACTTGGTGAAAGCTTCCTTTTTGGAATTTCCTAGTATTCACATTGAAGCTCCTACTAAAAAACAAGCTCTAGAAGAACTGAATCAGTTACTGTATGCGCGTCTTGAAAATCTAGAAATTATTCCCGTAGAAATAAAATTGTCTCAAGGTGAAACTGGTAATCACTGGATGAAGTTTGCAGGAGTGTTTAAGGACGATCCGGATTTTGCGGAAATTGCTGAAAGTATCAGAGCAGAACGTAATATAGATGACTAGCAAGGAGAAGTTTTGAGAGTCTGATTAAGAGAAATTAATGATTTATATACTTGATACCGACCATGTTTCACTTTTTTTGCAAAGTAATCAGGCTGTCGTCTCTAGAGTTGCTCTAGTTGCGCCTAACTTAGCAGTAACAATTATTACTGTTCAGGAAGCTTTTAATGGATGGGTTGTTAAGATTAACGCTCGTTCTGAATCTGAGAATTTAGTGAGACTTTATACACAGTTGTGGACTACCCAGGAATTTTTCAAAGGAGTTAGAATACTGAATTTTGATACGACTGCTTACAACTGCTACGATCGCTTGCTTAGGGAATACCCGCAACTCAATAAAAAAAGACTACTCAAGGATTTGCGTATAGCATCAATTGCGCTCTCTGTAAATGCTGTGATGGTAACTCGTAACCAAAAAGATTTTTCTCAAATTCCAGATTTGAGGTTGGAAGATTGGACGCATTAAATACGCAATTTCTTGTACTGATTATAAAGGGCGAGTTATGTCTCGACAATGAATTAGTGTCGCGCCTTTAGTTGGTTTAGGAGATCCAAGATGGTAGGTACAAATTTCTTGAAACTTAAGTAAAAAGACGAACAACAGGTTGTTGTATTCTTCAAAACGGTTATCGGCGTCCGCATTTCATCATTTTTTCTAGAATCTGCTTAGAGCAATTGCAGTGTTACTTTAAGGGGGAAGTCATAATTTCTTCCCCTTGTAAATAAACGAACGAGCAGTAGTTGCTATCCTAGAGGGGTAACGTCCCAGAAACTAAGGGTGTTAGCTTCTATCCCCTTAAGTGTGGCTAAGAGTTCACCACTCTTCTGATTAGTGATGAATGTATCGCTAGCATTATTGCCAGTACCTTGTGCAATGGTGAGTTGTTCAAAAGTTAGACTATTCATCAATCCCAAGTAGTCGCTACCGACTTCAAAGTTGAAAATGGTGTCGCTTCCTGCACCAACAGCGAGTACAAACATATCGCGACCGCTACCACCGGATAATGTGTCTCGATCGGTTCCACCATTCAGAACACTGTCACCGTCGCCACCTGTGAGATAGTCGTTACCAGCACCACCCTCTAGAGAATTGTTACCAGCACCGCCGTATAGCTGGTCGTTACCGTCATTACCAAAGAGGTAATCGTCACCATCCTGACCTTGCAAAATGTCGTCATTGTCACCACCCTGAAGATCGTCATTACCACTACCTCCTTCTAGCGTGTCGTTACCTTCCTGACCTGAGAGTTGGTCGTCACCGTCGCCGCCCATGAGTTGGTCATCGCCAAATCCGCCTTCCAAGTAGTCATTACCAGCATCACCATTCAGGAGGTCATTGCCTTCCTGACCGTAGATCTTGTCATTGCCTAATCCAGCAGTCAGTTGGTCATTGCCAGAACCTCCTTCGAGATAGTCATCACCCGCACCGCCATCAAGCGTGTCATTACCTTCTTGACCGGAAAGAAGATCGTTACCATCGCCTCCCAAGAGCTGGTCATCACCAATGCCACCATAGAGATTGTCATTGTCCGCACCGCCATTAAGGGAGTCGCTACCTTCCTGACCGTAGAGGAAATCATTACCGTTGCTTCCAATCAATTGATCGTTGCCGTTTCCACCTTCAAGGTAATCATTACCAGCATTGCCATCCAGGGTGTCATAGCCATCCCGACCATAGAGTTGGTCATTGCCCTCGTTACCTGAGAGTTGGTCATCACCAGTACCGCCATCTAAGTAGTCGTTGCCAGCCTGTCCTAGCAGTCGATCGCTATCATCACCTCCATACAAGAAGTCATCGCCAGTACCGCCATCTAAGTAGTCACGTCCCTGCTGTCCGAAGAGTTGGTCATCACCAGTACCGCCCTCAAGCCGATCGTCACCAGTACCTCCATCAAGGTAGTCTTGACCAGCTTGACCGTAAAGGCGATCGCTACCTTCTTTTCCATAAAGCCAGTCATCATCCAATCCACCATCTAAGAAATCACTTCCTGCGCCGCCATCTAAAATGTCGTAGCCCTGGTAACCGTAAATACGATCGTTGCCATTATCGCCATTAAGTTTGTCATTTTCCGCGCCACCATCTAGATAGTCATCACCAGCGCTACCGGCAAGCTTATCATTTCCTTGCTGACCGTAGAGGCGATCGTTACCTTCGCCACCATCCAGTACATCATTGTCTGCTCCGCCATCCAGATAATCATCACCAGCTTGACCTAAAAGAATATCTGCTTCAGTACCGCCGTAGAGAGCATCATTTCCTGTGCCACCTTCAAGTTTGTCTTCACCAGCCTGACCGTAAAGTCGATCGTTGTCTTCAGCGCCTAATAAATGGTCATTACCATCACCTCCATCTAAAAGGTCATCACCAGTACTACCATTCAAGGTGTCTTCACCGATTTGACCGTAAAGGCGATCGCTACCTTCACCACCTAAGAGTTGGTCGTTACCGTCACCTCCATCCAAGAGATCGTTACCCGCGTCACCATTAAGAGTATCTTCGCCGACTTGACCATAAAGTTGGTCATCCCCGTCACCGCCATTAAGGGCGTCATTGCCCAACCCACCATCAAGAAGGTCATCACCTGTTCCTCCATTCAGGATGTCGTAGCCGTCTTGACCGTAGAGTTGGTCGTTGCCATCATTACCATTGAGGAGGTCATCGCCAGTTCCACCTTCGAGATAATCATTGCCAGCATCTCCATTTAAGGTGTCATTGCCGTCTTGACCGTAGAGTTGGTCGTTACCGTCATTGCCATTGAGGAGGTCATTGCCAGCTTCACCTTTAAGAAGGTCTTCACCTGCTTGAGCATCTAACTTGTCGTTGCCATCTCCACCGTAAAGGCGATCTCTTCCTGTTCCGCCATCAAGCCAATCTTCACCTGCTTCACCGTAGATTAAGTCATGACCGCCCAACCCACTGAGGATATTATTTCCACTGTCGCCGATAAGCAGATCCTCAAATTGCGAACCTTCCAAGTTTTCAATAGCTTCGAGGCGATCATCTTCAGCATCTCCAGTCCAACCCGTACCAGTTGTGAGGCTGACGGCTACAGCAGTTTCTGAGGTGAAATAGGAAGCCGTGTCGTTACCTGTACCACCATTGAGGCGATCGGCATCCGTACCCCCTACTAAGAAATCATCACCGCGCTCGCCGGAGAGAGTATCTTTGCCTCCTTCGCCAAAAATGATGTCATTGCCATCTCTGGCTTGAACAATATCATCACCATCACCAGCATGGATGACATTGGTTTTGGCATCGCCGATGATTTCATCATTAAAAGCAGAGCCGACAACATTTTCAACATTATATATTTGGTCTTTGCCAGCATAATTGTATCTGCCATAATAGTTATAGCCGCCAATGCTAAAACCATCAGTAGCTTGATTTTGCTCTAAGTTAACTTTAACTGAACCAGGATCGCGGCGATAACTAACAGTATCAGTGCCATCACCTCCGTCAAAGTAGTCATTCCCCGCATTGCCAACGAACAGATCGTTCCCGGCTAAGCCCAAAATGCGGTTATTTAGACCGTTACCAATCAAAACGTCATTAAATCCAGAACCAGTAATATTTTCCAGATTTCGTAGGATATCTGTAGTGCCAAAACCATCCGTAGCCGTGCCTGCGTTAATGGTAAAGTTTGGTTCTGTATCGGTAGGTATGAGGCTGGTAGAAACTATGATTGAGTGGAAAGAGCCGCCGAGATTGTGATAGTTTTGTACTTCATCAATATTAACAACTACACCATTTGGTGAATTGTCGTAGCTAACCGTATCAACTTCAGTACCACCGTCAATTAGGTCATTACCTGCTTCTCCTAGCAGCAAGTCATTGCCAGCATCCCCAGATAGTTTGTCATCGCCAGCCCCACCGTAGAGAGTGTCAGCATTAGCACCGCCTGCTAGCTCATCATTATCAGCCTCACCTTTGAGAATGTCATCGCCGTCTTCACCAAAGAGTTGGTCGTTATCATTACCGCCATTGAGAGTGTCATTGCCTATCCCTCCGTAGAGTTGGTCACTATCAGCACCACCTGCTAGTTCGTCATTGCCAGCATCGCCTTTGAGAATGTCATCACCGTCTTCACCGAAGAGTTTGTCATTCCCTTCACCACCATTGAGAGTGTCATTGCCTATACCTCCGTAGAGTTGGTCATCGCCAGCACCACCTGCTGACTTAGTGCGGAAAAGTTCGCGTGTAAATTCCTTGGAGAAAGGGGGATAGCCAATTCTAAATTCTGCACTACCTATCAGGTCAACATTCCCACCTTCAACATTAAAGCCAGAGAAACTATTAACTTCTGAGAAACGAAATTTTTCTGGTTTTCCTGGTAAGAAGAAATTAACATTTCCCTCAATCGTGATTTTCCCTCCTGCTGTTGCAATAGCAGCATTTGCTAGAAGTTCGGCACTTAATTTAGGATTTACTAGAAAAATAGGTTTTTCAGTATTAATAAATAATCCTTTAAGTGGATTGTTCTGCTCTATGCCAAAAGTATCAAACCCAAACTTTAGCCCAGAAGTTCCTAAAGTGGCACCACCAGAAAAAGTAACAGTTAGAGGTATTGGTGAAGGAGGAATCGGAATAAAAATTGGTGGAGTTTTATATTCAAAATCAAAATTGGGAACACTAGTAATCTCGAAATTGAGTAAATTGACACCTTCTTTGCCCAAAAGTAAGTCAAAAGCAGTTTCAGGTGTTTCTAAAATCGGAAATGTTAGACCACCGCCAGGAAGTTTCTTCGCAGCATCTAAAAAACTTACAAGTCCTGAGTTTGATTTACTTAATTCACCTAATGGGACTTAAACAAAAAAGTCAAGAAAAATAGGGTATAATGCCTGACAAGCATAGATTTCACGTCAAAAGAAAATTCCATGAAAGAGACAACCCCTGCAGCCATGCCACCGTGTTTTGAAAAATGGTGTCAACGGTTTGATGAAGCTTTTAGTCATAAAGCCCAAAAAAAAGGGTTTAGAGATTATTTAGGGGGATTATTAGGGGAAAGTGAAAGAAAAAACCTGTCTCAGATGGCTGATAACGCTATAGGGGTCGAATACCATCAATTACACCACTTTTTAACGTCAGCACCATGGTCTGATGTCAAGGTAAATGAGCTGAGATTAGAAACGATGAACAAGTGTAGTCAAACGAAAATTAGTAGAGGATTTAGCTTGATAATTGATGATTCAGGTCACGCATTGTCCCCTAGAAAACGGGAAGCCTTATTAACAACTTGTACCATCTGTATTTGAGCACGACTCGACCTATAAAGGCTTCCCGTTTTCTTCGTGTAAGACCCTCGTGTCATAGAAAAAGTGGGAATTTTACGGATGGAGTGGGAAGGCAGTACATTGGAGAAATTGGGAAAACAGATAACGGGATAGTAGTGGTAACAACGCATTTATACGATGTCCGAAAAAGCTTACCATTAGATATAGAGTTATACCAGCACGCCGATTCTTTACCCTCAGGCAAACAAGACCCAGAATTTGAGAAAAAAACCGAACTAGCAATTAAGTTAATAGACAAAACATTGGCACGAAAATATCAACCGGGAATTGTACTGATAGATGCTGGATATGGCAATAATACAACCTTCTTATTAGAGTTAGAAAAAAGAGAACTAAAGTATGTGGGAGGATTAGCCAAAAATCGAAAAATAACTCTTGATATATCAGACAATGTTCAACAAACAATGAGGTTAGATGAATTAGCACAAAGCTTGTCTAAAGAGGCTTTCACAAAAGTTCAACTAAACTTAGATAAACCGAAAACAGTATGGGTAGTAACTAGAGAAGTAGAGATATCACAACTCAAAGGAAAGCGAAATATTGCTATCGTCATGAATGCTGAAACTTTCTCCGAGGCAACTGATATTGACTACTTTATCACTAATGTTTCTACATCAATTGTTTCACCTGAGTGGATAGTTAATACCTATTCTCAAAGAAATTGGGTAGAAGTGTTTTATAGGGAAGCAAAGGGTTGGCTAGGGCTAAAAGAATATCAAGTTCGAGATAAAATAAGTCTACTTCGACATTTTATCTTGGTTTTTTGTGCATACACTTTTATTCTTTGGCATCAGATGACTGGGGGTTTGAGACGAAGGTGGGCAAACAAACCTTTGAATACCTTTCCTGAAGCTTTATCAGCGTTTAGAACAGCTATGTCTTACCGTTTCTTTGAGTGGTTGAATCATAATCGTGACGTATTTGCCGCTTACAAAGCTAGTTTAGGCTACATTTGGGCTTAATTTTTGTTTAAGTCCCACTAACATATTTTTGTTAGGTAATGGGTTCATACCACTTGTATTCAGCGTAAACTTTCCTAATGTAATGGTAGCTCCATTATTAGAAATATTATTTGCTGTTTTAACAAGCGAAGAAACTCGATCGATAGTATTGAAGAATGTAACCAAACCAGATGCTTCACTAGAAGCAAATTCTTTAGCAAGTCCTAACAGATTGATTTTAATACCAATTTGATCTAACCCAGGAAGATTAGTAGTGAGTGCGCGCTTAATTGGTTCTAATGGTTTAATAACCTTATTAATTTCACCCAAAACTGGCTTAGTGAAATTTTGTACAAAGGAGCCTGTATCTAATCCAACGTTAAAATCAATACTGGAGTTGGGATCGTCCAGGGAGAAATCTGAACCGATAACTGTAAATTGTGGTAAACCTTTTCCAAAATTTGTTTTTAAAGAAAGATTATCCAAATTCACTTTACCATTTACAACCCAATCCTTTTCACCTAGTTTATCATCAAAGACTTTTTCTACCCTCTGAAAAATTTCATCTTGTGTGGCAGCACCTTGTATGTCTACTTTTGATCCGAAGGAAGAAGTTTGAAGGAAGGACCGAAGTTGGAATTTCTATGCCGTTCGCGAAGCGTGCCGTATTCGGCATAGACGGCACGCTTCGCGAACAAACTTCTTTCTATAGGGGTTTAAAACCCCATCCCCTTAGGGTTGCCCGTTTTGAGTTGGGGTCAGAATCCACATATAAAAACAAAACAACTTCGGTCTTTCTTCTTTCTTCTTCCTTCGTTCAATGATTGATACTCTCTTGTAGTTTATTAAATTCGGCATTGAAAATACTGGGAGTTTTGAACTGACTTAGAATCTTGCTAAGTTGTGATAAATTACCTTGAGCTTTTTCTACTGTTATCATGTGAATCAAGTCCTATTGAAACTAAAATTTGTTGAAGAAGACGGAAATATACTTGTCAGACAGGAGCTATGTATTAGATGACAATTAATGATAACCATCTAAAAGAGTGTCTATCAGGAGAATGGCGATGTAGAACTCACCGCTTACTTGCAAATTTGTTCTAAGCTGCACAGCGCGATCGCACTTTTACTGAAAAAGACTTTCTTCTCTAGAATTTGTCCTTGAAACTGTGATAATTTGAGTGCGATCGCATCACTGTTCAAAGCCACGACTCTCGTTACGTCAAAATTTTAAAAATCGGTAAGATCTACAAGCCATCTCACAGTTGAAACAAGCTAAGAAATTGTGCGATCGCATCTTTCAACGAAAAATACTTTTCTCTCTACGATCGTCTCTTTAAGATCCTGATAATTTGACTGAAAGTACATCACTATTCATAGCAATGACTCTCGCTTCACTATTTAAAAAATTGGTAAGACGCAATTAGCGAGCAAATAAGTATCATCATTCACGATTACCAAAATGTTTGGTAAAAATTTGGATAAACACTTTACCTGTGTTTTCAATTGGGTAGATTGCTGCGTTAAAACTGAATCTTCTCTAACAGATAGTAAAGCAGCAATCATTTGTAAGGGAGCTATGCCTGGTACTAAAGATCCTTTATTTGTTGTACTCTTCTATACCCGACGTAATTGCTTTTGCAATTTTTTCTTGATTGTTATTGTCTGACAAGAATTGGAGTTGTGTCGGATTACTAAGAAATTCACATTCTACTAAAATAGCTGGCATTTCTGTCTCCCTTAAGACTTGAAAATTTCCTTCTTTAATTCCTCGATTCTTGTTACCTGGAAAATTTAGAGCCAAACTCTTTTGTACAGATTCTCCTAGTTTTCGCCCTTCAGTTGAACCTGGGAATATCCATGTTTCGATACCTTCAGATGCTTGACTAGTAAACGAATTACAGTGGATACTAATAAAAATGTCTACTTTTTTTTCATTTGCCAATATAGCTCTGTTACTTAACGACACAAAAATATCTGTATCTCTTGTTAGAAAAACTGTATGTCCTTTTGCTTCTAGTTCTTTTTTCAATAACAAAGAAATAGATAAAGTAACATCTTTTTCATTCAATACAAATGGCTTTTTACCAATGGCTCCGGGATCTATTCCACCGTGTCCTGGATCGATACATATTTTCATTGTTTACTTCTCCGTCAGATTTAAATTTGAATGTTAGTATAGACAGTGCTTCCACCTTCAGAGGTAGCTCTGAGAACCTGCTTGCGATTTCTTGGTTCAGCGCTAAGATGAATCCAACTCGGATTGTCTAAAGTACCAAATTCTAAAATAATTTGGTCGAACTCACAATTATCATTTACCCATTTTGCCAATTGTTTTGTTCCTACGTTTACTGGAATGACATCAGCAGCAAAGCCTTGACGATGGTCACTATTGCTAACACCTCCTACGACCCTGTTAAGTTCTTCTGAACGAAAACCAGAGTTAATTTTTAATGGTCCCAAGGCATCTCGTGCAGGTTGTAAGATTTGCTGGCAGAGTCTTTTTAGATTTTGGATTTCTCCAGATGTTGGTGTGTTATCAATTCCCCGCAAATCAGCTGTCGTAGATTTGACAAATTCCCAAAGTTTAAAATTTTTGCTCAAATTCATGTCAAAATTAACTTTGGTTAAAGCTTTTAAAAACAACCAATTGTTGTCACTAGCAATTAACTGATTATTAGTATCAAATCCCTTGGCAACAATTTGCCGAGTACCACCACTGTTGAAACTATATGAAAGTGACCATTTGCCATTATTTGCTGAAGTTTTACCTAATAACCAACGGTCATCAGTCCATAATTCTACTTGAAGAATATTCGGATCACTTGTACCTTCAAAAAGAATTGTATCTTCCAGTTCTAACTCTGCATTCTTTTGAGGCTTATCAATTGTAATTCCCATTTATACCTCCAATTCTCTTCTTTTCTTCGTGCCTGTATTTGTAAATTAAACAATTTCAAGAAGCCGTTTAGTGAGGGCTAGAATTTTAGTACCATATTCAGGATCTCTCGCCCAGCGTCCACTTAAGTTAGTGGCTAAAGGAGCAATGCCTCTTTCAACGAGGCTAAAACGAGGATCGACGATCTTGGAATACTTTACAGACTCGGTAGATGCGTAAGCTTTAAGGTGTTGAATATGAGCTTTGATTCCCGTTTGAATGTCAGGGAAAGAAGCTCCTTTAACCCCACCGCCTATTGCACCAAGACCACAAAAGTTGTTCTGGCTTGGTTGGACGTCTCCATGAAAACGTAAGAAACCTGTTTCAAGGCACATTTGACAGAAAGCAATATCGTGATTAACTCCCTCAAGGGCAGACTACAGCAGGGAAAGTTACAGTTTGAAGATATCAACGACTTGCTCCAACAACAATTTAACCGTCTGTCACCATTAGAACAGCAAGTCATGTACTGGTTAGCTGTTAATCGAGAACCTGTTTCCCTAGCAGAATTAGAAGCAGATTTTGTCTCTGAAACAGTTGTGGGACAGTTACTTGATGCAGTACAGTCACTGAGACGCCGTGCATTTGTCGAACAACAGGAACAGCAACTTGCATTGCAACCTGTAGTACTGGAGTACGTTACCCATCGAATAATTACTGGAGTGTGTGAAGAGATCGCAAATCAACGCTATCAATTTCTCAACGATTACGCTCTAACTAAAGCCCAAAGTAAAGAATACATTCGACAAGCGCAAATACGTTTGATTGTGCGACCTATTATAAATAGATTAGTTGAAATGTTGGGTAGTATCAACAGTATTGAGCGCCAACTCAAACAGATGTTAGCCCTTCTGCAACAAGAAATGCCTTTAAAACCTGGATATGCAGCAGGTAACATCCTCAATATATTATGCGAAATCAATGCTGACTTGAGCCATCTTGATTGTTCGCATCTAGCGATTTGGCAGGTATATTTAGCAGATGCAACTCTACATAACGTCAATTTCGCCCGATCGCAGTTTGTTAAATCTGTCTTCAAACAAACCTTTGGTGCTGTTTTATGCTTGGCATTTAGTCCGGACGGTGAAGTACTTGCAAGCAGCGATGCTAAAGGCGAGATTAATCTGTGGCGAGTTGCAGATGAACAATGCCTTTTAACAATGCGCGGACACACTAACTGGGTACGACGAATCGCTTTTAGCCCTGACGGTTGCAGCATAGCAAGTACCAGCACGGATGGCACTATTAGAATTTGGGATGTACGGGATGGCAGATGCTTGCAAATTATTCGGGAATATTCTTGTATCTCGTATTCAGTCTGTTTTAGTTCAGATGGCAAGTTGCTTGCTAGCAGTAGCGAGGATTGTAAGGTTCGGATTTGGGATGTGGAAAATCGCAAGTGCTTGCAAGTCATGGAGGGACACGCTCATTGGGCTTTGTCTGCAAGTTTTAGTCCAGATGGCAAGTTACTTGCTAGCGGTAGCAGTGACAAAACGATTCGGATTTGGAATGTACGGGATGGCAAATGTGTAAGAGCGATCGCAGGACATGAAGGTTGGGTAGTTCCTGTCAGCTTTAGCCCAGATGGTCGGCAAATTGCTAGTGGTAGTTTTGACTCCACCGTAAGGATTTGGAACGTTGATAATGGCAAATGCTTGACTATTTTACAAGGACATACTAAATGGGTGTGGTCTGTAGCATGGAGTCCTGATGGACAACAAATTGCCAGTGCTGGGATAGACCAAATAATCCGATTTTGGGAAGCAAAAAGTGGCAAGTGTCTCCACGCTATTCCAGGACATACATCACAAATTTGGTCTGTGGCGTTTCATCCTGATGGTACAAAAGTTGCAAGTTCCGGTGATGACCAAACAATTCGATTTTGGGATGCACGCAATGGCAAATGTTTGGGTTTTATGGGCGGACACACCAACTGGGTTAGATCTGTGGCATTTAGCGCGGACGGTCAAACACTGATTAGCGCTCATAAAGATTGTAGTGTGAGGATTTGGGATGTTAGCAGCCGTAACTGTTTGTATACTTTGAACAAACATAAAGATTCAGTACTGACCGTAGCGTTTGCAACCAATTGCCAAATCTTTGCTAGTGGTAGCACGGACAAAACTGTGAAAATTTGGAATTTATTACATCATAGTTGTCTGCACACCCTTACAGGACTTGTAATTAGTTAGCAATTTGCTATTCAAAGGAACCAAACCTATTTAACTCAGTCTAGGATAGTAATGGCTGAGTTAAATAGGTTTAAATGAATCATGTCACCCCCAAAGAAGCCGCGAAAATCCTTGGAGTCAGCATCTCCAGCCTTAGAAGATGGGAAAACGAAGGCAAGCTCAAAGCCATCCGTACCCCAGGTGGGCAAAGAAGGTTTGTGCTCGACGAAATCCAGGAAGCCGCAGGGATGCCCAGGGCAACTAGAACTGTTTGCTACGGACGAGTTTCGACTCATTCCCAGCAAGACGATTTGCAACGCCAACTTGAGCATCTACGTGCAAGATATCCAGAAGCAGAAATCATTTCAGAGGTTGGAAGCGGACTTAATTTTAGAAGGAAAAAATTCCTTACTATTTTGGAACGAATCATCGACAGCGATATCCAACGTCTTGTCGTTGCCCACCCTGACAGACTTGTCCGATTTGGATACGAATTGGTTAAATGGTTATGCCAAAAATTTGAGTGCGAACTCTTGGTTCTCAATGACCGCAAGTTGTCTCCAGAACAAGAACTCGTTCAAGATATGCTGTCCATCATCCACTGCTTTTCTAGCAGGTTGTACGGACTTAGAAAATACAAATCCCAACTCAAAGAAGAGTTACAAAAAGAAGGCACGGCACAAGAAATCGACAAAGCCTCAGCCCAACAGTGTGTTAAAAATCAGGCTGTATCCTAGCAAGGAGTTGCACAAAGTTTGGAAACGTTGGTTGGCGGGATATCGTTATTATTACAACGAAACTATTGTCTTGTTGCGTTGTTATGATGGCGTGATGAAAGTTAGTGCCGAACAACTTGACAAGTTGTTACAACGGATTGAAACTATTCCTGATTGGGTAAAAACAATTCCCGGTCATCAGCGCCAAGAAGCGTGTTTTGAAGCGTATGATGCGTTTAACCGAGCCAAAAAAGATGGAGGGGAGGCAGAGTTTAAATCAGTAAAAGCAACAAGCCAAACTATTCAATTCAAAGCTGGTAATTTCAAGAATGGAACGTGGTACTGCAACACAACTAAAGGGTTAAAGTTTACTGCTTTCGGGCAAACTATACCCTATCAATGCGAATACGGTACAGAGCTTGTATACCGCCATGGTAAATGGTTTGGCTGTTTTCCTAAGCATGACTTGGTTGTACCGACTGGAAGTGATAGGGTAATAGCTTTAGACCCAGGAAATCGCACTTTCTTGACTGGCTTTGATGGCGAGAACGTCTTAGAGATTGGAAAGGGAGACATTGGGCGCATACAAAGATTGTGCTCACACCTTGACAAGTTAATAAGTCGGAGCACCAAAACCACTTGCCGTAAGCGTAGAAAGATGCGTGTTGCTGCTAACCGGATAAGAGAAAGAATCCAAAATCTGATTAAAGATTTACACAACAAAGCTGTTAATCTGCTTGTTAAATCTTACAAAGTTATCTTCTTGCCAACTTTTGATTCTAGTCAAATGGTAATTAAGAAACGTAATGGTAAGAAGCGCAGAATTAACAACAAGTCAGTGCGTCAAATGTTAACTCTTTCTCATTACCGATTTGAGCAACATCTCAAACAAGCTGCATCTCGATGTGGTGTAATAGTCGTTCTTTGCAACGAGTCTTACACCTCCAAAACTTGTGGTAATTGTGGTCATATCCACCACGGTTTGGGTGGGAACAAAGTTTTTAAATGTCCACATTGCGGAATTCAAATTTCCCGCGATGTGAACGGCGCACGTAATATTTTATTGCGTGCTTTGCAAGCAACTGCCTTCACCGTGACGCATGATTCTATCGTGCTTTCCGATTCGTCGGAATTGACGGATGCCGTAGTTAATCAGGTTTAGCCACTTTGATTAGCTTAAAAGTTGCACATACAGACTCAGTTTGGTCTGTGGCATTTAGCCCCAACGGTCAACTCCTCGCTAGTTGTAGTTTAGATCGAACGATCCGAATTTGGGATGTCAGTAATGGGAACTGCTTGCATATACTGGTAGGGCATAGCGATCGCATTGGATGTGTGAGGTTTAGTCCTAATGGTTCCCAAATAGCAAGTGCAAGTGAAGACCAAACCGTAAAACTTTGGGACGTGAATAGTGGCGAGTGTCTGAAAACTTTGCAGTATCAGCAGCGAATGTGGTCAGTTGCGTTTAGCCCTGATGGGAAAAGCATTGCTAGTGGTTGCATGAACAACACAATTCAAATTTGGGATGTACAAAGTAGCGAATGCTTACAAACTTTAGTTGGACATACTGGCTGGGTACTGTCAGTTAGTTTCAGCCATGACAGCCATCAGTTGATTAGCGGTAGTTCCGACCAAACTATCAAGGTTTGGGATGTTAATAGCGGTCAGTCCTTATATAATTTACGGCAACACAAGAATTGGGTGTGGTCTGTTGCATTGAGCAGCAATCATCATGCGATCGCAAGTGCTAGCGAAGATGAAGCCATTCATCTTTGGAACAAGGAAACAGGAGAATGGGAAGCAACGCTGCAAGCACAAAGACCCTATGAAGGAACAAACATCACGGATGTTACAGGTTTAACTAATGCACAAGAAGCCGCCCTCCGAGCATTGGGAGCAGTCGAAATACTTAAATAAAACTAAAGAATGACATCTTTATCCCGTAAGCACAATTTATACTTTGTAAAATTGAGCAACTCCAATACCCGTAATAACCCTAGTTAATAGCATTTACAATTAAAAATTTATGGCAAAGTATAAGTCTGAGGATCGCAATTCTTCCAAAGCGATTCCCCAATCGGTTGTAGCTCCAATTAACCATGGAGATTCTACGATTCTACCAAAATCAAAAATTGATACGAGTCGAGCAGAAATTGAAATTGATGAACTTGATATTCAGATTTACAAGCCAGGTAGCCAGGAAAGACAAACAGACTTATTTAATGTAGAACAGCCGCATAACAAAAAAATCCAGTTACCACAAGATTTATACGGTTATACTTTTATTTGTGCGCCCTTGTCTCCTGGTGATGGAACTCAAGTTTATAACGGCGATGGCATGATTTATCGCTTGGGATTTGAAGCAGGAAAAGCAAACATTAAAACTCGAATTGCTAAAACTCCCTGTTATTATGCCGACCAAGCCACAAAAAATGATTCGCTACTATACCAGTTTCATGATGGAGGAGTTGCGCGTACTAGCTTGGCGTTAGGTTCTCGCAATCAATTAAATACTGCCTTTGCCCAAACTAGAGAACGTCTCGTGGTTACTTTTGATGCAGGGCGACCGTATGAAATCGATCCAGATACAATGGAGCTGCTGGAACCTGTGGGAAGCACAAAAGATTGGTTATCTATATTTCCTATCATTCCTTGGATTTTTCCAACTTACTCCAATCCCGCACATCCAGTGGCAGATGTGACTAAGGATTCTTCTGGCATTTCTTCTACTGATGATTCTGAGTTCTTGTATTCAGTTAACTATTCAACAGGCTACAACGGTAAATTTCAAAAAATAGTTAATCAAAGTTTGAATATTATTTACTGGATAAATTATTTCAAGGAAATTTGGAAAAAATTAGAGAAGAGTAAGATAACTTATGAAGATGTTTTTGGAAGCTTTACCGATTTAGTTCGATATAACTTTACAACTAAAAAAATGGAACGATGGCGGCTTTACCTTGATGGTAAACCTCTATATATATCACAAGCAGTTCATCAAATTGCAATTACCAAAGATTACATTATTATTCCAGATGTTCCATTCATGGTGGAATTATCACAAATCTTTTCGCCTTTTCTTATTGATTTAATTAGAAAAAATCCATTTGTAGGAGATCTAGGAAAGTGGATTTCTTCAGTTTTCCTTCAATTAATTAAACAAAAGTCATTTACCAATTTTTATATTGTACGTCGTCAAGCGTTAGCTGCTTCGGGTAATCAGTGCAACGAACCGATTAACGAGCTACCAGTTACAAAATTCAGCGTTCCATATGGAGTGTCACATTTTACTGTCGATTACGAAAATTCGGAAGATAAAATTACTCTTCACGTAGGACATCGAAATGGTTGGGATGTGACAGAGTGGATTAGCCGCTTCGATGAACCCGTACTAGAGGAAGGAAAAAACCAATTACGTCAAGATTTGGAAGGTATGGTAGTCGGACCGATGGATTTAGGTTTGTTAGGTCGCTACGTTATTGATGGAAAAACTGGAAACTTACTAGATGCAAAACTTGTGAGCGATCCTGAGAGTACATGGTCGTTATCTGTCTATACTCACCGCGAATTGTGTCGCGATCGTCAGAGTGAAACAGAGACAAAAATAAAAAATATTTACTGGATGTCCTGGGGATTTTCTTGGGAACTGATACCTAAGCGTATTGACGATGCTTATAAAGAAAGCGATTATCGTACAATATCATATCAAGAGTTACCCACTGAGGACAAACCATCCACCTTACTACGTTTAGATACAGAGTCAATGAAAATTGCTGATTCATTTCAGTTTCCAAATGGTTATTTAGGTTGTTCCCCGCAATTTATACCAAGTTCTCAACCTCTCCCAGAAGGAAAAGATAAATCAACACATGGATATATTGTTTGCGTTGTTTTATCTGACGATAAGCCCAAGGGTGAGTTTTGGATATTTGATGCCAATGATTTTAATGATAAACCTATATATCGTCTGAGTCATCAAGACCTTCACTTAAGATTTACCATTCATTCGACTTGGTTACCAGAAATAAAAAAATCTAACAATTCAGAAACTACTGACAGAGAAAAAAGAAGAGAAGATTCTCTAAAATTAGATTGTGATGTTTTAGTGCGAAAAGGAAGTGCAAAGCTCCAGAAAATCTTTGATCGTGTAGTTTACCCACATTTTATTCAGCAAACTCCTGAAGATGAACTACTAAAATCTTTAAGAGAAGCAGATAAAAATAACTTATAACCTAGTAGATACATTAATCTTCCCTAAGAGAAGATTTATAAAGTAAACATTAAGACATCGTGGGTGGGATTGAGGAACGAAACCTAACAATTTGATTCAATGTTGGGTTTCGTTCCTCAACCCAACCTACGTAATATCTGATGTTGGCAATTTAAGATTGACTTTCCGCGCTCGCAAACCCCCTAAGCCGTTAATTCCTAATCTGAACTGGCATAGCCAAATAAGTCATTTTCACACCACTGATAGGTGTAAAAATCACTGGTGTCAGATTTGAATTCAGTTGCATTTGAATTTCTGTAGAGGGCAATGCTTTTAAACCTTCCATCAGATACTTAATATTAAAAGCAATATCTATTTCCTCACCCAATATCTGTGCTGCTAAGGACTCTCTCCCACTCCCCACATCTTGAGCTTCACAAGATAAGGTAATTTCTTGCGCTTCACTGTCTATACTAACTTTAACTATATTATTCTTCTGGTCTGCCAATACCGCAATTCGCTCTAGGGTGCTCAGAAATTGTTTTCTATCTAAAGTTAATTCTCGCTCAAATTGTCGGGGGATAAGTTGACGGTAAGACGGATATTGTCCTTCCAAAGTACGGCTAGTCAAGCGTTGATTTTGCCATTCAAAAATAACTTGTCCTTGATCCAGGGACATAGCGATCGACTCATCTGATGATGCACTATGACCCAGCATCCGTTCGAGTTCTCGCAAAGCTCTAGCTGGTAGTGTTACCTCTAGGCTGGTTTCACTACTTGTATCTGAACTCTCATTTGTAGTTTGTACTACAGCTAAACGATGTCCGTCGGTAGCAGCAAATTCGAGCGAGTCTTGTTGAACTGTGAGATGAACTCCAGTCAGTACTTGTTTGGTTTCATCACTACTAGTTGCAAACAAAGAACCCTTCAATCCGTCAATTAATGCACTAGCAGTAATCTGAAGCAATCTGTCATTTTCGATCGCAGGTAGTTCTGGAAAATCTTCTGCTCCCATTGCTCTTACTTCATAACGCCCGCTTTTTGGCGTTAGGGATACAATTAAGCCTTCCCCGGTGATGTTATCTCCTTTAGCAGCTGATTCTTCCTCTAGAGTGATTTCTCCTTCCGGAAGACGAGCCGTAATATCATTCAACAACTTAGCAGGAATTGCAATTGCTCCCCCCTGCAATACCTCAGCTTTGAAACTAGTACGGATACCCAAGTTAAGGTCAAAAGCTGTGAGGCTGACTTGGTTTGTTTCCGCATCTGCTTGTAAAAGCACGTTAGCAAGTATCGGATGAGTCGGACGGGAAGGTACAGCGCGGCTTGTGAGTGAGAGGTTAGTACTGAGATCGCTTTGGGTGCAAACTAGTTTCATAGTCAAAATTGGCAAGTGTGTTGGATATCGTAACACCTTGTTGCGAATGTAAGGAGTGGTAAAAAAAGAAATTAATTTATTATTCAAATCCCCCACTTTTTAAGTATAAGGATTCACTGGTCACTGGTCACTGGTCACTGATTACTGGTCACTGTTGTGGATAACTTGTGGAAAACAGAGGGGAGTTTTCCACAGAGTAGTTATACTTAAAATAAAGTTTTCCACTAAAGGTATGAAGTTTTCCACAGATTTTGTCTTAGTTTTCCACAAAAAATAATAAACTTTCCACAATCTAATATTAGCTTAAAGATTTTTTATACTTTGCTTAACATTTACAAAAAAAAAGGCAGTCTTGATGAAAAAATTTCATCACCAATTGTGAAAATACCTCTTCCCCACTCCCCATTGCCCCTTATCCCCAGAGGGGGCCCCGAGTTCCCCACTCCCTACTCCCCATTGCCCCTTATCCCCAGAGGGGGCCCCGAGTTCCCCACTCCCTACTTTCATTTTGCTCCACGCAACCGATCGCTCAACTGACGTAGAGTTTGTACCAAATTATGGTCGGTTTCTTTGAGTTGAGTAATTTTTTCACAACTATAGATCACCGTTGTATGGTCTTTACCGCCAAACTCTTCTCCTATTCTCGGCAAACTCAAATCGGTATGTTGGCGCATGAGATACATTCCAATCTGACGCGCCCAGCTAATTTCTCGCCGTCGCGAATTTCCTTTCAAGTCTTCTATTGATATATCAAAAGTATCCACAATAGCTGATAGAATTGCTTCTGGAGTTGATGCTACCTTCTCAGTTGGTGGTTCTAAAATGGGAGTAATACTTTCTACTGTCATGGGTAAGCCCCAAATGGAAATGTACGCCACTGCACGAATTAATGCTCCTTCTAATTCTCGAATATTAGAAGTGTAGTGTGAGGCGATATACTCAATGACATCCCTTGGTAGGCGAATATTTTCATACTCAGCTTTTTTTTGTAGAATCGCCATCCGCGTCTCTAAATCTGGAGTTTGGATGTCAGCTATCAATCCCATAGAGAATCGGGAACACAACCGTTCTTGCAAGCGAGGAATTTGGTTGGGAGGGCGATCGGATGCCAAGACGACTTGTTTGCCTGCTTCATGTAAAGTATTAAAGGTGTGGAAAAACTCTTCTTGGGTGTACTCCTTACCTTCAATAAACTGAATGTCATCCACTAAAAGTACATCCGCAGCACGATAATGCTCGCGAAAACTTTGCATGCTATCTTTACGGATAGCAGTGATGAGATCGTTTGTAAATTGTTCCGTGGAGACATAAAATATGCTGGAATCAGGATGAATCGACCATCGATAGTGTCCGATCGCTTGCATAAGGTGCGTTTTCCCCAAGCCTACCCCACCACATAAAAATAAGGGGTTAAATTCTCTTCCTGGAGATTCAGCAACCGCCAGGGAAGCCGCATGCGCCATCCGATTGTTAGCACCAACCACAAATCGTGAAAAGACGTACTTTGGATTTAATTCTGCTGTTTTGGTTCGTTTGGAGACTTTTTCAGGAGTGGTATATTGGGTTGGTATTTCCCAAGAACCTTCTGTGTCTTCGAGATTGGGAACTTCTTCCCCTTCCTCAACCGTTATATATATATCTACGCGATAACCAAGAATATCTTGTACTACATTAGCAATAGTTCTTATGTAATATTTTTGTAACCAATTGCGAGCAAATGGGTTGGGAGTGCGAATCACTAAGCAATTATTTTCAAATTGCACCGCACTGGCAGTTTTAATCCAGGTTTCAAACGTGGGGCGGGATAGCTCTAGTTGCAAGCGTTCCAGTACCTGATTCCACAGACTGTCTATGGGCATTTCCATAATTTACCACCAATAGGGGTGCGATCGTCACAATAATGAAGATATAAGCAACTCACAAATTTGACCAGTGACCAATGACCAATGACCAGTGACCAGTGACCAGTGACCAGTGACCAATGACCAATGACCAGTGACCAATGACCAGTGACCAGTGACCAGTGATATCCACCGATCTCCCAGGAGAAAACAACAACAGATGAAGACAAAAGACCATGAATTTCAATCCAAAGACGGCGACAAGCAACGTTTTTCGCCTCAACTTTCCTCAACCACCAAAATTGTATTTATGCTATTGTGCAGCATAACAGCGGCATTTCTTGGGGGTTGTTCCATACCTGCTGTCACTCTTGAGGAACAAAAACCTAATCAAGAGTCACAAGCTCAAGCTGAAAACACAGCCCAAAACACCAACGAGAACACCGTCCCAGTTGTCGCACCAATATTTTCGGGGTCTGACAATCCTAACTTCGTAGTCGGAGTGGTCAAAAAGGTAGGACCAGCTGTGGTTCGTATTAATGCAGCCAGGAAAATTTCGCAGCAGTTACCAGAAGAATTCGACGATCCATTTTTCCGAAGGTTTTTTGGGGATATGCGACCATCAGAACCAAGACAAAGAGTAGAACAGGGAAGTGGTTCTGGGTTTATTATTAACTCCGCAGGGCAAATTCTGACCAATTCTCACGTGGTTAATGGTGCCGATCGCGTGACAGTAAAATTAAAAGATGGTCGTGAATTTGAAGGACGTGTTCTTGGTGAAGATCCGGTGACGGATGTGGCGGTTATCAAGATAGATGCTGGCAAATTACCCACAGTTCCTCTTGGTAATTCAGAGAACTTGCAACCGGGAGAAGCAGTGATTGCCATTGGTAATCCTTTGGGTTTGGACAACACTGTCACTTCGGGAATTCTCAGTGCTACAGGACGTTCTAGCAGTGATATCGGCGCTACCGATAAGCGAGTGGATTACATTCAAACCGATGCAGCTATTAATCCCGGTAACTCTGGCGGACCATTATTAAATGTTCGCGGTGAAGTCATTGGTATGAACACTGCTATTATCCGAGGTGCTCAAGGGTTAGGATTTGCCATTCCCATTAACACGGCGCAGCGAATAGCTCAAGAATTGATTTCCCAGGGAAAAGTCGAACATCCTTATTTGGGTATTCAGATGGTAACGCTAACACCAGAACTCAGAGACAAAATCAACTCTAGCTCTGAGGTTAATATTACTGCTAGCAAAGGAGTTTTGTTAGTTGATATTGTTCCCCGTTCTCCAGCAGCCACTGCAGGTCTCAGACAAGGTGATATTATTCAAGGTATTAACAACCAACCTGTTACGAAAATAGAAGAAGTCCAAAAAATAGTCGAAGGTAGCAAGATCGGAGTTTCAATACAAGTACAAGTGCAACGTGATGGACAAACCACACAAATAACAGTGCGTCCCGCAGCATTACCAGTTCGTCGTTATAGTTAATGAGGGAGTAGGGAGTAGGGAGTAGGGAGTAGGGGGACAAGGAAGAAAGACCAATCCTCAATCTACGCATCCCCTAATCCAAAATCTAAAATCTACGCATCCCCTAATCCAAAATCTAAAATCCAAAATCTAAAATCCAAAATGGTATCACTTCCAATCATTCAATTAGGCGATCGCAGACTGCGTCAAAAAGCTTCAGCAATTGAAAATATCCATGACGATCGCATTCAAAAACTGATAGATGATTTAATCGCAACAGTTGCTAAAGCGAGTGGTGTAGGAATCGCTGCACCCCAAGTTGCAGAATCCTTACGCTTATTTATTGTGGCATCTCATCCCAATCCCAGATACCCAAATGCTCCAGAAATGGAACCAACTGCTATGATAAATCCCAAAATTATTGCACATTCCACTGAGGTGGTGAAAGGGTGGGAAGGTTGTTTGTGTGTTCCGGGAATTCGAGGTTTAGTTCCCAGATATCAAGCAATTGAAGTAGAGTATATGGATAAAAATGGCAAGCTGCAAAAGCAAGAACTTACAGATTTTGTAGCTCGAATTTTTCAACACGAGTCCGATCACCTTGATGGTATAATCTTCCTCGATAGACTGGAAAGCACCCTAGATATTATGACCGAGGAGGAGTATCAAAAGCAAATCGCTCAACCTAGAAAATGGGAGTGGGGAGTAGGGAGTAGGGAGTAGGTGGAAGAAGGATTTTCATGATGAGTTGTGGGATTTTCTCGTAAATGACTTTCTAGAAAATCTTGACTGGCAGATTCATCGACATTAATTGTTGGCAAGATACTTAAATTTTGTTCTTGACGTGCCATAACTCTAGAAAACAGTGCTTCATAATTTCTTAAAGCTTGCTCAAAAGAATAACGTTCAATAGCAAATTGTCTGCCTTTATCGCCAAGTTGAGTTGCAACGTCAGGATTGTTATACAAGTATAGTATCGCTTTGGCTAAAGCATCTGGTGACTCTGGCGTCACGACTATACCTCCACCACTTTCGACTACGGATCGCGCTGCTGTACCTGTAGCAGGAACGCTAGCTAATATAGGGCGACCAGAAGCTAGTAGGAGTGGAATTTTAGAAGGCATATTGAAAGAAATTACATTGCTCTTTTGCACGACTAACCCAATATCGGCGGCGGCTAACATTTCAGGCAATTTTTCCCTGGGCTGTAACGGTACAAGCAAAACATTATTTACCTCAGATGCCAAACAGTATTTTTGCAGCCACTGGAGGGCTTTTGATTCACCTGCGATCACAAAAACAATTTCTGGAATGTGGCGCAAAGAAATTGCTGCTTCGATGACTGTTTCTAAACCTTGGGTCAGTGCTATATTGCCTGAGTACATCACCACAAATTTTCCTTCAAGCTGATGTTCCGCCCGAAAATAGTTCTTCTCTTTTGGTAAGGGGCGGATGAAATTGACATTCACCCAATTGGGGATACAAACTATTTTCTGGATGGGGACTCCCTTACTGACTAAATTCTCTAAAAAGCCTTGGGCAATTACGCTAATGGTATGGGCGCGTCTGTAGGCAAACTTTTCTAAAGCCTCTAGGGCGCGAATCATCAATTTGTTTTTCACTAGCCCAACACGTACAGCCGCTTCTGGAAGGATATCTTGTACATTTAGTACTACCGGACAGTTATACAGCCAACTCAGTAGGCTAGCTGGTAATGATACCAGTAACGGAGGTACTGTCAGAAGAATTACATCAGGTCTCCAGCCGTTTAGTGCTTGCGGTATGCTTGTAAATACAAAACTCAATTCTAGTAACAGTCGATCCAGCAAATTTGGTTTGGATTTAATGCGTAAGTAAGAACGCTGAATAGTGACACCATTTTTCTGTTCTGTTACGTACCACTTACCACGATAACCCGGATAGATTTCTCGCTGTGGGTAATTGGGCATACCCGTAATAACTCTGACTTGATGACCTTGTTTGACAAGCCCCTCGGCGAGTTCAGTCATCAATGGGGCTATTCCAATCGGTTCTGGATAGTAGTTGTAGGAGTAAATCAGAATGTGCATTATTTATGAGTCAGTTCTGTGTGTACTACAAAAAATTAATGTTCCGCTTTATTTATTACGGCATCACCCTGACTGTTAATTGGTGTTAGCTAAAACAACTGAGGTAGGTAATGGTGCTAGCACACTATGCCTCTTCTACAATACTACTCAGTACATAGTTGTTAATCTACACAACGGTCTATTTTAAAAATACGTGAGGTTTGGGTTTTATCCGTAAACTTTTGCGATAGCTTTGCTGCTGCCTTTAGGCAGAGCGCAATGGGAAAATCAACTATAAATAAGTGCTTCTTTCGATGATTTTTTACAATTAAGTTTTTTGTCCACACTAGGTAGATACATAAGAAATATTACCATCAGCGTGGTGATAGATCTCATACTTTAGTCGTTCTTTCATAAAATCTTTATAGTATCAATCTCAGCGATCGCATTGTGTCAGTGGTGTAAGTCCTGAGTCATTGACATTGTGGAAAATTATGATGGTTTTGTAAATATTGATAGCGTTCTGGAAGTTTATACTTGGTTTAATGTGTATTAAATATAACTTCTTAATTCGATACAAAGCTTAAGTGGATAGAATCCAGCCCAGAATAATATAATCATTTTAAAGCAAGAAAAATAATTGTTCCCTACTCTAAAACAACAATCCTCCAATCCCGATCGTTGACGATGACAAGGCTATGGAAAAAGAAGGATACCGGGTTGTTAAGACATCAAGAGGGATAAGAGTGTTTGGATATCTATCAAAAGCAGTTACCAGAGATTATTTTGCTGAATGCTGTCATACCTGGAATAGATGGCTTGGCTTGCTGCAATCGGTTACAAGCTCGTTTGGGTAATAATTGCCCTTTCATTTTAAGGGCGGGATCGCATTAATATCTAGGAAAAACTAACTGTAAACAAAATTTCTTTTGAACATAATATGTAGTTTTCAAACATAACACAATCTCTAATTTAAGAAATCAACAAAATATATGATTTTGACAAATGAGCAACACTTTCGTGACGTATTCCATTCTGCATCTATCGGTATTGCATATGTAGGATTAACAGGTCAGTGGTTGCAAGTTAACCAACAGATCTGCGAGATTGTAGGATATACTCAACAGGAGTTATTAGAGCGGACTTTCCAAGACATCACCCATCCTGAAGATTTAGAAGCTGACCTTGAATATATGCGTCGCTTGTTGATATCAGAGATTCAAACCTACTCAATGGAAAAGCGGTACATCCGCAAAAATGGCTCCCATGTTTGGATTTACTTGACTGTTGCACTTGTGCGTTCCCCCAAAGGAGAACCTGAGTATTTTATTTCTGTTATTAAAGATATTAGCGAGCGCAAACAAATACAAGAAAAGTTAAATTTATTAGCTTATTATGATGTTTTAACAGGTTTACCTAATCGCTTCAAATTTTTGGAGACCCTGCATCAATGTATTGAATCTACCAGAGCCAATCCCGATAATTTATTTTCAGTCCTCTATTTAAGCCTTGACCAATACCGGGTTATTAAATACAGTCTCGGTCACAGCCAAAGCGATAAACTTTTAATTGAGGTTGTTCGCCGATTCTTGAGTTGTTTGAACCATAGCCATGTTTTAGCACGGGTAGGAGAAGATGAGTTTGCTATTTTAATTAGGAATGAAAGAAATGCTGAGAATATAACAACCATTGCAAATCGCCTTCGAGAGCAAGTCATGAAATCACCTTTTAAGCTCAACCCTCCTTTTGAATCATTTACGATCAATATTGGTATTGTTAATAGCACCATTGGATCTGACCAACCTGAAGACTTTTTGCGAGCAGCAGATACTGCTATGCATTATGCAAAATTACAAGGACGAGACAGTACAGTTGTGTTTGAGAAAGCCATGCAACAAAGCGCTCTTGAGCTTTTGCAGTTGGAAACCGACTTGCAACAAGCAATCAAAAGTCAACAGTTATATTTGAGCTATCAACCGATAGTCTCACTAAAAACTGGTTCGATCGCAGGGTTTGAAGCACTTATTAGATGGCAGCATCCTACCAGAGGGATTGTTCTTCCTACAGAGTTCATTCCATTAGTAGAAGAAACGGGATTAATTGTATCTATTACTGAATGGGTATTAGAAACGGCTAACCGACAGTTAAGTTTGTGGCAAAAAGAGTTTTTTAACCAGTCATCTCTCTCCATGAGTGTTAATTTGCCTGGAATTCAATTCACGCAACCAAATTTAATTGAGTTTATCGATCGACTTCTTTTAAAATTTGGACTGAAAGGAGAAAATCTGAAAATAGAAATTACTGAGAGTATGCTTGTAGACAATACAAAACAAGTGATTGTCGTACTCGAAAAATTAAAAGCTAGAAACATTCAGTTATCCATTGATGATTTTGGAACAGGATATTCATGTTTCAGCTATTTACACAGTCTTCCTATTGATAATTTAAAGATTGACCGTTCTTTTATTAACCAAATTACAGGAAATCGGAAAAAATTAGGTATTGTTCGAGCAATAGTTACCCTAGCACGAGACTTAGGATTGAATGTCATAGCAGAAGGAGTGGAAACCGCAGAACAGTTAAATATTCTTCGAGAGTTAGGATGCGATTATGCACAAGGGTACTTTTTTTCTAAACCATTAGATACGAAAGAAGTTGATAATTTTATGAGGAATAGTTTGGGAAAGAAGGCAGAGGTTAGAAATCAAAAGGTTGGAAGTCTCAGTAGACAGTGAGCAGTGACCAGTGACCAGTGACCAGTGACCAGTGACCAGTGACCAGTGACCAGTGACCAGTGACCAGTGACCAGTGACCAGTGAGTAGTGACAAGTGACCAGTGACCAATGACCAGTGACCAGTGACCAAGAGTCAGCTACACTTAGGAATCGTAAAGTAAAATGTAGTTCCTTCTCCTAGCTGTGATTCAGCCCAGATACGTCCCTGGTGACGTTCCACAATCTTCTTACAAATAGCCAAACCAATGCCAGTACCGGGAAATTCTGTGCGGGTGTGAAGACGTTTGAAAATTTCAAAAATACGGTCAAGATATTGAGGTTTGATCCCAATACCGTTATCTCGCACTGAAAACAACCAATGCCCATCTTTTAACTTAGCAGCAATGTGAATTTCAGGAGGTTCTTTTTGACGAAATTTAATAGCGTTACCAATAAGATTTTGAAATAACTGGACTAACTGGGTCTTGTCACCAGCAATTGTGGGTAAGGGATCGTGGGAAATGTTAGCGTTGCTCTCGGCGATCGCAACCTGCAAATTTTTCATTACCTGATGCAATACGCCATTAAGGTCTATGGGTGTAAATTCTTGACCGCGAGAACTCACGCGAGAGTAAGCAAGCAAGTCTTTAATCAATTGTTGCATCCGAGTTGCCCCATCCGCAACCAAATCCATGTATTCTAGGGCTGTCCCATCTAAACGGTCTTGATATTCATCGATTAAAAGTTGGGTGTAACCCGTCACCGCCCTTAATGGTTCTTGCAAATCGTGAGCAGCTACATAAGCAAAAGTTTCTAACTCTTGATTTGAGCGTTTCAACTCAGTTGTGAGTTGTTCGAGTTTGCGTTCTGCTTCCAATCGCTCAGCAATTTCCTGTTGGCGTTTGTAGTTTTCTTTTTGCAGTAAACCGTTTTGCTCAATTAATTTCTTGTGTAACAATTGGATAGCCAGTTGGTTTTTGACGCGAACTAAAACTTCTTCCACCTGAAACGGTTTGGTGATGTAATCTACTCCACCAACATTAAAGGCTTTTACCTTATTAAGAGTCTGATTCAGGGCGCTTAAAAAAATCACTGGGATATCACAAGTTTGTGCATTAGCTTTGAACTGTTGGCAAACCTCATATCCATCCATTTCTGGCATTGTGATATCGAGCAAAATTAAATCGGGTGGGTTTGTTTGTGCTGAGAGTAAAGCCAATTCACCATTTTTGGCACATCTTACTTCATAGCCCTCTTGAGCCAAAGTCATAGATAAAAGACGCAGGTTAGTGGGTTCATCATCTACAACTAAAATTTTAGCTCGGAGTTCATCAACAGATATGCCCTTCATAAAAAACTAGCTTGTTGAGTTAAATTCATGATTTGGTCGAAATCAAAGTTATCCACTTTCTGAGTGAGTGCTCGAGCAAGCAAGGCATTTGACTGAGGAATTTGCGTTAGGAGTTCGATCATTTGCTTATCATCAAGTCGAACAGCTGCCTGATGTAACTGTGCTATCCAATCTGCAGGCATGACATTTAAACTTTCTGCTTTTAGCACGTAGATTTTATCTTCTTCCTCTTGCCGATCGCTAGGTGCGGAAGACAGATTGCTCTCGTCGTAAACATAGCCCACACCTAAATGTTGAGCCATTTTTTCCAAAATCACCTCTTCTCGAAACGGTTTCAGGACAAGATCGTCACAACCTGCAGCTAAAATAGCCGTTCGTTCTTCCTCAAATGCATTAGCCGTGAGGGCAATAATCACAGTTGACTGACCCTTTGGCTGTGCTTTGATCTGTTTGGTGGCTTGGTAACCGTCCATAACTGGCATTCGCATATCCATCCAAATCAAATGCGGTTCCCATCTCTCCCATAGAGCCAGCCCTTCTCGACCATTTTCGGCTTCTCGCACCTTAAATCCCAGAGGTTCTAGCAGTTGAACGAGCAGTTGGCGGTTTGTCCATTGATCCTCAACTATGAGAATACGGTACTGTGGTTGGTCTGGTGCTAAAGTGAGGACTCGCCCTCTGTGGATGGGTTGTTCGCTTTGAACGTCTGTGGCTTCAGCTAGCGTTATTGAAATGTCAAACTTAAAAATTGTACCTTGACCGAGAATGCTATTAACAGTAATGTCTCCTCCCATTAACTGCACAAATTGACGGCTAATTGCCAATCCCAAACCCGTTCCTTGGCTTGCTTTTCGCCCCGCTTGAGTCTGTACAAAGGCATCAAACAAAGTATCAAGTTCATTTGGGGCAATACCGAGTCCGGTGTCTTCTACCTCAAAGGTTAGGGATTGGGGACTGAGAAGTGGAGATTGGAGAGGCGTTTTATCAGTCTCTAGACTTACGCGTAGAATCACATGACCCTGGCGAGTAAACTTGAGTGAGTTGCCAAGTAAATTAATCAAAACTTGGCGCAATTTCTGTTCATCTGTCTGCACGTATTGAGGGAGATTTGATGCCCGTTCAAAGAATAACTGCAAATTTTTGTATTTGGCTTGCAATCGTAACATTTCTTCTAAATTATTCAGAAGTTGATGTAGATTGAAGCCACTGGGATTAAAAGACATTCGACCCGCTTCGATTTTCGACATTTCCAGAACATCATTAATTAACTGTAGG
Source organism: Scytonema hofmannii PCC 7110 (assembly GCF_000346485.2). Taxonomy (NCBI): domain Bacteria; kingdom Bacillati; phylum Cyanobacteriota; class Cyanophyceae; order Nostocales; family Scytonemataceae; genus Scytonema; species Scytonema hofmannii. The sequence continues at coordinate 10,848,426 of NZ_KQ976354.1, forward strand.
AGATGTTCGCCTGCACGATTGATAATTGCCAAAAACTGCTTGTGTTCTGTAGATAGAGAATTATCGCGATTCATGATTTGGCTGTAGCCAAGAATAGCATTGAGGGGAGTTCGTAGTTCGTGACTCATATTTGCCAAGAACTCGCTCTTTGCTCGGCTGGCTGCATCTGCTACATGAACTGCATGTAGTAGTACGGTTTCTGCTTCCTTGCGAGCGCTTATATTTTGGATTTGAGAAACAAAATAAAGTGGTGTTTGCTGGGAATCGCGCACTAAGGAAACACTAAGCAAACCCCAGACAATTTGTCCGTTTTTTTGGATGTAGCGCTTCTCTAGATGGTAGTAAGATATATTACCAGCCAAGAGTTCCTGTACGTTGTTTAGATCGACTTCCAAGTCATCTGGATAAGTAATTTCCTGAAATGTGAGAGACAATAATTCTGCTTCTGGGTAGCCAAACATTTTGCAAACTGAAGGATTTACCGCCAAGAATCGCCCTTCTAAAGAAACAATACACATTCCAACTGCTGTCGTTTCAAAAGCATTTTTAAACTGTTGTTCGCTGCAGCGTAATGCTTCTGTCTGTTCGGCAACTAATTGTGTTAATTTATGCTCGTTTTGGCATACATTAGCATAAAGTTGGGCATTTTTGATAGAAATAGCTGCTTGGGATGCTAATAAATTTAAAACTTCCAATCTGTCGGGAGTAAAAGCACCCGTTGTCAAATTATTTTCCAGATATAAGATAGCAGTTAGTTGTCCCTGATTCAATAGTGGCGCACACAGCACAGATTTTGGCTGTTGTTGAATTATATAAGGATCGTGAGTAAAATTTCCTTGATGAGCGGCGTCATGCAAAACCACACTCTCTTGGGTACGAATGACATAATTAGCGATCGCAGCAGAAATTAACGGAGTTATACTGTTCTCATTTACCGATGTCATCGGAATAGATTGCAAAACCACAGCTTCATCTAAGTTCATATTTCCTACTGCTTCAATATTCCATTGAGATTGCTCCTTTAGAATCAAATATCCCTTTTCTGCACCAGCATTTTCCAGCACAAATCTCATAATTTTTGCTAACAAGACATCCAGTACTATTTCACCTGCCAGAGTTTGTGAAGCTTTGAGAATGCTAGTTAAATCGAGATTTTTTGATTCACTTTTATGAGTAGTAGAAGTAGAAAAAGTTAAAGTAGTATTTTTAGATTTTGTTGGGTTTGTAGTCAAAAAATCAGGATATTGTGCTGCTAAATGCTTGACTTTTGTCAAAGCTTGCCAACGAACATAACCATAATAAGCTCTGGTGATATAAGTTTGAGCGATTTCCTCCATACCTCGGTCTAAGTAAAACTTAGCGGCTAGTTCATAAGCCAAGGCTTCTTCTTGAAAATAACCGTGATTTCTTGCACCTTTAATTGCTGTTTCATAACCATCCATTGCTGCGACTGTTTGAGCCAAAACTCGTGCTTTCTCTGCTTCTATCAAGTCATACTTGTGTTGAAAATTCATGGGAGCATGCATTGCCCAATGATGCATTTTTTCTTGATTTCTATTGACTCGATTCATTAAAGCTGTTTTGTCAGAATTGGGATGCTCAGCAAAAATAGCTAGCTGAGTTAATGAATCATAGAAATGGAATATAGAGTTAACTAACAGTGACAACGCCGCTTGTAAATATTGTTGTGCCATATCCGCATTTTTTTGCGCTTGGCTCAATTCTCCAAATAAATAACAGAGAATCAGTTTATTTAAATAGAATATATGCAACCCTACCTTGTCATCTGCTACCATCAGTATGGGAAGTGCTTGGTTCTCATCATAAGCAGAACCGACTAATTGTATGGGATTTTCCGAGCGTTCTAGCAAGTTCTGAACTGTTTGCCAATAGATAGCTGTCCAATGAAAAGGCATTTCCTGTTTGAGTTTACCAATTGCCTGATTGTAATTAGCTATCTGTTTTTCTAGCTCAAGCAAATCTTGCCCGATAAAAAATGAAAATTGACACCAACCATAAGCACTATAAGCAGCAAATTCAAAATCTCCAGTTTCTAATGTTCCTTTATAAGCCTCAGACAACATGACTAGTGCTTTTTTGATATGTTCTTTCCAGTGGAGAACTTGAGCAAATATAGCAAGAGACTTAGCTATAACTTTTTTATCGGAAAATTTTTGAGCTAAGGTTAAAGATAAATGTCCAAATCTATGACCTAGCTCGATTTTTTGAAGCCCGCCACATAAAGCAACAGCATAAAAAGCATAAGCAAATGCTGACTCTGAGCTATTACCATATTGAATTGATAGATTAACTTTTACTAAAATAATTAGAAAGAAAAGTTCTGGAGCACCTATATATGCAACAGCAGATATACTCTCCAGCATCATTAAAACAGCTGATTTTTCCGGTTGAGTCATTTCGGGTAGGTGAATTAAATCTTCAACTTCCCTATCTGCTAAAAGTAAATCGTTTTCTGAGAGTGCTTGTTGAATATCTAACTGGCTTGGTTTCTCTGGTATAATTACACCTAACCACTGTAGAAATTCTAGAGCTATATGAATTGCACCTTTAAGATCGCTCTGTGCAGTTAAAGCTTTAATTTTGACTTCACAAACTTTTAATTTTTCTAGGTTGGTTTTGGCACAATTGAGAACTGCTAGTGTCAATTGCTCCATCTGCTCAAAATGACAGGATAAATAAGCAGTTTGGGCAGCTTGTGAGTAGAGATTTAATGTAAGATTATACTGTTGTTGCCAACTATCTGCATTGAGAAGCTTGATGCCAATTTGGAAATATTTAAATGATGGCTCATATGCCATAGTAGCTAAAGCTTTTTCACCTGCAATTAAATTCAATTCAGCTATTTTAATTTTTTCTGGTTGTAGATTAATTAGGTCAATAGCTTGATTAAATTGGTCAACAATATCAAAAATCTTTTCTTCTAAATCCTCCTGAGTGGAATTAGCGAGTAGCAAACGACCAATTTGTAAATGAGTCGATTGCTTTTGCGTTTCCTCAATTAAAGAATAAGCTGCTTGTTGGACTCTATCATGTAAAAATTGCAGCCTCACTTCACTAACAAAGCTATCATCTCCGAGTCCCAATAATTTATACTTTTTATTTAAGGAGAACACCAAACCTTCTTGTAAGCCAGGAAAAAGTTCAGTAAAAACTTGACTGGGGTCTTGTTGAGATATTGTTGCCAATGTTAACAAATCGAAGCTATGACCAATACAAGCTGCTAACTTTAAAACAGTCTGAGTTTTTTCTGGCAATTTGTTGATTTTGCCTACCATTAATTCTACTACATTCGCAGTGATGTTTTTGAGTTGGATTTGCCCTATATCCCATTGCCATTGTCGTAATTTATAGTTGAATTTTAACACTTTTTCAACGTAAAGACACTTGAAAAACTCAATTGTGAAAAAAGCATTTCCTTGTGTTTTCTTATAAACTAATTCGGTTAATTGTTGGCAGGATGATTGGGAACAAGCTAAAGTTTCAGCAATTAAAGTGTTGATATCGAGTTTTGTCAGGTTATTCAAGTGAATGAATGAAATCAGCCCTTCTTCTTGTGCGATCTCCTCTAAAGTCATCATCAATGGATGAGTTGCATCAACTTCATTATCTCGATAAGCACCAAGAATGAGGATGTGTTCTAGAGTGCGATCGCTCATAATAATTTTTAGCAAGCTTAATGATGCTCCATCCGCCCATTGCAAGTCATCTATAAATAAAACAAGCGGATGTTCGGCTTGGCTAATCGCTCTGATAAAATTTTGGCAAACTAAATTAAACCGATTTTGGGCTTCAACTGCGCCAACTTGAGCAACAGGAGGCTGTGAACCAAGAATAAATTCCAAGCTAGGAATCACATCAATCAAGATCTGTCCGTTATCACCCACTGCAGCTAAAATTTTCTCTTTCCACTCGTTGAAAACAGAACTGCTTTCACTAAGCAGTTGATTGCACAATTCATTAAACGCCTGACTGATAGCAGAATAAGGAATATTGCGTTGGAACTGGTCAAACTTACCGGAAATAAAATTTCCTCGACGTGCGGTAATGGGTTTGTAAATTTCTCGAACTAAAGCCGATTTACCCACACCAGAGTAACCACCTACCAAGACCATCTCGATTTTGGATTTTGGATTTTGGATTTTGGATTTTAGATTTTGGATTTTGGATTGGTGAGTTGGGGACAACGCAACAGAAACCCGGTTTCTTGGAGAAACCCGGTTTCTCTGTGCAAAATTTTCATCCCTTGCATCCCTTGTATTCCCTGCAACTCCTACTTTCCCTGCATCCCCTGCAACTCTTGCAAATGCTGCGAGTAATTTTGCTATTTCTTGTTCTCTGCCATATAATTTTTGTGGAATTTGAAACTTGTCTGCAATATCTTGCTGACCCAAAGAAAAGGAAACTATTTCACCAGTCGTTTGTAATTGATGCAGACATTGTTCTAAATCTGCCTTCAATCCATAAGCTGATTGATATCGATTCTCAGGGTTTTTTGCCATTAACTTCATGACAATCTCTGAGATGATTGGGGGTATAGGCGCACAGGTATATTCCCCTACCAGTTCGTGCGGTGGTACTGCTTGTTTAGCAATATGACTGTGTACCAATTCAAGAGCATCACTTTTAGGAAAGGGCAATTGTCCTGTCAGAAGTTCATAAAAAGTTACACCCAAAGCATAAAAATCAGTGCGATAATCTATCGAACGATTCATCCGTCCTGTTTGTTCGGGAGACATATAGGCGAGGGTACCTTCTAAGATATTGGGATGGCGAAATGTTTGGTTTTCCCGTGAAAGTACGCTTGAAATGCCAAAGTCAATAATTTTGACTTGTTTAGTAGCTCGGTTGAAGACAATATTGCTGGGGTTAATATCTTTATGAATAACGTTAGCTGCATGAATTGCACCCAAGATTTCGGTAATATCAATTGCCAACCGGAGAAACTCTGATAATGGCATTTGACCGGCAACTTGTAACATGGCTAAGGAGTCGCCACCAAAATCTTCTAAAACTATGATTAAATGTTTTTGCTCATCTAAAAATTTGTAAGCCTCTACCACCCCGGATATTTTCAAGGTGCGAGTTACTTCATATTCCCGCTTAAACCAAGCCAATTGTTCCGGGTTGGGATAAGTCTCTTTAAGCATTTTAAAAATGACAGGTTGTTGATCGGATATCTTATAACCACGATAAATCAATGAATGGCTACTTTCGTACAATTGTTTGGTGATTTGATAACCGGAAATGTTTATCATTTTAAAGGTCACTGGTCACTGGTCACTGGTCACTGGTCACTGATCCTGGTCACTGGTCACTGGTCACTGGTCACTGGTCAAAGACGCTTTGACTCGTTCATATTCTGCCTTAAGTTGTGAACCGAGTGCTGAGGTTCCAACTGTTGTACCATCACGACCGATCGCTTCCAGTTTTTGACAGAGTGTCGCAAGCTGCATTGCGCCAACGCTACCACTTAACGATCGCAAAGAATGGGCTGTACGATGTAAGGTAGCCGCGTCTTCTGATGCGATCGCCTCCCTTATTTTTTGCACTTTTTGCTGTGAATCTTCCAAGTAATTCTCTAGTAACTCTGCCAAAAGGTCATCGTCTCCTATCATCTCTTTTAAAGATTGAAATGCTTGCGCGTCAATGGCAGGGGTGAGAATTTCTGTTGGAGTTGATTCCTCTTCCTCGGTTGTGGGGGTAGAGTTGCGCTTGCGTCTGTAGTTTTCAAACGCTTGGGGGAGACTTTCAGGTCGAATGGGTTTGCTCATATAATCATTCATTCCAGCGTTTAAACATTCTTCCCTATCCCCTTGCATTGCATGAGCAGTCATGGCGATAATCCAAGGGCGTTGAGAAGCTGACCATTCTTGGCAAATCTGGCGAGTTGCTTGCAACCCATCCATTTCCGGCATTTGTACGTCCATAAAGACGATATCATAAGGATGGGAGCGCAAAGCTGACAGCGCCTCTAGTCCATTATTAGCTACGTCAGCCCGGTAGCCCAGCCGCTTTAACATTTGTAAAGCTACCTTTTGATTTAAAGCAACATCCTCTACCAGTAAAATACGTAGCGGTAACTCTTGACTTAACTGTGAATTAAATATAGGTGCTGAGGCATGAGTTGGACGCGTCTTCAGCTGTTGTCCGTTTAAAACACCCACTAATGTATTGTAAAGATGCCATTGTTTGATTGGTTTACTGAGAACAGCAGCAAAGTTCGATTTAGCTTCTAAGTCTTTAGGCGGTAAGCATACGGAAGTTAGCAAAACTAAGGGCAGTTCTTTACAGTTTGGGAGGGAATTAATTTGGGACGCCAAACGGATGCCATCCATTTGTGGCATATACATATCTACGACTGCAAGATCGAATCGGTCTTGTTGCAACAGTTGCAGTGCTTGCAAACCGGACTCAGCACAGGAAACCACCATTCCCCAATTTGAAGCCGCTACGGTGAGAATTTGTCGATTAGTGGCATTGTCATCCACCACCAAAAGCCGTTTTCCTGCAAGATTTGACTGTTGTCCCTGAATGTTATTAGTTTCTAAATCGGGTTTTGAGGGTACTACCAGGGTAAAATAAAATGTTGAGCCAACACCCAAAGTACTTTCTACCCACATTGTGCCGCCCATAATTTCGCTCAAGCGTTTGCTGATGGCTAAACCCAATCCAGTTCCGCCATAGCTGCGATTGATCGAAGCATCCACCTGGCTAAATGGCTTAAACAATCGCTCCATCTGGTCTTGAGAAATGCCAATGCCTGTATCTCTGATAGCAAACTGAATTTCGTATTCTCCGTTCTCAAGTTGTTTTGCCGTCAGAGAAACAACAACTTCTCCCGATGAAGTGAATTTAACCGCATTCCCAAGTAAATTCACTAAAATTTGCCGCACTCGCGTCACATCTCCCACAATCACCGTTGGTGTTTGGGAATCGATGAGGTAGCCCAAGTCTAACTTTTTAGCTTGTGCTTGAGGAACGAGCAAGTCTAAAGCTTCTTCAATGCAATTGTGCAAGTGGAAGGGGTATGCTTCCAAGTCCAATTTGCCAGACTCAATCTTGGAAAAGTCTAAAATATCGTTAATGATAGCTAACAAGGCATCACTGCTGTTGCGGATGGTTTCCACAAAGTCTTGTTGTTGAGCAGTCAGTTCCATACCTAGCAAAAGCCCTGTCATGCCAATGACTGCATTCATCGGTGTACGGATTTCATGGCTCATCATGGCTAAAAACTCGCTTTTTGCTCGGTTAGCAGTATCCGCGTCTCTTTTTGCTCGTTCTAGGGCAAAATTTTTCTGGGTGAGTTCTTTGCTCTGCTTTCTTTCCTGTTCTAAGAGATAGGCGTGTGCTAAAGCAATTCCAACTTGAGTGGCGACAGATTCTAAAAACTCAATCTCATCCTTTGTCCATTTACGGACGCGATCACACTGATGCAATACAATAGCTCCATTGGGTTGTCCCCGATCCGAAGTCCGAATCGCCAGCATTGATTTTAATCCCAATTTTTGAGCAAGAGGTTGAATGGCTGTTAATAATGGGTCAGTAAAAACATCTGAAGAAGCAATGGCTCGATCTTGAGCCAGCATCTGTTGTGCGTGCAGGTTGTTAATGACTGGAACCTCAAGACGCAATGTCGATGTATAGCCCGGTTCTAAATACTCTGCTACGATAGGAATTTGAATTGGTTCTGCAATATAGTTGTGAATTAAACAGCGATTTACACTAAAGTAATTTCCAATTTGAATAGCTGTAGTTTGAAAAATCTGTTTGACATCCAGCGTTTGGCGAATTTCCTGAGTCATTTGTTTCAGCAGCAAAGCACGCTGATACTGTAGTTCCATGGCTATTTGCGATAGCTTGCGCTCAATCTCTCCCCCAGCCCACTGCGCCATTAACTTTAATAATTCTTTGTCTGCCGACTTAAACAGTTTATCTCGCGGAAGCAGAGAACAAAAGCACAGACTCCCGTAAATTTGACCCGCCACTCGAATCCGAGTTCCAATGTAGCATTCCATGCCAAAAGCTTTGTAAGCAGGGTGATTCTGCCAAGAAGAAGCACTTGTATGCTCTATGCTCAAAGGTTCATCACTTGTAAGTGTTTCAAAACAAAAGGTTTCCCTGGGGTTAAAAGAATCTCCCGGTGAAAGAGAATTATCAAATGATTTTGCGACAATGACCTCATAGCGATCGCTATCTATTTGAGACAAAACTGCAAAATCCATCTCAAATGCCTGACAACCCATTACCAATAGATGATAAATACGTTGTTCAAAGTTGAGGTTGCTATTAGCAGCCACCTCGTAAAGCGCCCGCATAGAAGCCTCACTTTTTTGCAATTCTGCCTCTACCTGTTGGCGTTCTCTAATTTCTAGTTCTAGCTGTTGGTTTTGTGCAAGTAGTTGTTTTTGTTGCTGGTGAATGAGGAGTTGATTGGTAATTCGTGCCAAGACTTCTGCTTCTTCAAACGGTTTGATAATGTAATCCACACCACCATGTTCAAATGCCTTAACTTTATCTCCTGTTTCATTTAAAGCACTAATAAAAATGATAGGAATATGAGCAGTTTTGGTATGAGATTTCAAGACTTGACAAACCTCATAGCCATCCATTTCCGGCATAGTAATATCAAGTAGAATCAAGTTAGGAGGTTCTATTTGAGCAGATTGAATTGCCATTTTTCCACTAATGGTCTTTCTGACTTTATATCCTGCTGCCTCTAGCATTCTAGATAGCAAACGTAAGTTATCTGGATTATCATCCACTAGCAAAATATAATTATTTTTATTAGACTCTTGAAATTTTGACATATTTTTCTGTTAGTTGTTAGTTGTTAGTTGTTAGTTGTTATCATCTCTACTCCCTACTCCCTACTCCCTACTCCCTACTCCCTACTCTCTACTCCCTACTCCCTACTCCCTACTCCCTAATTTTGTAATTTTAATAATTGTTTCTATTTGAAAATTATCAACTAAATTTTTTAAAGCAACAGCAAGTTCAAATTGCTCTTGAGGAACTTGATTAAATAATTCCAAGAGTTTGACTTCATCAATCAAAAGTGCGGCTTGATGGACTTCCGCAATCCAGTCAAGAGGCATAACCTCTAAATCCGACGCCGTCAGTTGTTTGTATTGACTGTTAGATTGAGGCGTTGGCTGTTGATTCTCTTCTGCATAAACATAACGCAGATTCAGATACTCCGCCATTTTTTCAAAGACAACACTTTCTTCAAAAGGTTTGGTAACAAAATCATCACAGCCATTCTGTAAACTAGCTTGTCTGTCTTCCTCAAAAGCACTTGCAGTCAGGGCAATGATCGTTGGACTCTTTCCTTGAGTCATCGCTCGAATTTTTCGAGTGGCTTCATATCCGTTCATCACAGGCATTTGCATATCCATCCAAATCAGGTGAGGTTCCCACTCTTTATAAAAAGCCAGGGCTTGCAATCCATTTTCCGCAGAGTACACCTCAAAACCAACAGACTCCAGTAGTTTCACCAAAAGTTGTCTATTTTCTGGGTTATCCTCTACAACAAGAATCCGGAAGATGGGCTGTTCTGGTTCCAAGCTTATGACCTGTTTTGCAATGGTTTTGGAAGGGAGAACATCCACTTCTTTAATTAAAGTTAGTTGAACGCAACAAGTAAAAGTTGCGCCCTGACCTAAAACACTCCGAACAGTCACATCACCTCCCATCAGTCTAGCAAACTGACGGCTAATAGGCAGCCCTAAACCCGTACCTTGCATAAACTGTCGCCCATGTTTAGCCTGTACAAATGGTTCAAAAATAAACGCTAGTTCTTCAGCAGCAATTCCAGATCCGGTATCCTCTACTTTAAATTCAAAAGTAGCCTTATTTTTTCCTATCAAAGAAGAATTTTGGCAAAATACTCTTAACACAACACCGCCCATAGCAGTAAATTTAATAGCATTCCCTACAAGATTTATGAGTATTTGTCTCAGCTTACCTTCATCTCCACACACATATCGAGGAACTTCTGACCCTATCTCAATCGTCATCTTCAACCCTTTATCGGAAGCCTTCAGAGCAAACATTTCTTGTAAAGAATGAATGAAGCGATGTAAATCAAAAACGACTTCATTTAAAGTCAGATGACCAGCCTCAATCTTCGCCATTTCCAAAACATCATTAATTAATGAAAGCAAATACTCACCGCTACGACTGATAATTCCTAAACTTTCTTGGTCTTCTTTTGAAAGACAGCTATTGCGATTCATGAGTCGGGTAAAGCCCAAGATAGCATTTAAGGGAGTTCGCAACTCGTGACTCATCTTAGCTAAGAATTGACTTTTAGCCTGATTAGCAATCTCTGCTTGTTCAGCCGCTTTCTGAAGTGCTGCATGAGAAAACTCAAGTGCCACAAGCATAAGAAGATTCTTCATTTCTTGAGCAACTTCTATATCAAAAGGTTGCCAAGGAAGAGACTTTTCTCGAACCGTTTCTTTCCACAATTCAAATGATTTACGGGGAGATAAGTACAAACTACCATCTAAGTCAGAAGATACAGGCTTATTAGGATAACCCGCCCAATGAACAGTTTGAATTTGCTCTGGTCTAAACCAAATAATATGATAAGACCTCTGATTGAGAAAAATGGAAATAATTAAAATACCGCTAATACCATAACTGAATTTTCTAGCATTAGAATAGATATTGCTTAAAGAATTTGTATAAAAAAGCTCTTGACGATGAGAATTTATCAACCAATTAACAAGTTTTTGCGTCTCAGCCTTAGAAGGAGTTTGACCAAGTAAAGTAATTTTATCTTCTAATAAAATAGCAGCCCCTTGAGCCTGAAATAACTTTAATAAGTTTGACTCATGACGTTGAAAGATATTTCCCAAGTAATTTGACTCATTTGCCAACGCTTGCCTGAGTTGCTCTTGAACAAATTTCACTTTTTGACGATAAAAACTTAAAGTTTTTTCTTGCTGATTAAGGATTTCAATAGAAGCAAATTGTCCGACAAATTCACAAGCTTTGCGAATCTCATAATCAACATATTTAGGAGAATAATTATGGCAAGCAATCAAACCCCAAAGCTTGTTTTCATTGATAATTGAGATAGACATCGAAGCAGCAACACCCATGTTATGTAAATACTCTATATGCATGGGCGATACACTTCTCAATACAGAACCACTCAAGTCAAGCGGTTTATTGGTCAGAGAATTAATAACTGGAAATAATTTTACAGGTTGATAATTAACATCAACAATAACACGCAACCAATTTTCATAGTAAAGTTTTCTAGCTGGAGATGGAATATCTGAAGCTGGATAATGCAGCCCCAAATAACTGTCTAAATCGCTTTGCTTATCTTCAGCAATCACAACACCGCTATAATCTGCTTCAAATTTGTAGAGCATAACCCTGTCAAACTGAGTTATTCTTCTAATTTCTCGTACTATTCTTTGAGATAATTCTGAAAAATCTGATGCACTGCGGATGTGAGAAACTGCACCCTGTAAAATATGATAATAACCTAAAGACGAGACTTTTTCTGTTGGTGAATAAGGTTCCAAATCCAGAATTAAAATTCCATCAGAACGATGAATTGAACTCAAAAAAACTACCGAACCTTGACCATCCTTATCAATTTTTAAGTCGAACAAGTGAACGTCTGCTAAGTTATTCTCTGCCAAAGATTTAGCTATAATATTCACCTGTTCTTCAGGGAATATGTAATTTAAGTTTTGACCAATTAAAGATTCAGCAGAAATCCCAAAAAATTCATCCGTATTTTGGCTGGCTTGCAAAATTTCCAGATGTGGTTCCTGAAGAGCCAAAAGTATCCCATGTGGCTGTATCTGACCGGGAATATGGATGGGTTCGCGATCGCAGTTTGTTAGATTAACTGGTTCTGATGGAATAACTTCGTCAATTTCCATAAAGATGAATTATGAATTAATTTAAGTAAATAAATTTTCTGTCTATTTTAGTTAGACAAATTAACAAAAATTGGTCTTCGATCCTTTATCCTTCATATTTCTTTACATAACGGCTTCGATCTCCACCCATTTACTTAATTTAAAGATTAAATTCAAGATTAGCTGTAAATAAAACTAATATTAGTATTTTTTAAAATTTTTATATAAAATCTCACAACATCTCTGCTCAGCAGTACCGTAGAATTACTGAAAATATCCTCCCTACGCAATACTGTTCGGTTAAAGATCGTTGAGGTGTCAGAACCCCGGTATCTTTAAGATACCGGGGTTCTAATTTCCGCTTAGGAGAGTAGTACAGTACCAAAACTTCATATGGTGGGCTTGTGGTACGGGCGTCCTCGCCCGCCCGCTCATCCAGTACCGCCCGCCCGCTCATCCAGTACCGCCCGCCCGCTCCGGAGTGTACGGGCGGGGACGCCCGTACCACAAGAGCAGAGTGTGGTTATAGACCTTGAAAACTGCGGTAAAATTTTGGTATATAGTAAAGACTAGCCATGCTAGTCTCTACACAGGATATTGCTAGGCAGATTTGCTTGACTGAGATTTTGCTTCCAAGTTCTCTAAACGACTTCTCAGTTCCTGATTTTGTTGCCTGAGTTGATCGACTTCAGACCGCAACTGACGCAACGCATTATCGGAACCAACACTATTTTGAACTCTAGAAATCTCTTCTTCAGCATAGCGACGCACTCGCCCATCTGGTGTTTGATCGGCTATGGCTTGCAGTGGTGCGATCGCTTTTGGTGTTTCCATTTGTCCCAAAGCCGCGACCACTGCCAATTCAGTCAAAAAGAACGTTTCCCTTGATATCTCTGTCAATCGCTCTAAAATTCGTTCTAAATTTGTCGTATTTTGACCAACTGAAATCTTTCCTAAAGCACGGATTGCAGCTAAACGAAGCGGTTGCGGGACTCCCAGCTTTGTATACTCCATCACTAAGTTTAGTGCATCTTCCGAGGTTTTGAGTTGTGATAAACCTGCGATCGCACCACTCCGCACAACTTCATTCCAACCTGCTTTGTCCTCCAGAACAGATTTCAGCAACTTGATAACTTTGTCTTCCTTTATTTTCAAAGATGCCGATGCTGTTGCAATTGTACCTACAGCACGAGCAGTTACCGACTCCACATAATAACTAGGATCGCCCCTTACCAGCAAATCCTTCAGTGCTTTGTAACTGTCGGAAATCTTAATTTCACTTAATGATTCTACAATAGCACGGCGCACGTGAGCATTTTTGTCTTTCAATCCAACAACTAAAGCATCAAAAGCTTGATCTAACTTGATTTCGGCGATTTGTTTTGCCACCTCAGTACGGACGCCCCAGAAAGGTTCCTTAGTTAACGCTGCAGACAGTGCCTTCAAAGCCTCCAAACCACCTTTCTTTGCCAAAGCCTCAGCCGCATAAATACGGGAGATGGGATTGGGGTCGAATTCCAACTGTGCTTTCAACTCCGGTATCGGGTACTCCAAAGATACCGTTTTCAAGAAATGATTCCCCACATCAAAGCTGACAAATTGAGGTTTTTCTTCTAATGGGAAATAAAAACTTTGTTCTCGTTCATTGACACGCACGGTGAAAGTCTTTAAGTAGGGAGTAGGGAGTAGGGAGTGGGGAGTGGGGGGGAGGGGGGGAGGGGGGGAAACTTCACCTTTGTCTTCTTCTTTAACATATCCAAAACCGATAGGAATTCTCAAGTCAAACAAACTGTTACTGCTACCGTTGTTTCCCAACTCAGCCTGGGTTTGGGTGACTGTCACCTTAGCCAACTTGGAATCTCCATCCCAGGAGTAAACTACTTTAAAATCAGGATGACCGCCACGATAAACGTACTGGTCAAACAGGAACAGGAGATTGCGCCCGGTTGCTTTTTCAATCGCCCGCAGCAAATCCACTGTTTCTACAGTATTGTGAGCATTATCCCGCACAAATGTCTGGATTGCTTTCCAGAACAACTCATCTCCCAATTCTGCCCGCATCATGTGATAAACACACGATCCTTTCTCGTAGATGTGGCGATCGTAAAGTTCAATGGCTTCTCGATAAACGTGGGTTACCATGGGGCGGCGGTAGCGTCCGCTATCCTCAGCTAGATAACTCCGGGCTTCTAACAATCGATAATATGCTGCTTCTTCTGCACCATATTCTCGTTCTGTCCATATGACCTCTGAATAAGAAGCCATACCTTCTTTAATCCAAGCATGAGACCAATGCTTGATCACCACCAAATCCCCAAACCACTGGTGCGCCAATTCGTGGACAACCAAGCTTTCCGTGTTGCGGTTGTCCAGTGCGGCTCTTGCATCCAGCAAACACCTATCTGTCAACAGCGTTGTTGAAGTGTTTTCCATTCCCCCAAAGATGAAATCATCAACACACACTTGAGCGTATTTGGGATAGGGGTAGGGATAACCGTACTTCTCACTCAAAAACTCTATCATTTGAGGAGTTTTGCCCATACTGCGCTTGGCATCTTCCTCGCGCCCTTTTTCTACGTAGTATGTTACGGGAATGCCATTCCATTCATCGCCAATTTCTGCAAAATCACCGACAGCAAGAGTCATTAAGTAAGTTGGATGGACTTGCTTTTGCAACCAGTGATAAATTTTGTAATTGCCGTCTTCATCTGTAGCTATGAGTTCGCCATTAGAAATCGCGATGAGAGGTTTGGGAACACGAAGGCGAATTTCCGAAGTCGATAGTTGTCCCGGATAGTCAAAACACGGGAACCAAAAACGAGAATCTTCGTCTTCTCCTTGAGTCCAAACTTGGGTGGGCTTGTTGGGGTAGTGTTTGTCTGCTTCTACAAAGTAAAGACCCCGTTGTGGTTTTTCTGCTGAGTAGGCGATCGCGATCGCTATCTGCTTGTTAATCTCAGTTGGTATATTGAGGGCGATCGACAACTGCTTTCCGTCGTACTCAAACTGTTGTGGATTGCCATCCACTTGAACCGACTTAATGTTGAGATTAATGGCATCCAGAAGCAAGCGCTCCAGACCATTACGGATAGGTGTTAAAGTAATGCTACAAGTACCGTGGTAACTTTTGTTAGGAATATCTAAGCTGAGGTCAAGAAAAATATGCTCTACCTGTCCGGGCTTATCTGGATTGTAGTGCGGTTTTGCCCCCGGTAACTCAAAAGACTTGTATCGGTTACTCTCTGTATCAAAATAATACTGCGACATCGATGTTTACTGACCTTAGAAACCCTGAAAACTCTTAAATTGAAAAATTTAGGCGACAACGCGATCGTTTCGTGCTGTTCCTTAATTCATTCCATACACCCTAATACTTTGCACCCTGTTATCTCTATACAGGCATTTTGTACCAAGAAAGTTTAACATTCTGTAAAAATATCATAAATATATATAGATTAGAATAGCTTGCCACTATCTAAAGGAATATATTTTTCAGATAAAGAACTTTCTTTTGCGGATTGGCATTTAAAACTGGTGTAGTTCCTCTAGAATCGCTAGAAGACCCGCCGTGTATAGAAGTAATAATTCTATCAGTAATTACCGAAAAGTTAACATCAAATAAGTCAAGGATTCCGAAAACTCCACAATGACGTTTTTACTAACCTCTAAGACAATTTGAAGAAAATAGGACATTTTAACAATGCCAGAAAGTAAATCTAAGAATAATTTTTTAATTCCCGCTATTGGTACTGCCATAGTTATAGCAGGGGGTGTAGCTGCCTATATGTACTTTAAAGGTGGCCCCCAAGGAAACGTCTCCGACGCTCTCAATGCTGCCAAAATTGTACCAGATGAAGCATTGATGGCAACCTATATTTCCACCGATCCAACAGTTTGGGCAAAGTTAGAACAGTTTGGTACGCCAGAAGCCCAGAAGATAGTTGCCAAAGGGCTAGAGGACTTCAACAAAGGCCTCTCAACTGACAGCAGCATTTCTTATGAAAAAGATCTAAAACCTTGGGTAGGCGGCGTGATGATTGCCGTACTTCCACCTAACCCAGTCAAACCCGCACAGAATACCCCGCAAGCTTCCCAGCAATCCAACGTCCTGATGGTAGTGGGGATCAAAGACAAGATGCAAGCTTTGAACTTTGCCACCAAATTAAAAGGACAAAAAGACTTAAAAATCACAGAAACTGACTATAAAGGCGAAAAAATTATAGAAACTGCTGGAAAAAGCTCACCAACATACACTTCTATTTTAAATAATACATATGTAGTATATGCAACAGAAAAACCAGCTATAGAAAGTGCTATTGACACATTTAAAGGACAGCCTTCCTTTGCCAACAAAGAAGGTGCAAACAGCTTGCTAACTCAAGGTGTCAACGTCGAAAACACCGTCGCACAAATCTATGTGCCTGATTATGCTGGTATGGTACAGCAACTTATTGCCACTAATCCACAATCAGCACAATTACCACCACAAACACTATCACAATTGAAACAAGTAAAATCACTGGTTGCGGGCGTTGGGATTGATAATGTAGGTGTACGGATGAAGGCAACTGCTAAATTAGATCCCCAACTCGTTAAATTCCAGTACCAAAATACTGGATCTAAAGTTGTGTCGGAATTTCCGGCAGATACAATGGCGATCGTGAGCGGACAGGGAATCAGCAGTTGGTGGACAACAGTTGTCGAACAATCAAAAGAGGTTCCTGAATTAAAGCAAACTCTTGAAACAGCCCGCCAGCAACTGAAATTCGTCAATATTGACCTAGATAAAGAGGTTTTTAGCTGGATGGATCGGGAATTTGGAATTGCAGCCATTCCATCCAATCAAGGCGTGTTGGCACAAACTGGCTTTGGAGGAGCATTTGTATTTCAGACAGGCGATCGCAAAACTGCAGAAGGTACTCTCAGCAAATTAGACACCCTTGTCAAAACACAATCTTTAAACATTGCCAAAAGAAATATTGGTGGCAAAGAAATCACTGAATGGCAAATTCCCAAACAAGGAGCATTGTTAGCACACGGTTGGCTCAATCAAGACACCTTATTTGTAGCGATCGGCGGTCCCATAGCAGAAATGTTAGCAGATCGTAAAGGTCCAAGCTTAGACGGCAGCGCGAACTTCCAAGCAGTCACCAACACCTTACAAAAACCCAACGGCGGTTACTTCTATATAGATATGGATAAAACCGCATCTGTAATCAATCGCTTCGCCACCGCACAACAGCAACCAATTTCACCAGAAGCCAGTGCCATCATGAGTTCCATTCGCGGTTTAGGTATGACAGCCACTAGCCCTGACAAATCAACCTCTCAAGTCGAGATGTTACTAGCATTAAAACCCAAATCTGGCAATTAAAATTTGTGGTGCGGGCGTCCCCGCCCGCCCTGCATTCATCAATCTTGTGGTGCGGGCGTCCCCGCCCGCCTTGCATTCATCAATCTTGTGGTGCGGGCGTCCCCGCCCGCCTTCGATGACTAACGGGCGAGACGCCCGTACCACAAGAGATTTGGTCACTGGTCATGAAACAAGATCCCCGACTTCTTCAAGAAGTCGGGGATCTGAGTCTTTGAATTCTGACAAATTTAGATAGGATTGCTATAAATTGGAGATAAGAATCTTCACTCAAAGCTTGCATTGTGGCAAAAATTACTCTTGAAGTACCCGATGAATTATCAGAACAACTAGTGCAACTAGGCGATCGCCTTCCAGAATTGCTTGCACTTAGTCTTCAACAACCACCCCTTCCAGCTAGAATATACCGATACATTCTTGATTTCCTGGCTAGTAAACCGACATCAGAGCAAATTCTTGCTTTCCGTCCCACATCAGAAATGCAACAACGATTGCAAACCCTGGTGAAGCGAAGCCACGCAGGAGAACTGACTGCTACAGAACAAGCAGAATTAATTGAGTACGAACGCATAGAACATTTGGTAATTATGCTGAAAACTGGTAACTTAGCCAATCTAAGCAAGATCTCATGAGTGTTACTTATATTCCAGCTGCACTGCGTCGCTTGGTTGAAGAACGAGCAAGATACCGATGCGAGTACTGTTTACTACCTCAAAATATTTCATTCTTTCCTCACGAAATTGACCATGTTATTCCTGAAAAACATGGCGGTAAAACTGATGCAGGGAATCTCGCTTTCACTTGTTGGCGTTGCAATCGATATAAAGGTACCGATCTTGGTTCCTTTGACCCTCAAACAGGTGAATTTAGCTTTTTATTTAATCCTCGCATACAGCAGTGGACTGAACATTTCGCTTTTGAAAAACTTAAAATCGTTGGGTTAACTCCTGAAGGACGCACAACCGCAAAATTGCTTCAATATAACAATGATGAAAGGCTTGCAGAAAGAGAAAGATTAGGCGAACACCCCTCATAAGAATCTTACAAAAAATAAATCATCCAATCTTGTGGGGTGGGCGTCCTCGCCCGCCCTTGTATTAATCCAGCCCTCCATCACTAACGCCCGCCTTCGATGACTAACGGGCGAGACGCCCGTACCACAAGAGATTTAGTTACTGGTCACTGGTCACTGGTCACTGGTCACTGGTCACTGGTCACTGGTCACTGGTTACTGGTCACTGGTTACTGGTCACTGGTCACTGGTCACTGATTACTGGTCACTGATTACTGGTCACTGGTCACTGATTACTGGTCACTGTTAAGAAGTTGATTTGGGAGTGAAGATTGGATCGCTTCGAGCTTTATCATATTTGATAGACAAGCTCATTCCAAAGGTAGATCGAGATTAATGAACACGGCTGTCAAAAATACTCCGGGATTAGCTTCACGCTTCATAAATGGAGTCCTCGCTATCAAGCCTCTCGCTAACCTAGCCAAACACCAAGCTAGGCAAATGATGATTAAACGTGCTGAGAAAATCGGTGTCAATTGGACACAAGAAGTCCGCACGCTACAAGCACGAGATTGGACACAAGATTTTGCGAAAGTACAAAATCCTCAAGTCACCTACCCAGACTATTACTTGCAATCTTTCCACGCTTATGATCAAGGAGATCTTTGCTGGGAAGCCGCTCTAGAGGTAGAAGTGGCTGCTCAAACCGTTCACGCAACTCTTTGGGGCAATGCTACAGTACAAGGAGATGCTCAGCTACGCCAAAGTTATCATAATATCCTGGCTAAGCAACTCCCCAAACAGCCACAAGCTATCTTAGATATTGGGTGTAGTGTGGGCATGAGCACATTTGCACTACAAGAAATTTATCCTCACGCCAAAATTACTGGGTTAGACTTGTCTCCTTACTTTCTCGCCGTTGCTGAATACCGCAGCCAGCAGCGCAGTGTCAATATCGATTGGGTTCATGCATCTGCGGAATCAACCAGGCTGCCAAGTGCCTCGTTTGATTTTATCTCCATGTTCTTGATTTGTCACGAGTTACCTCAAGTCGCAACTAGAAAAATTTTTGCAGAAGCCAAGCGTCTGCTGCGTCCGGGCGGTTGCATAGGAATCATGGATATGAATCCAAAATCAGAAGTGTATCAAAAGATGCCGACTTATATTATGACTTTGCTCAAAAGTACGGAACCACTGATGGATGAGTATTTTTCATTCGACATTGAGCAAGCGTTAGTGGATGCTGGTTTCAATACTCCTACCATCACTCCCAACAGTCCGCGCCATCGCACGGTCATTGCTCAAGTGCGTGGTTGATGTACTGCTAGTCTTGTTGGCAGTGCTACCACCACTGCTCCTTTTGGTGTATTACTACAGCCGCATTCCAACAACTATCTCTTTCATGCGGCTGCTGTTATTCTTTGCTCTTGGGGCAATATCTGGGTTTGTTGCTCTTCACTTAGAACTGATTTTTGAAACAGTTGCCCAATGGATTGTGAATTGGCGCATCATTCAGCGATCGCTATTTGGTGTTGCCTTGCGACAATTGATTGCAGTGGGTCCAATTGAGGAAGGTTGTAAGTTAGTCACAGTCATTGCTTTAACTAACTATTTTCAACGTCGGTATCGGTTACGTCATAGCACAGTTTTTCTTTTTTGTCTAGCCGTTTCACTGGGTTTCACGGCTAAGGAAAACTGGGTTTATCTTTTTCACGGCTTTCAAGGTACACCATCAATTGTAGAACGAGTGATTAGCACTCCCGTACACGCCATGTTTTCTGCACCTTGGGGATACGCCTTGGGGATGCTTGTGAACACTAGTATTTACTCAAACCGACATAGAGGTCAAGTTTCTCAAGCATGGCTAAATTCTGTGATTTGCCATGCTTTAGTAAATGTTTTATCTATCAGTGGTCGCTACCCTTTTCCCTTGCGCTTGCTCAATTACGGATTGTTTCCGTTCCTGTTATGGATGTTTTGGCGACTGGAAAAATACTTACAAAAGATGCAAGGTCAAGAGCCAAGGACTCTTATCTCTGGTTCTACACTCAAGCAACACCTGTGGAGACGGTTTTTGATGCTATTAACCCTGATGCTTGGTGGAAATGTTATCTTCGTGCTGTTTACCTTAACCAGAGATTTGAGTTTCCTCAATCGATTGCAACTTTTTGACATTAACGTTGCATTGTCTGTTGTGAGTCGCTTATCTCTTAGCTTGATTCTTGGGCTTTCAGCGTGGGCTATCTACCGCTACTTGCGTCGCTTAGCTAGCCGCCGCCGATATTTTTAAATGTTTTCTAGATAGTCAGAAATTTACGTGCTAGAGGGCGAGGAATTATGGACAGAGCAAACGCAGCAACTGTTCTCAAGTTAAACTTTTGCCACCGTAGTGCGTGCAAAAGATAGGGTCGTGCTTCTTGGGTTTGTTCGGCTTTCAGTAAGCCTATAGCCAAGGTTGTGTGTGCTTGCAACCATTTTTCTTGGAAGTAAGCCTTGAACTCTTGCAACCGTTCATCCTCCATAAATTGTCGGTAGCAGTAAATTCCTGCTTTTCCGGCTCGAATTTTTGACTGAATACTTAGAGTCCCATTCACAAAGGTTTCTGATTGAGTGTGTACGCGATACTTACTCAATTTTTCAGGAGAGTAATATGCTCCTCGTCCAGTACGACAAGCAAGATAAGTTAGATACAAATCCCAATAAGAACCCATTTGGGGTGGAAAATCATCCCAGTCAATGGCATCTTTGCGAATTATAGTAGCTACCGCACTTGGAACAGCTTGATGGACTAGTCCAATTTCATAAAAAGGCTGGTAAACTCCTTCCTGTAGCTGGTCTCGCTTCCAACGTACAGTATTTTCCTCTGTAGCTACAGCATCAACCTTGCCTTTTGAATCTATTATGTAGTGGTCGCTGAATGCGATCGCTAAATTCGCATTTGCCTCTAGATGTGGAATTAGCTTTTCCAAAAAGTCCTGATTCCAAACATCATCATCGTTCAAACTGGCAACATATTTTCCTCGTGCTGCCTTAAATGCATTTATCACATTCAAAGCTATGCCTGAATTCTTTGTATGGCGCTGGAAACGAATTCGCGAGTCTTGAAAAGAATCCACAATATCTTGCGGGTTCTCTACACTACCGTCATCCGACACAATAATCTCTACATTTTTATAGGTCTGGTTGACAGCGCTTTCTATGGCTTCTCTAAGATATTTGGGACGATTGTAAGTAGGAATTACCACACTAACTAGTGGTTCTCCTAATTGGTTCTGTGCTTGTAGCATTTTTACTCCTTTCGGTTAGCTCAGCTTTTGCCAACAGATGCAACTTTCATTTTGACTGAAAACTAAAATTTTATGAAAAATCAAGAATCAACAAACCTCGCTTTAAATGATAGCATCTACTCCATTGCTGTGTACGTTCTCTTGAAGTTTGTAGTCCTTATCTACTTGAATTCTTATTTTTTTACAAAAATCATGAATTAAATTTGGAGATGAAATTATGAATGTTTCACGACCTAACCTCCTTGTCTATCAAGCATTTCTAAATTTTTTCTCCTCTTGTGCTAACATCTAAAGTCCTCATTTGGATTTTTGCTATTTTTCTTTCACACCTATTTGTAATTCATATGACAAAAAAATCAGAATTTGTGTTTTACAAAACCATACTAGTGCTTACACAGTATAAATATAAACTTATTCTATTTTATTAAATCCTTATAATATCTGCCTTAAGGAAGAATTATTTTTAAATTAAAGTTAAATCAAGGTTAATAAACTAGCGACTGACCTCGCCTAGAAAAAGTTCCAGAATTTAGATTTTTATATACAAAAATCTTTTTCTTTGGCTGTATTACTACTATTTAAAAAAAACACTCTATGGGTATAAGATCTTCACAACCATATAAGGATGTAAAAAATCAAAAAATGTCCTATTAAGTGAAAAACAGACTGCGAACGAGATTGGAATAACAATAAATCTAGAAGGTCGGTACAGGAGTTAAAATCGGGGCAATAAACCCGGTTTCTCTTTGTCGGACACCTTGATATCTCGTATGCTCAACTTGAAGAAACCGGGTTTTTATAATTACTGTACCGGCGCTCTAGATGATTGCCAAAAGCTTATAAAATTACAAAAGCCTATCGCAATGAAAAATCTTTGGATAGGCTTGATAATTTTTTTGTTGTTTGTATGAACTCTATACTCGTACTAAAACAGACTCGTTATGTACAATGTTGGTACTCAACTCATATTCAGTACAGTAGATTTCACAAGAATTGTTGGGGCTTTCGATTAATTTAACTTTGTAGAGCTTTGCGCCTAATTCTTGAATAGGCGATCGCAACAAATGACTGATGTGAAGTGCAATGTTCTCAGCAGTGGGAACCACTTCAGCAAAATAAGGTATATCTTTATTGAGGAAGGTATGGTCAAATGGCTCAACCACGTAGTCTTCAATTGCTTGATTAAGAGCTACCAAATCCGCAATCATACCAGTGCGGGGATTAATTTCCCCGACTACAGTCACTTCTAAGTGGTAGTTATGCCCGTGTCCGTTAGGGCGAGCACATTTCCCATAAATCTCGAAGTTAGCTTCATTGCTGATATCGGGATGAGCAAGTCGATGAGCAGCGCTAAAGTGAGTGCTAAGAGTGAGGTAAGCTTCCATTGCGTTTCCTAAATAATCAGCCCAAAGTTCGGGGTGTTCAAAAAGCTGCACGCGAACAACAGGCAAATAGGGTGCCAGTTTGTGCCATATAACCCGTGCAATATTTTCTGTGGTAGGCAGAGTTTGTTGAAATTCTGACCACACATCGTTAAGATAGGAGAAATCCAATTGGCTAGTGACTTCGCGCTTGATAACGTGTTTCACGTCAGACAAGTTTAGTACCATACCATATTTGTCTAGTTCCCCAGCAAGGGAGACAAATAAAACATAGTTATGTCCGTGTCCGGGAAATTTAGAGCAAGCACCAAATTTCTCAAGATTTTCTGCATCGCTCAGTTCTGGTAACCAGTAGCGATGGCTTGCCGAAAATTGAGCGCGGCGATTTACAATGCATTTCATGAGTGTTTGGAAGCAAAACTTAAAATTTCTTAAATTTTTCTGCTTCCAGCATAAACTAATTTTTACTAAAGTTACAGCAAGTCGGCGGGAAAGCCCACATATAACTAGGGGTGGGATGAACTATTGCCCACCCCATGCCCCATGCCCCACTCTCCACTCCCTACTCCCCACTCCCCATACTAAACGTATGCACCCATAGAGTCGTGTGCTTCACGATACAAACGATTCGCAATGCGGAACATTTCTTGTCCGGTATGCAAATAATTCTCGTCATAGCTCAGAGGGTAGTATTTGAGCTCATCTAGTCCATCGCCAATTTGATTCAGGCAATAATAGAGATGGGCGGCGGCTCTTGCTAAGGTTGGAGGATTGGGTAAGGATCGAAATTTGGTTTGGGCTTGCTTGAGGTCATCACGACAGGCGTCCAAGTAATCTTGAAATTCATCTAATAGGACATCATCAAAGGGATCGGCAGAGAGTTTCTCTACTTGCTCTTTTAAAGAATAAAGAATGCGGGAAACCAAACGATTCACAGGCTGATAAACAAAGTGCAACCACTCTTCAATTTGCTCATCTGCTTCTTTTCCTGTTTGCCGGGTAGCCGGGTATTGCTTTTGTGCTGAGGCTGTACGCTGTTGGCGACTTCGACTTGCGCGATCGGAAAGCTGGCGCAGTTTGTGGTCGTAATTTTGGCGATTTTGAGCATCCCCTAAAACCTCATAAGCTGCGTTAATACGTATAATAGCGTCTGAGTCTGAGGATTCCTGTTTGCTATCTGGATGAAACAATTTTACCAAGCGACGGTAAGCTTGCTTGATCTCAGATTGGCTAGCGTCAGGACGAACTTTAAGTGTTTCGTAGTGATTGCTTTGGTCACTGGTCATTGGTCAGGTGGTCACTGGTCATTGGTCAGGTGGTCACTGGTCACTGGTCAGGTGTTAACTTATGCTAGCGGCTATTTTGGGTTCCAAGTCTTGGAACAATGGTGTACTTAAATACCTTTCGCCAAAGCTAGGCTGAACCATGACAATCAAGCGCCCTTCGTTTTCTTGACGTTTGGCAACCTGAATTGCCGCGCACAACGCAGCACCACTAGAAATTCCCGAGAGAAGCCCTTCTTCTCTTGCCAAACGACGACCGTAGGCAATAGCTTCATCATCCGTCACAGAAATGACTTCATCTATTACGTTTACATTCAGAACTTGAGGAACAAACCCCGCCCCAATTCCCTGAATTTTGTGAGGTCCGGGTCTTCCCCCAGCTAAAACTTGGCTGTTGGTGGGTTCAACTGCGATCGCTTGAAAACTGGGCTTGCGTGCTTTAATCACCTCTGCCACACCTGTAATAGTACCACCAGTACCCACCCCAGCAACAATGATATCAACTTGTCCTTCCGTATCTTCCCAAATTTCTTCAGCTGTGGTTTCCCTGTGTATTTTAGAGTTAGCCGGGTTGCGGAACTGTTGCAACATATAAGTATGAGGTGTTGTGTCAACAATTTCCTGTGCTCGCCGAATTGCCCCACTCATACCTTCAATTCCCGGTGTGAGTTCAAGTTCAGCGCCAAAAGCCCTTAGCATAGCCCTTCTTTCAGAGCTCATTGTTTCAGGCATAGTCAAAACTAAGCGGTAACCCTTTGCAGCCGCAACCATTGCCAAAGCAATTCCCGTATTTCCAGAAGTCGGTTCCACCAGCACTGTCTTACCTGGAGAAATCAAACCTTCCTCCTCAGCATTATTAATCATGCTCACGCCAATGCGGTCTTTAACTGACGCAGCTGGGTTCATGCTTTCCAACTTCACGACAATTCGAGCAATACAACCTTCCGCTTGAGGAATGCGGTTAAGTTGTACTAGAGGAGTTCGTCCAACAAGTTCTGTAATATCACGTGCTATCCGCATATTTTTATCCTTAGTTAGTTGTGAGTTGTGAGTTGTTAGTGGTTAGTGGTCAACGACTAACGATGACAGGCGAGACGCCTGTCCTACACCACTAACCACCAACAATTAATTAAATGTAGTACATTATGTCCAATTGCCGACGAGAATCTCGCTTTTCACATAAATCAGCAAGTGTATACTTTTGCAAAACTGAATTTGCTGCGTGCATTGCTTCAAGCCAGACGTCTTCTATAACAGCGTTATCTACAGTTTTAGGGTTAACGTCCTCTTCAGCAGTCCGCACGTCCAACCCTTCCAAACAACCTAAAATCTCAAATAGCGTTATTTTCCAAGGGTCTCGCGCCAACAAGTAGCCACCTTTCGCTCCGCGTTGGCTTTTAACCAAACCGCCACGTCTTAAAGTTGCTAGGAGTTGTTCTAGATAGCGATCTGGTATATTTTGCTGTGCTGCAATCTGTCGAATTTGTAGCGGTTCCCCGCTTTGGTGATGGGTTGCGAGCTCCAGTAAAGCAAGAATTGCGTATTCTGACTTACACGATAGTTCCACAGGTGACAAATAAAGGATGAAGGATATACGGATGAAGGATAACTATTGTTTATGCTTTATCTTATATCCTTCATCCTTTTTCTATTATACTCCGGTTATCCACTAGGGTTTGTTCTTTTTAAAGTAAATTTTCAACAAAAAACCCCACCTTGTGGTGGGGTTGTTGGTTAGCCGTTAGTCGTTAGTCGTTAGTTGTTGGTTGTTGGTTATTACTGCTACTAACCACTAACCACTAACAAAACTCTAGAAAGTAAATGTTGTTCTCAAAGTACCAATGAAAGCATCATCATTGTCGCTGTTCTGACCGGGTGCTGTTAGCCAGATAACACCAGGGGTAATGGAGATGTTTTCGTTGACTTGATACTTGTAGAAGCCTTCAACGTGGTATGGGGTATCGTTACCAGTGAAACCAGGACGGTTGCGGGAATAGGGTTCTGCACCAGCAAAAACACCTAAAACGTTACCTTTCTTACCAAAGTCAGGTAGGGCAACGCCTACTCCATAACCCCAAGCTTCAAAGTCATCATTGGCACCAAAGCCAGTGACATCATGGTAAGAAATAAAGCCACTGATGGAGAATTTGTCGCTTGGTCTGATAGCTGCAGATAGACCGTAGGAGTTACTCGAAGATGCTTCTATAGCACTCAAGGTGTTGGCTTGTGCAGTACCTACCACAGGAAGGTTTGTACCGCCAACGTTACCTGCTAATCCACCAGCATCGAATAGATTGCTACCGGAACCGTGATAACCGTGAACGTAGGTTGCAGCTAATGCAAATCTTTGACCGAGGTTAAAGTTCAATTGTCCTAAAGCAGCATAGTTACCGTTGAAGACACCTGAACCCAAACCAGGATTATTTGGTTCTGATGCCAAGTAACCTACAGTTAGAGAACTCGGTCTGAGGATACCGCCACCTTTACCAAAGTTAATATTGAGCGCTCCACCTGCGCCACCACCAATCCGGTAGATGGGGTTTTCAGAAGCGAAGGTAGACAGTGCGCCATTACCACCGTCGTAGTCTTCAAAATAGGGGTTGTTGGTAGCAGCATAGTCGCTGTGAATACCACCAGTTGCTGCAACATAGAGTTGAGCAGGTCCAATGGGAACGTAGTAAGCCAACCAATCTAGCTGGACATCATTACCATTGTTGTTGAGGTTGAAGGTCTGCAAGCCTTCGCCACTGGTGTTATTGTTAACACCACCAACGTTGAACCTATTACCATTACCAGCCGCAAGACGAGTATGCAAAACGTCTTTACCTGTAAAGCTGGTTTGTAAGTCCAAACGAACTCTGTTTTGGAAGACAGTGTTGTTGTTGTCACCGGTGCTGTCTCCAAAAGCATCAGTGAGAGCGAAGATGGCTTCACCAACGAGTTTGGTTGTGGTTGAGAACTGGTTAGCTTCCAATTCTGCAGCCCGTGCTTCTAGTGCATCAACGCGACCGCGTAGGGTTGCTAGTTCCGCCGCAAATTCTTCTTGCAACCTCTGTAAGGTTGCCAAATCTTCTTTTCTAACCAAGTCAGCTGTTGCTGTTGCAATCAATTCATTGACTCTATCCAAACAAGCGTTTAAACCAGCCGCAAATTCATAACGGGTTAAAGCCCTGTTACCGCGATAGGTTCCGTTAGGATAACCAGCAATACAACCATAACGTTCAACCAAGGACTGCAATGCTTGGAATGCCCAATCTGTTGGTTGTACATCAGAAAACTGAGAAACAGATGTCACTTGAGCTTGGGTTTGACCTCTGCCCTCATTAGTGTACTGATTCACTTGGTCTAACACATTGACCTGTGTTGTAGACTCTGCTTGAGCCACTATTTCTTGCTTTTTGGCAACTTCCGCAACACTAGAAGTTGTTGATACTGATGTGAAAGCCTCTTGAGTTCCTACTTGTGAAACTCCTGCTGTCACAAATTCACTCTCTGTGGGGTTTTGAGCAGCCATCGCAGCTGCGGACATCAGCAATGTTGCTCCCAAAACTGCTGGACTTACCACTAGAGATTTCCACAAGATATTAGCCATTGTTCCTCTTCTCCTCACACCTTAGATAGATAACTTTGTTCGTTACAACTATTCCGGATTTGCCTGTTTGTGTTGATACTTGTGGATTAGGCATATACGCCCTCTACACACCATTTTAGTTTTTGCCAAGCTAACGATTAGTTAATTTTAGGTAAAGAATTAATGTAATTAACTTATGCAAAAACATAGCTGCATAGTTTGTAATTATAGTTCACCATTACTGGATGGCAAGATATAAGCGTTCGCCTTCTGAACTGTCACATAACTTGTCTCAGTACGCAGATACAAATCAATCACAATTTGCACAGGGATTCTCTCTAAACGCTATCCAAAATAGACAACACTTTTACACAAGTAACTTTTAGGCAAATGACATAAGCGCTAGTAACACTTATTTGATTTGAGAAATCACTTTTGCCAAATCAAAGTCTTTTTGTGTTAACCTACCTGCATCGTGAGTGGTTAGTGAAATTTTGACTCGGTTGTAAGAAATTTCTATATCTGGATGGTGTCCTGCTGTTTCAGCAGGTTCGACAAGCTTGTTGACGAACTCAATCGCTTCAACAAAGCCATGAAACCTGCGGGTACACCCTAATTGTGTCCCAGATACAGTCCAACCTGTCAAATGGGTTGTCTGTTCTTGAATTTCCGTCTCTGAGAGTAGCTGCGCCATATCAAATCATCCCAACAACTCAGACTAGATCCTTTGTAACACTTTGTACTGAAAATGTCTTGTTATTTTACTCACGTACTTGTGCCTCCCCTACTACGGAATACGATCGAAAAGGATTTAAGTATAGACGATAAAAGAAATACACTCGCTTTTTCTGTATGTACAACCTACAGGTTAAACCTGAGCCACCTCTCTTCATCCTTGATACTTCACACCTCATCCTTTAGACATGGTTCCCTGGTATGACTTTATTCTTATCAAGATGCACTGGTTTTCTAGATTGAGATATCAGGTTAATTCTAGTTTATAAAAAAAAAGACGTTATCTGTCTTGAGACGTTCCCTAATAAACAGTGACCAGTGACCAGTGACCAGTGACCGCTGTACGGGCGCAAAGCCTTGCGCCTAACCAAACATAAAACTATCCGCTCTAAATTAGATTAGGGAACCTAACTTAGAGCGGTGTAGCGGGTCTTCAGGTTGCAACCAGACTGCCGGAAGGAACTCCAACTAGTCTAGCTGCTTAGTTTTTAGCAGAGCTAAAGAACTAAGGCTAGCTCTTAGAGAACAGCCCCGGCACACAGCCGATATTCAGCAACCTGATGACCCATGCATTTACTACTTTCTATCATGGGCATCACCTCCTTGTTGCCTAAACGGTCTTAGTCTCAAAGACAGAGGATTGAACCCCTGTGTTGTTCACTTTAGCTAATATAACACAAGTTTTTGAGAATAGGGAGTTGGGAGTTGGGAGTTGGGAGTTGGGAGTTGGGATTGAAGACAAGGGAAAAATAACGATTGTTCTAACTTCTACCCCCTAACCCCTACCCCCTAAATTAAAAAACCCCGCTTGAGGGCGGGGCAAAGTTATCTATATAAGGTGTTGAAATAGCGCACTATTACAACGCATTACCACGAGGCAGAACTTCCTCAGGGAAGACAAATTTTTCGTGAGGCTGGTCTTGAGGAGCCATCCAAGCGCGGATACCCTCGTTTAGCAAAATGTTTTTGGTATAGAAGGTTTCAAATTCTGGGTCTTCTGCCGCACGCAATTCTTGCGACACGAAGTCATATGCTCGCAGGTTGAGTGCCAAACCCACAATCCCAACTGCGCTCATCCACAGCCCGGTCACTGGTACAAACAACATGAAGAAGTGTAACCAGCGCTTGTTGGAGAAAGCAATCCCGAAAATCTGTGACCAGAAACGGTTCGCTGTCACCATGGAGTAGGTTTCTTCTGCTTGGGTGGGGTTGAACGCACGGAAGGTGTTTGACCCTTCACCGTCTTCAAACAGGGTGTTTTCTACTGTTGCTCCGTGGATC
Organism: Scytonema hofmannii PCC 7110; assembly: GCF_000346485.2. NCBI lineage: Bacteria > Bacillati > Cyanobacteriota > Cyanophyceae > Nostocales > Scytonemataceae > Scytonema > Scytonema hofmannii. Next base: position 10,878,257 of record NZ_KQ976354.1, read on the forward strand.
GCACACAGCAACGCTCCACCTAGTACACCTGCAACTCCCATCATGTGGAAGGGGTTGAGTGTCCAGTTGTGGAACCCTTGCAAGAACAGCAAGAAGCGGAAGATTGCTGCCACTCCAAAGCTGGGTGCAAAGAACCAGGATGATTGTCCCAAGGGGTACATCAAGAATACGCTCACGAACACTGCAATTGGTGCCGAAAACGCGATCGCATTGTATGGACGTATCCCTACGAGTCTGGCGATTTCAAACTGTCTGAGCATAAACCCGATCAGCGCAAAGGCTCCATGCAGCGCTACAAAAGGCCACAATCCGCCTAATTGAAACCAACGGGTGAAATCTCCTTGTGCTTCTGGTCCCCACAACAGCAACAACGAATGTCCCATGCTGTCTGCTGGTGTGGATACTGCTACTGTCAGGAAGTTACACCCTTCCAAGTAGGAGGACGCCAAGCCGTGTGTATACCAGCTTGTTACGAATGTTGTACCGGTCAGCCAACCGCCGAGGGCTAGGAAAGCACAGGGAAACAACAGTATCCCCGACCAACCTACGAATACGAAACGGTCGCGCTTCAACCAGTCGTCTAGTACGTCAAACCACCCTCTTGTACTGGGGGCGCGTCCAACTGCGATGGTCATTGCAACAAATCTCCAAACTTTTATGATTACAGGTTTCCTATCCCTGCCTACAGACAGACGTTTAACCGTTGCCTACAAGCAGAAAGTTAACAGGTTTATCCGTCAAGTTAACAATTTTTAACTGACGTTAATTTAAATTCTATGTATAAATCGTGAATTTTTCCAGTCTTTTTTCAAAAATATTTAACTTCTTAATCTAATGTATAATTCTGTCACCTCGCCCTCCTCCCCTCATGTCCCACTTTTCACATCCCGGCTTTGCTAACGCTAAAATGAGACCTGAGCCTGAAATTTGATGAGTAATAGATGTATACCATTGACTTAACAGTAAAAAACACAGCCTTCCCCATATCAGTGGAACGTAAGTCAGCTGAAGAGGCTGAAGAACTGTATCAACTTATTTTGAAAGCAATGCGATCGGGTAACCCTGATATTGTGGAATTGCAAAGTGAGGGGAAAACAGACAAAAAAATTGCAGTCAGAGCCAGTGAAATTTCAGGAGTACAAGTGATTCAGAAAGATGGTTCAGCAGCTGGATCTGGCAGACCACCAGGTTTCTTTGCGATCGCATCTGAGTGAATATCAGTGACCAGTGACCAGTGACCAGTGACCAGTGACCAAGGGAGACAAGGAAGAAGTGCCATTATTCCCTACTCCCTACTCGCTACTCCCTACTCCCTACTCGCTACTCCCTACTCCCCACTTTCCATGACAGAACTAGGCATTGAGGTCAAAGATTTAAACTTTAGCTGGTCATCTGGAAACAACATTATAGATGGTTGTTCGCTCGAAGTGCCTAAGGGAGAATTTTGGATGCTCTTGGGTACTAATGGCAGTGGTAAATCCACTTTACTCAGACTGCTAGCAGGAACATTAATTCCTCAGTCAGGGGAAGTTAAACTTTCCCATCCTGTAGGCTTTGTTTTCCAAAACCCAGATCACCAACTGGTAATGCCAACAGTTGGGGCTGATGTTGCTTTTGGGCTAGTGGAAGAAAAACTCCCTTTAACTGCTGTCAGGACAAGGGTTGAAGAAGCTTTAGAGGCTGTCAATTTGCTGTCACTGCAAAAGCGCCCCATTTATGCTTTGAGTGGAGGACAAAAACAGCGAATTGCGATCGCAGGTGCTTTAGCTCGTCGCTGTGAAGTCCTTTTATTGGATGAACCCACTGCCTTACTCGATCCAGATAGCCAATTGGAATTAGTAGATGGTGTCCGCCGTCTGGTAAAAGGTCGTGGGATTACAGCCCTTTGGGTAACCCATCGTCTAGAAGAGTTAAATTATTGTGACGGTGCTTTTTTATTAGAAAAAGGTTCTTTGGTAGATCGAGGTGAACCCGAACGCTTAAAACAACGTTTAATGGAGTTACACGAAGAAAATCCTTGAACATAGGGCAATCGGCAATTCCCTATGCCCAATTCCCAATTCCCTCTTAATACTTTGTAACACCCTGTCAGAGCCGCTTTGGAGTGGCTGCTGCATTTTTTTGAATTTGTAACATAATGTTACAAGGCATGATTGAAGTACTATAAAAGTTATGAATGAATTTGGTTAACTTTTGAAGACTGTGAATAAAAATCATGCTGCGTTCCTCATCCCAAGCCGTCTTATTAGTAGACGGCTACAACATAATAGGCGCTTGGCCTTGTTTAAGGAAAACCCGCGATAAAACAGGCTTGGAACCTGCACGCTGGGAACTCATAGAAGCTTTGACCAGTTACACTGCGTTTCAAGGCTACGAAACCCAAATCGTGTTTGATGCTCAATACCAAAACGGTTGCAGCAACAGAGAAACGATTACCGAACATCTATCGGTTTATTATACTGATTTTGGGCAAACTGCAGACACATATATAGAAAAACTCTGTGCATCTTTAAGACATCAAGTGGCTCAATCTATTATATCTCGTGTGATTGTTGCCACATCAGACAGAGCACAGCAGTTAATGATCATGGGATACGGGGCAGAATGGCTGTCAGCACAGCAGTTGTGTTATGAGGTAGAAGCTAGCGTTTGTCGAGCGCGGCAGAAGTACCAACCCCGAAAACAATCTCACAAAAGATTTTTAGCAAACTCTATTGATGATAAAGCACGTCAACGATTGGCCGAATTGCGAATGGGGTTCACAAAATCTTGAGAACTCGTGCTAAATCCTGAGATCAACAAATATAGAGGTTGTTTCAATCCAAAATATGTTTGGGCCTTTTGGGGCAAAGTGAAAGTTTAGAGACAAGCGTCATCTAGACGATAAGTGCCATGGGACGCATAGGTTCAAAAGAATTTCCCAAAAATTTTCCAAAAGTACTTGCCATTTCCTTCTTTCTACTTTACTATAAGTAATTGTTGACTGACGTTCCTCAGTAGCTCAGTGGTAGAGCGATCGGCTGTTAACCGATTGGTCGCAGGTTCGAATCCCGCCTGGGGAGTTTAAATGAATCATTGATTGTGAAGTCAAAGTTCTTGGCTTCATAGTTAATAAAAGTGCTTCCAAATGAAAAAATGTTATAAAGCCCATTGTTTAATGTTGGTAAGCGACTGGATTTCTTTGTAGAGACTAAGCACGGCTAGTCTGTACGCATACTAAACTACACAGAAACCAGATTTTTGCCCCCATTTTAACGCGGAAATTAGAACCCCGGTTTCTTCAAGAAACCGGGGTTCTGACATCTCAATTGGGGTTCCAACACCTCAATTATCGTATCCTTTGCAGTATCAGTATCGTTCTCTTCCCAACTCCCCACTCCCCATTCCCTACTCCCTCTTTTCTGTGACAGTGCATGCAAAGCACTATTAGTTGACAACAATTTATTAAAAAATAATGAAGAATATGTATTTCTAATGAATTTGTGTTTCTACCTTTAAAATTTCCAATTGAAAAACTTCATAATATCTTTCTATTAAGTACTAAAAGTGGGAACCATACTTTTTCAGAGGGTGTCACTCTCCGTAACTATACAGCGGTCTTATAAAGCAAACTGTCTGTAATTAATTGCTATTTGACCCCTAAAACTTCTATTTCAGTCTGCCAACAATAGCACTATAGGTTTTATTAAGTAATGCTTTACCTCTCAAATCAAACTAGCCAAAACAATCAACAGCTCATTGACTCCAATGGTTGGAATGTTATTGAAACTGAGTTCAACCCTGCTCAACTGCACCACAAAGAAACAGTCTTCACCACAGGTAATGGTTACTTGGGAACGCGGGGTACTTTTGAAGAAGGATATCCTAACGAATTAAGCGCAACACTCATTCACGGTATTTATGATGACGTTGCGATCGCGACTACAGAACTTGTGAACTGTCCCAACTGGCTCACTTTAGTTGTGAACGTAGAAGGAGAACGCTTTCGACTTGATACTGGTGAACTTATATATTATGAGCGTCGGTTGGATATGCGTTTGGGTATAGTTAATCGTGAAGTGCGGTGGCGTTCCCCAAAAGGTCACACCATAGACTTCCATTTTGAGAGGTTTGCCAATCTTGCAGATCGACACGTTTTAGCGATCAGATGTCAAATCACCTCACAAGACTTCGAGGGAGAAGTTTCTGTAGAAATTGAATTTGACCCCAATCCCCACAACCAAGGTGTCAAACACTGGAAAACCCTCAATCAAGGAAGTGCAGACAATATAATTTGGCTCCACAGCCAAACCCTCCATTCTGCAATGCAACTTGGCATCGCCGCTAAGCTTTCAGTAGCAGGGGATTTTGAAGACAAGGTAGAATTGTCCTCCCCCCTCCCTCACTCCCTCACTCCCTCACTTCCTCACTCCTCCATCTCCTTCCACTGTTCGCCACAACAAACGGTGATAGTAGAAAAAATTATCACCGTCTTTACGTCACGGGAAACAGAAACTCCTATAGCTACAGCCTTAAATAGATTGGCTGAAGTACCCAGTTACAGCACTTTGCTAGCTGCTCACATTGCAGCCTGGGAGAAAGTGTGGCAAGACAGCGATATTGTTATTGAAGGTGATATCAAAGCTCAGATTGCCGTTCGCTACAATCTGTTCCAGTTACTTGCTGTTGCACCCCGTCATGACGATCGCGTCAGCATCCCTCCAAAAACACTTTCTGGTTTTCCCTACAGGGGACATATTTTTTGGGACACAGACATTTTTATCCTTCCCTTCATGACTCTGACTCAACCTGCACTGGCGCGGAACTTGCTGACATATCGCTACCACACTCTTGAAGGAGCAAGACGCAAGGCAAAAGAAGCTGGATATGCAGGAGCCATGTATGCTTGGGAAAGTGCTGCAACTGGCGATGAAGTCACGCCTCGTTGGGTACCCGGTCCAAATGGTGAGTCCATCCGTATTTGGTGCGGTGATATTGAAGTGCATATCAGCACTGACGTAGCTTATGCTGTTTGGCACTACTGGTTGCACGCGGGTGATGATGAATGGATGCGCGATCGCGGTGCTGAAATAATTTTAGATACAGCTACGTTTTGGGAAAGTCGAGTTGAGTGGAACCCAGAGGGCAATTGTTATGATATCCGCGATGTCATTGGACCCGATGAAAATCACGATCGCGTAGATAATAACGCCTTTACCAATTTGATGGTGCAGTGGCATTTACAATCGGCTTTAGCTCTGTGGGATTGGTTGTGTCAAGCTTATCCTGACAAATCAGCACAATTAAAAATCAAACTTAATTTGGAAGCAGAACGGTTTGAAAAGTGGGCGTTGATTGCCAATAAACTCTATGTCAACCAAGATCCACACACTGGTTTGATGGAACAATTTGAGGGCTTCTTCCAACTAGAAGATGTCAATTTAGCTGAATACGAACCTCGGTCAAAATCAATGCAGGGTCTTTTGGGAATTGAAGCCACAAGTCAAAAGCAAATTCTCAAACAGCCAGATGTGTTGATGCTCATGTATTTATTGCGCGACCGCTACGACCAAAAAATATTGCAAACCAACTGGAACTACTACAGCCCCCGTACCGATCACAGCTACGGTTCTTCCCTTGGTCCTGCAATTCATGCCATTCTAGCTTGCGACTTGAATCAAACAACAGAAGCTTATACCCATTTTATGCGAGCAGCGTTAGTTGATTTAGAAGATGTGCGCCGTAACGCAGCTGAAGGAATTCATGCTGCAAGTGCGGGTGGAGTTTGGCAAGCAGTTATCTTTGGGTTTGGAGGCGTTCGCATGACTCAATTTGGTCCTGTTGCTTGTCCCAATCTTCCCCAAGGTTGGACTCGTCTCAAGTTTCGCTTGAACTGGCGCAATGAATGGTATGAGTTTGATTTAACGAGTGGCGATCGAGTTGGGGAAACAACGGTACAAGAAGAACAAGAAGCAGTCTTGGTAGAGGCTGCTTAATTTCACCTCAATAAGTCATCGCAATCACTAGTTTGTAGTTGCGCTGTCTTCGCTCTTGTATAAAATTCACAAGTGAAAACCTGGTTTTGCACAAACCGGGTTTTTTATAAGCATTTTGAACATTTTCCGCTCCATTTAGTGAAATTTAAAGATGACGTTGCTACAATGTTAAATTATGTTAAACTTTAACATAATTTAGACTTTGTCATGCTAAGAGAGTATTCCCAAAGGACTATCGCACTGTAAATTTATGGCAAATTCAGGAAATTCTCAGTAAATCAACTTAATTTCTAAAATATGGAGAACAAATTCCCCTCTTATGTGCCGATTACTTGCTTATCTTGGTTCCCCCACTTCTCTAGAACCCCTATTATATCAACCCGACCATTCACTCATAGTTCAAAGCTATAAACCACGTGAAATGCTCTCTGGTGTGGTGAATGCCGATGGCTTTGGTGTTGGTTGGTATCATTCTCGCCAAGAGACCGAACCATTCATCTACAAAAATACACTACCGATTTGGAATGATATTAACCTACCAAGTCTCAGCCGTTACGTAGAATCCGGATGCGCGATCGCTTATATTCGCAGTGCTACCCCCGGTCAAGCATTAGATTTTAGTAACTCTCAGCCGTTTCAGTATCAGAATCTGTTATTTATTCACAATGGTCGAATTGACAAGTTCCGGCAAACGCTTTACAGACCCATACGCAGTCAGTTAAGTGATGAAATTTATAAATGGATTGGTGGAGCTACAGATTCAGAACATATTTTTGCTTTAGTGCTCAACCAGTGGTTAACTCATCCTGGTAAAAGTCTAGAGCAAGCTTTACACACAACATTGCTCAAGCTAACAGAGTTAGCCCAAAGCCATCAAACCTATGTCCTTGCCAATATCGTCATCAGTGATGGAAAACGCCTAATTGCGTCTCGCTTTGGCACACAATCACCTGCACCTTCCCTTTACTGGTTATGTAACGATCCAACTTTTCCCAACTCTACGATTGTTGCATCTGAACCGCTATTTACTGGTAACTGGATTCCTTTTGAAGAAAATAGCATCCTCAGCGTCGGAGAAAATTGTGATATCAGAATTGAGCAAATCTAATTTAAAAGAAACAATTTATAACGCATACCATCAATGTCGCTCTAAAACCCTCACCTTATTTGAAGATATTGATGAAGTTAGCTTTTGTCAGCAAGCTCATGCGGACTTTAGCCCTGTTGGGTGGCATTTAGGGCATATTGCTTACACCGAGTCCTTTTGGCTGTTAGAACGCACGGCTGGTTTTCCCTGCTTATTTCCACAGTACCGAAAGTTGTTTGCAGCTGATGGCTTACCAAAAACAGAGCGAGTCAAATTACCCAGCTTAGAAGAAACTCGCGATTACTTAGAGACTGTTAGAGGCAAAGTTCTGCATTATTTGGAAGTTGCCAATTTAGAGAAGCAAGACCGTCTTTGGCGTTTTATGCTGCAGCACGAAAGTCAACACAGCGAAATTGCTACCTTTGTGTTGGAAATCCTGAAGAGAGAAAAGGGAGTGGGGAATGGTGAGTGGGGAGTGGGGATTGGAGACAAGGAGGACAAGGAAGTAATCCAAAATCCAAAATCCAAAATCCAAAATCCAAAATCCCCTGAAATGATTGAGATTCCTGCAGGCGAGTTTGAGATGGGAAACAACTCAGTGGATGCGCTAGATAATGAACGTTCAGCACATCGAGTTTATCTAGATACATATTGGATTGACCGCTATCCCGTGACTTGCGGGCAGTATCGGGTATTTATGGAGGCAGGAGGGTATCAAAATTCACAATGGTGGTCAAAAGCGGGTTGGGAATGGCTGCAAACAGAGCAAGTGACACAACCACTTTACTGGTATAGCGATCGCCATCAAGAAAATCACCCAGTTTGTGGTGTCAGTTGGTACGAAGCAGAAGCTTATTCACTGTTTGTAGGGAAACGATTACCAACTGAAGCAGAGTGGGAAAAGGCAGCTAGTTGGGATACCCAGTTTAATCGTCGTTTATTATACCCTTGGGGAAATCAAGAACCCATGCGACAACTTTGCAATCACAACAGTTTCAACAAAGGAACAACCCCTATAGATGCCTTTCCTGATGGGCAAAGTGCATATGGTTTGTACGATACTCTAGGTAATGTTTGGGAATGGACATCGACTTGGTTTGATAGTTATCCTGGTTTCCAAAGCTATCCGTATATAGGATATTCGCAAGTTTATTTTGATCAACAGCATCGCGTTTTAAAAGGTGGCAGTTGGGCAACACGCCCTTGGGCATTACGCTGTAGTTTTCGTAACTGGTATTATCCTCATATGCGCCAAATTCTTGCAGGATTTCGCTGTGCTCGTGGTTTGTAAGAAGCGTCCAGGGCAGAGGGCAGGAGGCAGAGGGCACAAGGCGATAATATAGAATTATGGGATTTTGCTCTTCAAACATCCCATAAGTTAAAATTTTCTGTGATTTTCGCTACGCAAAGAAAAGCAATCATGGTCGAAGCAACGCTGGTTCAGCAGGAAAATGCACCAAGTTCTGTGCAACATAAAGTCGGGCATTGGGTGCTATTATCAACGATTCTTGCCTCAAGCATGGCTTTTATCGACGCTTCAGCGCTAAACGTCGCCCTCCCTGCTTTACAGAGCAATTTTGGAGCCACTGGTGTAGAACTGCTGTGGATTGTTAATGCCTACCTACTCATGCTCGCTGCTCTCATCTTAGTTGGCGGTTCGCTTGGCGATCGACTAGGGCGGAAAAAGGTGTTTGCAATTGGCATTAGGTAAATTAGATAGAACATATAAACGAATAAAAATTGTGAAGAGAGTAGAGACACAAGAGATAGATGAAAGTAAAAAGCTAGAACTAGAAAACAAGATTAGGAACTACCATTATCCATATGAGAAGCTAGAGTTCACAATCAAATAGTTTCTCTAAGTTATCGCACAAATTTATCTGATAACTTTCAGGATATTAGTTATATAAAAAGCTAGGTTAACAGCCTAGCTTTCATATTACTTGATTTGTGAGTGTGCCACTAGTGTGCTATCAGTGTGCTACTTATTTTTTAACTGTTCTTGCAAGCTTGCTATTACTTCAGACTGTGTTTTTAACTGTTCTTGCAATGACTTAATGATGTTTCTCATTTCATCCATCTCATTACTCACTTGTTGTACCTGTTGATTGTTAACTGGTAACTCAGGATTGATTTGTGATGCCCTATCAGCTATGTCCTGATAGTGTTTACTGCTCACTGCTTCACTATGTCCGCACCATGCACTTACTATTTTTTCATCACGACCTAAATCAAATATTTGATGAGTAACAAAAGTATGACGTGTGTTATATGGTGGTAGATATTTACTCAGCTTACCTTGCTCTATGAGCGTTGGGATTATTCCTTTATTTCTTTTGCTTTCACGACCTCTCCATGCTGTACCAAATATATCAATATGAATCATTTTCTCATTTTTACTTTTAAACACAGGTTCACTAGGATTACCCTGTGGTAATGACTTAAGTAAATTCCATAGTTCACCGTCTACTGGCATAGGAAATACTCTTTTCTCTTTTTCTGTTTTAGTTGGTTTATAGAATTTTAATCGAGTCCATGTTTTAGAAATTACAACACATTGTCCATCCCATTTAACATCCATCCAACATAGCCCTATGGCTTCACCTGTTCTGCATCCCGTGAGAAATTTAAATGCTACAAAATGATACCAGTGTCCATAACTAGGCGAATCTTTCAAGTATTCCATTATCACTTGCGCTTCATCCCATGTGTAAGCTTTTGACTTGTTTAGTAAGTCTTCATCCGATTCTTTAGTAACATCAATTTCTGTCTCTCTTTTTATTCTGCTAACATCTTCCATTATCCCTTCATAAGGATTAAAGCTAACTAATTTTTGTCGCAATGCTACTTTGTAAGCTTGTTCTAAACCAGATAGAATCTTGCATACTATTTCTCTATTCCTATTTTCAAGCAACCAGTTTTTGATTTTGATAGCATCTTCACCGCCATTAGCTTCCATGGCTGAAATTAAATAGTTTCGGTACTGACTTTTGTATTGCCCATAGGTTGTTTTAGCTAATTTCCCGTTTTTAAACTTGTGCTCACAGTACATATCCCATACATCAAGCAATGACATTTGAGGCTTAGGTGGTATCTCATCACTAGGTAAACCACCAGTGATTAACTTTAAGTCCGTTCTGAGATTACCTTCAATGTTGTACTCAGCAAGCACTTTGTTGTAATGCTCTTTATTGAATGCAGTAGAACCATCTGGTAGTGCGACCGTTAACTTACCGTCCTGAAAGTCCATCTCTAACCTGCGTGCTACTCTACTGGCAAGTGCCATATTTACTTCAGTAGCTTCTAACTTCAAGTTCCATTGTTGTTGTTTACCACCAAACCATTGGCGTGGTAGGTTAAAACGAATGCGTCCTTTGAAGGTAACTATGTGCAAGCACAGGGTTACAGCCAGTCAATCGCTGGATTGGCAGATACGCAGTTTGCATTGCTACTGAGCGGGTTGTCTCCTTGGGCGGGTCAGTGGGCAGATCGTTGCGGTCCCCGCATACCACTAATTGTTGGTCCTTTTCTCGTTGGGCTTGGGTTTCTGTTGATGGCTTTCGTAGGTTTGACACGTGGTGCTTCCGAATATTGGACAACATTCTTTCCGGGCATTGTAGTCTTTGGGCTGGGGATGGCAATTACAGTTGCACCATTGACGACTGCTGTGATGGGTTCAGTTGGTACAGAATATGCAGGAACTGCATCGGGAATTAACAATGCTGTCTCTCGGACGGCTGGAGTTCTGGCGATCGCAATTGTTGGTTCGCTGGCGCTGTCTACCTATTCGCTTTCGTTACAAGAGCATACAACCTGTATTCACCTGTCCAATGCTGCACGTCTTCTGCTACAATCCCAAGCCAGACAACTCGGTCAGATATCACCGATTGTTGGGATTGCACCGGAAAATGTGGATGCTGTAGCAACAGCAGTCAAACTTGCTTTTGTTGACACTTTTCGATTGGTAATGATAATTTGTGCCGGATTAGCTTGGTTGAGCGCAATCATGGCAGCACTTTTAGTAGGGAGTGGGGAGTGGGGAACTCGGGGCCCCCTCTGGGGATAAGGGGCAATGGGGAGTGGGAAGTAGGGTTGCAACAGCTTCTAAGGAATCACACGGATATAGTAAGGATTTTTGCTGAAAGATCTGCCCTTGTGTTCAAGCGCTAGGCAATTTCGTTATTCTAACATCAAATAGAAAGGGTTAGCTTTCTGCTTAAATTTTTGTTAAGATCTACTCTTAACACGAATTCAAGTTGAGAGTCCCAACCGCCAAGTCAACGGAGGATGAATGTCTAGATCTCAGGCTGTCGGTAGCAAAGAGACTTCCCAAAACACTCATGAAGAACGCTTGCAAATACAGCGTTTGCAGGAACCAACTATGGTTGTTTCTTCTAGTGCAGGAAGTGATGTCGTTAAGGGATTAACTCAAACAACTAAGTCCTTACCCCCTCGTTACTTCTATGATGACCGTGGTTCTGAGCTATTTGAGCAAATTTGTGAATTACCAGAATATTATGTAACGCGAACAGAAACAGCAATTTTACAAGAGTGTGCTGGTGAAATTGCTCAGATAACTGGTTCGTGTGAATTGGTGGAACTTGGCAGTGGCAGTTCTACCAAAACCCGTATTCTACTTGATGCCTATAATCAGGCTGGTTATCCTTTACACTACCTTCCAATTGATGTTAGCGCTGGAATGTTAGAAAGCACTGCTCTACAACTTTTAGCAGAGTACCCCACACTGAAGGTTCAAGCACTAGCGGGAACCTATGAATTGGCGTTGGTACAGCTTGAACCTACCAAATTACCAACCAGAATGGTTTGTTTTATTGGTAGCACGTTGGGTAATTTAAATCCTCAAGAATGCGAGGAATTCTTTTCTCAAATCATAGATGCTTTACAAGTAGGAGAATATTTCCTACTTGGTGTAGATTTACAAAAGGCCAAACATTTGTTAGAAGCTGCTTATGACGATCGCCAAGGAGTCACCGCAGCATTTAACCTAAATATGCTAGAACATCTCAATCGGCTGTATGAAGGAAATTTTGACACAACACAATTTGAACATTGGGCTTTTTACAATGAAACTAAGAGTCAGATAGAAATGCATTTACGCAGTTTGCGATCGCAAACCATCCAATTGCAAGCTTTAAACCTCACAGTTTCTGTTGACCAAGACGAAACTATTCTCACGGAAATTTCTCGCAAATTTGACCTCAATGCTATTCAGCAAGAATTGAAAGCAAAAGGTTTAGTACTGCAAAAGGTGTGGACTGACAAAAATAAGTGGTTTGGATTGATATTGTGTCAATTGCAAGCTCATTGATTTTGAGGAGTTAGGTTACTCAGCTCCCTCAGATACCCGACTTCTTAAAGAAGTCGGGGGTCTTGCCGCCCTTAATGTTTTATACTGTAATTTTTGTTCCGTCAAATTTGGTAAACGTATAACAAAACTTTAATTAGAATATAGTAAAATCTGCTTCCTCGCCGTCTTCTGTGAATCTTCATGAAGTGTCCACGTTGCGGTTCAAATCATATCCGTAAAAATGGAAAACCAGAAAATCCTGAGACAACAGAAATACCAGAGATAACGGAAATTGATAACTAGAAACTTAATCTCCAAGATGTTGAATTAAATAGGTTGCTTCAAAACCAGCTATTTAACGCACTCAATGCCAATCATAGGCGCACATGTCACCCAGACGATAATTTGTCTGGGTGACAAAATTATCGTCTGGGTGACAGCAAATAACGCTTGCAATTACCGCTAAAACTCGAAATGGTGCCGCGACTTTGTACACTATTAGTCTGCTACTTTGTATGCTAGTAGGCGATCGCTAATGCCGTTCTACCAAAAACTTCATGCAGCTGGTGATATTTCCACGGCTGGATATCGTAATTCAGCAACGCCAGGTATTTTATCTAACAGAGATAGACCGTGTAATTTTAAAATTCAACAATTGGATGTTACGCACTCTCGTTAGGAATTGATGTGATGGCGACAAGAATTCCCAAAAGCTCATTTAAAGGTGTTAAATAACGTTCATTAAGGTCAACTTTTACTTGCTGATTTTTATCAATTGAAAGAAATCTCCATACTTGTCCAGTTGTTACACTACCATAAACAGCTTTAATATTTTCTTCGAGATTTTTTTGATTGATTATTTGTGCTGCATACATGGACGCGATACACTGTGCAAGTCCATCGTTAATATTCTCATTTTTTGCTTCTACAATAACTACTACTGGTGCTTTAATCACCAGCTTATTTGGATTGTGAGTGAGAATAAAATCACAAAATCCTGTTAATCCTCTGCTTGCGTCTACATTAAAATTACGTCCCGAAAATAAACTTACCTGAGAATTAATGAACGCAATTTCACTGACAATTGGAGCAATTATATATTCTGATCGTGCTTTTTCTGTATTGATAGCAGTTGCTAGAGGTACGAATCTTTTCAATGCTTCAATAAGAAATAAGCTCGGTTCAATCGGTTCGGAAGCTATTAAATTTTGCACTGATTCAATCGTTGTAATTCCTAAAGATTTTAGGCTATCTAAGTCTTTAAAATCACTATAGGACATTGCTCATTACCAAAAAAATAATATCTTTATGTTTACTATACCAAAAGCGCTTGCGCCTGTACTTACTCCTTTTTGTGGTTTCGTGAGAATGTTGCTATCATAAAATATGCTTCAAATGAAAACAATACGGGCTAATAGATTACACTTGATCTGTCGCGTTAAGATATGCCGAACCCATTTCCACCGAATGAACCCCTATCTCGAACAGTCGGATTACGGTACTGAAAAGCTATTGTGCTAAAAAGCAATAGGTGCCACTAAGCGCGACGAGTTTTTTTAGCTAAGTAGCGCATCATTCAACAGCCAGCATCTACTGAGAAGCAGATATTTTCAGTAACATTAACTACGACATTGGATAGAGGTTGTGTTACAAAAACTCTCCTTTTTCAGTAGATTTTATATGTAACATTAACTGCAACTCTTAGGGGTTGTCTCTTCATCCTCCCTGTGCTCAAGAAGATATTGACGAAACTCGGGGCGGGTCATTGTTGCGAAATCGAGTGTGTTCATCTAATTACAAAGCCAAGTTAAAAATCTGTTGCGCGGTGAGGTTAAATTGTGGGAAAGTAGGGGAGATGATCGCATCACTGTCTCTAAATGTTGTTTTTACATATTCCCCGTCAATTAGTTCGTATACAAAGATGGTGCGTTGTTTTGGATAGCCGATAAATTCACGCCCTCCCAAGGCGGCATAATCTACAATCCAGTATTCGGGAATGCTCATAGCTTCATAATCACGACGTTTGTCGTAGTAGTCGTCTTGCCAATTGGTACTAACAACTTCTACTATCAATTTGACCGAAGTCGCGTTTTGAATAACTGACTCACTTTCCCAGCGTGTCTCAGTACCAATAGTTTCTTGATTCAAAACAATGATGTCCGGTTCGTACCCTGATTTGTCACGGTACGGTTTTACAATCGATTCTCTGGGTATTGTCCAAATGTCGGTTTTACCCATTTTATCAATGGTTGTAAGTAACCGTCCACCGAGAGAACCCGTTAAATTTGAATGCTTCCCCCTAGGCTTAGGCATCTCGACAATTACTCCATCATATAATTCATACCGAACTTCCGAGTTTTCTGGATACCATTCAATAAATTCATCAAAAGTGTATAATTTGGGGTCGGTTTGTGCTTGTGTTTGGGCTTGGGTCATAGTTACAACCTCCGCATAATATTTGACTTTAACATCTGTCTAGAAAATAGGGAGTAGGGAGTAGAGAGTGGGGAGTAGGGGGTAAGAAATTTTTCATTACCTCGTTGTGGGCAATTGCCCGTGGGGGTCTAGCTTGAAAATAGGGAGTGGGGAGTAGGGGGAAGAAATTTTCATTACCTCGTTTTGGACAATTTGCCAGTGGGGGTCTAGTTTGAAATTTCGGTTTTGGTTGCATCAAGAAGGCGACACTAGTGTAAGCACGATCAAACTCTTCTGTAAGAAACTGTCCGGCGTCCTGTTGCTGGATCGTTAAGGTAGACGTAGTTTTTGGCGAACCCTTTCACCACCTCAACCCAGCAACCTTGCCTTTCATACTGGCGAAAAAGCACCATTGAGCATTCGGTCTATTCTGTCAAGGCACAGTATGAGTGTAAATTTTTTGAGCAAACAACAGATTTACAAAGTTGATATGCTCCCATTATCAATTCTGTTTGAGCATCCAAGGGTGAGAGCATCACGCTTCGCTTTGGTGATACTCTTGACACAAAAATTTTATTTATTGTGGCGCTACCAGTTTTTAGTTACTATTTTTTGCAAACTTTGAGCAAGTACCCGACTTTGCAATTATAGATTGGACAATTATCGTTTATTGAGTCCGAGTCAAAGAGCAAAATTTGGTTTCAATGCCTCAGTTGCAAGTGGAACGGACTTTATAAGCTGAATAAAGTTAAAGAGGCTGGATTTGTAAATCCTTATCATTAATTGCACGTAGTTATGCAGTCTTGACCAAAACCTCAACTTCATGAGCAATGCTTATAGGGTTAGGTATGGTTTCCCCACCTTCAAGCATACCTTCTATATGAAATTCGATAGCCTCGGCAATTAGTGCTTTAACTTCATCTATGGTTTCACCTACAGCTACACAGCCTGGTAAGTCAGGGATATAGGCACCGTAGCTAGTTTCTCCCTTTTCGATTACAACTAAATAATGCATCAGCGTTCATCCAATTGAGCTTGTCTCCATATATTTTTTAGCGTACCAATTGGTACGTCAACATTCAACTTACCGGATACTGTAACGGTACCAGGTTTATCGGGATGTTTAAATTGCCGATGACTGCCCTTAGTTCTGTCATGATACCATCCATCAGCTTCGAGTCGCTTGATAACTTCACGTACTTTCATGCTTCTATTCTGTACAGTTGAAATCTCTGTTACAAATAGAGTACATTTTTGAAAAACAAGCAATAAGTACAGTTTTTGCTCTTAAATGACAGATTGTATCAGTATAACCTACCTTGACATCTGTATAAATTAACCAATAGGGAGATTTCCCGGATTGACTGCATGAATGTACTCGCTCCCTGAAGCAGGAAATCCTCGCTTGTAAGAAGCTTCTTCTGGCTTACCCCATCCTAACTGTAAAATTATTTCCAAAAAGTTAGAATTTTCCCACTTCCATATACTTGCCCATTCTGTTCTTTGAGTCATTCTATCTACATCAGATATCGTTATTTGTCGGTGTTCTTTATTATTATTAATGCTTAAGTACAAATCTAAGCCCAAAGAGACATTTCTCCAGAACTCTAATACGGAATTCTTTGCAGCTTTTAGGATTTCTATATCATTGGATAAAGCTATGAGCTGTGCATCTACTTCTGGATAGCATAAGGTTTTTTCTCTAACAGTTATCTCACGCCATACAATTCCCGAAACTTGATGTTCTCTTTGGTATTCGTGGATAGCGGCTTTGAAATCTTGATAAGCAGTAAACTTTTGCAATCCGTCGGTTTGGATAAATTGATCTATGACAGGATTGCCGGAGACAGGGACTGCTAACTTTAGACGCTTTCCTTCTAGACACGCTTGGCGTTCGGAACGCACAATTTGGATCAGTTCTTCTGTGGTGTAAACCTTTGACATATAAATTATGAATTATGAATTATGAATTGAAGGTTTCATCATTCAGCATTCTCTTAATATATTATCTCTAAATATCTATTTTTAGATGTATTTAATATTACTAAAATTTAGGGCAGACAATTTTGCCTGCCCCAAATTTTACTGAGTGGTTAGCTCGCTGTTCAACTCGTTAAAGGAGCGTCTCTTTAACTGCACTGATTTAGAACGAGGTAATAAATCAAACACAATTCTAAATTGGTCGTCTATGTCTTCATAGGGGATTTGACCCTTTTTATTGAGAACGACTTGACCGGCGCGATCGAAGACAACGACTTGGGGAACAGCTCCAGAATAGTAATAACCAGCCTCTGTAGGGCTATAAGTTTCTTTAACTGGTAAGGTGTCTACATTGACAGGGATAATTTCTGTTACCCGACCATAAAATTCCTGTACTCTTGAAACAACAAGGGCATATTCCTTGCAATCACTGCTGTCATCTACGTAAAAGAATAGCAGGGCAGGTTTTTGCTCTGATAAAGCTTGGGAGAGTGTTTCTTTAGGGGGAACTAATGAGCCGTTACCAGCATAAACCACAAAAATGTTGCCATCGTATCTGTCATCTTTTAGACCTGCAAATGCTGACTGCGTATCAATAAATAACAAGCAGGAAAGCAGGATTAATACTGACAAAACCCGTTGCCAGTCTGGAATGAGATTGTGTAAAAATTGCCACTTGATGCCATTCATCTAAAAGAACCTGTTAATGTTTGTTTTTCCTGAGTTTGTGCTGAATGTCGCAAACTGGGGTGGAATTATAATGACACCTGACTGGAAAAAGGGAGTTGGGAATAGGGAGTAGGGAGTAGGGAGGAAAAGTTTCATGATTGGTGATGAAATTTCATCGGGACTGCTACCAAGTTTTAGCTTAAACCAAAAGAAGCCCCACGTCCTACACGAAGTGAGGCGTGGGATGAATTTTGGGGAAGTCAAGGTACGTCCCCCGACCAATTTTTCTCGTCGAGAAAAGAGGGAGTGGGGACAGTACCTTGACTTCCTATCTCTGTGTTGGGGAGACGATCAATCCAATCCTCAACTATTTGTGTGATTGTTTTCTCTTTGCTTGCTGCATATAATCGCAACTTATTCAATCTACGGGTTGATATTCTCAAACTTAATCTCGATTCTTTCATAATAATGGATAGCCAATAACCACCCACTATGCTATCATAAATATAACGCCCAGCTTGCTGGAGTCACTGCCGGAGGGTTCCCCGGTACCGCGAGTGGAGTCTGCGTAAGACCGAATATCCGTAAGGAGAAGGGGCAGCGGCCTATGAAGCTCGAAGCCAAGACTTACGGCTTGCAGAAGTGTTGGTAGTTCACAATAACTTCTTTTGGGGATTGGGTGTTGGGCATTGGGCAAAAGTTATTCTTCCTTATCCCCCTTGTCCCTACCCCTCCCTACTCCCTACTCCCTACTCCCCACTCCCCTTCCATAGGTTATAAGTTATTAACGTTAACAAATTAGGGTACTGATGTGGGCAACAAAATTCAACTTATAGATAGATTGCGACTGGGTTTGGCTGTCTCAGTAGCAAAAAGTGTAACTTTTATGGTGCGATCGCTACGCCTGGGTGCAGCAAGTGTTTTACCGGGTTCCATCGCCCGTCGCATCGAACCGCGCCTCTTGCAATTATTGAGCAAGCAAGTGAAAAATGGAGTGATTCTCATTGGCGGGACAAATGGCAAAACCACGACATCGCTGCTTCTACGCACAATACTGGAACGCAAGGGGTATCGGGTTGCTCACAACTCCACAGGTGCTAACTTAGAAAATGGTTTGATAACTGCCATGTTGGAAATTACCAACATAGTAGGTTCACTAGATGTTGATTACGCAATACTAGAAGTAGACGAGAATATCATACCGAAGGTTTTAGCACCGATTCAGCCTCGGATTGTTCTTTGCTTAAACCTATTTCGGGACCAATTGGATAGATATGGAGAAGTCGATGTCATTAGCAAGCGCTGGACAAAAGTGATTTCTACCTTACCACTAGAAACAGTCGTTATTCCCAACGCTGACGATCCCACACTATCGCTTCTCGGTCAGCAATTACCCCAAAAGGTTTTATTCTTTGGCTTGAATGAACCGGAGAATTATCTAGAAGAGATTCCTCACGCTGTCGATTCTATCTTTTGTCCTAGCTGCGGACATTCCCTCGACTACAAAGGAGTTTATTTGTCTCACTTGGGAGATTTCCACTGTCCCAACTGTGGATTTCAGAGAAGTCAACCGGAACTTAATAGCAATGATTGGTCGCAAATTCTCGTTGGTTTGTACAACAAATACAACACATTAGCTGCTGCTACTGCTGCGATTGAATTGGGGGTAGATGAAGCAACTATTCGAGAGACAATTAGTAACTTTCAAGCGGCTTTTGGTCGTGCTGAAGAGTTAGAAATAAACGGTAAGCGAGTCCGAATTTTACTATCAAAAAATCCTGTAGGAACAAATGAAACAATTCGGGTTGTGACTCAAAGCAGTGACAAAACCACATTGTTTGTATTAAATGACCGAATACCCGATGGTACAGATGTATCTTGGATTTGGGATGTTGATACAGAAAAATTAGTAGAAAGAGGAGGGACTTTAGTTGTCAGTGGCGATCGCGTTTACGACATGGCATTACGCCTCCGCTATAGCGAAAAGACACCGGAAAGTCATTTTAAACTCATTGTAGAAGAAGATTTGCGGCAAGCGATCGCAACAGCACTGGAAAACACTCCAGATAATGAAACATTACACATTCTCCCTACCTATTCCGCCATGCTAGAAGTGCGAGAAGTTCTCATTGGTAGGAAGATATTATAAACCAGTGACCAGTGACCAGTGACCAGTGACCAGTGACCAGTGACCAGTGACCAGTGACTTATTTAAGGAATTTTATGAATCATCAACAATATGAATTAACAATTGGTTGGCTGTATCCAAAACTGATGAGTACTTATGGCGATCGCGGTAATGTTATTTGTATAGAACATCGTAGTCAGTGGCGGGGATATAGTGTCCGCGTATTGCCTCTAGATCAAAGTTCTACTGCAGATGATATACGTTCGGTTGATGTCATTGTGGGTGGTGGCGCACAGGATCGTCAACAAGAAATTGTCATGCGCGATTTACAAGGTGCGAAAGCAGAAGCTATGCGGGAGAAGATAGAAAATGGGACTCCAGGAGTATTTACTTGTGGTTCACCTCAGTTATTGGGACATTACTATGAACCTGGATTTGGACAGCGGATTGAAGGTTTGGGCATATTAGATATGGTGTCCGTGCATCCAGGAGAAAATGTCCGGCGTTGTATCGGTAATTTGGTTATAAAAGTCAGTGCAACTCGTTTAGCACGAGACTTGGAGGAGATGACAGGTAGCAAGCCATATTTGATTGGGTTTGAAAATCACGGTGGACGTACCAAGCTCGGAAAGGTGGAAGCACTCGGGCGTGTCGTTTATGGATTGGGTAATAATGGTGAAGATGGAACAGAAGGGGCATTTTATCAGAATGCGATCGCAACTTATTCTCACGGTCCTCTGTTACCAAAAAATCCTTTTGTGGCTGATTGGTTGATTCAAACTGCTTTGCGGTTGAAGTATCAACGGCCTATTACACTGTCACCTCTAGATGATACCTTGGCTATGCAGGCGAGGGAGGCTATGTTTAAGCGATTGAAGGTAAATTCGCCAACTGTTGCTGCGGCTCAAGTATAAATTTTATGCCCAAAACCTCTAAGAAGAAACTTAATTTTTACAAAATTAAGTTTTTTTGCCTTAATCAGTAACCTAGTCAGATAGTTTCATGACAAACTTCTTGCTACCAATTTTGACATTTGTCGCTGAACGTGCTAAAGAAAATTTTGTTAAGAACATCCGTCAAACTGATGCCGTACAGGAACAGTTTTTACGCAAGCTGTTGCAAACCCACAAAGATACTGAATTAGGTCGTAAATATGGGTTAAGAGATATCAAAACCATTGACCAGTTTCGACAACAGGTTCCAATTTTACCTTACAGTGGTTACGAAGCTTACGTTGAGCGTATTGCCAAAGGCGAAAAAAACCTCCTTACACCAGACCCGGTTGTCTATCTAAATACGACTAGTGGATCTACAGGAAACCAGAAATTAATTCCCGTTACTAAACGATTTCAGAACTCTTTGGGATGGGCTAACCTGACTTGCATCGGTTTTTTGAATGAAGCACTGCGATCGCGGCAAAAAAATTTTGGCAAACTGCTAGTCACCAACACAGCGCAAATAACAGGGCGTACCAGTGGGGGTATTGATTACGGACCGGGAAGTGCGGGAGTTTTGCGTATGGGAAAATTCCTCTACGAACAACTCTTTGCTCATCCCTATGAAACCTTAAAGGCAGAGGATAGCATAACACGGCACTATTTGTGCTTTTTATTTTCCCTGAATGATCCCTCCATGCGAGGAGCGATCGCTAACTTTCCCATGCTGATCCTCAGAACTTGCAACTACCTTGAGCGATACGCAGAAGATTTAATCCGAGATATAGACAAAGGGACAATAGCCGATTGGTTGAAACTCGAACCCGAATTGCGGTTCCAATTAGAACGGAGATGGTCAGCCAATCCGAATCGCGCCGCACAACTGCGAGAAATTTTACACTCAGAAGGACGCCTTACCCCAAAATTAGCTTGGTCCAATCTGTCTTACATTGCCACTGCAAGAGGAGGAACTTCAGATTTTTACTTTGAAAGATTTCCTCACTACTTGGGAGACACTCCCGTATTTGGTGCAGTGTTTGCCACAGCAGAAGGCACACTGAGTATTTATAATGACTTCAACAACGATGGCAGCATCCTTGCTATAGAAACTGGCTTTTTTGAATTTATTCCAGAAGACCAATGGGAGGAAGAACATCCGAAAACCCTACTCGCTACAGAAGTTCAACCAGGAAAACTCTACCGCATCCTGATGACTAACTACAGTGGCTTCTACCGTTACGATATTGGTGATGTTGTTGAAGTTTTAGGATTTTACGAGCAAGCCCCCCTGATCGTCTTTCGTTACCGTCGTGGCGGAATACTTTCTTCTACCACAGAAAAAACAACTGAATTTCATGCCACTCAAGTGATGCAAGTTTTGCAGCAAGAATTTGGCTTACCCCTTGAGGATTTTTGTATCACTTTGTCAGAGAATGAGTTTCCCGCTCACTACCTGGTAAACATTGAACTTGCTCCCAGTGTAAAATTGAGCGATCCCCAAGCTTTCCTTACTAGCTTTGACCGCAGGCTCAAAGAGATTAACGTCTATTACGGTTCCAAACGCAAGAATCAGGTACCTCCTCCAAGACTGCGGATTTTAGGAGCGGGAAGCTTTGCTATTGTTCGGAAACGCCAGTTGCAAAAAGGAATTCCCGATTCTCAACTGAAATTTCCTCACATCAGCGAAGATCGCAGTTTTTTGGGAGGGTTAACAATAGAACAGGAGGTTAGGTTACCTGAAGAGTAGGGGGTGGGGAGTGGGGAGTGGGGTGGGCGTCAAGGCCCGCCCTCTCGGAGTGTACGAGCAAGGACGAACTTTAGTATGAAATGGTATAACAAGGAAAATCCCTACTCCCTACTCCCTACTCCCTACTCCCTAATCCCTGTTTTTTTGCCAATTTACCATTTGTAGAAAAAAATATCAGCAGCACTGCAGATGCGAGAGATAAACTTGCCGAAGTATAAAATATTGCTTCAATTCCACCATAATTAAGCGCCTGTCCAAGCAGGATGGGACAAAGGAACTGACCCAGGAAGCCTGCGCCTGTTCCGGCGGCGAGTACGCTCGCTCGCAGTTCTACAGGAGCCAGATTTGCCAGAATGCTGTAGATATTGGGCATGACGATACCAAAACCAACACCAAAAAGCACCGCTGTTATCAGAATTAAGCTGAGTTCTCGGAGTAAGGGAATTGTTGCCAGTGTCAGCGCCATTAATCCAAATCCGACTGCGATGGAACGTTCTGTACCGATATTTTTGGCGAGTTGTCGAGCACCAAATGCTGAGATGGCTGCAGCCCCAACTGCCCGTGATGCTAAAACAACTCCATTGAGGACTGCTCCAACTCCTATGGTTTGTTTCAGGTAAAGAGGTGTGTAAATAACTACAGAATACATCACAATGGAAGCCAACCCAAGGGTTAGTAACAACCACAGTACAGATTGATTGCTAAAAACTTGGCGGAGTTTATCGCGAGTTGAAACTACATTTGCTTTTTTATGTACCGACTGCTTTGTCCTTAAAGTTAAGGCGACAAAAATTGCCAGTGGCAATCCCAAACCATATAAATAAAAGGTAAAGTGCCAGTTAGATGAGCCTACCCAACCACCTAATAGAGGAAAGAAAATACCAGCGATTGTTAGAGTACTCGTTGCTTGACCCAGGGCTTGACTTCGCGCCTGACCTTCATACATACCAGCTAATAAGCCCAGACTCGCCGCAGCAATTCCACCACTTGCAATGCCAAGCAAACTTCGTGTCACTAACAATAGCTCTATCGATCGCATAAAACCCCCCGCCGTACCAGACAGAGCATAGAGGAGCAATGAAGCTATCAAAACACGCAAGCGACCGACTCGATCTGCCAAGATACCCAATAAAGGACTAAACACAGCATTTGTCAAGCAGTGGATGCTGACTAAGTGAGCTGCTAACCCCGGATTGAGGTTGAGTTGTTGCGCCATTTCTGGCAACACAGGGGCAACAATCCCCCCCGCCATTGTTGTCAAAGAACCTGCTAAAAGCAACACTAACAGCTTGCGATCGCGTAACATCGATAAAATGTGAGATATTTTTGATAACTCTGAAATTTAAACAGAATATTGAGGTGAATAAGTTCACAGAATAAAAATATACCGTACTGCTAAATTAGACGGTTACTGAGACGAATAGGTTCACACAGAGGAATTACACAGTTATGTATTCTAGCAGCAATAAACAACACAAGCACAAAAATATGGGAACCAACTACGCTATTCTGGTGGTCATTGAACAGCAGGTAAACACTATACCTAAGTCATGTCTATAACTTAAGTCATGTCCATAGAGGAAAATAGCTGATAATCCAGTAATATCAAAAATTCATGTAAAAATGTATTAAATCACAACCCAAGGCACACTTAACCCCAAAATTTGGGGGGGCGATAACGCCAACAAATCAGGAATACGGTAGAAGACAGCGATCGTTGCCTCTTTCTTTTCATAGATAAAAGGCACCTGTCTTGCGAGACAAACGATGTTTGGTGAGAGGAGTAGAAGAGTGCAAATTGTCAAAGAGTATGTCCAGCGTTGGTACGAGAGTGGACTCGAACCAGACGAGTTTATTTGTCATCAAAAGCAGGGGAATTTGGTAGAGATTACAGAAGTGGCAACTGGTGAACATCGGACTGTTCTCAGCTTCTGTAGTAACGACATCTTAGGGCTAGTTCAAGAAGAAGCAGTCAAGCAAGCGGCTATTGATTCTATTCTTAAGTACGGTACATCTAACAGTTCTTGCTCAGTTTTAAGCGGTCGTATCGATTTACATCAACAGCTAGAGGACGAAATTTCAGCTTTTAAACATTTGCCTCATACGCAACTGTTTTTAAATGCTTGGATGGCAATGCAAGCTTTTATGGATGCCTTCTGTCACTTGGCAATCCCAGTACCGGGATTCCAGAATACCAGAGAGACTGTTATTTTTACAGACGTCCTCAATCATGGCTGTATTGTCTCAGCAATCGTCAATGCTGGAACTCGTTCAGGTAAGGTGTTTGGTCACAGCCCACGCGTCCGAGTCAAAGCTTATCGCCACTGTGATGTAGAAGACTTGGCTCGTAAAATGTATCGCCACGTCCGCCCCAACGATCGCATTGTAGTGGTTTCTGATGCGGTCTTTTCCATGGATGGCGATATTGCTCCCCTGCCAGAAATGATCGAAGTCATGCGTAAGTATGAAGGTAGCGTCCTCCTGATGGATGAAGCCCATGCAAGTGGTGCTCTTGGTTCTACAGGAAGAGGAATATACGAACACTTTGGTATTTTACCGTCTTACGCAATTGAGCGTGGAGTTATACCTTTAATTATGACAACGTTCTCGAAATTTGCTGCCTCAGCAGGCGCTGCAATCAGCACTCATATTTCAGAGTTAAAACCACTGTTAAATGTCTCCCCAACCTCTATTGGGACAATTTCTTTATCGCCACCACTCGCAGCAGCGGCTTTAGAGAGTATCCGCCAAGTACGGCAATTTCCAGAACGAGTGAAAAAACTTCAGGAGAATACTCGCTACTTGCGATCGCGCTTGCTCGAGCAAGGCTTTATGGCAATTGGCGAAACTAATGTTGTTCCAGTTGTTTTACCACCAGATATCGATCCCAAGATTTTTGGTAGACAAATTATGACAAACCATGGTGTTTGGGTGTCTCCCATTTGGTTTGTTGCTAAACCCCGGATTCGCATTACTGTGAATGCCCTCCATACCCAAGAAGATATGGATCTTTTAGTATCAAGCATGGTAGCCACTCGCAACCTATTGTATAAACCAACAATTAGTGCTTAGAAGATGTTTTAAAAAACGTGGGCGAGTAAAATTCGCAACTACACAAACGCTCATCCGCCGACGCGGACTAACAGAAAGTTAGGAATTTTGAACCCGCGCAGGCGGGTTTTGCCTGTATGGCAGCGAATTCCATTCGCTAGAAAGAGACATAGTCCACCGTTTGAAGGATGAGTCTCTAGCAAGTAATTGATAACCTAAACAAGAGGCAATAAGTAACAAACAACTAAGAGTATGGCATCCCCTACACCATTAAAAGGCACTGAACTAGTCGATTGTGCAAGAGCGAATGCCAAGCAGGGAATTGAAACTGCTGCTTACCAGTGTGGCTATGGAGATGACCTTAACCGATTCGCACAAGAATTACAAAAAGCGTGTGAGGATATGAATTTGCAAGTTAAGGAACTCTCAGATTTAATCACAGACCAAGATCTGGTCTTAAATATAGGTACTGGGGAAACTGTCGCCCCAAATACGCCCTCAGAACTATAAAAGTGGTAAGTGGTTAGTAGGGGCGTAAAGCCTTGCGCCCCTACTAACCACTAATTAGTAATTAGATATACTGAGCGATGTGAGCTTTGGAGCGGGTTATTCCAGTGAATATATTAGACAAGATATCAAATGACTTGATATTGGTATAAATTACAGCTTCTAAATGAGTAAAAATACGCTTGCGCCGATTTTGACAGTCAGGAGTGTGGAATATTGGTTAAAACTTTGCGCCCAAAGCATTGTCATCGCCTCGCTACTATCTTCTTCCTTCGGATAATGAATCTTTAAGAATCACTACTAAATAATTGGCTTTCCTAGCGCTCTTTCATCACTCTGGCTAGAGTATAATAATCAAAAAATTACTTGATTCTAGAGTTTATCCATGATAGTGCCCAGAAAACCAGTCACGACTGTCCGCTTCGTGCTTAAGGTAGGATTTTTTCACGGGTGAGAGACATTCCTTTGAAACTGAGCGACCACCAAACCAGATGGGTGAATTGAGCGCACTCAAACCACGTGAAGGTGAACGCGAGGTAGGCGATCGCCACTGCCTCTATGCCACGATAGGGTGACTGGATGACCTGCCACATACAAAATGCTAACAAGGCAAAGTATGGCAGCATCCCCAGTAAACCTACAGATAGAGTTGTGTCTAAAATCAGATTGTGTGCTTTCACTGTAGGTAGCTGTGGAACAGTTTTTTAGCAGCATTTTTATATCCTCTGTACAATAATACCTTGCAAGAAAATAGTCTTTCTGTATCCAGAATGATTCAAAGTCAGTTTAGGGTTGGAAGAGGCGAAACTCAATTGGAGGTGTAGAAACATCACCTACCCAGACATCTTCCATTTTGATAATGTCACCTCTCGAGTTATTGTAAATTGCCTCCTTCCAAACTGGCTTAAAATCAATAGGAACATTCTGAGTAGTTCTTTCTTCCCATGCAGAGTAATGCAATGTGCGACTGCGAGAGAAGTCAAAGAATGTTTTTCGCTTAATAATCAATTCTTTGCTATTTTTTATTTTTGGTAAATCCCAAAATTTACTGAATTGATAAAACCAGTATCTCTCGAATTATTGATGAATATTTATTGAAACTTCATAAAGTCAATTTAAAGGAGATGATCGTCAAAGAAGTTGAATAAAAAAACATAAAGACACAGAGAGCACCTCGTAGTGTACCGACGCGGCTACCTCTGCTATTAGATTGTCGTCAATTTTGATATCAACCCATCTAAATGTGGAGTACTTTTGAGGTATGTCACGAGTAGGGAATTTGACTTCACGATACGCGCTCGCTAAGAAGAAGCGGGTGCTGAAGTACTATAGCTGCGTTTGGGGCTTAATAACTCCAGGCTTAAACGATATAGAGCATAGTTACCATCAACTAATATAGAGCGGTTATGGTCGAATTGAGTCCCACAACATAGCACAATCGCTTGCATCACAATTAAATTGCGTTCTAGCAATTGTAATTTTTTTTACTATACTCAACTCGATTTCATTATATACAGATTTTTGTCAAGCTCATTCTTGGCAAATTTTAGATGCGTTTGCCCTAGGGGAGTTTCTGAGTGAGGGAGCAGAGGTGATAACTAATACTCAATCCCCTTTTGCCTAATGCCCAATCTCCTAACCCCTATCAAGAAAACTGTTTCACCCAAGCTAACAATCGTTTAATGTTTGGTGTCAAAGTCTTAGAAAGATAGTACGTATCTGCTGCTTTTTTAATAGCTTCAGATTGTGTTGGATACGGATAAATAACTTGATTTAACTGGCTTAAAGTTATCTTGTTAACAATAGCTATGGTGAGTTGAGAAATCATTTCGCCTGCATGACGAGCAACAATTGTCGCACCGAGAATGCGATCGCTCTTTTTGGGATGAAGAATTTTGATAAATCCTTCTTCTTCACCATCAGTCACGGCTCGATCAACATCAGTAAAAGGAATTTTAATCGTCGCAACATCAATCCCCATTTCTTGCGCTTCACGTTCGTACATTCCCACATGGGCAATTTCGGGATCGGTGTAAGTGACCCAGGGCATAACGAGGTTGCTGAGTTTTTGACGCCCCAATCCAAAAGGAGAAAAGAGTGCATTTCTGATGACTATTCGTGCGGCGGCATCAGCCGCGTGAGTAAATTTCCAGTTCATGCATATATCACCAGCTGCATAAATTTTGGGATTTGTGGTTTGAAGATAATCATTGACCTTCACACCTTGTTTGGGATCGTATTCCACACCAATGGCATCTAAATTCAACCCTTCCACATTTGGGACGCGTCCCGTACCTACTAAAATATCATCAACTGAGAGAACATCTGTCTTGCCATTGTGGCTGAAGTAAAGCGTTTTGCCTTCTTTGGTTTTTTCGAATTGTTGTATTTTTCCCCCCAAGACCAAGCGAATTCCTTCTCTAGCAAAAACCTTTTGGATAATCTCAGCAGCATCAGTATCTTCTTTATTAAGGATATGAGTTCCTTGATGAAAGAGTGTGACTTCACAATCAAAACGTCGAAAAGTTTGTGCTAATTCACAGCCAATAGGACCAGCACCAATGACTGCTATACTTTGGGGTTTTTGGATCAGAGAAAAAACAGTTTCATTAGTTAGATATCCTGCTTCTTCAATTCCTGAAATTGAGGGTTGTGCAGCTCTTGCTCCTGTAGCAATGACTGCTTTTCTAAAGCGGAGAGTTTTGTCTCCAACCTCTACAGTATCATCGCTAGCAAACCGCGCACTACCCAAAAAGACATCCACGCCCATTTTTTGGAACCGTTCAGCTGAGTCATGAGGGCTAATTTTTGCCCTTACGCGTCGCATCCTTTCCATAACAGAGGAAAAGTCTACGTCAACATATTTGGGCGCATTAATGCCAAATTTTTTTGCATTCCACATTTCTCCTACCACACGGGATGACCGGATGATAGATTTGGATGGTACGCAGCCAAAATTTAAACAGTCCCCTCCCATGAGGTGTTTTTCAATTAAGGCAACTTTTAAACCTATATTTAAAAGTGCTGCACCTCCGGCTACGACTAATCCTGCTGTACCGGCACCAATGACTACTAAGTCGTAACGCTCGGCAGGCTGAGGATTTACCCAAGCAGGTGGATGCACGTAGGATACCAATGTCTGGTTATACTCGTCCATTGGGCGAAGTGAGACTCTCTGGAATTCTGACATTGGCGATCGCTCCTTGATTCAAAAATGCAAAGTTAACTACTTGAGTTTTGCTTTTGCAGGGGCAAAAATAAGAATCCTTCCTTAAGGAATACCAATTTTTTGCCAGTAAGAAAATGGTTCATGCTACCTGATTAAAATAAATAAGATCGTTCTTTGGAGAATAACCTATGGAAGCAACGGAGGTTCATAGCTCAAAAAGCTTTAGAAAACTGGAAGCACATTTACGTACTTTAGTAGGAAAAGCCATTCGTGACTACAACATGATTGAGGATGGCGATCGCATTCTGGTGTGCGTATCTGGTGGTAAAGATTCATACACCATGCTAGACCTGCTGCTGACTCTCCAGCGTAAAGCTCCAGTGAAATTTGATATTCTTGCTGTTAACTTAGACCAGAAGCAGCCCGGATTTCCAGAACACCTACTGCCAGAGTATTTAGAATCTCTAGGAGTAGCTTACAGGATAGTAGAAGAAGACACATACAGTATTGTAAAACGTGTTATCCCTGAGGGAAAGAAAATGTGCAGTTTATGTTCTCGCCTGCGACGAGCCATTCTCTACAGAGTCGCAAGTGAAGAAGGCGCGACTAAAGTTGCTTTGGGACACCATCGGGATGATATTTTGGAAACTTTGTTTCTCAATATGTTTTATGCAGGCAAACTCAAAGCCATGCCTCCAAAACTTTTGAGTGATGACGGACAACATATCGTTATCCGACCATTAGCTTACTGCGCTGAGTCCGACATTGAGCAGTACGCGAACTTAAAAAGATTTCCAATTATACCATGCAGTCTTTGTGGTTCCCAGGAAAATTTGCAAAGAGCACAAATAAAACAGATGCTGCAAGCTTGGGAAAAATCATACCCCGGAAGAGTGGAGAGTTTGCTCTGTAGCGTTCAAAATGTTTGCCCATCTCATCTTGCTGATACTCAGTTGTTTGACTTTGCCAGTTTAAGTAATAATGGGTTTATGAAGTAAGAATCGGGAGTGCTGGTTATGCCCTTGGTGACTATTCCTAGGCGTTATGTTGTTTCTGAAAATGAGGAATCGCTTGTACTAGATTTACCAGAATCAATTCTAGTGTCATGGCAACGGGATTATGGCAAGGTTGCTAAGGCTAAAGGGATTCTTCAGCATCAGAAAGAGGCAATGTTAGCTCATCTAGATACGGTGCGAGAGGAATGGGAATAAACTCTATGATACAAATATTTTTATTTACTATTTGACGGGAGATGAAACGGTTTCTGAATATTTCTCAAATGCTTTTCTCAATAATAATTATGTTGAAACATCGCCAATTGTACGAATAGAGCTACTTTGTTTTTCTGGTTTGTCGAATAAAGAGAAAGAGGTTATTGAGGATTTATTAAGTCAGTTTGATTCAATACCAATTTCAAGGAAAGTTGAGAATCGGACAATAGCTCTAAAGCGGAAACACAAAATCAAATTACCAGATGCTGTGATTGCTGCAACATCTCTATGCCAGAAAGCAGCGTTGGTGACTCGCAATGTACGTGATTTTCGCGCTTATTGCAGAATTAAAATTAGAGAATCCTTTTGGGGATAAATGAAAAGTTTTGGGACATGAAATATACGTTCTGGATAGTATTAATGAAGCGTCAGATAAAGGCTTGGTTAAAATTTATTGTCAGCGTACTGTTTTTTCTGTTGCTGACAGGGTGCTGGTTACTCTTAGATATTTCTCCAGCCATGGCACAGGAAAATACCGTTAACTATACACTTGCCGATTTACGATACCAAGACTTTTCCAACAAAAATTTAGAAGGAACGTCCCTTGCAGGAGCAAATATGCAGGAGGCAAAGTTCCGAAGAACAAATCTGAGAGCAACCATTATGAGTAAGGGATCATTACTGAAAGCAGATTTGGAAGAAGCCAATCTCTCAGGAACATTTGCCGATCGCGTCATCTTTAGTGAAGCCAATTTAACGAACGCCATTTTTACTGATGCGATTTTAACAAGCAGTCGCTTCTACGGTGCAAAAATTACAGGAGCCGATTTTTCTGGTGCAATCCTAGACACTTACGAAGCGAAGTTGATGTGCGAACGAGCTGATGGGGTTAATCCCGTGACAGGTGTAGCAACTCGCGATAGTTTGGGGTGTCGGTAATGGCTAATGTTTATTAACTACCACCATGTACGGGCGCGGCGGCCTTGCGCCCCTACCAACCATTAACAACTAACAACTAACAACTAACCATTAATGGAAGTGATTCTTCTCGATATTGAAGGGACAACTACCCCAGTTGATTATGTTTTTGGAGTGTTATTTCCGTTTGCTCGCGATCGCGTGACTGATTTTCTCACAACCCATCAGCAAGATACCGAGGTTCAAACCGATCTGCAATTGTTGAGAAAAGAGTATGAAACGGATCTCGCACAGGGGGTGTCAGTACCTAGTTGGCAAGAAACAGAGGTAACTCTTGCTGTTCCTTACATTCATTATCTGATTTCTATTGACCGTAAATCGACTGGTTTGAAATCGTTACAAGGCAAGATTTGGGAGCAAGGGTATCGAGATGGTAGACTGCGATCACAAATATTCCCAGATGTCAAGCCTGCTTTTCAACGTTGGACAAGTGCTGGCAAACGTTTGTATATTTTCTCATCTGGAAGTGTTCAAGCACAACAACTTCTCTTTCGTTATAGCGAAGAAGGAGACCTCACGGGTTTTATTAGTGGTTACTTTGATACTCAAACTGGTTCCAAGCGTGAAGCCCAGAGCTATGCTAAGATATCATCTGCCATTGGAACGGTGCCAGAAAAAATTCTTTTTATTTCAGATGTCACTGCTGAGTTGAAAGCATCTCAAGCAGCCCGAATGCAAACGCTGTTTTCTATCAGACCGGGAAATCATTCATTAGAACCAGAAGGCTTCCCCTCTATTCAGAGTTTTGAAGAGGTTTAGGTAGGTTGGGTTGAGGAACGAAACCCAACATTGAACCGAATCGTTGGGTTTCGTTCCCAGGAGGTTCTTGCGATCGCAAACCCAACACGGAACCGAATTGTTGAGTTTGGTTCCCAGGAGGTTCTTGCGATCGCAAACCCAACACGGAACCGAATTGTTGAGTTTGGTTCCCAGAAGGTTCTTGCGATCGCAAACCCAACACAGAACCGAATTGTTGAGTTTGGTTCCCAGGAGGTTCTTGCGATCGCAAACCCAACACGGAACCGAATTGTTGAGTTTGGTTCCCAGGAGGTTCTTGCGATCGCAAACCCAACACAGAACCGAATTGTTGAGTTTGGTTCCCAGGAGGTTCTTGCGATCGCAAACCCAACACGGAACCGAATTGTTGAGTTTGGTTCCCAGAAGGTTCTTGCGATCGCAAACCCAACACAGAACCGAATTGTTGAGTTTGGTTCCCAGGAGGTTCTTGCGATCGCAAACCCAACACGGAACCGAATTGTTGAGTTTCGTTCCCAGAAGGTTCTTGCGATCGCAAACCCAACACGGAACCGAGTTGTTGGGTTTGGTTCCCAGGAGGTTCTTGCGATCGCAAACCCAACACGGAACCGAATTGTTGAGTTTCGTTCCCAGAAGGTTCTTGCGATCAGAAACCCAACACGGAACCGAATTGTTGAGTTTCGTTCCCAGAAGGTTCTTGCGATCGCAAACCCAACACGGAACCGAGTTGTTGGGTTTGGTTCCCAGGAGGTTCTTGCGATCGCAAACCCAACACGGAACCGAGTTGTTGGGTTTGGTTCCCAGGAGGTTCTTGCGATCGCAAACCCAACACGGAACCGAGTTGTTGGGTTTGGTTCCCAGGAGGTTCTTGCGATCGCAAACCCAACACGGAACCGAGTTGTTGGGTTTGGTTCCCAGGAGGTTCTTGCGATCGCAAACCCAACACGGAACTGAATCGTTGGGTTTCGTTCCTCAACCCAACCTACGTAATATATTACGCTTGGCGATTTTCTCAATCCAAAATCTTAATTCTAAAATCCAAAATGGTACAACCTACAACGCTGCATCAAAAACCTGTTGTGGGGTGAGGTTCAGTTCGGGAAAGGTGGGGGAAACAATGAGACTACTCCCAGTGAACTTGGTGATTTGGTATTCATCTCCCACAAGCTGACACACTGACACTGTAGGTTGTTTTGGGTTGCCAATAAACCGTTTACCTCCCAAGGCAGCATAATCCGCAATCCAGTATTCGGGAATACCCATTTCTTCGTAGTCTCTTAACTTGTCGTAGTAGTCATCGCGCCAATTTGTACTTACGACTTCAACAATTAAGGGAACTGATGCGCTAGAGCATACAGTTGATTGCTTTTTCCACAAGGGTTCATTGATGAGATTGTCATGGTTGAGCAACAAAATATCTGGGGAATAACTTGTCTCATTATTAGGAGTTTTGACAAGTCCAGTTTTTGGAATGCGGTAGGGTAACTGAAGACGCGCATACTCTAAGGTAAATTTTTGGGCTAAAAATCCAATGACATTTTCATGGTCGCCCGTTGGAGGTGGCATCTCTACAATAACTCCTTTGTGCAATTCATAGCGTCCCCCATCATTGGGGTACCACTCAATAAATTCGTTGTAAGTAACTAGCTTAGGTAGGGCTTGAGTCATAAAATGGTCTGCTCTAAATTTTGCTCTACTTTCTTAAAGTATATGATTTGCAACGCCTAAAACCTTTATCAATGACAAATGACAAATGACAAATGACAAATGACAAATTGTTCTTGTAATCGTGTGTGACAATTAGCAGTAAGCTGTTTATTTATGGCGTTTTTCACGATTTACCTATGGCAACTATTAACGATCACTACCTTAAGCTAAAAGCTGGTTACTTGTTCCCCGAAATTGCACGGCGAGTTAATACCTTTGCAGAAGCCAATCCCGATGCTAAGGTGATTCGCTTGGGTATTGGTGATGTGACGGAACCTTTACCAGAAGCTTGTCGTACAGCTATGATTAAAGCTGTGGAAGAAATGGGCGATCGCTCTACTTTCAAAGGTTACGGACCAGAGCAAGGTTATGCTTGGTTGCGGGAGAAAATTGCTGCTAAGGATTTCCAAGCACGGGGATGCGAAGTTGATGCTAGTGAAATTTTTATCTCTGATGGTTCTAAGTGCGATAACGGCAACATTCTAGATATTTTAGGCAATGACAACGTTATTGCAGTGACTGACCCAGTGTATCCTGTATATGTAGATACTAACGTTATGGCAGGGCATACTGGCCCAGCTAACGATAAGGGTGAGTTTGAGGGCTTGGTTTATTTACCAATTACTGCTGAAAACAATTTCACTGCTGAAATTCCCTCACAAAAAGTCGATTTGATTTATCTTTGTTTTCCTAACAATCCCACAGGAGCAACTGCTACTAGAGAACATCTTCAGGCATGGGTGGACTATGCTAAAGCACATGGATCTATCATTTTCTTTGATGCAGCATATGAAGCCTTCATTACAGATCCAGAACTTCCACACTCCATCTATGAGATTGAAGGAGCAAGAGATTGTGCGATCGAATTTCGTTCCTTTTCCAAGAATGCAGGCTTCACCGGGACACGTTGTGCGCTTACTGTCTTACCCAAAACACTCAAAGGTAAAGCAAGCGATGGTTCTGATGTAGAACTGTGGAAGTTGTGGAATCGCAGACAGTCCACCAAGTTTAATGGAGTCTCTTACATCGTACAACGTGGAGCCGAAGCAGTTTACTCAGAAGAAGGACAGGCGCAAACAAAGCAGTTGGTAAGCTTCTACATGGAGAATGCCAGAATTATTCGCGAGAAACTGACAGCAGGAGGGTTAGCAGTTTACGGTGGTGTGAATGCGCCCTACGTTTGGGTAAAAACGCCCAATGGTTTATCCAGTTGGGACTTCTTCGATAAATTGCTGCACACCTGTAACGTTGTAGGTACACCTGGTTCTGGTTTTGGTGCAGCAGGCGAAGGTTACTTCCGCATTTCCGCTTTCAACAGTCGGGAGAATGTTGAGGAAGCAATGAAGCGCATTACTGAAAAGTTTAAGGTCTAGAGAGGGTTTTTGAGTCACAACCCTTGCTGCACTAGTTAAACTCGATTAGTAGAGTCAAAAGTTTGTGGTGGGCAATACCCACCTGCTTAGGGACTTCCAAACAAAATAATAAACTTTTTCTTGTGGTGCGGTGCTCACAGCCCGCCACTGGCATGGGACGGGCGAGGACGCCCGTACCACAAGATTGGATAATTTATTTCTTGGACATCCCTTAATCGATTACAAAAGAGATACAGTTGCTAGTAGGAGACTTGTATGCACTTACTACAAGTTCAAGTTCCCAATTTCCGTGTCTTAAAAAACGTTGACATTACTTTTGAAAAAGAATTTATTCCTCGTATTTTTCCTCTTGGTAGCCAGAATGGGGGCGGAAAAAGTACACTTTTACAATTAATTTTTCTCCTGTTACATTGTTCTGTTGATTCTGAAAGAAAAAGTTATTTGAGAAATATGCTTCAAGGATTTAGAATTTCTCAAAATTCTGATAGTAGAGTCTTAGCTAATATAGACATATTGCATGATGATAAGAACGTATCCCTCAATTTCTTTTCTTACAAAGATTCTTATATTCAAGACTTATTAAAATTTAAAATAGATGGCTCTAATAATAATTTCACATTTTCTACAGCTACTAAATTATAAGAAAATAGCAAAAAAATATATAATTTAGAGCAAGAAATTAGAGATATAGAGAAAAGTATTAATCGATTAGAAAGTATTAAAAAAATAGAGAATATTGAAGAAAGAGAGCGTATTTTAAAAAGAGAAGTAATGAATTTATTACCAAGACCGAATTTAAAATTATTGAATAGCTCTTTAGGAAATTCAGTAGAAGAACTGCAAGAACAGTCTCAATCAATTTTAGAAGTATCTAAACTCAATTTAGCAGAAGCTTATAAAGTAAAGAAACAGCTTGAAGATATTTTACAAAAAATTATAAGTTATCTAGAATCACAAAATTTAGTATACGTATGTAATTATTCAACAGATAGTAATAAAGGTGAAGATGAGGCATTACTTTGTCAAGTTTCTAATATAGATATAACTGAAGCAAATAATTTTTTCAGGGAATTGTCGCAAAGAATTTTCCTTGCAGCTCTCATGACTCAAGTTTTTCTTTTTATTCCTCAAGAATCTAGAACTGTCTTATTTAGAGAACAGAGAGGGCAAAATGACTATTACCCATTAATTAAATTAGCAAAATCAAAAATGCCTGGTTTTTTTACTTATGACTTTTTAGCAGTGAATTTACTCATTGAATCCTTTAAATCCGCGAGGGATCGAGATTTTATAGCAGCATTAGAAACAGGCGAATATGGAAATAGCTATAAAGAATTATTACAGGATTTGAATTTGATATTAGTTCTGTGTGTAGGACTTTATTGTCTGGGGTAAGGGTTTATTGCCAAGAGTTGAACTTTATTGTTTTTATACAGAAGGGAAGACAGCGATTTAGGGTTAAACTAAACAATGTAATACACGGAGGAGGCTAATGTCAGCTTTATCGAAAACTTTTGTCAGGGAACGCAAGAATGAGGGTTTCAGCCGATGTTTCTAGATCGGGTGAGAGCGATTGCAAGCGATCGCAAAATATGCCACATACAACCCTATTGCTCAAAAAGCGAATTTTGAGGGGATTTCAGCCAATGGTGTACAACCGCTTAAATAAAGGTCTAGTAAGAGTTCTGGAAAACTTTGCGCTCTACTGACTGTTGAAACGGGACATTCAATATCATTGGACTTTAGATAAAAGGAGATGATTCTTGTCAAAAAGCGCTGATTTATCGGGGGAAGACGTAATTAGGTCTTGTGTAACACCGAATTTACCTGATAAAGAGACTCAGGCATCTTCATTAAGGAAAGAATTTGTTTTTGTAGCTCAGACAGAGGCGAGATGAAGATGGTAGAGTCATTCGTGCCACCGTACCCACTTATTGATTTCTGGATTGAACCAAAACTTCCCTAACTCTACTTCAAAGCCCTTTCCCACAGCAGGTTCTTCTTCATCTTGTCGCGGTAAACGAATCTCAAATGTCTCTGGTGGTGGGTCGAGTACCCATTGCTTAAGATATTGCGGATGTTGACCACTCATGGGTACAGGAACGCAATAGATTCCTCCACTACCTGCGATGGTGGCACGGGTTGCAATTGACCCGGCTTTACAATCGGCAATGAAGATCAACTTTTTGTGCCCAATCACTTTGACCATTTTTTGCCATGTTGGTAAATATAACGGGTCATCGGCCCCATTACCTTCAACAGTGGCGCTGACCAACGGCATACCCATCGGGTCGAGAGTTGCCAGTAATTGACGATACTGTAACAAGTCTGGACGAAAATCTTTATCGCTTGCAATCGCTCTCACCCGATCTAGAAACGTCGGCTGAAACCCTCATTCTTGCGTTCCCTGACAAAAGTTTTCGATAAAGCTGACATTAGCCTCCTCCGTGTATTACATTGTCTAGTTTAACCCTAAATCGCTGTCTTCCCTTCAGCCGAATGCCGAGCGCACGCTCATTGGTGATTCTCTACCCACAACTGGCATACGCCTTCGTCAAAGTTTCGTTGTAGTACCAGATCGTGTTGAGTCCGAACAACACAACCTATAAATAAATTCAATGCTTAACCATGTATTACACCGAAGAATTCGACACGGGAGCGACCATGTATTACACCGTTAATCTCTGACCTCTTTTCCAAGTATTACATGGTATCACTACCATCAGATCTAGAATTAAGTTTTTGCCTTACCCAGTCAGGCTTTAATTCCTCTCACCCTTCAAAAATGAGGAACGTACAGCAGTCAGCAGCCCATCGCACAATTATGCTGGCACTTGAATTCTTTCAGTACCCGCAAGCTCAAACGCTGCATGGATAGCTTGCAAAGCTTTTACACCTTCCTCACGTGCTACAACACAGCTAATTTTAATTTCTGAGGTAGTAATCATTTGGATGTTAATTCTATGCTCTGCTAATGCTTCAAACATTTTAGCGGCAACACCTGGTTGACCTACCATACCAGCACCCACAACACTCACCTTGGCAATGTCGCTATCTAAAACGACTTCACCCCAACCATGTTCGGCTGCACTGTGCTGAAGCATTTTTTGTGCTGCTTCTGCATCGGGTCGGGCGACGGTGAAGGCAATATCTCGTGTAGGAATGCCATCGATCGCGTGACAGCGCTGGGACTGAATAATCATGTCTACGCTGACATTATGTTGTGCCAACAGCCCAAAAATCTTTGCTGCTGTTCCCGGACGATCTTGGACTTGGCGAATTGCCAATCGTGCTTGGTTCATATCCAAAGCAACGCCTCTGACTTGAGGCGGGGGAGAGGGGGGGACAGAGAGAGGGGGGGACAGGAGAGGAGTGGAAGAACTGTAGATCTCGAATGTTTGACAAAGTGCTGTTACGGCGCGATCGCAATCTGTGTTAGCAATGACACAGCTTACCTTCACTTCACTGGTAGAAATCATGCGGATATTAACACCTGCTTCCGCAAGAGCCGCAAACATCTGAGCAGCAACACCGGGACGCCCAATCATTCCCGCCCCTGCAATGCTAACTTTGGCGATATCTTGCTGTACCATCACCTCAGCTTCTTCTGGATTAGTGCTGTTGTGACGAAGAACTGGAGCGATCGCAGCCGCTACAGCTTCTGCTCGATTTAATATTGATGTCACCACAGTAAAGGCAATATCGTTTGTATTCCCTTCGTGAATCGACTGAATAATCAAATCCACATCCACATCTTGACGGGAAATTTCGCCAAATAACCGTGCTGCTACACCTGGTTTATCGGGTACGCGCAACAGAGCAACCCTTGCCTGGTTGGTATCAAATTCTACCTTATCTACCGGACGGGCAATTTCTAGATTAATTAATGGTCGTGGCTGCGGTTTGGGTGAAATCACCCAAGTACCGGGATCTTCTGTCCAGCTAGAACGCACTACCAAAGGAACGCCGTAGTTTCGGGCAATTTCTACAGCACGGGGATGTAATACTTTTGCCCCCAAACTGGCTAGTTCCAGCATTTCATCACTGGTAATTTCATCCATCAACCTTGCGTCTGGAACCAAACGGGGGTCAGTGGTTAAAATTCCCGGTACATCGGTATAAATCTCACAAAAATTAGCTTGTAATGCAGCTGCCAACGCCACGGCTGAAGTATCCGAACCACCACGTCCTAAAGTGGTAATTTCCAATTCCTCAGTACTTGTAATACCTTGAAATCCAGCAACTATCACAACTTTACCCTGATTGAGATGGCGCTGAATGCGTTCTGTTTCAATATGTAAAATTCGGGCGCGGGTGTGTTCGCCTTCAGTCACAATTCCCACTTGAGCACCTGTGAGGGAAATAGCAGGCTGTCCGAGTTCCTGAACTGCCATGCTAAGTAAAGCAATGGATACTTGCTCTCCAGTTGAAAGCAGCATATCCATTTCTCGACGGTTAGGGGTTTTTGCCAATTCGTAAGCTAGTTTAACGAGTCCATCGGTGGTTTTTCCCATTGCGGAAACTACAACTACCAGCGAGTTTCCTGCTTTCACAGCTTTACACACACGCTGTGCCACAGATTGGATGCGTTCTACAGAACCAACTGACGTACCACCGTATTTTTGAACAATGAGAGCCATAACCTTAATATAGTATTAAATATGCCTGTGTTATCAGTGTCCGTGCCGACTAAAAAGCCTTGAAGGCAATGTCATTCCCGATCAGGATCTATACAGAACTACGGGCAGATGATAACGTAGGAGCCTAATTTATATTAAATGTAATTATACACCAGGCATATGAGACTTTTTTGATTTTACCCTCGAAAGAATTCCTGTAGGTTGGGTTGAGGAACGAAACCCAACATTTACAGGCATTTGTTGAGTTTCTCCAAGGGTTTTCCCAACCCACAAAAATTCTCAGCCCTTGTAGTATTGGCACCGAAGAGAGTAGCAATTGGAAGAGATGTAACTTAAGCAGTATCTAGAAATGTAGCTAATATGGAACAAGTGAAGTGTCAACCCAAAGGGAAAGGTCTTGTGGTGTGTTAAACATAAAGTTTTTTGTAGTATGTTGTTCCTTAATTTTTTATTTAAAAATAAAAATTGCGTAATTTAGGATTACCAGGATTAGCTCTTTTTGCAGCTTCTAAAAGTTCTATGAGTTGTCCCTGAGCTTCAGCATAGTCAATTAAACTAAACACAACTTCTTCATAATTGTCTCCACCAGATATTTGATTTAATTTCCAATCTAACTCATAACTTATCATTATCTCTAAAGCTTTTTCACTACGGAAAGCATCCATTAAAGCTTCACAAAACTGTTTTCTTTGAGAACCTACTAATTTGACAGATTGAGAGTTTTCACCCGTTGAGCTATGACAATCTGCCAGTTTTTGAGAGAGAACAGAGATAAGAGTAGGGTCATTTATAACGGCGTTACCAAAAGCAACATCGCCCAGATTCAATACAAATGAATTTAACCGCAGACTTGTCATGATTCCTTCTGCAGGAAACAAATACCTTCCTTGCATATGAGGAAGATGTCCCACGGGAGCATTCAAAGTCCAATTGAGCTGATTGTAACCGATCCATTCCCCATTAACTCGCCAACCAACACGTTCGCAAAAGTTATAGTAAACTTTTCTCTCTTCCTGGAAAAGACGTGCTTGAGTTGAAAAACCAAAGCGTCCATAACTGTAATTTCTCCAGAGTTCATCAATCGTATGCAAGTCTTCACAAGATAATTGTAGAAGATCGGCTGATGATAGAAGGTTTTGTATGTCAACAGCTTTTAGCATCACCTTAATGGTTTCTTGATCTGCATCTTTCCACTTACCCGCCGCCAGTAGTTTATCTAACCGAGTATAATCAATCTCTTGTCTAGTCACTTTTAACTCTCCTGAAATAATTTTCTCATGCAATGGAAGAGACCTCAAAACTTTCTACTCTGTTCCAATACTGCTTGGTAATTTATGATTTATTAAATGATAATTTTCCTGAAAAAGATTTGACACTTTTTTTTATTAAAGTCTTATAAAAAACTTCAAGTTTGAATTATATTTGACTCGATTTCCATTGCTTATATTAGTAATATAAGTATTATTAAAAATAAAAATTACGTAACTTAGAGTTCCTAGGATTAGCTCTTTTTGCAGCTTCTAAAAGTTCTATGAGTTGTCCCTGAGCTTCAGCATAGTCTATTAAATTAAACACAATTTCTCTGTAATTGTCTCCACCAGCTATTTGATGCAATTTCCAATCTAACTCATAACTCAGCATCATCTCTAAAGCTTTTTCACTACGGAAAGCATCCATTAAAGTCTCACAAAATTGTTTCTTTTGAGAACCTATTAAATTAACTATTTCTAGGAAATCTGGTAGTTGCGATCCTTGTATTGTTTCTTCTAATGTAGGTCGGTGCTTATCTTGTCTTATCTCATTTGTCTTGGACTGAGGTTCAGATTTCTTAATGAGATAAAGTTCTGCTTTCCTAATGCATTCATTAAGCTCCTCATGCAATGCATTTTCCTCTGGGTAGCGATCGCGCAGTACTTCTAGGAAAATAAGAAGTATAGATTCTCCACTGCGGTGACGGTTCTGAAGCAGATAGTTCAAACACAAATCCACTCGTTCCGTTCTGCTTGTGGCTTCTGGTAGTCCTGAGGAGAAAGGACTAAGCTGTTCGGTGACGAAGATTGTTTGTAGCGATCTGTGAGTATCAAATTCGCTACACTTCTTAAGAACATTTCGACAAAGAGTATAGATATCATTGGGTATACCGATCATAATCTATCTTAAAAATAGGGAGTAGGGAGTAGGGAGTAGGGAGTAGGGAGTAGGAGTTTTGCCACATTATATATCAGTTGCCTCAGGACTTTTTAATAGAATTCAGTACAGTTTTTTGAGACAACACGTGATGTACAAGTGAAGCCGCTACCGCCGCCGCCAAAGGTTGATGTTTTTTGTGTTTTTTGCCATCACCCCAATCGCAGATGGACTTGACTAAAATCCATGCTGTACCTACACGCCCTGATGCAGCACAGAGTCCAGCCCCTTCCATTTCTCCTCCCACTGCTTGGGGAAACTGCTGAAACAAGGCGGCTTTGAACTCTGGATTGTCAACTAACTTTTCTCCTGACAAAATGGGACCAACAATCAGGTTGGAATGTAAACCATCGGGACGAGTGAACTTCCAGTTTTGAACGTTTTCAAAACGATTTAGCAATGTTGTGTGACTTGGTGGAATGCTACTGCGATAAACAATTTCTTCCCCAATGCGCTGTTGTTCGTAGGAGATAATCTGGGAAGCAACCAGCACATCTGCTATCTTTTGCTTGTTTGGGTCTTTTCCAAAAGCAATCCCAACCATAATCACTGCTCTAGGACTCCACAAACGTTGAGCTTGCTCGGTTGCTAGAATAACTGAACCCTCGCCAATCGATCCCATGCGACATTTGGTAACAACAGTATTGTACTCGCCGAATTTTCCTAAATAGTAAGTTTCCGGTCCAACGTATGCCAATAAAACTTTTTTCCTACGAGGATATGGCTTGAGCAACTTCGCCACTGCTTTCAGTTCTACATCTGTGGCAGTCATAATAACAACATCAATTTCTTGTTTGAGCGACTGACATTGATTTTCATCAATTTCTTGGGTTTCTGGAAGATTGGGTGCATACCAAG
Source organism: Scytonema hofmannii PCC 7110 (assembly GCF_000346485.2). NCBI lineage: Bacteria > Bacillati > Cyanobacteriota > Cyanophyceae > Nostocales > Scytonemataceae > Scytonema > Scytonema hofmannii. The sequence goes on from NZ_KQ976354.1 coordinate 10,920,938, forward strand.
GTTGGTCTTCGATCGCATATTCAATTTCTTCTTCAGGGGAAATAGATGGATTGATTATTTCTTGGCGAGGGAGCAAACTCCTTTTGTCCTCTTTCCAGATTTGCTTTGCTTCCTCCATACACTGAGTGAGTTCTTCACGTAATGCGTTTCCTTCAAGGTAGCGATCGCGTAATACTTCTAGAAAAATGGGAAATACAGGTTCTCCACTACTGTGGCGTTTCTGGAGCAAATAGTTCAAACACAAATCGACGCGCTCCGTAATGTTTGTGGCTTCCGGTAGCCCCAATGAGAAGGGATTTAGCTTTTCGGTTATGAAGATTGCACGCAGCTTGGCATTGGTATCGAATTCTTCGCACTGCAAAAGAACATTTCGACAACGAGTGTAAAAGTGATTGGGTATACCTATTATCATAATATGCTTTTTGGCAAGAGGCATTTTGGGGAGGTTTTTTAAGGCTAATATCATGTCCGGTAAATCACTTATCATAAAAAGACCCTTCCCCAACCCTCCCCTTGGCAAGGGGAGGGTGCCGTCAGGCGGGTGGGGTAGAATCGGTATCATAAGTAATTAGTCGGACATGATATAAGGCATCGAAAATTAACTTGGCGATCGCCTATCCATGTTTTCATGCCAATGGTCAGCACAGCATTCCCATAAAGTAGATAGAGTTGTTGAGTTTTCGCTCAATTAAAACCGGGTCAATTTTTAACTAGCGCTACAAAATACGGGTTTCTGCCATAATTGATGTGAAGTGGTATTGTCATTAGCTGTCAATAACACCTCGCCTTTTTCGTTTATCAACCACTCAGTAGCTTCCACAATGCGTTCTAATGTAACAGTAGTTGGTTGAGCAGTGACAGATGAACGCAAATGTTTTTCTGCTATTGGTTGGAGAGCCACCAAATCTACTATTACCGCGTCAGGTGTTAACCGATCGTAGGGAGCAGGTGGTAAACCGCCATGTCCGGTGACGGTAAATTTACTTCCAACACTCTGTTGACAAGGATTTTGAGCAATCAGCCGTGTCGGGTCTATGACAGAGTTTGGTAATTCAACTAAACCTTGGCTTGGATTGACGTTCGGGTTATTCAGTTGCACCTGACCGCTATAGTGTAGACCAAGATTGGATGTGGCAGTGATTTGGGTGTCTGGTGACTAAACTGTTAGCTGTACTTGCCAAAAATGAACCACCCACATCCAACCGGGTGTTTTGTCCAAAGATAATACCATTGGGATTGATGAAAAATAGGTTAGCATTGCCTAATACACCAAGTGTTCCCAGAATTTTCGAGGGATTACTCCCAGTGATACGACTGAGGATGTTCGCAATTCCTGGTGGATTGGAAAAATAAGCTCCTCTAGCTGTATTAATATTAAAGTCTTGAAAACTGTGGAATAGGTTCGCACCGCGAACTGCGCCCCCACCAATCTCCTCGCTAAGAATGCCTTTAATGACGACATTGGGAGTGATAATGGAACTTTCTGCACCGAGAGTATTATCGGGAATGACTTCCGCTATGGCGACGGTGAAAAAAGTAAAACTTAATATGGTTGCTATGGGTAAGGTGAAGAAAAAAAGTGTGTAATGCACCTGTTTCATTTTTAGTATTTTTGTAAAAATTAGTTAAAAAAAGATCCTGTAAAAAAACTCCATAACTTAATTTTATCGTCTGACTTTGTTTTTCTGTCTGATTGCGATCGCCACGCCAATTTGAATGAATGTATGGTGCGATCACTATTCCAATTCTTCAGGAGGAGTATATGGATTCACTGTTTCTTGATTTAAAGGTATTTGCATTCCGGAATTATAGCTTATCTAGATGAAGTCCTTTATGGAAAATAGACTAAATGCACGAGCAATATTAGTATTATTGAGATAATAAGATGACAGCAAGTATATTGATACAAACTGTTAAGACCGAAAGCAAGTTTACAGTTCTCAGTTCGTATTAAAAAGATTCTAATATTCAAAGCCCTCAAGAAATTAAATAATTAAGTTTTATGACTCAAAAAAAATCCCTAAAAATTCTCCTTTTAGCGGCTAATCCTAAAAACACTCTACGCCTAGAGGAAGAAGTACACGCAATTAAAGCTGTACTGAAACGAGATAAAAACCGAGAGAGATTTGAAATCATTACTAAGTTGATTGTACGTGTGGATGACTTGCGCCGCGCCTTGTTGGACTATGCGCCAAAGATTGTTCATGTTTTCGGACATGGAGCAGGAGAGCATGGACTTGCTCTTGAGGATTCTACAGGAGTCACACAGTTTGTGAGTCATAAATCTTTGGCAAGGCTATTTGAATTGTTTGCTAACTTAGTAGAGTGCGTGCTACTTGATGGTTGTTATTCTGAAATACAAGCTAATGCGATCGCTCAAAATATTTCCTACGTGATTGGGATTAGCCGAGAAAGAGATTTTGCGGCTTTAGATTTTGCAGCTAGTTTTTATGATGCTTTGGCTACCGGGCGTTCAATTGAGGAAGCTTATCAATTTGGTAGTGCGGCGATCTCACTTAGAAGAGGAGATGTTTCAGAATGCTTAACCCCAATACTTGTAAAGAGGGGTCAACTGAAATTACAAGAATATGACCGAGCTACAAAGCGCTATGAAGAAGAATTTTCACAAGCGATACAGCAAGAATGTCCTCTGAGTGAGGAAAGCCGTCTGAGATTAAATCGTTTGCGATCGCTTTTAAGAATTCGGGACGAAGATGCAGAAGCAATTGAAACAAGAGTAAATGATCTTCAAGAGATGTGCCTATCTCTGCAGTCTCAATCTATTAGAAATTATCAACGTCTAGCACAAGCAATTCTACGGCGGATAGGTGCTACAGATATAACTCCCATTTCATCTCCACAATTTCCTGAAGGTAGTCTTTGGGATATGACTCTCCCCTCCACTGGTTTGCAACTCCCAACACAAAGCGCTATTTTTTATTTGAATCAAGAAACTGACTCTATACCCAATGACCAACTTCAACAAATTACTCAACAACGAGAAGGAGCTTTCTTAATTTGTGCCTCAGTAACTAATAATTGTCCTCATCGACTAACGCCATTACCAGTCATCTGGTTGAGTTCCTCATCTTTAATCGAAATGATTGCAACTCCAGACAACGACCTTCTTGTTTGGTTAGCTAGGTTTTTGTTTGGACAAATTAACGTAGTTGCCTTACCTGGTATGCTACCGTATAAAACCAGGGGGATTGCTAAACTGTTTTTTGGACGAGAGAATGAATTGGCACGCATAACGAGTGGCGATCAAAGAGGGGGAATTATTATTGGTGCTCACCGTAGTGGCAAAACCTCTTTTTTGGAGAAGCTAAAGGAAAAATTACAACAACGGTTCTGTAAGGTCATTGGTCCTCTAACATTTTTCGAGTTCCAGTCTTTTTTTAAAGACACATTAGATCCCGTAGGAAAAAGCTATTTTACAGGGATGAGCATACAAGATTGGTCTTCAGCTTTGAAAATCTTTAGTATAAATAACCCAGATTGTCGCCTCATCTTTCTCTTAGATGAAGTAGACAAAATGATTCAAGAGGATATCAAAATTGACTCAAGTTTAGGACAAATGATGCGAGCGTTGCAAAACGGAGGTTTCTGTGAGTTCTTTCTTGCTGGTCATGCAAAATTGCGCGAAGCAATTGCCATAGAAGGTGGACCATTTCGCAACTTTGCAGAAGAAATTACACTGACAGGACTCACACAAGAATCTGCAATAGACTTGATTCAGAGACCTATGAAATTATTGGGATTTGAGGTTTCCGATCTTCAAGCTAATCGTATTTATCAAGGAACTGCAGGTGTAGCAGTCTTAATTCAAGAGTTTTGTCTCCAACTATTAGATGCTCTTCGTCAAAGTGGTGTATCGGAAATCAGTGATGCGATGATTGAAGAGGTTGAGCAATGTCCTGGGTTTCTGGATATTGTGTTCGAGCATTACAGATACGCTCAAACATGGGATTCTATGGCAATTACTCTCTTTACTGCTATGAAGGGAGAGGTACAAAGAAAAGATATTACAGAAGTTTTCCAACAGTATGGAATTGATTTAAAAAGAGATCGACTCGATAGAGCACTGGATTTTCTTAGCCGATTTGGGGTCTTGCAAAAATTCAGATATAGTTTTTACCGCGTGTTATCCGGTTATTTAATAGATGCCATAAAAGCGAATGACCCCGAATCTCTTTTGGAATCAGAATTAGACAAAGGGAGGGTAGCCTAATGCCAACCCTGATTGAGCGTCTACAGTTGAGAAAAGATTTATGCGAAATTTTAAAATCCGATTATGTTGCGTTATTAGGTCAACGTGGTAGTGGTAGTCGAACACTGATTCATTTGATGACCACACATACTTCTCCTTTACCTAGTATGAAATTCCTTGCTGTTGCTCTCCCTCAAGGGGTACAAAACAGCGAACAATTCATGGAGAGATTCCTCAATAACTTGATTGATGCATCTACCCAAATTCCTCCACAACCAGAATTAACCGACAAAGTTAGGCAAACTCTCAAGCAAGAGGCAGAATTTTCTGTTGTCTTTCGCTTGAGAAGTGTTTTGGATGTTTTGGGCAAAAATTCTGCTACTAATTATTTGGTTATTGTTTTACACGCTTTAGCTGATATCTCAGAGCAACCATTAAAAGACTTGCTCATCTTACTACGTGAATATCACAAGCAGATAGGAATTCCTAACTTAGGTGGTGAAAAATTACGTTTTTTGGTAGTAGGAGGTGTTCGTTTATGGAATCTTTGCTGTCATAAACCTTCTGATTTTGAATCTCCTTTCAATATTGCCAAACGATATTTTATTGGGGGTCTTTCTTACAAGGAGGTTCAAAGTCAATTTAACGATATGAAAATTGAGCAAGCCATAAAGTTAACCGATTTGACTGATGGAGTTCCTTCATTGATTGACTTGATTAGTCAGGAAGCAGAAGATTTTGAAGATTTATCTAGTTGTTTTGGTCCTCTAGAAAATAGTTGGAACTCATTGTCAGATGCTGCTCAAGCGGCTTTAATAAACTTAGCAAAAATTGCTCAAATTTTTCCTGGCTGTCAACTGGATTTTGAATGTCCGCAAATTCCCAAGTTTTCCGAGCTAACAGTTTGGCAAGAAGCATTTTGGGGAGGTTTTTTAAGGCTAAGACATCGGAAATTAACATGGCGATCGCCCATCCATAAAGCATTTATCATGACTCAAGCAGAGATCGAGGAAGATATTTGTAAATCTACCCTACTTAGAAATCATTTGCTAGAAAGAGTCACGAGCTTAGAAAATGCTTTCAGAAGTTCGATGAATACAAAAGCGTTAGCTGAATGTATCGAAGAATTAGTTTCTCTTTCTTTACACTCAGGCAATGTTGAATTAGTTTCTTTGCTAGAGATGATGCTAGAACGAAAGCCAAGAGATGCGATCTTAATGGAGTTAAAAAATATAGCCGCCAAATCTTTTAACCCATGGATTAAAGATTTAACAAAATTGATAGCAGAGTCTCCAGAATTTTTTAACAAACGGCTTATTGAGGCTGTAATGCGCGGCTCTACTTGTGACATGAGGATGGGTACTAAGCAACAGGTCTTTATGCCGATTTTTGACGATAGTATTATCCCATATGATTCCGAGCAAGAACTATTAGAGTATCAAGAAGAAGAGCAACCTTGGTTTATTCAAGATCTTCCAAAAACTACAGCGATCGCTTCAGAAGAGTCAGAAATTTATCAAGAAAAAATTGAAGTGGTGATTATTACAGCAACAGATGTAGAACTTAAGGCGGTAACACGCTATCTCAAACCTTTTCCACCTCGGAAGAGAGTACTGCTACTATATTCGGGGGCTGAGACATATTATCTAGGAAAATTTGGAGCTTTTCCCACCGTAGTTACCAAGTGTCGTATGGGTGCAATTGGAGAAGGGTCAGTTATTCTAGCTACAGAACAAGCTCAACGTCTATGGCACCCGAAGGCAGTTATTATGGTTGGGATTGCATTTGGTAAAGATGCAACAACACAAAAGATTGCAGATGTATTAGTAGCTTCTGAAATAATTTCTTACGAACAGCAACGCATTGGAGAGGAGATAATTTATCGGGGCAGCATTCCCCCTAGTAATACTATACTACTTAATCGGTTTGAAAATTCACAAAATTGGAAATTCTCACGTCCTGATGGCTCATATTCTGAGGTAATTTTTGGTTCTATTTTGTCGGGTGAAAAATTGGTAGATAACCCGGAATTCAAAGCAAAGCTTTTTCAGACCTTTCCAGACGCAATTGGTGGAGAAATGGAAGGAGCAGGTCTTTGTGCTGCTTCAGGACGTATGGGTACAGCATGGATTTTAGTTAAATCTATTTATGACTGGGCGGATGGAAAAAAAGATGATAAGCATCAAGCTTTAGCTGCAGCCGCCGCCGCTTCATTAGTTCATTACGTATTATCTCAATCAACTGTCTTAAATGGTTTGAACAAAATTTATTGACTAAAATACTCTAGTAAGGAGATTCTTATGAAAGAATTAATGAAGCAGCCTTCGTCTTGGTTACCAGATGGAATAAAACTTAATCTTGCAGATCAATTCCGTCCTTTTTCTTTTAGCGAAGAATTGCAAATTCGTTTAGAGGAACTTTTAGAAAAGAATAAAGAACGTTTACTAAATGCTGATGAACAAGCAGAATTAGCTGGTTTATTAGAATTAGAAAAAATTTTCAGTTTTATCAATGCTAAACTTGCTTCTTAGTTGTGGATATCAATAATTTTATTCGCTTACAAGTTCGTAAAAGAGCAAAGTACTTGTGTGGTTAACGGCAGGTTGGCATCCACCTATTGACGAGCTATGTCAAGATTAATAAAGATTGGATTGGCTACACGAAATTGTTAAGAATTTACTAAATCTACATAAAAATTGCGTAATTTAGGGTTATCAGGATTAGCTCTTTTTGCAGCTTCTAAAAGTTCTATGAGTTTTTCCCGATCTTCTGCATAATCAATTAAACTAAACACAATGTCTTCATAATTGTTTCCACCAACTATTTGATTTAAATTCCAATCTAACTTATCACTCAGCATCATCTCTAAAGAGTTTTTACTACGAAAAGCATCCATCAAAGCATCAATAAATTGTTTCTTTTGAGACCCTAATAAATGAAATGGTTCTAGTAAATTTGGTGAGGACGCTCCTTGACTTTCAGACTTTTTAATAGAATTCAGTACAGTTTTTTGAGACAACACATGATGTACAAGTGAAGTCGCCGCCGCCGCCGCTAAAGGTTGATGTTGTTTGTGTTTTTTGCCATCACCCCAATTGCAGATAGACTTGACTAAAATCCATGCTGTACCTATGCGCCCAGATGCAGCACAAAGTCCAGCCCCTTCCATTTCTCCTCCCACTGCTTGGGGAAACTGCTGAAACAGGGCGGCTTTGAATTCTGGATTGTCAACTAATTTTTCTCCAGATAAAATCGGATTAACAATCAGGTTGCAATGTGAACCGTCAGGACGAGTGAACTTCCAATTTTGAACGTTTTCAAAACGATTCAGCAATGTTGTGTTACTTGGTGGAATGCTACCGCGATAAACAATTTCTTCCCCTATGCGCTGTTGTTCGTAGAAGATAATTTTGGAAGCAACCAACACATCTGCTATCTTTTGCTGTAAAACTTTTTTCCGGCGAGGATATGGCTGGAGTAACTTTGCTACCGCTTTCAGTTCAACTTCTGTTGCAGTGATGATGACAACATCAATTTTGTCTTTGAGTGACTTACATCCCTCTTGATTGATTTCTTCTGTTTCCGGAAGATTAGGTGCATACCAAGATTGTCTCTCAATCTCATAGTTTTGCTCTCCGTGACTCATCATCCTCACTAAGCTGAAAGAATCAAAACTTTCCTATGACTTACACAACTGGCATAAAGTGCGAGTGGGCAGACAGCCATGCGGCAATTAAAATTAGACCAAACACATATGAATTTTATAAGTGTTGTGCTAAGTGAGTAAGAGTATAGTTGATTTGACTGCTCAAGTAAATATTGGCAATAATCTAACTTTGTAAAGTTCATCAACACGTTAAGCCTTACGCAAAGAAACCGGGTTTCTCGACTCTTACAAATCATTCAAGATTGCTATACTTCCGGAATTATGACTGACTCAGGTGAGGTAAGTTTATCGGGAATTGCACAACTCGAAACCCAATGTTATTACCCTTGTCGTCTGGCTCGAGATGGAAGCGAAATGCCGAACGACAAAACCACGGGGTAAAGTCCCAAGAACCACCACGCAGTACTACTCTACTACGATCCCTAGAATTTAACCAAGCACTACCATCTGTAGGTGCTCCTTCATAGTTTTCATGCCAATGGTCAGCACACCATTCCCACAGTAACCCATGCATATCGTACAATCCAAAGGCGTTTGCTACCCCAAAACTGCCTACAGGTGTTGTCTCTCCACGATATTTCCCTTTAGGACTATCACCATAAGTATTAACACCGTTATAATTCACTAAATCGGTAGTAATTGTGTCACCAAAGTGGAACGGAGTTGTTGTGTTAGCACGGCATGCGTATTCCCACTCTGACTCACTTGGAAGACGGTAAGTACGTCCGGTGTATTTTGATAGTCTGTCACAAAATTCCACGGCTTCATACCATGATATTGTTTCTACAGGGCGATCGCTCGTTTTAAATCTAGATGGATCGGGATCGAGTTCGCAATTGACTCGTTCAAAAGTTGCAACCATTTGCCATTGTTCTTGGGTAATATGATACTTCCCCATGAAAAAAGGTTGAATTGTGACCTGGTGTAAGGGTCGCTCGGAGTCTTCGCTGCTACATTCTGCTTCAGAAGCACCCATTGTGAATGTACCGCCAGGAATAGCAACCATGTCTAGAGTAACGCCATTACCAAAGTCTTCCGTTAAAGACTGAACTTGACGCTGTTCTTGGTTAACGATCTCGCCCTTAGCATTAACGGTAGCGACATCAAATGAAAAAGAGGTGACTTGCTTCGACCTTAAATCCATTATTAATCTTTAGGTGAGTTAAGATTTTACTTGAAATGGCTAAATCATAACCAAACACCATCATAATTTAACTGAGGGGCTTCTAAGAAATCAATTCCTGCATAGGGGGTGGCTATCCCTGTCTGAACCTTTTATAAATTTTTGTAAATAAATAGAAAACTGTGCGTAAATCTGAGCGTGTATACCGAAAAGTAAGATAAATTTTCTACGCGAGCAGCTAATGATCAAAAAAATCCTTATCCTATCAGCAAATCCAAAGAACACAAGCAAGCTGCGTTTAGATGAAGAGGTACGGGAAATACAAGCGGGTTTGGAACGTGCCAAAGCTAGAGAACAGTTTGAAATTATTACGAGATGGGCAGTTCGCATTGAAGACTTGTATCGAGCTTTGTTAGATTACCAACCACAGATTGTCCATTTTTCCGGACATGGGGTAGGAAGTGATGGCTTGGCTTTAGAAAATAACTCTGGAGAACTGCAATTAGTTAGCACGCAATCTCTAGCAGGATTATTTGAATTGTTTAAGGAAACTATTGAGTGTGTTTTCTTGAATGCTTGCTATTCTGAAACGCAAGCTGAAGCAATTCACCAACATATAAATTATGTAGTTGGTATGAGCCAGACTATTAACGATCGCGCAGCCATTGATTTTGCTAAAGGGTTTTATGATGCACTTGGAGCAGGGAAATCCTATGAGTTTGCTTACAAATTTGGCTGTCATGCGATCGCTCTACAAGGAATTTCGGAGTTAGAAGCCCCAGTCTTAAAAAGTAGGGAAAGTGCAGTTTCTGTTAACAGTGCAACAAATTCCAACCAAGAATCTAATTTAGGGAATACAAAAGAGCGATCGACACAAGAAAATCAGCAAGAATCAGCTTTACCAAATATCAACCAACAGGCTGGAGATAACGCGATTCAATTTGGACACATCGGACAAGCTGGAAATCTGAACTTTCATCGCTAGAATTAAGATTATGCAGGGTACTATTTCACAGTCGGCTGGCAACCATGCTATTCAGTTTGGATACGTTGGACAGATAGAATCCTTGTCTGTTGATAATAGAAGTCAGCAAGCAACTGGTAATGGTATCCTTCAAGTTCAAATTGGCTCGATTACAGGAAGTACCGTCAATGTCTCCCATGGGGAACAGCAACAATCTCCACAACTTCGTTCTCTTCCTGTCCTTTTAGTTCCCCGTTCTTTTCCCTTATTGTTAGGTCGTCGGGAAGAAGTGAAAGTTGCAGTGAATGCTCTACCCTATGACCAACCAGTAGAATTCTATGGTTCCCCAGGGATAGGAAAAACAGCATTACTGAGACATCTAGCTCATCATCCCTCAATAACTCCTGCTTTCTCCGATGGGATTGTTTACCATCACTCAACTCGTCACCAACCAGTTTCCGATTTGCTCCAAATTCTTTTCAATGCTTTTCATGAAAGTAGCGTTCCTTTTAAATCAACAGATATTCAAATACGTCATGCTTTCCAGGAAAAAAGAATTCTTATTATATTAGAAGTTGCAAAGCTCAATGGAGAAGAATTAGAAAATCTACTCAATAGCTTACCGAGTTGTACTTTTCTTGTCACTTCACAAGAACGCCAATTGTGGGGAGAAGGACACTCTGTAGGACTCCACGGACTGCACTTAAATGATGCGGTGTCTCTTGTTGCAAGAGAACTGGGGCGCACTCTTAGCCCGGAAGAACGCCTTGTTGCAGAAAAACTTTGCACTGCTTTACAGGGACATCCATTGCGAATCCTGCAAACAGTCGCGCTTGTCAGAGAGGACAATATTTCGCTAGCACTTATGCAAGAGCGAATACAATCTACCACTTCAACTCTAGGCTGGGTTGAACAACTTCTGGCTTCCTTACAAAAACCACAGAAGTTAATTGTCACGGCATTAGCAGCTTTGGGTGGTGTAGCCTTGGGAGTAGAATTGCTAGAAAATTTAACTGAAATTCCACAAGTCAAGCTTGTGCTAGAAACATTAACACGGCGTAACTTATTGCAAGTTGATGGTTCGCGTTACAGTTTAAGTAACAACTTGATTGAGTACATTCAACAACACTGGAACTTAACACCTTTTTTGGAGAAGGCTACAACATACTTCACCACTTGGATTCAACAACAAACAACTCCACAAAGTTTATTAGAAGAATGTGATGCCATTCTCCAAGTTTTAGAGTGGGCTGTCAAAGTTGGTCGCTGGTCTGACGTGATTTGCTTGGGAAGAGGTATAGAAGGTACACTTGCTTTGAGTGGGCAATGGGGTACGTGGCAAATAGTGCTGCAGCATCTGCTTCAGGCGGCGCGTGTTCTTGGAGACCCAGCAGTTGAAGCTTTTGCCTTACATCAATTAGGAACTCGTTCTCTTTGTCTGAGTGAAGTCACGCAAGCACGAGATTATTTAACACAAGCGCTTCGTATTAGAGAATCTCTGAATGACCAAATTGGAGCGGAAGTCACCCGTCACAATCTGGAATTTCTTTTGGAACCCCCTTTACCACCTCAGACCAAGCCACAATCTGAATCCGCCGTTAGTCCACCACGTACACGCGATCCATTGTTGTTTAAAGGTAGTCTTGCTGTTTTACTCTTAACACTAGGGGGATTGCTGTTCCTCATTCTATGGTTTTTGTACTCAAAGCCACAAGCCCAAGACTACTCAACAACTCAGATTCCCATCCCAAGCAAAACTCCCGTCCCAACTGAGACTCCTATCCAAACAACACCTCCTACCACAACTCCCGTCCCAACTGAGACTCCTATCCAAACAACACCTCCTACTGAAACTCCCGTCCCAACTCCAACTCACAGCCCAACAATAACTCAGCCTGAAACTCCAACCCTCCAATCTTTATCTCTCAATCAAAGCAGTGTCATTGGGGGTGCAACTGTGGAGGGAAGAGTCATTCTCAGCCATCCAGCACCAGAAAGTGGTGTTATAGTCAATCTCAATAGTCGCAATTCATCTCTTGCTAGAGTTGCACCGTCATCTTTGAAAGTTGAGGCTGGGAATAAAGAAGCTTCATTTGAAATCTTCACGTCTTCTGATGGCAATAACTCCTTAAATGCTGGCATTGTTGAAATTACAGCTACCTATGCAGGAGTAACTAGAATAACATCGCTGATGATTGAATCCGAAAAGCTTCCAAAACCAGAAATCAGCTCTATAAGGCTAGAACAAGGACGCATACCTTGGGGTAAAAAGGTGAAGGGAGCAGTCACTCTCAAGAGCACAGCACCAGATGATGGCGTTATCATTATTTTTACCAGTGATGAGCCATCTCTTGCCACAATCTTACCGTCATCGCTGAAAATTGAAGCTGGAAACACAACAGCTCCTTTTGAGGTCTTAACTTCTATGAACGATCGCAATTTCCTAAAAGATAAAATTGTTGAAATTGCAGCATCTTTGGAAGGAGGAGAGTCCCGTCAGACGGAAAAACTGTCTATTTATACAGAGAATATTTCCCCTAGACTTCAATCGTTACACGTAGAGAATGGTAATGGAGTTAAAATTGAGAGTCTAACTTGGAGTCGAAGAATAACGACCGTGCAAGGAAAACTGACTCTCAATCAACCAGATCCTAACAGAGATATTGCGATCGCACTCACTGGCAGAAATGTGAAAGTGCAGGAAACCGTGACAGTGAAAGCAGGTGAAACTACGGCAATATTTCCAATTAGAATCTTAGGATTTGATGAAAATCAGCAACCCATCAACTTTGTAGAAATCAAAGCTTCCTATAAGAAAATGACTGTAACCGCAACTTTGAAAGTTGTGAAGATAGTACCGAAAATTCCTTTAATCAAAGTCCCTCTTCGATCCCCTTAGACCTACAGTCCTTGCACTTCTGGCGCAGCTGATATCCTATGAACAAGAGTGGCTGACATTTGGGAATAAGGCTCAAGAGTAAAGCTCCAAGTACAAAAACCGTTGTTATCGGGTTGGACACCATTTGTAGTTTCCTCTGCAATCACCTCAACCTTCACTTGCTCCAATTCTGAGACGGGAATGCGTTCAATTGTTTTTATAAACCTTGCCTCTGCTCCTATATTAGAGAGAAATAATGTTCTTGTTTCTGTCAGCTGATTCCACTGAGTGAGATGGTCTTGTTCTTTTTTCTCCTTGGTTGTACGCTGTACCCGCATTGCTGCATCAGGACCCCATCCTAGGGCAAACTTTTCACCAGGAGCAATAAACCCTACAGATGTCTTACCCACAAACTCTGTAGAACGAACTAAATCCACAGGTCCCGCAAGAATAGGTAAATTTGCTGTGTTCGTCTGTTCGCTCTTTAAAACAACTTGACAGGCAACTTCTGGCATCAAAATATACTCTACCAAAGCATCCGAGGAGAAAGAAAAAATTGGCACGCGATAGGGGCGACCATCAGAAGGAATTGTCGCCTTTTTGCGAGAGCGGAGATTGCGAACTTCGCCACCATCATCAACACCGGGTATCTCAACAGTCGCCGGAGTAGCTGGAGAAGAGGTTGTTGTACCCGTTCCCAAACCTGTTGTCTGAATCTTCTGATTTCTGGCTTCAATAACAATGCGCTGAGATTTTTCCTGCACTTTTAACTGGTCATCCCTGAGTAGAGGAGGCTCAGTTCCCAGAGACGCCCGTGCTGTGGAAAATACTAAATCAATATTGTGCCAATCTTCACCCGTGCGCTGCCATACACAGCCATCCATCCGAAAAGAAACACTCGACTGTTCTTCTAATAATAAATGCGCTTGGTGCCAAGGACGCCACATTGCATTAGGAACTACGTAGTCAAAAGCAATTTCGTATTCACCAGATCGAGCGATCGCTAAATCTGCTTCTATATAAGCAGAATAGATCCTATCAGGACGAGACAAAGCATTTACTCTGGCAATTAAATCATCAATCTGCTGGCTTAAACGCTCCTGAGTATGGTAGCTGCTTAAAATTTCTCCACGCAGATCCCGTAACTGCTTAAACAGGATAGATAGCTGTTCCCGCCAAGATTTGGGATCGATTTGTCCCCAAATAGCATCCACAGGTAATTCCTGCAAACTCTTACTCAGAATCGTATTCACCCGTTCAAAACAAGACTCCAAGTGTTGGCGATCTTCAGAAGTATTGTTAAAAAACTGCAACAGCGATCTGAATTCTGCGTGCAAAGCTTGAAATTCTACAGGTCTTTCCGCTTCCTTAACAAGCATTTGACGACGGACACGTACATCATCAATACGCGATTCCCAAGACTCACCGCAATACTCAGCACGGAGAGACTTATCCGAAAGCACGGGAGCAACGTGCTCAACTCTAACGCGCCACAATCCCTGACTTAAATTAACTTTACCAATTCGCCGCACTTGTGCTCGGTCTTCTAACAGAGTTACTGAAGAAACGGGTGCGTCTATTGTTAATTTCTGTAATTGCATACTTAGCTATCCAAATATTTATGTTTTGTAACCGCAGATGAACGCAGATGCACGCAGATAGTGATTCTCTTACATCCGCGTTCGTCTGCGTTCATCTGCGGTTATTATTCCTCTCTTCGATTTCCGCCAATCAGTTCACTATCTACAAAAGTCTTAATAGTATACTCAACTGATAAATTTTTTTGTTCTTTTGCTGGAACTTCCACTAACCAACGGTAACCTCCAACTATAGGTGCAGAACGCTCCTCCTGTTTGTACTTCTCCCAATCAGGTATGACCTGCTCGACTTGAACATCAACTTTAGCACCTTCAGCTGGAACAGGAAGGCGTTCTCGCACTTCTATTCTTGCACTTCTCGGCATCAAGTTAGTAATATCAATTTTGATACAATGACGCAATTCGTTAAAAGCAACTATTGTTTCACCCGATCGCACTTCCTGATAAGATGTATTCCGAGCCACCTTAATGCTTTGTTCAACCCCAAGCCCTAGTTCCATGTGTCCTTGAGGTGGAACGGTAGCAATATGAGTGGATAAAATATACTCATCATCTACGTAAACATCCGCAGAACCAGCTAGTAGCGGTGCGAGTAGGGGATTGCGAAGTTGGGCAATCCGGAAGACATTGGTATCTTCACGAGGAACCACGATATACCGTAAGTCTACATCTGTTGTTTTACCAGTCAATGCCACAGAATGAAATTGCCCATCAGAAGGAACATCGACCCGTCCATCAGCGCAGTAAGCATAATCAAAAGATCCAGCGACGGTTCGCACGTTAATACCACCGGGAGGAAGTGTTGTCCTAAGACAACTTTGAGCATTATTGACTGCTTGTTGTACGACTTCCAAAACATCAAAATTCACCACAACTTGTTGGCGCTTGAGGCTTTCTATATAAACTTCCTGTTGTTGCTCAATCGATAATTTACCGCGTTTTGCACGGTTATTAGCTTCGCCCAATCGCATCATATTATATGCTAGGAGTGAATCAAACACTTCGCGATCGCTTTTACTTTGAGTCGTTCCGGTACTAAGCCCCCGTTTAAGAGTTAAAAATTGTGGTGCTGGTGCTGGTATACTTCGCGTCACTAAAGAACGGACGGATGCAATTTCTTCATTTTTTTCTGATGATAGGGTGATGCCAAAACGTTGTTGTAAGGCGTTAGTCAACTCTTGAGCAGACTGCTGACTCAAATACTGGATTTGTTGTAAATCTTCTTGCGTTAAGTTCAACAAATCTGCCACACTATGAATTTGAGCGCGTTTCAAAGCTTTATAAGCTGCTGTACTGAGTTGTAATTCTTCTAGAGGAATCAGGCTTGTTGGATCTTGAGGCTCTTCGTCTGCGTAAGATGCACCGTATGCAGCACCTGCAGCAGGAAAGCCCCGCTCGAATTCTTCTTCAATTTCTAACTGCGACTTTAAAGGGTGAACTGCTGTCAGAGGAGGAACATAAACTGATGAGAATTGCTCTGCGATCGCATTTTCAGGCATACTAGCAAGGAGTGCAGCTTCCTGTTGTCGGTCATAATCCTCAAAAAGTACTTCAACACCAATTGGGGGTCTGCGCCATCCCGATTTTTTACTGACAGGTTGAGCTTTACCAAGTCGTAAAGACGGTAACTCTGGTAGCGCACACCAAGCCAATGGTTCTGCAGTAGAAAGTTCCAAACGCACCCCAGACCAATCTTCACCCGTGCGCTGACATAAGAGCGATCGCACTGCAATAGACGCGCTAGACTCAGCACTATTTAACCGACACACATAAGTTGGTGTCCAACGTGCGCCAGGAACAAAATATTCGACAATTAACCGTCCGACCTCAGCATCAGGAGCGTCACCTTCATAACTCAAGCTAACAATAGCTGTTTTGCGAAGCTCATTTGGTCGAGCATCCTTTGCACTTGAAGCCAGACGCTGCTTTTGTTCCAAATCTGCCAAGTTTTCACGAGCTAACCGCAGTTTTTCCCGATTTTCTCGCGCTTCTTGAAGGCGGAGGCGAATTTGCTCGTCACTGAAATTTGCTAGTGCAAGGCGGGCGCTTGTTGGAGAAGGCGGAGGAGCTTTACCCGGTTCTTCTTTAGGTCGGTTTGGTACGTGCAATTTATCTAACACCTCAATTTCATTCTCAATTAGAGTGATGAGGTTTTCTAGCTGTTGGACTTGAGCAGTTGCAGCACGTATTTCTTCATCAAGAGGCGGACTGGGTATCTCAGGCGGTGGAGGAACAGCTAAACCAATACGAACATCGTTAGCCAAGGGCGCAGTTCCCCTTTCTACTTCCACTTTTACCCTCACACTGCGATCGTCAAGACTTAGAGGTAGCTCGGCGATTTCTACCTGTTCTGGCAATTTTCCATGTGTCAGAGATAACTCAGCAAACCGGGTGACTGTCGCTCCAGCAGAGTAGACCTTCACACTTTCAATTCTGGATGTTAGTTGCACTATTGTCATGATGAAAACAATGACTGCTGATAATTCACTCGTTTATAGCACACTCAGTTTTTGTAGAAGAATTTCTTGATTTGGCATTTTTATGGTACAATAGTACTATAAATGAGAAACTTTCATCCCCAACCCTTCTCCCTCACAGGAGTTGGGAGTAGATTCTCCCTTGAGAAGATGACTAAACTTCCTTCCCTCTTTCTTCGTGTCCTTTGCGTCTTTGCGGTTCATTCAAATAAGTAATAGTCGTTCGCACAAGGAGTAACATCACAAATCTCTGCATTTCCGCCCAAAGATTACCTATCTAAATGAACCGCAAAGACGCGAAGAGCGCGAAGAAAGAAGACAAGAAGTTCGGTAGTCTTATAGCACTGAAGGGAGTAGCATAGCTTTTCGTACAAAAATTACGTGTTTACCCTGACAATCTCAGGTTTTCAAGACTCGTATTATCCAGGGTGACCGTAGGAAAGGATGAAGGATAAAGTGTGAAGGATGAAATGGGGTAAGAATAAATATGGCAAAGAAATCATCAAAAAACAACAGTGCAAAACTTCCTAACAACAGGACATCCACACAAAATACGAGAACAAAATTTACTCTTTACAATTTTGCAGGCAAAGAAAAAGCTTACTACTTAGTCGATAAAGTCCACTTAGAAAGAGAGCCTGGTGATATTCCGGACAAATCTGTAGCCCATAGCATTATTATCATCGATCGCTCTGGTTCGATGTGTGGTGACATTCAGGCATTAAAAGACACTTTGATTAAACTTTTGACTCTTGATGAATACATCAATTTCCAGTTAGTTATCACCTTAATATCCTATTCCTCTAAAGGCGATGTCTCTTGTCACTTCCAACGGATTCCCATTCAAGAAGTGATGAAACAAAATTCTCCATACCTAGAAGCCATTAGACAAATTCGCGCAACTTATGCAACGTGTATCTCCCAATCAATGGAGATGGCGAAATCGATGATACAAGAGGGAGAATTAACTGCTATCACTCTCCACAGTGATGGTTATGCGAACGATACCAGCCCCAGTGCAGAAGCCAAAGCCCTTGAGATAATTTGTCAAGAACTCAAAGGCAAAGATGTTTTTGTGAATACTATTGCTTATTCCTACTCCTCTGACTTCAAACTTCTTTCAAAGATTGCCAATATTGTCTCTGGTGTATGTATTAAAGCGGGTGATGTCAAAGAAGTTTATAACGCTATTTACAGCACTTCCAAGTTATTGGGTAGTTCAGTAGCACCAGCCATAGAAGAACCTTTAGCTGCTGATTACAGCTATCAAATTCTCTTCTCTAAAAGTGCCAAAAAAATTAACGGGACAACAGGGACTTTAAAAATTTGTGGTTTAAAGTCAGATGATGAAGCGCTCGTCTACAAATATAAACAAATTACCAAAGAGGCTTACGAGCAATTAGATGTTCCTGTGGCTCAAAATGATGAATCAGTGTACGCCTTTGCAAAAGCAAACTTAGCAGAAGGAAACTTAAATACAGCTAAGTATGCGATCGCGAGTACCTTTAATGCTACTTTAACTGAAAGACACGCTAAAGCACTAACAAACGAACACGTCGCCGACTTTGCACAAGATATTGACATTGCACTGTTCTATCCCAACGTCTTGAGCGAGCATGAAATCCTAGATAAAGTGAAAGTTAATGAGAAAACTTCCCTCTTAGAACTCATCAAAGTTTTGGAAGAACATCGTAGCAGCATCATTATTAACTTCAAGCACTTACAGGAAAACTATCAAAGAAAGGGAATCAAAAGAGTTAACGGTTCCAGAGATGAAAATGGCAATCTTGTCAAGCCTTGGTTAACAACCGAGTATATAGATAAAACTGACTATATTGGTATGGGGTCGTTTGAGATTAATCACAACACCGCCACGGTCAATATGCTTGTCACTCGTAAAGTCAGACTGGTTAAAGCAGAAGACAAAACTCCCATTATTGAAGTCGCAGGATTGTTAGTTAATGACCTAGCTAGTTTTAATAATTACACTATCGTCAGTGATGGTGACCTCAACGTGAAATCATTGCGCGTGAAAATCAGCAGCAAGAAAGCTTTTGAAGCCTTGAAAGAACAAGGCGTACTAGAAAAAGATGGTTCTCCTGCAAAAGAATTTGATTTCCACGACGAGTACACTATTAAGCTAGACAATTTACCTTTAGTACCTTTTGAAGGACATTACAGCAGTATCGATAGTTTATTCAACCAGTTAGCAGAAATCAAAGTTCTTTCCAGTATCATTTCTGCTCATTTAAAAGAAGAGTCAGATCTCTTTTTACCAGAACAGTTGGAAGAGTTGAAAAAGCATTATCTTTCAAAGAGCCTTTACATTAACTTTCCAACCACGAACGAATACACAGACATCAATGAAGCCCTAACAACTGGCATTATTGATTCTAGAGTCAGCTATAAAATTGATATTGGTAGCAAAGAGATTCTCAACCTCAGTAAACTACATTCTGCAAACAAGTTTCTTGACAGAATGTATCAGGTATATGACAAAGAAACTGGAGAAATTTTCCAAAAGCCTACTTTTGAACTCGCTTTCAATGAAAATGTCGCTTACAACCACAAGCAACTGTCCTCCCGTACAAAAATCACCAAAGTGGATGAATTTATGAAACCTATTTTCGAGGATTTTTTAGGATTAGAGAAAAATGGTGTTGTGACAGCTATCCTTGTTAGAGTTGGGGCTGATAATTTGGTGCGAGTCTTACAAGATAAGTGGGATAGTAAACCAGTTAATAAAGAAGAGATGGTAACGGCTTTAACAGCAGCAGATAAAAAATTAGAAGCGTATGTGGAAAGAATTTACCGCGATAAAATCTGTCCTTTGATATTTTACATAGGTTCTACAGGACTGTTACCAGATGAGATGCAAGCCAAAGCATCAACAGCAGATGAACTAGCTGCAAAATATCCAAACTTGCTATTTTCTAAAGATGAACAAGAAGGGACATTTTTTGAAGTAGGTGACAGCATTCTTAGCGTATATGCGAAGACTGAGTACTATACAAAGAAGATTACTGTTGGTGTAGAAGAGTAGAAAACCGATAAAGGATAAAGAATGAAAAAAATCCTCTTTCATTCTTTATCCAAAAATGAAGACAAGCCAACCTCCGATTTTCCTCAACTAAACTAAATTTAATTCTCTTGGCAGATTGCTCAAACCGACTATGGAGCCTCTGGTGGCTCTGGAGCTTCTGGTGGCTCTGGAGCTTCTGGTGGCTCGTTATCTTGTATACCTCCTTTGAACAGATCGTTAAAAGTGAAGCCGAATAAGAGACTGGTTAAAATTCCAAAAAGTCCGACGTTAGCCAGTCCGCCGACTACAGACTTTAAATCTTCATCGCTCAGTTCTTGAATTTGGTTGACGGATTGTAATTCCGTGATTTTGACGATAGACATAATTTTTCTTTGTTATCACAACAAGAATTCTTTTCAGAATATCTACTTAGACTATTCCGCTCAAAGGTTTAACAACAGGCAAATTGAGTGATTTTAGTTTGACAAAAGTGTAACTATTTTGTCTGGAAGGGAACACTTTGTCTAAGCATCCACTGCAGATGAACTAGCTGCAAAATAATAACAAAATAATTTTCTTGCAGACCTCATAAAGGGAAAAATTTTAGATACTTTTTTCCCATTGCTTGTACCAGTGCATCTAGGGGTGCAATAGTAATTTTGATGGGGATCGAGAATCCTGGTTTCTTTAACAATACGGGATTCTGAAGAACGCAGCCCATCAGAATTTATGTGGTGGAGTACTAGTGACAATTTATAACAATGAGCAGAGAATTGTTATGCCGATCAACCAATTAGATTGATAGAAATTATGAAAAAAACCCTTGCTTTACTTTCTTTGAGTCTAGGTATTACCCTCATTAACCCTATCTGGTCAGCGATCGCTCAGATCCCCACTATACCGCCATTACCATTTCCTAACAACTCAACCGAACCGCTACCTCCACCACTTACAGTAACAGATGTAGGAACGTGTAAATCTCCAGCGCGATGCTTGGGTTGGGATGAGCAAATTTGGGGACAAAAGGGTAAACAGGGTGATAAACAAGCATTACTAGCTTCTATTGATAACAGCTTGCGTTATTTACAAACTGATAAGGCAGTTTTAGCTTATCAAAATTATCCCATTAAAGAAATTACCCTAGATCGTGTCCGTCGTAGTTTGATACGTTTTCGCCAATTGGTCGTTAACTCCAAATCCCCAGCACAATTACAAGCTGCTGTCCGTCGGGAATTTGTTTTTTATAAGTCCGTTGGTAGTGATGGTAAAGGTACTGTTAAATTTACTGCCTACTACGAACCAGTTTATACTGCCAGTCGTACCCAAACTGCTGTCTATAAATATCCGCTTTACCGACTTCCGCCAAATTTTGACCAATGGGCAAAACCGCATCCCAAGCGTATTGATTTAGAGGGGAAAAATGGTTTGCTAGGAGAGAAAAGCCCGTTGCGCGGTTTGGAAATGTTTTGGTTTCGCAATCGATTGGATGCATATCTGATTCACATTCAAGGTTCTGCTCAACTCAAACTGACTGATGGCACTACAACCTCTGTTGGTTTTGCAGGTGGCACAGACTACCCTTGGACAAGTATTGGAAAAGAACTTGTTAAAAATGGTAAACTTAAGCGTGAAAACGCTACTATGCCGAGTATTATATCATATTTTAACCGCAATCCCCAAGATTTAAATGAATATTTACCTCTGTGGGAACGCTTTGTTTTCTTTCAGGAAACTAATGGCGAGTCTGCTTCCGGCAGTACGGGTGTACCTGTAACTGCAGAGCGTAGCATTGCTACAGATAAATCTCTCATGCCTCCTGGAGCGTTGGCACTGATTTATGCCTCATTTCCCTATCCTAAAAAAGGTGGTGGGCTGGAATCGCGTCAGGTCAATCGCTTTGTACTTGACCAAGATACAGGTAGTGCTATCAAAAGTCCGGGACGTGTCGATTATTTTATGGGAACAGGTTCTTTAGCTGGTTATCGGGCTGGTATCACGGGTAGTACTGGGAATTTATACTACTTGCTTTTAAAAGAAGAAAAAATTAACGGTAAGCATTTTTAGCGCCTCAACGTTTGATTTTTTGATCAATGAGAACCATCATCACCCACAGTAGGGGCGCAATGCCTTGCGCCCCTACAAATCTGAAATGACCATTATCTATAGATTTATATAATGATCAATTTGTACAGTACGTAAGTTCTCATTGATTAGAGTAAACTTGAACTCTCAGAAATTGCTTTCCTAAAGCGAGGTGGTTATTCTGCATCAAATAACATTATTTTTGATAGCCACATTATCTATTGCCCATGAGCATTGCTATTCTCAACAACCGGAATTGGCAGTGCTTGAGTTAATTTCTAATGTGTTGGTTATTTTAGCTGTCTACTCTATTGCAGCAACATTAATATATTTAGTTTGTAAGCGAAAAGACTTGCCTGACAATCGAGTTTTTGTATTATTTGGAGTTTTATTAATCGCCTGTGGTACAAGTTATCTAATAGAGATTTGGACGCTTTGGCATACGCAGTACTGGCTTTCAGGAGGGATTGAAGCCCTAGCTGTGTGTGTTGTATTGTATGCAGCTATTCGATTGATTGGAGTCATTTCTCAAGTACTTGGCGATGCTCCTTCCGGGAGCCGCTCAAAGGGCGATCGCAAACGACTTGAACAAGCACTGCAAGAGTCCGAAGCAAAATTCAGCGATATCTTGAATGGAGCAAGAGCAGCAATTTGCTGCTACCGAATATTTTCCAATAGAGATTGGGAGTATGAATATTGCTCTGCAGGTACTGAGTCTGTCCTTGGCTACACTGCTGAGGAAATCATGGCAGATAAAAATCTTTGGAGGTCAACAATACTTCCAGAAGACTGGGAAACAGTGATTACTCCATTGTACGAGGATATGTTCGCCGAACGCACGAGAAACATAGAATATCGGTTTCGGCATCAAGATGGTTCTGTACGGTGGATTTTGGGTATATGTTGCTCGAGACGCGATGAAGTTGGCGATAGCTGGATAGTAACGTCTGTATGTGTGGATATTACTTCTCTTAAGCAAGCAGAAATAGCTTTGCGACAACAGGCAGAACGAGAACGTCTGATTTCGCAATTGACTCAACGCATTCGCCAATCTTTAAGCATAGAGGAGGTTTTGAATACTGCTGTTGCAGAAGTCCGGCAATTGCTGCAAGCAGACCGAGCTTTAGTTTATCAGGTTATGGATGATGGTACGGGTACTGTGATTGGTGAAGCGGTTGCCAAGGATATTCCAATGATTACCGGACAACCATTGCCAGAAGAAATTTTTCCTAGAGATAATTATTTACTTTATTATGAAGGACGTGTCAAAAGTATCACGGATATTGAACGAGATGAAATGGCTCCATGCCTTGCAGAAACACTCAAACAACTGGGTGTTAGGTCTAAAATCGTGATTCCTATTCTCGGACAGGCTAAGCTTTGGGGTTTGTTAATCGCTCATCAATGTCAAGCCCCGCGATACTGGCAACAGTGGGAAGCAGATTTGCTCAGCCAGATTTCAGGACAGTTAGCGATCGCAATCCACCAAGCCGATCTTTACCGCCAGATACAAACAGATCTAGCAGAACGTCAACAAACAGAGTTAGCTCTCAGACGAGCATTAGAACGGGAACAGCAGGCAATACATCGGGAGAGATTGATTGGGGTTATTGCTCAAAACATCCGTCAGTTTCTGCATTTAGACTCTATCCTAACTACCACTGTAGAAGAAGTGCGGCAGTTTCTTCAAATTGACAGAGTTGTCATCTACCAATTTGACTCGGACTGGTATGGAACAGTGATAGCGGAATCAATATCAGATCCATCCTTTTCTATTCTCGGCCAGAGCATTCAAGATCCTTGCTTTCAAAAAACAATTTCCCATTCCTACTTTCAAGGACGCATTCATGCAGTTAATGACATTTTAAAAGCCAATTTAGATCCATGTTACGTCAACTTGCTGAAGATGTTGCAAGTCAGAGCCATTCTAGTTGTTCCCATTATAATTCATCAGAACCTTTGGGGATTATTAATTGCTCACCATTGTTCTATGCCATATCATTGGCAACAAGCAACTTGGCATTTATTGCGGCAGTTAAGTACTCAATTGGCGATCGCAATTCAACAGTCAGAACTCTATCAACAGTTGGAAAGAGCCAATCAAGAACTACAGCGTCTTGCCACTTTAGATGGATTAACTCAGATTGCCAATCGTCGCAGCTTTGATGAATTTCTCGATCGCGAATGGCAACGTTCAAAACGAGAACAGTCTCCCATAAGTTTGCTTCTTTGCGATATCGATCACTTCAAACTCTACAACGATTACTACGGTCATCAAGCAGGGGATCGGTGTTTGCAACAATTTGCCCAAACGCTAGATACAGTTGTGAAACGACCTACCGATTTAGTTGCTCGTTATGGAGGAGAAGAGTTTGCCATCCTTCTCCCCAGTACGGATACGGTAGGAGCAGTACAGATTGCAGAGCAAATTCAACAAGCAGTAGCCCAACTTCAAATTCCTCACGTTCGCTCTTATGTCAGTCAGTGTATAACTGTCAGCATCGGTATTGCCTGCTTGAGCCCCACACCAGAATTATTACCCGAAGATGTCATTGCGATCGCAGATCGAGCTTTGTATCAAGCCAAAGCCAACGGGCGCAATGGCTATAACATAGGGAGTGGGGAGTAGGGAGTAGGGAGTAGGGAATGGGGAGTGGAGAGTAGGGGATTATTCCTTTTTCATGATTGGTTGTGGCATTTTTCCGTGAATGACTATCTTGTAAGTTAGAGGAAAGGCAAAACAGGAAGTTTATATGCTAAAGTCTTTTGAAGTACGTAACTTTAGGCTCTTTCGAGACCTTAAGGTTGAAAGACTAGGTCACGTTAACCTAATTGTTGGCAAGAATAATGCTGGCAAGAGTACATTTTTGGAAGCAATAGAACTGTATGCTAGCAATGCTTCACCCATAATTCTTCTCGATCTTGTGGACTCCAGGCAACAAAATTGGTTTAGTGAAGCTCAACCATATCCGAAAAATTTTCTTGATAATCCTGTGCGTCACCTCTTCTTTGGTCATAGATTGCCCCAAATAGGAGAAGAGGGCATTACCCTTGGCGAAATTTCCTCAAAAACACAACTTCATATAAGTGTTGCTCCATACCAAAGTAGATATAATAGCGAAGGAGTCATGAGACGAATTCGTATTTCCGATGTAGTTTTTGGAGAAGAACTATCAAATATTGAAGTTTTTCTTGTGGTGGAAGAAGACAAAAAAACTAGAACACTTTTTAGATTAGATAAAGATGTTAGAGAAATTAGACGTGGTTCAAGGGTAGTGTATGAACGACAAGATTCCGAATTTAAATATACATGGCAAGTGGTCTCGACAGATAATATGCCTACTCGAAAATTAGCTGCTCTTTGGGATCTAACAAGTTTAACTAATTTGGAATCGGAAGTTATCTCTGCTCTGACAATTATTGATGACCGAGTGTCTGGAGTTGCTTTTGTAGAAGACATTAGCAAGGGACGTGGAAGCGATAATCGGATTCCATTAGTCAAAATTGAAGGAATAGATGAGCCATTACCTCTTAAAAGCGTGGGGGATGGTATGACTCGTTTATTCCATATTATTGTTGCTCTTGTCAATTCTCGCAACGGGCTTCTCTTAATAGATGAATTTGAAAATGGATTGCACTGGAGTATACAACCTAAAGTTTGGGACATTGTTTTTTATTTATCAGAGAAACTTAATGTTCAAATTTTTGCAACCACACACAGTCGGGATTGTGTTAAGAGTTTTGACAGTGCATGGAATAAATATCCTTCACTTGGTGCTTTCTTTCGGCTTGAAGCTAAAGAGCATTTGGTCAAGGTAACAGAGTATACATCTGAAGTGCTGAGTGATGCTATTGATGTGGATGTTGAAGTGCGCTAAGTGATATGAGCCATATCTGTAAGCAGGATACCGATAGAGTGTTGCTTGTTGAAGGAACAGACGATTGCCATGTTGTTATGGCTTTGTGTGCTACTCACCAAGTTCCTGAAACTTTTGGATTATATGAGTGCAACGGAGATACGAAAGTTCTAAAACGTCTCAACGCTTTAATTATTCGACCCAATCCTCCGCAAGTTATAGGAGTCATGCTTGATGCTGATAGTCCTTCGCTTGAAGGCAGATGGGAAAGTATCAAAAGTAAGTTAAAACACTACAGTTATAAATTTCCTGATATTCCTGATATTGATGGAACGATAGTTGACGGAACTGCAGATGAACCTAAACTTGGATTTTGGCTAATGCCAAATAATCAAGATTCTGGTAAGTTGGAAGATTTTTGTGCCGAACTAGCAGAACCAACATCTCTAGCGTTTGCGAGAGAATGTGTTGAAGAAGCTCAAGCACAGGGAGCTACAACTTTTAAAGCTGTAGATTTTAGTAAAGCTGTTATTCACACGTATCTTGCTTGGCAAGATGAACCAGGTCGTCCTTTGGGACAAGCAATTACTAAGCAAGCTCTTCGTCCTCATACAGATATTGCCATCAGATTTACTAACTGGTTAACACGTCTGTTCACGTAAATGTCTATGATTTCTTGTTTCGTCACAAATAAGTAAGTCGGCATAATTCAAGGTAAAACTGATTATCTACGATATTCAATTACAGCAAATTGTACAATGGAAAATCTAACAGATAAATTAAGAATTTACTTGATATTATCTAATACTGTCTGTAATCACTTCAACAGTAAGCCAATCCATTTTGACGATTAAAACAGGTTTACTAGAGCATCGGTACAGAAATCACAAAAACCCGGTTTCTTCGAGTTGAGCATATGATCTATCAAGCTTTAGACCAAAGAGGAACCGGCTTTTTTGCCTCCTTTTTGACTACTGTATCGGCGCTCTAGTTAAGAGTTTCTAAGCTCATACAACCGTACCAGAATGCATGGTGAGATCTTCCCTCAAATTGGGAACACTGATGAAAGGTGATTATCACACAGGAGATTAAGATGGGATTTACGGAAGACATTACCAGAGTGGCTGATAGAGTTCGTAATAATTCAGGGAAAGCTGTGAGCGAGGAGGCTACTAAGTTTGCGCTCATTCTCCCTTTTCTCAGCGCTCTTGGTTATGATGTGCATGAGCCTGCTGAAGTCATGCCAGAGTACATAGCCGACTTTGCAGTTAAAGGTACAACCAAGCCAAAGAAAGTCGATTTTGCTCTTGCCATCAACGGTAACATAGTTATGCTTATTGAAGCCAAGGCTTGTGGAGAGAAACCAGAAGCACATGATGGACAGTTGAGAGCATATTTTAATACTTTGATAACAGCAAGGGTTGGTGTCGTGACTAACGGGATTGAGTACCGCTTCTTCACTGACCTACGTGAACCTAATATTATGGATAATGAGCCTTTTTTTAGTTTCAATGTTCTTGACTATGAGTCGAAAGACGTTGAAAATCTAAAGCTCTTTCATCGAGACAATTTTGATGCTACTGCTATTAGCAAACAAGCATCAGAAATGGTGTATGTACAAGGAATGACCCAGCTAGTAAGTAATCTTTTACGTTCTCCATCTGATGAATTTGTTCATTTTTTGATTGGTAAACTTGCTTCAGTAGCCTCTAAATATGAATATAAAGGAGTTAAAAATGCTAGAGTTATTCAGCAATTTAGACCAATTGTGAAAAAATCTATTCAAGAAAGCTTACTAGAATTAATGACTCGTTCATTAAGTCAAGAAATGGCTAACACTTCTCCAGTATTTACCAAGGAGATTGAACCGTCTATTATCGAAAATGATGACGATCCCGATACTGACCCTTCAAAAGTAGTGACAACTGAAGAAGAACTTTCAGCTTTTGAGAAGATTAAAGCTATTGTAAAAACTTCAAATAAATATAAGTATGAAGTACAATACAAAGATACTGTTTCGTATTTTGGTTTAAATCTTGGTAAAAAAACTTGGTGGTTTTTGCGACTCTACTTGTCTTCTCCAACTAAAAAATCATTTATTGTTCGGTTAGGTGTTGATGAGGCAAAATCATTAGCTCCAAGCTTTTCTGTCCAAGAAGTCCCATCAACTGGAGAAATATTGTCAAAAGTAACAATTTCTTCTATTGCTGATTTAAATAACCTTACTCCATTAATTCTGAAATGCTATGAGATTGAAGCTGCAAAACATTAAATTGCAGATAGAATACTCCTATTACAGCAGTTTTCACCTAAATGAACCACACCGTTGGTAGGGGCGTAATGCCTTGCGCCCCTACGGCTGTGGTCTATTTACCTGAAAATAGCTGTAAAGAGAAGCCAGAAACCTCTAACTTCTAGTTAGGGGTATGGCTCAATGTCATTCTACCTATTTATCTCTCCAATCAGATGTTACGGGCGCTCGCCCAGACACAATGATGAAGCCGACAGAATCAAGCCTGAGGAGGGGTTTGCGAATTCCTTCTAAAATGGCTGCACTTAAAGCATTTTCTATCTCCAATTCTTCAGCTAGGACGCGATCGCCACTCTGTTGGTTCAGACGCAGGCGTAACTGTTCTTCTCGATTCTCTAACTTCTTCTGTGCAGTTTTCGCATATCGTTTGCACAAGTCTATAAAATCAGGACGACTGGCGAGTAATTCCGAAGATGTCTTATATGCTTGATAGCAAAACTTTTGCCATTGACTTGCATCTACAAAATCGTCAATAATTTCGACATCTTCCTTTGCCAGATTGTAATCTCGGTACGGATGATTGCTTTTATTATTGTAAGGACGTTGCAGTATATTTAAAAGCTTTTCATCTTTAACAATACTTATTGGCTGGTTGCGACCATCAATAAATATGGTTTCGATAATTGGCGGAAATAAAGCATCAGCACGTCGCTGCAAGATTTTGTACTTAGAAGTCCCTACATCGTACTCTTTTAAAACTTGTTTGGCTGGTTTTAAATTGGCTTCCACTACATAATTGCATCGAAACCCGAACCATTCCATCCCAAGAGCCGCATTCCAAGATGCATCCGCACGCCACATAGCAAAGGCTTGACCTCGGTCATCCCATTCTACATAACTTAAGAGCGAGTTTACCAATCCTTCTCCTATACGGAAGAGTTTAATTCCGGGATTTTGATTGGCTACCCTACGGTTATAAGTGCCAAATTGGTCTAGATAACTCTTAGCAAAGCGAGTTTTCAAATCATCCACAGGAACTAGCGTGCGAGTTGTGGGTTGATAGCGCCGCACTTCTGATGAATTTGAGTTATTGATTGGCTGAAATCCTAACGCGTCACAAATCCAAGCTTCAATAGCTCGTTTCATGTCTAGATGTTTTGCATCATAATTATCTAGCTCTTGAAAATACTCAGTTGCACCTTCATCACCAGCATCAATTTCATCTAAAGCATTCTGTTCGCTAATTTTTACGATTTCGGCTTGAATTTGTTCTTGAATTGGTTCAATCGTTTTTAACAATCCAGCCGCACTTGATTGAAACAAAACTGTTTCTAACTCTGCCACTTTTTCATCGACATAAAACTGTAGACTGGCAATTGATTGCTGGAAAATCCCAAATCCATCTTTCAGTATTTGATACCAAGCATTGTGAGGACTATCCTCTAAATAGGGACCTAGCAACACACAGGATTGAACGCCTATTTTGCTACCAATACGGTCAATTCTACCAATTCTTTGCTCTAATTGATTGGGCAACCAAGGAAGGTCAAAGTGAATTAACCAGTCAGCAAATTGGAGATTGCGTCCTTCTTCTCCAGAGCGATCGCATACCAAGATAAAGCAGTTTGGGTTATTCTTGAACCTATTGATATTTTCCTCAATCTTTTCTCTCGATTCTCCAAATTGATGGCTAGCCACTGTCCCCGCGCCAAAGGTATCCGATAAAGACCGCACAATTTCTGCACAACTTTGGACAAAACTGGTAAAGACAACAAATTTGGGTAAAGTGTCTTCAGTCAGTGGTCTGCTAATTCTCTGCTGTATCCTTGTGAGTAATTCATCTTTATTTCTACGAACTGCGTTGGGAATTTTAAAGTACGCAGCTAGCTGATTCAACAGCACTGTTTTCAAATTTTCCGTCCGTTCTCCCTCCTCTACAGGTTGACGAATAATTTTGAGTAAAGACTCTAAAATCGCTTCTTCTCCTGAAAATTTAGGTGTTGCAGTTAATAAGCGAACATTTTCTTCACCAAACTCCTGAATGAGTTTAGCATGAGTTTTACTGCTTAAACGTGCAGCGATCGCTTGTTCTAAAATACCCAACCAAGTACCAGCCGCCTGGAATAACAGCAGAAAAATTCGTTGATACTGCTCCTCATGAGGGGCGACAGTACGCCATTTATCGAGCAGTTCGTGGATTTCGGGCGATCGCTCATCTAAGTCATACTCTACTTTAGGCGTAATATTGCGGTCAAAAATCGCATCTTCTACGGAAGCGCGGCGGTTGCGTAGCATGCGGCGGTGAAGTCTGTAGGTATCGCTGATGTGGGTGCGAATCGCTCGAACTATCTTATCTCGCTCATCATCCTTTGCTTCCAAACAATTTTGCAATTCGTCTACCAGATTCAGTAAATACTTATCTTCAGCAAACAGACTGCGAAGTTGTTGGAGGTTAGTTTTGAGGACAACGGGGTTTGCGCCTTCTTTAAAAGACAGCAGCACTTTTCCAATATCTTGGCGTTTTTGTACGCGATCGCAAAAACCTGCTAAATCATCAAGTTGATAAGCTGTTGGGTCTAGCAAGTGAAGCATTGCGAGAAAATCTTGTTCGCGATTGACAACAGGAGTCGCAGAGAGTAACAGCAAGCGATCGCTTTTATGAGCGAGGAGTTTGCAACGTTCAAAGCACTTGCGTTGCAAAGAGTCCGAAGACTTTGCCATAGCAGCAATGTTGTGAGCTTCATCTAAAATGAGGAAACCCAATTTAGCATTTGGACTCACCTGGGTAATATCCTCAACAGCAAGTACCTTCACCCTATTGGGAAAGTGAGAAATGTAAAACCTTTCCAACTCAGTGCGCCATTGTTCCACTAAATACTGCGGAACTATGATTACCGCGTCTCCAGAAGGCTCATCCAACAGGTATTGACGAAGAATAGCACCAGCCTCAATCGTTTTTCCTAAGCCCACCTCATCAGCCAACAGATAACGTTGAACCGGATCTTCCAGTACCCGCCGAACCACTTCCACCTGATGGGGAAAAAGCTCAATATTCGCGCTCAACAATCCAGTCATCCCGCGACTCACAGCACGTTGCTGAATCAAGCATTTGTAGAAAGCCAATCTTCGATCGTGGAAATAGGGCGTTTCATGACCCTTTATCCCCAAGATTTCAATAGGATTCGTCTTCAAGCGATTGCAACGGACATAAAGTTCCTGTTCAGTCGCAAAGATAGTTTTCTTGTCAGGTAAGTCAATTTGATAATGTTCGCTCTCTTCATCCCAGGTGCAAATTCTACCAATTATCCAAGTTTCCTGGGTTGACGACATTGTATAACATCGAGTCTGAGGCTGTAGCCTGACTTCATGCAACGAACTTAAGTGTAAAGTTTTTTCGATCCGTTGTCCTACTGAGCAGAAATACTCAACATTTGCATCAGCATTAGGTAATATTTCCGTAACTTTTCCTATCCCCAAATCATTGTTGCGGGACTGTACCAGTGAACCAAGCTTAATCATATCCTTTGTCATTTGTCATTGGTCATTTGTCATTGGTAAGGGTTTCAGGCGTATTATTATTTTTTAATTCTGTTGATATCCGCCTACCTACTGAGTCCCTTAAATGTACTTTCCAGATTTTGAGTCTTTTAAATGTTACACTTTACTCACTCTACGTCATTAAAGTAATCATTATATACTGACAAACAGGTTTTACCTGTGCCTCAGTTTTCATAACCAATGACAAATGACCAATGACAAATGACGATCCTCGAAAATACGCACCTGCAACGCAGCGTAACCGCGAACCAATTTTAGAAGTTCTTTTGAACGTACTGCCCCCTCAAGGTACTATTTTAGAAGTAGCAAGCGGTACTGGAGAACACGCCGTCTTTTTTGCTCCACGCCTGAGACCCCGTAAATGGCTACCCTCCGAACCCAATCCACAACTACGCGCCAGTATTGCTGCATGGTCTGCAAACCTTCCATCCGAAAATCTCTATCCACCCATTGACATTGATGTTTGTGCGCCAGTGTGGTCAGTAGAATCTTATACTGATGACTTAAATAACTCACCCATAACAGCCATAGTCAACATTAACATGATACACATTGCACCCTGGTCTGCTTGCCTGGGACTCATGGCAGGTGCCAATCGTATCCTACCACCTGAAGGCATCTTATATATGTACGGCCCATTTAAAATCGATAGAAAACATACAGCCCCAAGCAATGCAGCTTTTGACGAATCATTGCGATCGCAAAATCCAGAATGGGGAGTGCGCGACTTCAACGACGTTGTAGACGCAGCACGCACGCAAAATCTGACTTTAGTACAAACCTACCAAATGCCAGCAAACAATCTTTCCGTCATTTTTCAACGAACTTAGAAAAATGCCCCTCTCCTTTATCCGCGTCCATCAGCGTTCATCTGCGGTTCAAAAAGAATCAATTTCCCCAATACTGTACTATATAAATAGTACACATACATAATTCAGGTAAATTATATATGGTCTTACAAACAGAAAAACGCTATTACACACCACAAGAATATTTGAAATTAGAAGAGCGAGCAGAATTCAGAAGTGAATATATAGATGGAGAAATTATCCCAAGACCAGGAGGAACAACTAACCACAATAAAATTGCAGGTAATTTTTGTAAAAAATTTCCGCTGACACTGCAAGAGCAAGATTACGAGCTATATATAGTTGACGTAAAATTATGTGCAATACATTAAAGAGTTAAGGAACCGCAGATGAACGCTGATGGACGCAGATAATTGCTTTAAAGATATTTACGCTGGAATTCCAAATTGCACTAAACGGGGATGTGTTTTGATGAGTCATGTTAACTATGAAGCTATGTCTGATACAGAGTTGCGACAATATTTTATGAGTCATTGTGAAGATAGAGTAGCCATGGATATATATTTAGATAGACTTAGTAAGCGATCGCGTAAAATTATTACGACTTCCGACGATCCTGAATTTGATGCTAAAATTCAAGCAGCAATTCTTCAGCAGTTACAGGCTAAGAAGAGTAAAAGTGATATGTGTTAAGACTAAAAAGTAGTTGAGGAAAGGAGTTATGACTGCTTCAGTACAAGAGTTGTTAAGTACTTTTGATAGCTTAAGTGAACGAGAAAGGCTAGAGATTGTTTCAGAGATTTTGAAACGAGTGACTCATTTAGATTTTCCGCCTTTGTTCAGATGAAGACTTAGCCTGGAATGCTGAAGAACTTTTTTTAGAGCTAGATAAGCAGGAATCTGCTTATGAGTAGTGCTACCTTTAAGCCTCACATCTCTCACGAGATTATGAAACTACAACATCCTGGGTTAAGGACTCAATAGACAGTTGTGTTCCCTTAACCTGGAAGGCGGTAGCCTGCAAAGCAGCCAACATAATGTTAACTGCGCCTACCCAATCCCTGGGAGCCGTAAACTTACATTTAGGGCATGAAAATACTTTGTTGCCACCTAGTTTACGGTGAATTTCTCCACAGTGTGGGCAGGTTTTTGAGGTATATGATTCGTTAATCCTAACCACGATCACACCGTTTCTTTTAGCAGCCTGCTCTAAGTGCTTGGCAAATCGCCTGGTCGCCCAAGATAGCATATTTCTGACTGACTTCCTATTAATCTTTCGGGCAGTTTTCAAAACCATTTGACTGGTTTCATAGGTGGGGAGAAATATGAGTTTATACGTACTGGTTAGCAGGCTGGACGCTTTGTGGTGTAAATCATTCACTAGGTTACGAATTCTTTCTCTCAAACGTTCTATAGCTAGAGATAGCTTATATCTTTTACGTTTGTTTTGTTTACCTTTGCAAGAGCCTTTTTGACTGATTAAACTGTCAAGGTGCAGGCACAATCTAGTGATGCGCCCGATATCTCCCTTGCCAATCTCTAAGATGTTTTCCCCGTCATACCCAGTCAAAAAACAGCGATTACCAGGGTCAAGAGCAATCACTTTATCGCTTCTGGTCGCTACTACTTCTCGCACCTCTGGAAAGCACGCAAACCATTGACCTCTCTGATAAACTAACTCTGTTCCATAGACACAACTTTGTGGCACTTCGTACCCAATTGCAGAACAAAACAGCAATCCTTTTGCTTTACTAGGAAACCATGTACCATTCTTGTAAGCATCATTCTTAAATTGAATGACTTGGGACTTATCCCGACAAGAACGAAATCGCATTTCAAATTTACCGCGTTCAGTCTTTGGTTTAGCTTTCCACGCCTTTAAAGCTTGCCGTTTTGCACTTTCAGCTTCACACACAGATTCTTGCCTAGTTTTACCTAAACACTGTGTCCATTCATATTCTGGACGCTTTTGCAGGAATTGTATATATTGATCCAGGCTAGTACCTTTAGGCAATACAGTCCCAGCATTAAATAATTGAATGCATTGGTTATACACCCATCTATACGCAGCTAACCATTGTTTCCAAATAGCGTGCAATTTTTTACAGGGAAATATCGGAATCTTGACAAGACTGTTCGGCGGTGTGTTTTGACTCTTCTTGTAGGGATTCTTGCCGTAAGTCTTGTCCAATTTCTTTTCTGTATTTTCTAAGTCCGTAAAGCCGTGAACTGAAACAGTGGATGATGGACAGCATATCTGAAACCAGCTCCTGTTCAGGACTGAGTTGGCGGTTATCGAGAACCAAGAGTTCACATCTATTTGTTTCGCATAACCACTTAACCAATTCAAACCCAAATCTACACAGTCTGTCTGGGTGGGCAACGACAAGTTTTTGAATATTTCCCCGCAGAACTCGCTCCAGAACGGATCGCAGCTTTTTCCTCTTAAAATTGAGTCCGCTTCCAACTTCTGAAACAAGTTCAGCCTCCGGGAATCGTTCGCCCAAGAACGCAAGTTGTCGTTCAAGGTCGTCTCGTTGTGACGATGTACTAACTCTTGCATAACAGACTGTAATGAGAGGTTTGCGCTTTCCGGCGAATTCTTCAATTTCTGATTGCTTAAATCTTCGTTGATTTCCTGGTGTGCGGTACGCGGTAATCTTTTCTTCTTTTTCCCATCTTCTGAGGGATTGGGGATGAACTCCGAGTATTCGGGCTGCTTCCCCTGGGGTGATGTACTCATCCATAAGCAACCTTTACTTAACCATCCCTAATATATCTTATATATTAGATTTAAGCAACTATGTTAGGTACAATCAAGAAATTGGCTATCTAGTCAATGCTCCTTCACGGGGAGAAGTTTGGCTTGTTGATTTGGGTTACGCAGCAAAAGTGAGACCATGTTTAGTTTTAAAATATTGTAAGCCGAACAACTCTTCGACTTTACAGCCTACCAAGATATCCGGCTTAGCTTTATATTTGGAAGCCGTTACCAACTTCACTGGAGCAGGTTTGGACTCTTCAAAATACACCTGATAAATTCCCACCTATCAGTTCCAATGTAGAAGAGTACTCGGCACCGGGACAGCCACGCGCACACCAAAGTTGTGGTTGCGGTTGTCACGCGAGTTCCTGTTGCGATACGCCGAACGGCAATTCCTCGGATCGTTGATCCACGAGCCGCCACGCAGCAATTGGAATTCCTACCCCATACTTAAATGTAGCACACTCGGTGCCAAAACTCTATTTTTTTGTTGGTTTGCTCTGACACTTCCTTCAAAAACCGGGTTTCTTTCCCCTCGTATAACCTGTAACTCTTGATTTTTTGTTCAGAAACCCGGCTTTTTGAGTCTGTTGAGAATAGGATAAGATGTGAATCGAAAAAAAGATTGAAAAATAGACCTAAACCTCTTGATTAAATGAGCCGTTTTGTATATGATTTAAATGGTATTATCTATCCATTCCAAAAGAAGTCAAAAAAAATTTGATCGCGCTCTGCGCGAAAACCGGGAAGAGAGAAAAGAGTAAAAGGGTAAAGTGTAAAGAATTATAAAGCCCTCGGCACCGGGACAGCCACGCGCACACCAAAGTTGTGGCTGCGGAAGGCACGCGAGTCCCTGTAGCGATACGCCGAACGGCAATACCACGGAACGTAGATTTCCGAGCCGCCACGCAGCAATTTTATTTGATTCTCATTATCTTCCATCCAAGCAGTGCCATCTACGGGCGCATTTTTATAACTATCATGCCACGCATCTTGACACCACTCCCATATATTACCATGCATATCGTATAAACCAAACACATTTGGCAAAAATTTTCCGACATCCGTTGTTTGCTCTCGATATTCTCCCTTCACTCCATTTGCGTAAGTGGAATTTCCATCGTAATTAGCCAAATCTGTCGAAATCGTCTCGCCAAAATAAAAAGGAGTGGTCGTTCCCGCTCGACAAGCATACTCCCATTCTGATTCACTAGGTAAACGATAGGGTTTTCCAGTCTTCTGAGATAACCGGGCGCAAAACTCAACAGCATCATCCCAAGATACACATTCAACAGGTCTTTTGGCTCCTTTAAAGTAAGAAGGATCGGGATTTAACATATTCGCGGAATTCCCCATCCGCCATGCGGTGGGGATGGATAGCGCGACAACTACGAGGTACACCCTTTATGGGTGTCCGAGTGGTTGTCAACCTCTAAGCTCGGCAATCTATCAATCCAATTTTCAACCAATTGAGTCATAGTTTTCTCCTTGCTTGCGGCATATAACCTTAGCTTATTCAGCCTCCGCTCAGATATCCGTAAGTTCAATCCTTTTTTGGTCACGAATTTTGCGAAAGAAAAAAGGGGAATGCCATTACGGGATATCCTGCACTACCCCTCGATTAATCTAGGGGCTTGGGCATTCCCCTTTTTTCAGAGCTTGGTCTCCGGTCATAGCTATCTACACAACGTCTACATGAATGTCAGAATAAAAGGGTAACGACAAAACGGCAAGGTGGTGGTTCAAATATGTCATTCAAAAGTAAGGAACAAAAAGAGCAGGATAAAGAAAAGAATAAAAATACTCACATTTCAACTGTTGTGCAGCATCTGAAATTGTCCAATCTTGGGTATGCTGTAATATCAGACATATTGTCACACGCAAACAGTTTATACAATACTTTAACCTTCAATCTGAGGCAAGGATTTTTTGTACACAAAATTCTGAATTTTCAATCTCTAACTATTGATTTACAAACTGACTTCAAAGAAAACTATCATTACAAAATGCTGCATTCTCAAGCAGCACAATCCGTGTGTCACAAGGTAACTGAGAATTTCAAATCATTCAAACAGCTTTTAGACAAACATTTTAGAGAGGGGACAAAGAAACCATTATTACCAGGTTATCGTCAAAAAGGTGGTATGTTTGAAGTGACATATCCCAGTCAATCAGTCAATATATCACAAGAGCATGGCATTATATTTGCTACTGTTTCTACTGGCATTATGTTCAAGAAGCAGCACAAAGAAGATGTCATGGGAACAAGTTTAAATGAGAGATTGAGATTCAGAGTTCCCGATGACATTGACCCCTCTAACCTCGTTGAGCTAGTGATTACATCAAAGCATAGAGAGATTTATCTACATTGGGTATGCAGAAAGAAAAATGAAATTGTTGCCACATTAAATAAGTCAAGTGTTTTAGGAATTGACATCGGATTGAACAACTTTGTTACCTGTATTCCGAACACAGGTGAAGAAGGATTTCTCATAAATGGGCGACCATTAAAGGCAATAAATCAGTTTTATAACAAGACTGTATCTAAGCTAAAAAAGGGTAAGGATGAGAATTTCTGGAGTGGTAGTTTAGCTAGGGCAACGCAGTCTAGGAATAACCAAGTCCGCGATTTTATCAAGAAATCTGCACGGACAATAATCAATAAATGTTTAGAATCAGGAATAAGTAAAATTGTATTTGGTTGGAACCAAGGAATTAAGAATGAAATAGATAACGGACGTGTCAATAATCAAAATTTTGTACAGGTTCCATTCACCGCATTACGTGATACACTCAAGTATCTCTGTGAGAGATCTGGTATAGAATTTGTAGTTGTAGAAGAATCATACACCTCAAAAATGTCATTTTTTGACGGTGATGAATTACCCGTTTACGGTCAAGAAACCGAAGAACAGAAGAATCTTAAGCCTTCTGGAAGAAGAACAAAACGCGGGGAATACAAAACAGGAAATAACACAATTATCAACGCGGATGCCAATGGGGCTTCCAATATTTTGAGAAAGGCCAAAATTGATACATCAAAAATTACTTTTCGGGTGTGTCAAATTCTCAAGACAATCAATATTTGGATAGGTCACGCACAGGGCAAGAAAAAAAGGGGGAATGCCATTAATGGATATCCTGCACTACCCCTCAATAAATCAAGGGGCTTGGGCATTCCCCCTTTTTTTAAAGGCTTAATCCTCGGTAAAAAATTCCCATCACGTAAAGGTACGGCAGCAGGCTTGTCTTGTTGTACGACTATAGGACTCACTGAACCGGGTCAGTAAATTAGAAACCCCATCCGCCATGCGGTGGGGTGGTTCATATCTATCTTCACTTTAGGAAAATTAGCGACAGCTTGCCACTGAGCTTGGGTGATGGGATACTTCCCCATACAGAAGGGTTGAATAGTTACGGTATGCTGTGGGCTTTCATCTTCTGAACGTTCTAGTTCACTTTCAGGCGAACCCATCAAAAACTGACCTCCAGGAATTGACACCATCTCCAGCAACACACCATTCCCCAAGTCCTCTGTGAAGAACTCGGCTCGATGAGAAGTGCGATCGCTAATTTGACCTTGGGAATTAACTCTCACCACTTCAAACTCAAACTGCTGGAATTGATTTCCTTTAGTAGGTGCTGGTTGAACGACTTGAGTCGCTTTTTGCTGACTGAGAATTTGTTCTTCAATCAGTGCAACATCTTCATCAGTTAAGTTTAGATGTTGTTGATAATCTCTCAAGTCGTTCAGTGTTGTTTCACTCAGGGTTTCCTCCGCTCGAATTGCCTCTAGTAGAGTAGTCTCGTACTCTTTTAACTTACGCTGATATTCTTGGTAAGGTTGTTGAACTTCAGCTTCTATTGCGGTTGCAACCTCAGTAGTAATATTCCATTGAAGACGCAGTGAATTGAGCAAGCGACGGGCTGGAATAGAAAATTGACCGCGATTGATACGAAGTTCCACTGCTTTACGATACTTGACTTTTGGGTCATCCTTTGGCGACTTTGCAAGCAGAATTTTGTAGCCTTCCTCAACAGGAAAGAACTTGGGTGTCATTGCTGGAGCCGCTTCTTGCACTTTGCTACTCGCATACGCGTGTAACTCATCAACGGAAATCCACCCATCACTGTCTCGATCTGCTGCACCCTTTTCAATCCCTTCTACTAAGTAACGCGTATAAATTGAAAGTTCTGAACCTTCCTGCTCAAAGGAATACTGCGTAGAACTCGAAGATGTCAGAATTGCTCTACCTTTACCACCTAGCTGCTGTTGGATATTGACAGTCCCATCGTCTTTCACAGTCAAACCTTGAGCGATCGCACCGCTAAAGCAGCAGTCTAAGATAATCACTTGACTTTGAGACCGACTCCTATTCATCCTGTCATGCAGATAACCTGCTGCTACTGCTGATGGTATTACCAAAGAGCCATTCTGTTTGCGTGTCCTACGGGTTGACAAGTACAATTTCCCGCTGTCATCTGTAATTCCATGACCAGAAAAATAAAACAGCAACAAGTCATCTTTTTGACCGTGAGAAAATAGCTCGTAGATGGCTTCCTCCATTTCTTGGCGTTGAGGATTTTTGAGCACAGTGATATCCGCCTCAGCAAAACCACCCATTTCTGGATTTGCCAAAACTCTTTGCATTGCGTCAACATCTTTAACCGCCGCAGGTAGAGGATTCAATCCCGGCTCATATTCACTCACTCCAATTAGCAGTGCTATTTTCCTCATGCTAGACAACCTACATCTGAAAAAATTTGGCTCCTATCTAATCTACCGAGGAGTATTGAGAAATTCCTGTGCTTTTTCAAATGCAAAGGTAAACTTTTCTTCATTCTCTGCTTTAATTCTCAGTTCTCTACCATCTGGCGCTTTCACCGTCAGTTCTATCGGTTTACCACTCAAGCGTTCTTTCAGAAAATCAAACAAAGCCTTACTACCTGCAACAATTACTGCTTTTACTGTCCCTACAACAAAGCCATCACCCTTCGCATACTCTGGCGCTGCTTGTACTTCTACTAGACTTGCTTCTTCGACTCCATCCACTTCTCGGATCTGTGGTAGCAAATTTTGCACTTTTTCTTGTAACTCTTGCTCATCTAAATCTGGATCGAACAGGGAAATCGTGACCTCTACAGTGGATGGTGTTGTCATGGGAGTGATTTAAGTATTGTCAAGCATCTTTAGTAATGATTATACAGGTTATTATCGTTAATATCAGGAGAAAAAATCTTAACGTTGTCCTCGTCTTGCTCTTTACCGCCTATTTGCGTTCGGATATCAACTGTATCATCTTTCCTGGCTCATATTCACTCACTCTAATTAGCATTTTTGGAAAGTTTTTGTACTATAATAAATAATCTCTTAACCCTATAGATTCTGCATCTTAACTAGGTGACAAAGTTTAAATAATTATTGATGACAAATATGTCTACTAATGAGAAGAGCCACTCTGCTCAAACACTTGATACATTACAGGAGTCGCACAAAGAGGATCTAGAAACTGTTATTCAGGTTTTAGCAAAGGTAACAAGTCTTTCTCCTGAAGCAATTAAGCCCCACCTCAATACAATGCTCGCTCAGTTGGTAAAGTCGAAAGAGCGTCCATTCTATGAAACCGCCACGCCTGAAGAGTGGGTTAAAGCATTTCGTGAATGGGCAGATAGCCACAAGCGAAATACTCCCTTATTATCAGATTATGCTTTGAGTCGAGCAGGAATATACGAGGAGGATGAAGAGATTTAGTGTCTTACCTTGTAGATACCAATTTGCTACTACTCAGTGTAGAGCCACATCATCCTATGTATAGGGACACTGTGAATGCGATCGCAATACTGCGCTCAACAGGACAAGAACTTTTTACTACATCCCAAAACCTCATAGAGTTTTGGCGGAGTGCAACACGCCCTGCTGAAAAAAATGGCTTAGGGTTAAGCATAGCTGAAGCTGAGATAGAACTGCAACGTTTAGAAGAGCTTTTCCCAGTACTACCAGATGTACCTGAAATTTACCCAGAGTGGAGACGACTGATTATAGAGTATGGGGTCATAGGTGTAAATGTGCATGATGCAAGGCTGGTCGCTGTTATGTTAGTAAATAGACTAACTCACATCCTAACTTTCAACACAAAGGACTTTACCCGCTATTCTACTGAGATCGCTCCAGTGCATCCAGCTTCAATTGGACTCTAAAAAAAGAAAATCGGTTTTTGGCAAAAACTGGGTTGCTTGCAACTCGTATAACTTGTAACTCTTGATTTTACATTTAGAAACCTGGTTTTTTTGAGATGGTTGAGAATGTTCTCTACCATCTGCTGACCACGCGGAAACCCACGCTCATATCCCGGTAGTCACGCGAGTGGCGATAGCGATACGCCGAGCGACAATTCCACGAAGCACCGTTCCACGAGCCGCCACGTGGTAGTCTTGCTTGATTACCAGGATCTTTCGTCCAAACAGTGCCGTCTACAGGTGCGTTCTCATAGTTATCATGCCACGCATCTTGACACCATTCTAAGACGTTACCATGCATATCGTATAAACCAAACCCATTTGGCAAAAATTTGCCGACATCGGTTGTTTGCTCTCGATATTCCCCCTTCACTCCATTTGCGTAAGTGAAATTACCATTGTAATTAGCCAAATCTGTTGTAATCGTTTCGCCACAATGAAAGGGGGTCGTCGTTCCTGCTCGACAAGCATACTCCCATTCTGATTCACTGGGCAAACGATAATTCTTTTCAGTCTTTTGAGATAACCGAGCGCAGAACTCAACAGCATCATCCCAGGATACCTGCTCCACAGGTTTGTTTGCTCCTTTGAAGTGAGAGGGATTGGGATTTAAATCTATCTCTATTTTAGGAAAAGCAGCGAC
This sequence comes from Scytonema hofmannii PCC 7110, assembly GCF_000346485.2. NCBI lineage: Bacteria > Bacillati > Cyanobacteriota > Cyanophyceae > Nostocales > Scytonemataceae > Scytonema > Scytonema hofmannii. The sequence continues at coordinate 10,963,078 of NZ_KQ976354.1, forward strand.
AGCTTGCCATTGAGCTTGGGTGATGGGGTACTTCCCCATATTGAAGGGTTGAATGGTCACAGTGTGCTGTGGACTTTCCCAATCATAACGTCCTAGTTCACTTTCAGGTGAACCCATCAAAAACTGACCTCCAGGAATTGCTACCATCTCCAGCAACACACCATTCCCCAAGTCTTCTGTAAAGAACTCTGCTCGATGAGAAGTGTGGTTAATATCGCAAGTTTTCTTTCCTATCCCCAAAAATCCCGATCGCACTGTAATAGTGGCAAACTTGAACTCAAACTGCTGAGTTTGAGTTGCAGAGGATTTTGGCTGAGAAACTGTTGCTCCTTGTCCTTTGTCTTGCTCTTGTGATTTTATTTGTTGTTCTGGCTGCAACAACTTTTCTTTTTGTTGGCGATCGCGCTCATATTCTGCTTTGTTAGAACTTAGCACTCGTTGTTCTATTGAAGCAATATCTTCATCGCGCAACCCCAAATATTGCTGATATTCTTTTAAATCTTCTTGTACTCTTGGTCTAAACGGGTATTCTTGTTTAATTGCTTCAACCAACGCTTGCTCATATTCATTGCACTTGCGTTCGTACTCTCGATACGGTTGGAGTACTTCCTCTTCAATAGCTGTTCCCTCTTCTAGAGATAACCCCCACTCATCCCGCTTCGAGTCTAACATCCTCCGAACAAAGACAGAAAACTTACCCTGTCCTTGCTGTGCTCGACTTTCCACTTCCTTGCGATACTTCAGCTTGGGATCGTCTTTTGGCGACTTTGCTAGTAAAATTCTGTAGCCTTCCTCAACAGGAAAGAAATTAGGAGTCATAGCAGGGGATGCTTCTTGCACCTTGCTGCTCGCATATTCGTGGAGTTCATCTACAGAAATCCAACCATCTCCGTCTTTATCAGCTACACCCTTTTCAATCCCTTCTACTAAGTAACGGGTGTAAATCGAAAGTTCCGATCCTTCCTGCTCAAAGGAAAGCTGGGTAGAACTGGAAGATGTGAGGATAGCCCGCCCCTTACCACCGAGTTGTGTTCGGATATCAACTGTGCCATCATCTTTCACAGTCAAACCTTTGGCGATCGCACCACTAAAACAGCAGTCTAATACAATCACCTGTCGTTGAGATCTACTCCCATTTATGCTTTCATGTATAAAAGTTGCTGCTACTGCGGATGGTGTCACCAATTTTCCATTCTGTTTGCGAGTTACACGGGTTGATAAATACAATCTTCCGCTTTCATCTGTAATTCCATGACCGGAGAAATAAAATAGCAACAAGTCCTCTTTTTGACCGTGAGAAAATAGCTCGTAGATAGCATCCTCCATTTCTTGGCGTTGAGGATTTTTGAGCATTGCAATCTCCGTAAAACCACCCATTTCCGGATTTGCCAACACTCTTTGCATTGCTTCAACATCTTTAACCGCCGCAGGTAACGGATTCAATCCCGGCTCATATTCACTCACTCCAATTAGCAGTGCTATTTTCCTCATGTTAGACAACCCACATCTCGAAAAATTTGGCTCCTCTGTAATCTACGGAGGAAGATTGAGAAATTCCTGTGCTTTTTCAAATGCATAGTTAAACTTTTCGTTATGCTCTGCTTTTATTGTCAGGTTTTTTTGAGATGGTTGAGAATAGTGCAAGATGTGAATTGAAAAAAAGACTGAAAAATAGGTCTAAACCTCTTGATTAAATGAGCCGTTTTGTATATGATTTAAATGGTATTATCTATCCATCCCCAAAAAAGCCAAAAAAATTTGATCGCGCACAGCGCGAAAACAGATAAAAGTGAAAAGAGTAAAAGAGTAAAGTGTAAAGAATTATAAAGTCCTCGGCACCGGGACAGCCACGCGCACACCAAAGTATGTGGGAGCGGAAGTCACGCGAGAACCTGCCGCGATACGCCGAACGGCAATTCCTCGGATCCTTGATCCACGAGCCGCCACGCAGCAATCTTGTTTGATTCTCATTATCTCCCATCCAAGCAGTGCCATCTACGGGCGCATTTTTATAACTATCATGCCACGCATCTTGACACCACTCCCATATATTACCATGCATATCGTATAAACCAAATCCATTTGGCAAAAATTTTCCGACATCCGTTGTTTGCTCTCGATATTCTCCCTTCACTGCATTCGCATAAGTGTAATTACCATCGTAATTAGCCAAATTTGTTGTAATCGTCTCGCCAAAATGAAAGGGGGTCGTCGTTCCTGCTCGACAAGCATACTCCCATTGTGCTTCTGTTGGTAAGCTATAAGTCTTACCTATTTTTTGTGAAAGTCGTTTACAAAACTCTACAGCATCATTCCAAGAGACTTGCTCAACAGGTCGCCTCGCCCCTTTAAAATAAGATGGATTGTTCCCCATCACAGTTTCCCACTGTTGTTGTGTAACAGCATACTTACCGATAAAAAAACTTTGAATGGTAACTGTGTGCTGTGGTCCTTCATCCGATGCTCGCCCCAGTTCTGTTGTCGGTGAACCCATCAAAAACTTGCCACTCGGAATTTCTACCATTTCCAGGCTAATACCGTTACCCAAGTCTTCAGCAAAGAAATTCGCCTTACCAGGGCGGCGCTTGGTAATCTTTCCTTTTGCATCCACTGTCACTACTTCAAATGGAAAGCTTTTGAGAGTTAAATTCCCTGTGTTTGTGCTTCTTTGACCCACAACTGCGGCTGTCAAACCAACACCTACAAATCCGACGGTTTGAATAACTTTACGCCGTGACCATTGAGTTGATTGTGACGATCCAGACAGTGATTGTGGCGGTGATATCAATTCTTGCAGTGCTTCTACCGCAGACAAGTAGCGGTACTTGTAGTGACGCCGCACCATTTTCGTTAAAACACTGGTAAGATAGTTACTCACCTGTGCTTCTTGTACCCAAATGACTTCACCCGTACCGGGGTGTTCTTCTAAACTCGAAGGCAAAATACCCGTTAGGGCTTGAATCGCAGTCATTCCCAAAGCATAAACATCACTACCCAGACAAGGTTTGCCATTCTTCTGCTCATTTGGCATATAGCCAGCTGTACCAATGACAAAGCTGGAAGTGATTTCACCTTGAGCATTCACCATCAAGCTGCCAATTTCCTTAACAGCCCCAAAATCAATTAGGAAAATCTTACCATCTTGATGGCGTCGCATGAGATTTTGAGGTTTGATATCGCGGTGAATGACTCCTTGCTGATGCACAAACGACAAAACTTCTAAAACGTCCTGCAATAACTTGGTGACATAACCTTCACTCAGTCGCTTACCAAGTACGATTTCTTGACTTAAATCTTGTCCTTCAATAAATTCTTGAACGATATAAAGATTTTGGTTCTCACAAAAGTGTGCTAAGAGTTGGGGAATTTGCGGGTGTTTACCCAGTCTTTCGAGAATTGCGGCTTCTTTTTCAAAAAACTCTACGACACGGGGGTGGGTATGGTTGGGACGCAGTTGTTTAACAACACACAAAGGCTTACTGGGTTGCAAATGGTCTCTTGCCAAATAGGTAATGGCAAAGCCGCCTCCGCCCAATTGGCAAGTGATTTCATAGCGTCCAGCTAGCATAGTCACAATCTAAATTGTTCTACATTATAGTAGAAATTACCACGATTATCTCAAGAGATTCTACACATTCTGCAACCTAATTGCCAAAAATCTGAGAATGGGGAGTGGGGAGTAGGGAGTGGGGAGTAGGGGAAGAGGGGTTTTCATTTATTTTGGTGACGAATTCTTCATGGCGATCGCTGAGGTGTCAGAACCCCGGTTTCTTAAAGAAACCGGGGTTCTAATGTCCATCCGAGTTGTCTTGGAGGTGGAACAACTCACACCATATAAATGGCTCTCAATTTTTCTAAAAACTCAGAATAACTGACGCAAATCATCTGGACTATTCACAGTTTTAATAGCTTGCTGAATGGTCTTCAACTGCTCTAAATTGGTAATTTGAGAAATTTCTGGCATCATTTGTAATGCTTGTGTACCAAATTTCATTTCTAGAAGCATTTCAATGCTTAATAACCTCTCCTCTCGCCGTCCGCGTGCTTCCCCCTCTTTTAATATTTCCTGATACCATGAAGACTCTCTCAAAACTGCCATGTTCTACCTCATGATTTGTTGAACTAAAGCACTGTCTAATACAAAACTAGCAAAAAACGCTAAAACCGTTTCTAACTGACTTAATCATTACCTGATGTTTGCAAGAGCCTTTGTACTATAATCCTAAATCATTTGTAAAATTTTCTCTTCTCTCATTTCTTTGTGCTCTTTGCGTCTTTGCGGTTAATAAACAGGAATAATAATTTTAGGATAGCTCAATATGTTCAAATCAGACACAATTATCCGACCAGTATATTATCGAATTATTGAAAGACGTGGAAAGATTTGGGCATTTAAAGAAGGTACACCTTTCATCAATCTTTTCAATGCACCCGATCTTGATATGGAGGACTTGTTTGCCCTTTTCGATACTTCTATGGAAAAAATCGCCACCGAACTGCGACGCATTAATGGTGGTAAACAAGGTTATTACCTAGCAAATATTTTGGATAAAAAATACTATTACTGCGGATTGAAGTGGAAAGATGTCAAAACCAAGCTTCAAGAATTGGGGATTGGTAGACCAGACTCAATGGGAAATTACGAGAATGTTTGATTCGTATAAATAGATCGTTCAGGTGTCAGAACCCCAGTTTTTTTAAGAAACCGGGGTTCTAATGTCCGCTTATCTGAGTCATATTGGTGATGGAACAACTCACACCATATAAATGGCTCCCAATTTTTGTAAAAACTCAGAATAACTGACGCAAATCATCTGGACTATTCACAGTTTTAATAGCTTGCTGAATGGTCTTTAACTGCTCTAAATTGGTAATTTGAGAAATTTCTGGCATCATTTGTAATGCTTGTGTACCAAATTTCATTTCTAGAAGCATTTCAATACTTGATAATCTCTCCTCTCGCCGTCCGCGTTCCTCGCCGCGTACTTCCCCACGTGCTTCCCCACGTGCTTCCCCCTCTTTTAATATTTCCTGATACCATGGAGACTCTCTCAAAACTGCCATGTCCCACCTCATGATTTGTTGAACTAATGCACTGTCTAATACAAAACTAGCAAAAAACGCTAAAACCGTTTCTAACTGACTTAACCGTTCATCAGTACGCAGAATTTGCAAAGCTTTTTGTATGGTGGCTCGTTCTGCACCACCTTTGAGTATTGGTACAAAGGGAAGTAAAGATACCAAAGATTGTTGAAATACAATTTCCACATCCACTTCCCACAGATTTATCACCTGATAATCTTGTCGCGCTTGTAAACCTGCAAAGTTGGATTGAAAGCTTGTGGGAATTTTCACATTACCTTCTTTGAGAATGTTGATGAGTACCGGATATGTCGGAAGATCGTATTTTTCTTCCGCTAACGCCGCATAAGCCCGTATTCGTTTGGGCAGATTTGTTTTGTAGCGCAATTGTAACTCATTGAGAACGAGAAATTCTCCATACTCAGGACTTTGAACGCGGATTAAGACATCATTTTCCCGACTAATCCATTGAAATTCTGAGTTAATAATCTCTTTGACTTCAAGGTTGGGAAGTTGAGTCACCCATTTGACCCAATTATCAGATGCAAGGCTTATTAGTTTCTTGGTGCTGATGTCAGCAGATTGTGCCATGGAGAAAACTCACGTATTATTTTAATCACACATTTTAGTGATTATAAGTAATAATTCGCAAAGCTGACGAAAATGCGATCGCCTTGTCCGCAATATTCCCTTTCTAAGGGGAGGGTTAGGGTGGGGTATGAATTTCCAGTTCCCTCCCCCCTACTCCCCACTCCCCACTCCCCACTCCCTATTTTCAAGCTAGTAGACAGTATCGCCCAAAGAACCTACAATACTAGTATTTGGAGTAGATTTACTCATTGCTGAATTTTCCCCAGCATAGTAAAGACATTCAGGTGATTTCCCCAAGAGCGGGAATCGCTACTATTAAAATCAGAAAGTCTTTAGAGTAGAGGGTAACAAACACATGGATGTCAAGCTGATTTTAGCCGCTTTAACAGTTGTTTTCACAATTTCGTGCTTGATCTTTGGTACGAAGAATGGATTTTATGACTCAGATAACTATCATGGCAACGGCTCTGCTCATTAATTTTTCCATCGCATTAAGACCATCGCTAACCGTCTTAAGCTTAAAATTTGATTAAGTTTCATTACCGATTTTTTTTGAACCTAGGGCAAGTTTGGTATAGACTCTATAGGCGAGTAAAAGCCATTTCAATGGGATGGGCATGTCTAACTGAGCTTGCAAGTGACTCTCTGTGGATGGGTTTACCTTCCACAGTTTCTGTCTATAAAGCACCTAAGTGTCTTCCCCTACAAATATTGGCTTTTGGCGATTGGCTAAAAACACGAAATTAGAGGGGAGGCAAAAATGAGCGATCGCCTATCACCATCCTCTGGATCTGACACAAGGGGTACAGCGAGTGAGTTGGAATGTTTGCCATATGGCGTCCACCATGATAATGAAGGCGTTTGCTTGTTGGTGCGAATGGGACCACACCGCATTCTGCTTGATTGTGGCTTGACGGATATCTCTCCCCTAGCAAAATCGTTGAAAAAACCAGCACGTCGGGGTAGCACGCCTCTACCAGCAGATTTAGTTCTCATCAGTCACGCCCATCCAGACCATACTAGGGGGTTGTTGGCACTTCATAAAGCATTTCCACTTTTACCGATATACGCCAGCGAAGTCACCAGTAAATTACTACCCCTGAGTTGGCTAGACCAAGATACTGAGGATATTCCTGCTTTTTGTCAGGCATTACCCCTACGTTCACCTGTGGAATTTAAAGATGGTTTGGTAGCAGAGTTGTTCCCCGCAGGTCATCTTCCTGGGGCTGTAGCAATTCTTCTTACATACACGACTGCACAGCGTTCTTACAAACTTTTGTATACGGGAGATTTTTTCCTATCTAACTCTCGATTAGTCGAAGGTTTGCGTTTGGAGGAATTGCGGGGTTTAGAGTTGGATGTCCTGATTGTTGAAGGGAGTTATGGAACTTCCCGCCACCCTCACCGGCGCAGCCAAGAGAACCAGCTAGCCGAAAGAATCAATCGAGCGATCGCAGAGCGAACCTCAGTGATTATACCGACCTCAACTTTGGGATTGGGTCAAGAATTACTCATGCTATTACGCAGCCATCATCATTTTACCGGACGGGATTTAGATATTTGGGTTGATGGAACTGTTGCTCTTGGGTGTGACGCTTACCTGGAACTTCTACCTCATTTTCCCGCCTCAGTCCAAAACTTTGCTCGCCATCAACCACTGTTTTGGGATGAACGAATACGTCCTCGCGTGCGTCGCTTGCAGTCAGAACAGCGTTCCCATATTGGTCATTCTCCTTGTATTATCCTGACAGACGCTGATGCCGATTTACAAGAGTACTGCTTTCCTGGAACAGGTCCTTGGTTAACTCTCTTCCCAGAAAAAACCAATATAAAAATTGATAACCGATTCTCGGAACTCACCAATATAGAAACTTACCTACTGGCTCAACACAGTGATGGTCCGGGTACTACCCAACTCATTCACAATTTGCGACCGCAACACGTTGTTTTTGTCCACGGTTCCTCGGCATACCTAGCCGATTTAACCAGTTTAGAAGAGTTGCAAAACCGCTACCATCTCCATTCGCCAAATCCGGGGATTTTGGTAGAGTTACCAATTGGCGAAACTTTTTTACAGCCAGCACCTCCAGAAACTAATTATGAAGGCGAACTGACCGAACTAGCATCTGTTGTTACAATAACCCTTCCCGATGCGATCGCCGCCGATCCCCGTTGGCGACAATTTGCCGACACAGGTTTAATTGAAGCCCGTTGGCAAGGAGAAGAACTTGTGTTGCGAGGGCTAACACAAAGAGAACTCCTCAATCAGAATAGCGATCGGCCTACATGGTCTGATGTTGATTGCTGTGGTACCTGCCGACATCAAAGGGGACAGAGGTGTTGGAATCCCTCGTCCCCGTTATACAACTTCAAGGTAACTCTTGAAGGTTATTGCCCCGCCTTTGAGCGAAATAATGATGGTTAGTTGTTAGTTGTTAGTTGTTAGTTGTTAGTTGTTAGTTGTTAGTTGTTAGTTGTTAGTTGTTAGTTGTGGACTACTAACCGCCAACCACTAACCACTAACCACTAACTAATCTGGATTTGAATCAGTAAAGCGATTGCGGATGCGTTCTGCTTCTGGACAGTCTTCTGTTAGAAGAGGTTCGACATTCCCACGGGGGACTGATGCTAGCTTTTGAGTAACAGCACCAATGCTTTCAAGGCGAACCATTTCTTCCCAAGAGCAGACCTCATCTTCTTCTTCTGTTTCGTAACGGAGGGTGACTAAATCTCCCTCAATATCGATGATACGGGCGCGTTCAATCCAGCGTTGCTGGTCCCGCAAGAACACGCATACCTCCCGCCCATCACAACAAAGCTGATAAATCTTGCGGTGTAGCATCTATTGCTTCTGCCTTTTTAAATCTAGTTAAATCTGTCAACATTTGGGTTTTCCCGAGTTTGTGACACCTTTTTTAGGTTCGTACAACGTTCCCAATTTGAAGTGTCTTTCCTGACCCAAGCCAAAGACTGATTTGTAGTTTTTTAGCTATGTGGGCTTTATGGGTCATAAAGTTTGCTGTTACTGTACCAGCTAAACTCAATCCTAGTCGGGGTGATTCAAAAAATGTTTACTTCATAGAAGTCACATAATTCCGGATTTACCCCAATTTGGTTAAAAGACTCAGGGGAGCCCTGTTTACCATTATGTAATAAAAGATACTCCACAACAAAAGGTAATTGCGGTTGCTTTAGTTGCCTACTTGTAATCATTGGCATCCTTAGGAACTCTAGGGACTTTGCTTTACTTTTACCCCTATATAGTTGATCTTAGCTTATTCTCTTGTAACCTTCACGCCTTTTCACCAAACAACACCTTGAATAGTTCTTTTTTTTTACTTGCTACCCAATCTAAATTATGTTTCCTATTCTCAACAATTCATCACCCACTCGTCTCCCCAGCAATAATTAGCTGATTGCATTGTACACGAGAAACTCTAAAGGCATAGCTTTATGCGAGGACGATTCTCGTTTAATCCGACCAACGCGAACTGCATCATATAAATCTGATAGGGCTATCAAATCTTTTGATTGATAACTTCTTGTTGTTAGCACCTGGTAAAGAAGACCTTCAGATTCAACACTAAGGCATCCGGTTTGGAAAGCAGATTCAACGAGTGTGCGGATCATGTGATTGGAGTAGGTGTTGGTGAATTCTTCCCTCCACTGTGGCTTATTTTAGTTTCTTGCGATTTGATGCAGATCTGCCTATCTTTGTGATTTTTTATGGAGTTTTTTTGTGATTAAAATCACACTAAGTTGATATTCAGGCTAATTCTCATTATACCTCATTTTATTTCAATCATCATAAGCAAAGCATACACAACCCTACAGCTATACACTGTAATATTTCTGATTTTTTAATTATTTATTTATACTACACCATTTAAAGTTTTTACTGATAAAATCTGTTTTTACATTACCAGAGCGCCAGTACATTAGTCAGCGTGGAGGCAAAAAACTTATTTTCCAATTCTGCTGGGTTATTTGTTATGACTGTACTGGCGATCTAGAAGCTCAAATATTGCTCCTCGTTGTCCGAGTTCTAGTAGAATTGCCTCAGTAAGCCCCCAACACAACTAGAATTGAGCATTTTTTACTTCTGATAAATTAGAATACCAAGAAATATAAGATAATTCTCTTTAAATAAGAATAAAGTATTTTCTTATTAGTGTGTTATTTACATGAATTAAATAACTGGGTCTATTTTTATCTAAAAGCCTGCGATCGCAAGTACTTAAGTTGTTATAGATATTAACGTAAAAACAAATCATTTTTTTCAAGATATTGTAAACCGCAGTTAAAGTTTGTTAAAAACGGAACACATATTTTTACGACATTTATCAAAGAAATAAGCGAAAATCCTCATCTTTATGACTCAACTGCACCCACTCTATGTTTAAAGCTTGTAACTTTTGTACCAAGCGATCGCATGCAGGGCGTTCTGTTGCGTAATGTCCGGCATCAATTAAAATGAGATTGCGATCGCGACTTTCTTGGAACTGGTGAAACTTACAATCAGAAGTTAAGTAAGCTTGAGCACCTGTTTTAAGAACCGCCGAAATAAAACTAGCACCCGAACCACCTAAAACCGCAACTCTTGAAATCACCTGCTCTAAATCTTCTGTAGGCGAGAAAATCAGATGAGGTGGTGCTAGTTTAGATTGGATTGTTGTCAGTAAATTCTTTAAAGTAAGAGATGGGATAAGATTTCCCACGCGTCCATATCCCAGACTTGATTGAGTTGTGACGACAGGAGAGACGTGCTGAAGGTCTAAAATTTGAGCCAAAACATCAGCCGTTCCATCCTCGACCTGATCAAAGTTGGTATGGGCGCTATAAATACCAACATTATGAGTAAATGCTAATCGCACCATTTCACTGACAGCATCGCCAGTGCGTAGGGACTTAGGTGGAGTAAAAATCAAAGGATGGTGAGCAAAAATCAGATTCACAGGGATACCCGCATTGCGTAAAGCGAGTGCTTCTTGCATTACCGCCAAAGTAGGTGTTAAACACACTAGAACTCGTGCGCTTTCCTGCAACACCCCAGGCTCAACTTGCCAACCGCAATTATCCCAATTTTCCTGCCAAGCTGGATTTGCCCATTCTTCAAACCAAGCTATTAAGTCTGTAATTTTCATTAGTTGTTAGTTGTTAGTTGTTAGTTGTTAGTTGTTGTTCAACAATACTACTATCTACGATCTACTAACCACTATCTACTAACCACTATCTACCCAAAAACATGAACAACCAACTCTCTGACATGACTTCTTTGTCTGTGTTCCCATACATAAATTCCTTGCCAAGTACCCAAGACCAAATGACCATTATTTATAGGTATATTTTCTGAAGTGTGAGTTATGGCTGTGCGGATGTGTGCTGGCATATCATCGGGACCTTCAGTATCATGGATGTAACGAGCAGATTCTGGCGCAAGTTTTGCCATAAAGTTTTCTAAATCCTTAAGTACATCAGGATCTGCGTTTTCTTGAATAAGCAAACTGGCTGAGGTGTGGCGTAAAAACAAGGTACATAGACCTGTTTCAACGCCTGATTCGGCAACTATAGCTTCAATTTTAGACGTGATGTTGTGTAAAGATTTACCAGTAGTAGATACTCTAAGTAGCTTTTGGTAATGTGGCATTGTTATTAGTCACTGATCGCTGGTCACTGGTCACTGGTCACTGGTCACTGGTCACTGGTCACTGGTCACTGGTTCGACTTCGCTATCTAGCCATGGAGAGTTAAAGTGAGTCCACGGAAGGATAGGCTTATTTGGTAAGTTGGGGGTTAAGACTGTGATATTTGCTGGATCGGGTTTTGGCAAACGCAAGCCTCTAACCTTAGACTCCTTATCATTAAATTGTTGAGATGAACTCATAAATTTTGTTGTAGATTGGGTATAAAATAAACAGCTACTACGTGTAGCAAAGCAACTAAGGCAAGTCCCCAAGTAACACCAGCAGCATAGAACAAAGATAGAGAGATGTCATTCAATGGCTGCTTGTTAGCATTATATGTCTCTACCAAGTTAACTATCATCTGTAATTGATATTCTTCAGGCTGCATTGTTAGCAAAATTTGCCGTTCTTCCTTCTGCTTATCCAAAACTCGACGCACATCTTGAGAGGCTAAGCTCAAAGTCAAGGTTGATAGATGTTGTGGTTCCATTAGATTTTGGATTTTGGATTTTGGATTTTGGATTTTGGATTGGGTAATAAGCATCAGCGATTGCCTCTACACCCCCCACTCCCTCCCTCACTCCCCCCCCACTCCCTACTCCCTACTCCCTACTCCCTAGAAATAATCAATCACAGCATTGGCTATAACTTCATTCCCATCCTTGGCAATGGGTTGAGATTGCTTTGGTGGGTGAGGTGGTTGGTTGAGAAAATCCCAAGTTCCTTGGAAAAATTTTGATGGAGTCAGAATCTGATGATGGTTGTAGTTAGCAATACCATCGATTAGAAAAGCAGCCTCTGCAAAATCATCACGGGTGACTGAAACAATAGGCAATCCCAATTTGGTTGCTTCCGCAAAAGTACTGAAGCCCGGTTTGGAAACAACTCGCCCGCAAACAGGCATAAAATCCACGGGACGGTACTTTCGGTCACTGACTGGAATTATGTTAGGCAATTGGGGAGCTAATTTATCAAAGATAATAAATTGCCAATCGGGGAACTGTTGCAGATTGTCATAGGGAATTTGTTGCAAACCCAATCCGCCGAAGGTGAGTAGGATAGTTTTTTCTGTTGGGGCTGTAATTCCCCAGGTAGAACGCACTTCTTCTGGGGTATAACGGGGAGAACCGCCTGTTAATCCTGTATCTATGATGTTTCTAAAGGCACTCATTGGTTCATTGAATGGAAGACGATACAAGCGATCGCATTTTGAGTAACAATCACTTATCCAATCAGCAATTTCTGTAAAGCTTCCACCCCAATCTCTATAAACAAAATCCCATCCAAAGTTACTGACTGTCCAGCAAGGTATACCTGCGGCTTTGGCGATTTCACTTGCAAGGAAGGGAACATCTGCCAAGACTAGCTGAACGCGATTTTGGCGGATAAAATTCACTTCAGAAGCAATGATGGAATTTTTGTTTTTTTTGATCTCCAGTAATTTTTCCAAAGTAGCGACTTTATCCATCTGCAAACTATCCGCCTGCACTACACCTAAATCTAACGCACGGGGACGCTGGATAAAGTCGCCTTCAATATAGCAATCTAACAACCACCGTGGAGCCGTTGTCACCATAATCAGCAGAACTTCCGAGTATAACTTCTGAATGGTGGCGGCTACGGATGCAGTGCGGGTTGCATGGCCAAAGCCGTGATTGGTGATTGCTACGTATAAAGTGGGTCTTTCCATCTTTGAATTGCTTCTACTAGCCCATCGATTTCTGATTCTAATGTAAAATAATGCACACAAGCACGCACGCATTCGGGATCGGCTATTCTTCGGGTTAGGTATCCAAGAGATTCTAGGAACTCCACAAGTTTCTGACTGGTTTGAGGCGTGTGATGAGTCAGTTGAAAGGAGACTAAACCACTTTTTGGTGGAGAAGTACGCAAACATTCTATTTCTGGTAGCGCTTGTAGACGTTGCCAAAGATACTGACTCTTATGACAGATTTGCTGAAACCTTTCTGTTGCTGTTCCCCATTGTTGATGAAAAGAAATTGCCTCTCTTAACCCCGTATATAACGGATAATTTGATGTTGCCACTTCGTAGCGTCGCCCATCTGGATACCAGTTCACTGATTTGGCTTGACTATTAGAAATGATTCCACGCCAACCAATAAATGTGGGATGGTGATTTTCTCTTGTTTCCGGCTTTATATACAAACCTCCCACTCCACCCGGTCCGCACAACCACTTGTGACCTGTAAAGGCGTAAAAATCAGCTCCCAATTCTGTTAAATTTAAAGGCAGTAAGCCAACAGATTGAGCTGCATCTATCATAAGCCTGGTGTTGTTCTCATTGCATACTTTTGCTATTTTGTCAATAGGCAAGATTTGACCGGTATTCCAAAGAACATGACTGAGTATTACAAGGCGAGTTGTTGGGCGTAAATGCTGAACGATCGCGTCTACGGGATCGCCCCCATTTAAAGTTGCCATAACAGGACAAACAGTAACTTCAACCGCTTCTCTACGACAAATTTCCCGTGCGATCGCTATAATACCAGGGTGTTCGCAATCAGATAACAGCAGGTGGTCGCCAGAGTGCCATTCAATACCCCACATAGCAATATTGCAACCCACAGTCACATCTTCTGTCAAAGTTATAGTCTCCGGTGGTGCATTTAACTCAGATGCGATCGCAACTCTAGTAGCTTCTATTTCTTCCTCTATCCAGCAATTGACTTTAGTACCGAAAGGACCGACTTGCTGAATGTAAGCTTGAGCCTCAGTCATAGCATTCATAGCAGATTGAGGCATTGGTCCTTGACCGCCATAGTTAAAATAAAATTTGTTTGCTAAAGCAGGGATTTGCTCTCGATGGTGATGCAGTGTACTCATTAGTAAAGTATGTAGGATAAAGGATGAAGGATAAAATACCAGTCTTTCATACTTCTAACTTTAATAGTTACCTGTATCACTGCCATAACGCGCTCATTCTTGTTAGGCTAGGGAAATGCTAATTAATGCTGAATCACTGCTGCAATATCAACGTTGCAAGCGCCGACCTTTTTTAGACCGTCGTGCTGACAAAAGTCAGCGCGACCCAGCGAATGACTTACTGCTGAAACTGCAACAAGACAAAATTGCTCACAAGCGGAGTGTTTTGGCACAGTTTAATTATCAACGCCCGGACTACCGCTTTGGAGATTGGGAGACAGGTGAAACTGCAACATTAGAGTTGATGCAGCAAGGTGTAGAGTGCGTTTCTCAAGGAGTGCTGATTGCCAATAACTCCCTGGGGTACACTCTCGTCAGTCGTCCCGATATTCTTCTTAAACAAGCAGGAATGTCTCGCTTTGGAGATTGGATATACGTTCCGGTAAATATTGAACTGGGTAAACGTCCCAAACAGGAATATCAAATTACAGCAGCATTTCACGCTTACGTATTAGCGACAGTACAGCAAGTAGAGTTGAAAACAGCTTGGCTTATCTTGCGTGGGAAAGAAGCGAGTTATCCTGTAGATATTTCAAGATGGGAACCGCAAATGCATGCGGTTATGGGGGAGTTTATTCAAACACTAGAACAAGACGAACCACCAGAGGTATTTATCTCTCGTCAGAAGTGCAGTCTTTGCCCTTGGTACAGTAACTGTTATGCTGTAGCCCAAAATCAAAAACATCTTTCTTTACTGCCGGGAGTGACACCTGTTCGCTATAAACAATTAAAAGCACTAGATATAACAACTGTAGAGTCTCTAGCTGAAACTCATCCAACACAATTAGAACACTTACCTGGTTTTGACCGTGCAGTGGCTCCCAAACTTATTTTACAAGCTCAATCTATAGTTGAAAACCGACCCATTTTTTTACCTTACTTATCATCAGTCAAAGACAAAGATGTAAATTTCTATACTTCAAGTGGTTCTGTTTATCTTGAAGAAACAGAACGAAGCGACTTGAATAATCTTAACGCAACTTATCCTTTGCAAGAGATTTTGTCTACAGCCCCTGTGGAAATATTTTTTGATATTGAGGCACAACCCGATTTACATTTAGATTATTTATTGGGAGTTTTGATTGTTGATAGACAAGCTAATACGGAAACGTTTTACTCCTTACTTGCAGAAAAGCAAGAAGATGAAAGATTAATTTGGGAGCAATTTTTAGATTTGGTTGGACAGTATCCAGATGCACCTATTTATCACTTTTGTGTTTATGAATCTGATACAGTTCAACGGTTAGCTAAACTTTACCAAACTCCATATAGCTCTGTACTCCCCGTACTGAACCGATTTGTGGATGTTTATGAGATCTTAACGCAAAACGTAGCTTTACCAGTAGAGAGCTACGCTTTGAAAACCATTGCTCGCTGGTTGGGCTTTGAATGGCGAGACTCAGAAGCAAGTGGTGCTAAGTGTATTTACTGGTATGACCAGTGGTTACAAACAGGCGATCGCGCTTTGTTAGAAGTTATTCAACGTTACAATGAAGACGATTGCCGTGCAACCCGCAGCGTAAAAGATTGGCTTGTTAATTTTTTTTATAATAGCTAATAGATGTAACAATGTAGGGTGCGCATTGCTAGTCCTGTCAGGGTGATTCAAAAAACAGGAAAATTATGCCCAATCTTCGACATCTTACCTTCGTGCTCTTTGCGTCTTTGTGGTTAAAAAATCTTTTTAAACCGCAAAGACGCAAAGAGAAGAGCAGAGGTTGTATTATTTGGAACTTGAATGACGTTAGCCACCTTGACAGGGCTACACCCTACCTAATATTGCAATAATCGAATAGAATTCTTATAACTAAAAGCCATTAACCATGACGCAATTTGTTAAGAAATTATTTAAATTTCCAACAATTCTTTTTCTGATTATTCCAATTCTCATTATTGCTATATTTTTCATAGATTTTCCCGCACCATTTGTTCCAATAACAGGAATAGATTTTATAGGTTCTGCTAGTTTTCCCACGAGCTTCTCTTTCCAAAAGACTCCGATGGGAGGGTTTTCAGGTATCACTTACGATCCTAAAAAGCAACTCTTCTACACTATATCTGATGACCGTAGCGATAAAGCACCTGCTCGCTTTTACACATTAAAAATCGAGCTTGGTAATGGACTGTTAAAAAATGGAGGTGTAGTTCCTGTTGGTGTCACCACACTCTTAAATGAAGCCAAACAAACTTTTTCGAATGGAAGCCTGGATACAGAAGGAATTACTTTAAGTAGTAATGATACTGTATTTATTTCTTCTGAAGGCGATGTCAGGCAACAAATAAACCCTTTTATTAAAGAATTTTCACTATCTTCCGGTCAAGAACTGACATCTCTACCCATTCCCAATAAATTTTTACCAGAAAAAAGTGGTAAACGAGGAATCCGGAATAACTTAGCTTTTGAGTCTCTTACCATGACCCCAGATGCGAAGTACTTGTTTACCGCAACTGAAAATGCTCTTTTTCAAGATGGTTCAGAGCCTAAACCAAAAATCAGCAGTCCTTGCCGAATTTTACAATACAATCTTCTAACGAAAAAACCCGACAAAGAATTTCTTTACCTAACTGAAGCGATCGCACCTCTTTTTAATCTTTCTCCCAGATTTGATAGTGGTTTAACAGATTTAATTGCTCTGGATAATTATGGAAACTTCCTCAGTATCGAAAGAACTTTTACTGGCTTGGGTTTTTCTATTGCAATATACCAAGTTTCCATAGAAGGTGCTGATGATATTAGCAAGACAGAGAGCCTTGCAACTGTTGACATTAAAAATATCAAACCTGTTCAGAAAAAACTGCTTTTTGATTTAAGAAAACTAAATTTAGCTTTAGATAATATTGAAGGTTTAACCCTTGGTTCCAAATTACCAGATGGACAGCGATCGCTTATTTTAGTCAGCGACAATAATTTTAATCCGCTTCAACAAACCCAGATACTAGCCTTCAAGCTAAAAATGGAAGCACCCATCGTTAGGCTCATCCGCCGTCTTTTTCAGTGACCAGTGACCAGTACTTTTACTGAGCGGCTGAATAACGTCAATATATTCTATCTTTTGTTTCCGTGTATCTTCTTATATGCATTTTTTTCTAAATATGTTAAATAAGAATTAAAAGATTTTTACTGAGTATTTTACAAAAATTTATCATTTTTTTATCTTAATCTTTATGAAATTTTATCTATGTTTAGAGTTTCTATAAAAACTTTTAACATTACTTTAAATACAATTGATGATTAAGAGAGGCTCTGCCATTTTCAAACTGACTCTTTTTTAAAAATATTATTTTGATAGGAACAAATCAAGGTTAAAAAAGTGGTAATGACCAAAACAGATGTAGATGGATATATCGGACATTTTTTAAACAATCGCTATCTCATCAAAGATGTGATCGGTAGAGGCGGTATGGGCAAAGTTTACCTTGCGGAGGATGCAGCAAAAGGCGGTATGCCAGTTGCGGTGAAAGTTTTATCTTTAAGTTTGGTAAATCAGCAAATGTCTCAACGCTTTGCTAGAGAAATTTTTATTGGTGCTCAATTAGGGCGTAAAAGTAAACATATTGTGCGTGTATTAAGTTATGGTGTTACCGATAATCAAGTACCATTTTATGTAATGGAGTATCTCCAAGGTAAAAATTTAAAGGATATTTTAAAAACTAAAAAATTGATGATAGCAGATTTTGTAGAACTTTGTTATCAAATATGTTTGGGTTTGCAATGTGCTCATCAAGGAGTGAGTTATAAAGGAGATATTTATCCTGTTATCCATCGAGATATTAAACCTGAAAATATATTTATTACTGAAGATGCAAAATCTAACTTAATCGTAAAAATTCTTGATTTTGGCATTGCAAAGTTTTTAACAGAGCGTTCTGGGCTAACGCTGACTGATTCATTTGTTGGAAGTCTTCCTTACTGTTCCCCAGAACATATGGAAGGACGCAAACTACTAGATGTGCGTTCAGATATTTACAGTTTGGGAGTTTTGATGTACGAGATGCTTACGGGAAAACACCCGTTTAGCACAAAGGCTCAATCGTTTGGCAATTGGTATCAAGCTCATCGGTTTCAACCACCGCCACCTTTTGAGGAGATGCTTCCTCAGGTCAAAATACCACCAGAATTAAAAAAATTAGTGATGAATTGTTTGGCGAAAGAGGTTAATGCTCGTCCCCAAAGTATCAATCAAGTATTAGAAGCTTTAGAGAAGATTCAACGAAAGATAAATGATGGTATCGAGCAAGATAAAACGCCTAAATCTCCTTCTCCAGTACAATTAATACCCGTAACATCATTGTCAGAAAAAGCTTGCTTGGAGAAAACATGGCCTAAAAACAAACCAATAGCAGCTATTTGTTTTCCTCATCTCCTCCAAACTCAGCAAGGAAGTATAGCAACTTTTTGGGCAATGCTACCTAAGAAAGAGATAACAAAGTTTTTAAATGAAATAAATGGTACGGAATTTATTTATTCCAAAGATTTACATCCCATGCTGTTATGGGTAACAGTCTTATGCGATGGGAAGTTTGAACTAACACGTTGGTTATCTTATTGTTTAGATTTTAAGGATAATAGAAGTCAAAAGATAATACGGCTTTTAGCTGATACTGGCTATTATCATTTACTATTTTTTTCTCTAGAAGAACCCTCTGTTTGTTCTTATGTTATGACTTTATCAATCTCCGCTTCCCAACGTCAGCAGTTGATAGATTGGTTAGAAAACGCTCAAAAATTAACTTTAGGATTTTCCTGTCAAGAGAATAAAAAGGAATTGAAATTACAATATGAAAAAATGAAGCCCGATATACTGCAAAGATTAGCTGTCAATCGACAAGAACAAAAATTAGATGTAAAAAAATGGATGATTAAGTTATTTGATAAATTTTTACATTTTTTAGTATGCCGTTAAATATATGACTTTCATAAAGTGGGTAATATGAATATATCACATAGTTATATATATCGTATGTTTCGGAGGTTGTAAGAGTGAAAAAAAGCGCATTTGCATCTCCAGCCAATATAGGGTTGCTCGCCAATCGTTATCAATTAAAACATTTTATTGGCAGAGGAGGTATGGGTGAAGTTTTTCTAGCAGATGATGTTTTGCTAGGAGGAATACCGGTTGCTATTAAGTTTTTGTCTCAAACTGTTTCAGAGCCAAAGATGGAACAGGATTTTGCACGTGAAGCTCGTATTTGTGCTGCTTTAAGTCAAAAAACCATACATATTGTAAGAGTCACAGACTATGGAGTGAATAAGGATGGGAAGCCCTTTTATGTCATGGAGTATCTATTAGGCAATACATTAAAGGATTTAATTCCCATGTCTTTGCCAATGTTTCTTGCACTTTGCCGTCAAATTTGTTTGGGCTTGCAGTGCGCTCATAATGGCATGGAAATTGATGGTAAAGTTTACCCTTTGGTACATAGAGACATTAAGCCAGCAAATATATTAGTTCTTCCAGATCCTATCTTGGGTCAATTGGTAAAAATTCTGGATTTTGGTATTGCTAAATTTTTAAACTATTCAAATTCAATACGTACAACAACGAAGGGATTTCATGGGACTTTACCTTATTGCTCTCCCGAACAATTAGAGGCTGATGAGTTAGATAATCGCTCTGATATTTACAGTTTAGGAGTGATGATGTTTGAGATGCTTACAGGTGAAAAACCTTGGCAACCAGAAAGTGACTTTTTTGGTGCTTGGTATAAAGCTCATCACTTTGAAAAACCGCGAAACATCACAGATATTAAGCCCAATCTAAAACTGCCAAAAGAACTGAATAGTTTAATTATGGGTTGTCTTGCGAAAGCACCAAGCGATCGCCCTCAAAATCTGACGGCTGTTATTAAAGTCTTGGACAGTCTCGAAGTAGCAGGAATCGGAGACAAGGTGAAACACTCCCCCCCTCACGCCCCCACCTCCAGTTCTGGATTAACTCCAGCAGTAGAACAAGCTTGTAAAATACTTGAGTGGCCCAAAGACAAACCGATTCAGGAAATTGTTTTTCCCCATCTTCTCGAGACTGGAGCGGGAATTGTAACCGCCCTGTTGCTGATGATGCCCAAACACCAAATCAACAGCTATGCATTTTCGACTCGTTACAACCAATTTATCTTTGTTAGATCTCCTCACCCAATGCTTTTATGGGTGACACTGCTTCATAACAAAGAACTGGGTCCAAAATGGCTACCGTGCTATTTGGATATGCAAAAGGTGCAAAATTATAAAATAGTCAATTCCTTAGCCGATCGCGAACGCTATCCTTTGATTTTCTTTACTTTGGAAGCGCCCTACTCATGTGCAAGTGTTATTAGTTGTCATATTGAGACTCTCCAGAGACAGTTACTCAAAAACTGGACAGAGCAGAGTCAGTGCTTACCCCCTTCTTCTGCTGCTGCGCTAAGTAAAGAGTTGCTGAAACAACAGTACAAACTGATGCAACCCCAAATCCTGCATCGCTTAACATTGGATTAGGTAAGTCCTCGTCCAATACTGCGTAGGTTTTGCGTAAAAATCAGAAAATACGTAGGTTGGGTTGAGGAACGAAACCCAACATTTACAAGCATTTGTTGAGTTTCTCCAAGAGTTTTCCCAACCCACAAAAATTCTTATCCGAGTAATATTGAGTCCTCGTCTACTCATAGAACCTACTTTCAACGGGAGTGTATCTGTTGATGGCAATAGTAATACACGAATTGGAGATTGGCATAACTATTTTTGTCTGTAGATGACGAGGGATAATTATGTTAGGACTTACGCACAAGTGAAGGAAAAATAAAACCGCAGAGGCGCAGAGGACACGGAGGAATAGGAGTTGGGGAGGTATTTTGCGTAAGTCCTGTATTATACTCTATTGAGAACTGCTATAACTAAAAAAGTTTAGATAGCAAATTTTTTCACGACTTCTGCCTCTCCTAAACTGACTGTAGCGCTAAATTCTTCGTCAAATACTGCCGTAAAATTCAATTGAATCCAATTATCTCCCAATCTAGAAGTAGCTGTCATTGCTGTTTCTGTATCGTCACTAATGGTTAATCTTACTCCATCGGGCAACTCATTATGTTCGTAAGGATAAACTTGAATGAGAACATCTACTTCTTGGGGAATTTTGGTTGATTTGACATCAAGAACTAGAATTAAAGATGTTATTCCACTTGGCATGGGAAAATCGATTTTTTGACCTCGATTGACTGCTCCGCGATAAAATAAACGTTGTTGTGCTGGATTTAGTACGAGATCGAGTGATCAAACTATTAGTATCATAGGTTCTGCCAGCAATAATTGATAGCAATCGCTCGGACTTGATATCACCCCGTTACCTTCTACTCAAGCCTCGGCGCATTCTTCCAGATTTCTTTCAAATCAATTTCAATATATATTTGAGTTTCACCAGAATTATGTTGGATCGGACCTGCGGAACGACCATTGAAGATATCTTTAAGTTCAGTTAAAAACAATAATGCTTTGTCCTGGGGGCGAAGAGTCATTACTAGATTTTTACAATCACCATTAACTTCAATAGCCGTACAAATGACCTTTTGACCATTCATCTTGCCATTAGTTAAAAATTTTAAAGTTCCTGCTTCATCTGCTTCTTGCATTCGCCGTGAAACTTCATTGCAACGTTTTTCTGGTGTCCAATAATTGTCCATCGGTTTTACCCATTGGACAATCGCACGTTTATCTGAGGATTTCCACGCGATCGTGGTTGGTACTTTTTGCTTTAATTGCTCGTTAAAAGTAGTACCACAAGTAAACTGAGTCTTTTCTGCTGTCTCGGTTGGGGGATCGGGTGATGCTTCTATCTTTGATAACTGACTGCTGGAGACAATAGTAGGTTGTTCTGATTCAGCAACACTTGAACCGAGTAGGTTATTATTGCAACTAGAAATTGTTAAGGAAATAGCTGAAAAAATTGAAACAGAGGTTAACAAAATATATTTATTCATGGTAAGTCAATCGGCGTTAATAAACACAACTTGGCATTAGGGCTGTTAGTCGTTATACCCGTCTCAACATTCGTTTACATTGCTAGGCTTATCTGCGATCGCCTATTTATACACTGTGATATTATTCAATGGTGGCTTTGATTTGGTAGTCGCCAGTTTCTCCGGGTTGAAAAGTTTTGGCTTTGACTACGTAAACCCCATCTTTGGGAAGAGCGATCGCGAGCTTAGCATTAGTATCTTGAGGGGAGATGTCGTTATTTTCGTAAACCTTTTCCGGTTCTTGACCTTCACCATTCAATTGTGGTAAGCAGTATTAGATTTTACATTGAGTTTAGATAAACTTTTGTAGTCTAATTAAAAACCGCTATTTTTTCCAGCCATTTATGTATAAATAATCTCTATTTAAAGAGGATTGGGCGGTAGGAAGAGTGAGCGAAGTCGAAGTCCACTCAGTCAACCTATTAGGGGTTCAGGTCAGACTTTAGCCTTTTATGCCAAGAGAGAGATTTGTTATATTTCTTTACATTTAACTGGGATTGCATAAAACCTCTGTCTCGCTAATGAAGCAATAACAGAAATCTAAATCAACGCGATCGTGAAAATACTACTCGTACTCAAACTCGATGGAGATTTTGCTACTGGATTTGATGTCAATTGGGAAATCAGTCCAGATGGTCAACGCCCTGTTGCTAGCGGAATCAGCAAATTAGCACTAGCACCCACTCTTGATTTAGTACATATATATCAAATTTGGCACGATACCTGTCATCGTTTGGGCGGAAGTAGAATTCAATACATACCCAATCAAATAACTAATGTTCGATATGCTGCTCTAGTGTCAGAGTACAAACAAGCCGCCGCTACTTTATCAAAGTTTGTGAACGATTGGTTAAATCGATCTGCTTTAAGTAAAATTTTGAACATGGATAGAAATTGACGGAGATTTTCGTAAATGGCAAGAACAGTTAAGACATTCTGTCAACCAATGGGTAAAAAGCGATCGAGATGAAGGCGGATTAATTCGAGGTAAAGCTTTAGATAAAGCTCTAGATTGGTTGCAAACAACCTATTCCTCCCAAGTTACTCCCTTAGAGAAAGATTTTATTCGCTGTAGTTTAGCAAAACAAGAACAGGATGTGAGAGCTAAAAAATATTTACAGCTATCGATTTTAGGTGGTTTAACAGTCGTTATAGTTATTGTTTCTACACTCTGGAAGCAAGCAGAAAGTCAAAGACAATTAGCAGTAAGTCATAATATTAAATCCTTGACTAATCATGCAGAATTATTGTTGAGGGCTGGGAGCCAATTAGAGGTATTAAAACAAGCCCAAACAGCCGTAAACCAAATAATGAAAGAAGGTCAATTAAGTAGTCAAATCACTCTTCCTGCGATCGCTAGTAAGACTAAAGATAAGCTATCAAAAGTTACACTTTGGTCGTATCATGGTAAATTCATCCGTACTTTGGATGCAGCAACTGGTATAGCCACCCTAACATTTAGTCAAGATGGAGAAGTCTTATTAACTGGAAATGAAACAGGAGAATTGCAATTTTGGAATCTAGCTGGTGAGTTATTAAAGACTATGAAATATTCTCATCATGGACTCTATGAAATCTTCAAGGTCAAGTTTAGATCTGGCGATCGAGAACTTACTGCAGTCGATATTTTTTCGGCTCGCGCCATCAGTCTTAACTTGAATTTACAACAACTACAAGAACAAGCCAACAATTGGCAAAAATAGATTGAAATTAACTTAAACAATAGATTCTAATCTTATGCATTATAGATTGAGGTTATTGTAGTATTGTCTTTAATTGTAGCTTGTCAATCTCCAAGTTAAAAATTAAATCTTTGTTTTGCAGAATTTATTGCTCTTCTTTCAGATAACTAAATATAGCAATCCTTAATTAACCAGAAACTATTCTTGGAATGGACAGAAAGCACCACTCCTACTAAATCATGTAGTTGTTTGTAACTTAAATAGGATTGCTATAACAGTCATTCTATTTCTGAAACAGAATAGCAAATTAACAAATTCAATTTGTGTAGAATTTTGAGTTTACCTATGAATATCTATCACCGTAGCAACTTTGGACGCAAATCTGCTCGCTCTATATATCGTAAATCTCAACAGCAGCAAACATCAAGCATAATTAATCCTCAATCATTTAAAGATAAAAAAGATAAAGTTGAGGAATTTTTGATTAGTTTCTGTGCGGCTGCGGATTTCAAGCTCCTTAAAAAACCTGAATTTGAGCGAGAACGTAAAAAATACGTCAGTATCGGTACTTCCGTTATTTTTACCGCTCTACTAGCTAGTTGTTCTGGTGGCTACGCCTTTTTTACCGCTGTTAAGGCAATTAATTTGTCAGTTGGTTTTGGTATTCTCTGGGGAGCCATGATTTTAAATATTGATCGAGCGATGTTAATCAATATGTCTCCTAAATCTGGTAAGCAACCTAATTTCTTTCAAAAATTAGTTGTTGCATCCCCTCGATTATTACTCTCGATTGCGATTGGTGTGATAATTAGTACACCGTTAACTTTAAAAATATTCGAGAAAGAAATTAATGCCCAAATCGAACAAGATTTTGTCAAGGTAGAAAAAGTACAACAAGAAGCGAAAAAAAATGAAATCAACAAAGTTAAAGTCGAGCTAGAAAAAATTGAAAGTAGAATTCAAGAACTAAAGAAAAATAAGACTGCTAAACAAGATGAATTGATTGAGGAAATTCAAGGAAAAATTGGCTCTGGTAAAGAAGGTGAAGGTGCTGCAGCGAAATCTATCAAAGAAAGTATTAAGAAAATTGAAGATGATATTGCCAAAGAAGAAGTCGCTAAAGTAAAAGAGGAGCAAAGAATTCAGCCAGAGATAGAGCAGATCAACCAAAAATACGATCGCGAATCAAATATTCGCAAAGATAGCGATGGTTTTTTGAATCGATTTGCTACCAGAGAAAAAATAAAACATCATAATCCTACAGCGGGTTTAGCTATTCATGGTGTTGAATTTTTATTAATCGCGATTGAGGTTTTTCCCCTACTCATAAAACTCATGTCAAAAGATGGGAACTATGAAGAAGCTATCAAATTAGAACAAGAAAATACTCTGAAAAACATAAAAAAACAGGCAGAAAATAATGTTGAAATTCAAGAAAGACAGCAATTGATTGACTATGAATACCAAACTAACGATCTTGATCGACAAGTCCTTTTAGCTAAAAGTGCTAAAGACCCTCAAAGCTTTAATATATTATTGAAAATGTTTGAATTAGATTCACTCAAGCTAGATCTTTACAATAAATTGCTGGATAAACTGATTGAATCTATTAATCGGCATAACACCAGCCAACAAGACTTTGACTCCATCATCTCAATCTATGGTAACAGTTTAAGCGATCACGAGCGAGCCACCTATGCCGATCTTTTCGCACAGTTACAGAAACTGAGTCAAAAAGATTTACAACGCACGATTACTTTACTCAAATCGGTATCACCCCAACAAACCGCTTGATTGTTACAATCATTGTTTACGAATGCTACTTACATCTTGCACTCTTTGGGGATCTCCTTACGGAGACGCTCTCGTTGCTATCGCGACACGCTTTGCAAATGCGATACTGAAGACTATGCCTCTCATGCTACTTTCGTCAGGAGCATCCCAATGAGTGTAAAAATATCAAGCGATATTCGTAATTGCGGCTATACAAACAAAATCCGCAAGGCAATCACTACTTCTTAGCCTGCGCAGGCAGGCTTTGTTTGTATAGCCCTAGAATTCTATTCTAAGGGCAATTTACAAAAACGAGATACATCCCTTTCGTGCTACGCACACGCGAGATCACCATATCTTAACAAGTAAAAAACCGAGTTTCTGAACGAAAAATCAAGGATTACAGATTATACGTTTGCACTCGTACTTGGTTTTTGGAGTTGGTGTAAGATCTAAGTAAGGTTAAAATCAAGTCTATACAAAGCTTTCTCAATCCAAAATCCAAAATCCAAAATCCAAAATCCAAAATCCCTTGACAACTGGCTAGCTGTTAGGCATAATTAATAAAGTGAGAAAAAACAAGGGACTGTAGTTCAATTGGTTAGAGCACCGCCCTGTCACGGCGGAAGTTGCGGGTTCGAGCCCCGTCAGTCCCGTTAAATTATACAAGAAACAAGTGCTGAGTACTAAATTGAAAGTAATTTGGAATCAGCGCTTGTTTTTTATAGTGGTATAAGCTACAAAGTTGTGCGTTAGATAAAGAGAGAAATTCCTGTGACTGTTAGAGTCCGTATTGCTCCCAGCCCAACTGGGAATTTACACATTGGTACAGCAAGGACAGCCGTCTTTAATTGGTTGTTCGCCCGCCACCATGGCGGTCAATTTATCCTGCGGATAGAAGATACAGATGTCGAGCGATCGCGTCCCGAATATACAGATAATATCCTGGAGGGATTGCGCTGGCTGGGGCTGACCTGGGATGAAGGACCATTTTTTCAAACTGAGCGTTTGGAAATATACAAACAAGCAGTCAAAACACTTTTAGATAAGGGATTGGCTTATCGCTGCTATACCACCTCAGAAGAATTGGAAGCACTCAGAGAAGCGCAGAAAGCCAGAGGAGAAGCTCCCCGTTACGATAATCGTCACCGAAATCTCACACCAGAACAAGAAGCAGCTTTTAAAGCAGAAGGGCGCAACTTTGTCATTCGGTTCAAAATTGATGACGATCGCGAAATTGTTTGGAACGACTTAGTCCGTGGCAAGATGGTTTGGCGGGGGAACGATCTGGGCGGTGATATGGTCATTGCTCGTGCAGCCGCAGATGATATCGGTGTAGCCCTGTACAACTTTGCTGTTGTCATTGATGACATGGATATGCAAATCACCCATGTGATTCGAGGCGAAGACCATATTGCTAACACTGCCAAACAAATACTTATATATGAAGCTTTCGGTGCTAAAGTACCAGAGTTTGCTCACGCACCCCTGATTCTTAACCAAGAAGGACGCAAGCTTTCTAAGCGAGATGGAGTGACATCTATTTTTGACTTTAAGCAAATGGGTTTTACATCTGAGGCGCTGGTGAATTACATGACTTTGTTGGGATGGTCTCCCCCAGACTCAACTCAGGAACTTTTCACCTTAGAGGAAGCAGCCAAAGTGTTTGGCTTTGAGCGAGTCAATAAAGCAGGAGCAAAATTTGATTGGGCAAAATTGGACTGGATTAACAGTCAGTACATTCACAATATGCCTGTTGATAAGCTGACAGATCTAGTAATAGCCTGTTGGGAAGAAGCTGGATACCAATTAACGAGAGGACGCGATCGCCCTTGGTTGGAACAGTTAGTCACTTTAATTGGTCCGAGTCTGACTCGCCTTACAGATGCTGTCTCAATTTCGCGACTCTTTTTTGTAGACACAGTTGAATTTAGCGAGGAAGCACAGGCACAATTAAAGCAAGAAGGTTCTGCTGCAACTCTCAAGTGGATTGTAGACGCTTTGGAGAATCAGCAGTTGACAGAAGCTAGCGCTCAAGAACTGATTAAGCAGGTCGTTAAGGAGAAAAACGTCAAAAAAGGTTTGGTCATGCGTTCTCTCAGGGCTGGTTTAACAGGAGATTTGCACGGTCCCGATCTCATCCAATCCTGGTTGCTGCTCAATCAAATTGGTTTAGATAAGTCCCGCTTGCTTCAAGCAGTCTCAATGATGAAGTTTTGATGGGTTAAGTTGGCTAGATCCCCGACTTCTTTGAGAAGTCGGGGATCTGGCAAGTTCATAGTACTTCTTTTGGTTGATTGACAGTCCGGAACGTTTTTATAACTTTTTTGTAAAAAAGTGAGTTACATACCCTCGTATTGGGAACTTCTTATGTAAAATTAACGTCACTTGAAGTACTTAAGAACATATGTAATTCAGATGCTGGCAAAAGTTATAAATCTGGGAATAAGAATTTCTTTGGTACTCGCGACACTAGCGATCGCCTCAGTAAATACTATGACAGCCGATGCTCAACAAGAAACACCACCTCCCATTTTCGGAGATATGATTATTGGAAATAAAGTTTCTCCAGATCCGATGACAGTTCGCGGTATGAGTGGCGGTTCCATATCAGGGAAGCAACTGGTTGGGAAAGGAGAAACTCCCACAGGACCGTGTACGGGATTTTTTGATGAAAAACCAGACCATACGTTAGAGTTAACAAATAAGTTTGACTACTTAAAACTGCAAGTAGAAAGCCCAGAGGATACGACTTTAATCATTCAAGGTCCTGGAGGCGTTTGGTGCAATGACGATTTTGAAAACAAAAATCCCGGTATTCTCGGTGAGTGGTTGCCAGGAAGCTACAATATTTGGATTGGTTCCTATACAAAAGACAAGTATCTTCCTTACACGCTACGCATTACACAGTCAAGTAAATCAGTAACAAATGACAAATGACCAGTGACCAGTGACCAGTAGGCAAGGAATAGATCCTGACGAAATTTAATAAAAAAGGACTTAAGGGACTGAACTTAGCATTGGGTATAGATCTTGTATGGAAATGTCGTGAGTCAAGTGTGGTTTCACGCCATCTCAATATAGGACAAGAGACCAAAATTAAGTTAAATTTAATTAAGATTATTAATGTTGTCTCAGTTCTTGCAACTCACCAAAGTTGGTGGGGAGCTCTCGCTGTGACACATAAATATAAAAACACGATTTAAAAGCTCTATTTTTGGGCTGCTGCACTATCTAGAGGCAAACAAAAATGAAATTTTCCTGGAGAGTTCTAGTACTCTGGACATTGCCAGCATTGGTAATTGGCTTTTTCTTCTGGCAAGGTGCATTTTCCGGTGCTCCAACTGACCTAAGTAAGAACACAGCCAGTACTCGCATGACTTATGGTCGCTTTCTAGAATATTTAGACGCCAATCGGGTGACTGGCGTTGATTTATATGAAGGCGGTAGAACGGCAATTGTGGAAGCTGTCGATCCAGAATTGGATAACCGCGTACAGAGAGTGCGGGTAGACTTACCATCCAATGCTCCTGAGTTGATTAGAAAACTTAAAGATAAAGGAGTGAGTTTTGATGCTCACCCCATGCGAAATGATGGAGCAATTTGGGGACTGTTGGGTAATCTTGTTTTTCCTGTCTTATTGATTACCGGTTTGTTTTTCCTGTTCCGCCGTTCTAGCAACCTACCAGGTGGTCCCGGACAAGCGATGAACTTCGGTAAATCAAGAGCACGCTTCCAAATGGAGGCAAAAACCGGAATCAAATTTGATGATGTTGCCGGTATTGAAGAAGCTAAAGAGGAACTGCAAGAAGTTGTCACCTTCCTGAAACAGCCAGAGAAATTTACTGCAGTTGGCGCACGCATTCCCAAAGGAGTGCTGCTAGTTGGACCTCCAGGAACAGGTAAAACACTGTTGGCAAAAGCGATCGCAGGTGAAGCTGGCGTACCGTTCTTTAGCATTTCTGGTTCGGAATTTGTCGAAATGTTTGTTGGGGTCGGTGCTTCTCGAGTCCGCGATCTGTTTAAAAAAGCCAAAGATAATGCTCCTTGTATCATCTTTATTGATGAAATTGACGCCGTAGGACGTCAGCGAGGTGCGGGAATCGGTGGTGGAAATGATGAACGCGAGCAAACCCTCAACCAATTGCTGACCGAAATGGATGGTTTTGAGGGTAACACTGGTATCATTATTATTGCTGCGACAAACCGTCCTGATGTATTAGACGCAGCCCTGTTGCGTCCAGGACGTTTTGATAGACAAGTGATTGTGGATGCGCCCGACATCAAAGGACGTTTGGAAATTTTAAAAGTCCACGCCCGCAACAAGAAACTAGACCCAAGCGTTTCTTTAGAAGCTATTGCCCGTCGCTGTCCTGGATTTACTGGTGCAGACTTAGCTAACTTGCTCAACGAAGCGGCTATTCTTACCGCAAGACGCCGTAAAGATGCCATCACCAATGCAGAAATTGATGATGCTGTAGACCGGGTTGTAGCTGGTATGGAAGGTACACCATTAGTGGATAGCAAGAGCAAGCGTTTGATTGCCTATCACGAAATAGGACACGCGATCGTAGGTACATTGCTGAAAGACCACGATCCAGTCCAAAAGGTGACCCTGATTCCACGGGGACAAGCACAAGGTTTAACCTGGTTTATTCCTAGTGAAGATCAAGGGCTGATTACGCGATCGCAACTCAAAGCCAGAATTACTGGTGCTCTGGGTGGTCGTGCTGCAGAAGACATCATCTTTGGTGCTGCTGAAGTTACCACTGGTGCAGGCGGCGACTTGCAACAAGTCACCGGAATGGCAAGGCAAATGGTGACACGATTTGGAATGTCTGACTTAGGTCCAGTGTCCTTAGAAAGTCAAACAGGAGAGGTTTTCTTAGGTCGTGATTGGATGACCAGATCTGAATATTCAGAATCCATTGCCGCTCGGATTGATGGTCAAGTTCGCGTCATTGTAGACGAGTGCTACCAATCATCGAAAAAGATTGTACGGGATAATCGTACTGTCATGGATAGATTGGTAGATTTACTGATTGAGAAAGAAACCATTGACGGTGAAGAATTCCGGCAAATTGTAGCTGAATACACAACTGTTCCTGAAAAGCAACAGTATATTCCTACTCTTTAATCTCACTTTCTTCTCAGCTTATCTAATTATAGTAGGGTGGGCACTGCCCACCTTTTAATGTTGGTGGGCAGTGTCCCAATACGGTTCAGTTAAGGCTAAAAGCGTTACATTAATCCCGAAAACCCGGTTTCTTCGAGTTAAGTAGGGCTTGCTGAATTAGATTATAAGCTAGACTAGATAAGGGTTTTCAGCTTTTTTCTCCAAAAAAAGTGCAAGAAAATAGCATTTAGAGTCTGAAAATCCTTGCACTTTTTGTGGAAAATCCTTGGGAAAATTTGAAAACTCAGCGATGAACTGACTATTTTTCAAGCTGAGCAGCTTCTAAATTTACTTTGTAGACTTTTTCAGCAGACCCTAAGTATACGAGATATCAAGCTTTCCGACAGCGAGAAACCGGGTTTTTTGCCTACTTTTTGACTATTGTACCGTCGCTCTAGATAAAGCGCTCACAGAGGAGAAGGAAAACAATCATTTTATGGTTGACTCCGGTAAACTACGTTTTTTGGTTACACGAGAGCAAGTTAGCTAGGGGAGAGTGTCGTTAGGCGGGTGGGGTAAATTTGGGAATTATAATTAATTAAGCGGACATGATATTAGTGATTGTATTGCTATTAAACATTTTTATTATCTTTTAATTGCACAATAAATGGGATCATCCCAAATTTGCAAAAGTCTGCAAGAATAGAATTCTCTTGCTATACAAACAAAGTCCACCTACGTGGATTTCGTATTCAGTCCTTGTCTTGCGGACGAGCGCTTGTATAGCCGTGATTTCCAATCACAAGCGTGTTTTTTCCAAATTGGGATGCTCCCCAATAAATCTGCAATAAATATTTCATATTTAAAAATCTAGGATGGGCAATGCCCACTACATATATTTCAAAATTTAGTGTTTTTATAATATAAAAAATAAACACACTAAAATGTTAACACATAACATTTAAACCATAAAAACTAACTATAATCTTCGTTTTTTACTAACATTTTGAGAACAAAAGAAAAAATGAAAAATACATTGAATCTGTTAACGATTAACATAAGTGATAAAAAAAATGGGTTAAAAAATGGATGAACACTAATAATAACGAAACATCATGACGGGATCTCTCGATACAACTATCAAGACAAATATTTCTAATACCTCCCCTATTAATGACAGCCAAAGCAACCAATATGTTGGCGTAACAAACGATTTAAATACTCAGAGTTTTTATGGCTCTTCAGAATCATCTTTGGAATCAGGATTAATACCCGATAACATTCTTACTCCATCGAAAAACGCCAATCCCCTCATGACCAGTTCCGCAATTTTTGCTGATTTTAATGGTGATGGGAAGAACGATAAGCTCTGGTATAACACTCAGACTGGAGAAACCGCTCTTTGGTTGATGGATGGTAGCAATATTCTTGCTGAAGCTTCTCTTAAAACATTGGTTCCTGGCGCAACATTGAATATTGCTGATTTCAATGCTGATAACAAAACCGATCTCCTCATACACAATTCTCAAACAGGCGAAAGCACTATTTGGGTCATGGATGGGACAACAATTGTCTCCGAGGCTCCTCTAACGCCGTTAACTGGTGGATGGAGTCCTACCCTTGTTGATTTTAACGGCGACAGCAAAACTGATATTTTCTGGCGCAACACTCAAACAGGCGAAAACAAAGCTTGGTTGATGGATGGCACCAGTGTCATATCTGAAGCTGCTTTAGAGACTTTTGATACAAATTGGACAGCTAAAGCAGGCTTTTTCAACGGTGATACCAATACAGACATTTTGTGGCGCAATAATACAACCGGCGAGAATATCATTTGGTCTATGAATGGTACAACTGCCTCTGCATCTGTAGCGCCTACTCTGGGTACAGAATGGGAAATTGCTAGCTTTGGCGATTTTAACTTTGGTCTTCAGACTTTCGAGACTGATATTGTCTGGCGCAATACTGCAACTGGAGAGAACAAAGTTTGGCTATTCGATGATGGAAACGTTGTCACTGATGCTGCCTTACCTACACTTGCTGGTTCTGGTTGGAAGTCTTTAATTGGTGATTTCGACGGCAATGGCAATACCGATATCTTCTGGTACAACGAAGAAACGGGCGAGAATAAAGTTTGGACAATGGATGGTGCAACTGTAACCAGTGACGTTTCTCTACAAACTCAAAGCCCTGGTGCTGCTTGGAAAGCTAGTATTTCTGATGTCAATGGAGATGGCAAATCTGACATCTTCTGGCGGAATTATCAAACAGGCGAGAACAAGGTTTGGACAATGGATGGTACTACCTATAGTGAATCTCCTGTCGCAACACGTTCTCCTGAGTGGTATACCGCTTAATAATTCAGTAGTTTGCTAAATTAATCTTGCGGGTTAAGTTGGCTCAGATACCTCAGATCCCCCACTTCTCAAAGAAGTCGGGGATCTTGCAGCCTATCTGTAGAATCTCTATGGGACATATTAAGAACGCCCACTCCACAAGATGTAGTCTACTACTTCCTTTCAGCTAAAAGATTACTTATCTAAACGTTAATTGCCCTCCAGCTTGAAAAATTTGTTCAGCAGTCACATTCAATTCTGGGAAAGCTAGCGACACAATGCGGTCATTATCTCTAAACAGTCGAACTTGATATTCTTCACCTACTAATTGATAAACAGAAATCGTTGGCTGTTTTGGATTGCCAATAAATTTTTGACCACCTAGCCCCAAATAATCTACTATCCAATATTCTTTTATTCCTATGTCTTCATATTCACCAAGCTTTTTATGATAGTCATCGCGCCAGTTAGTGCTGACAACTTCAATAACTAAAGGAATTGAATCAGCTAGCTCGACGGTTGAATATTGTTCCCATAACTGTTCCAATGCCAAGGCTGGAAGGTTTAACAGTAGTACATCAGGGGAATAACAGGATTCGCTACTAGGGGACTGAATTAATGCTGTTTTAGGAATGAAATAAGGGAAATTTAATCGGTCATATTCAAGCGTTAGCAAACGTATTAAAAAACCTATAATGACTTCATGCTTCCCTATAGGCTGTGCCATTTCAACAATTGCTCCATTGTGTAGTTCATATCGTTTACTTGAGTTTTCTGGATACCATTCCAGAAAATCCCTAATTGTTATTGGCTTTCTTAAAGCTTGTGTCATCTAAAACCTCCTATTTATAAGCTTTTAGTTTTTGTAGAGCTTAGCTATAAATACAACACTTTTTACCACTATATCTCAGAGGATGTTTGTAAAGTTCTAATTTATACTAGTTCTAGCGATTAGAAATCGCACGGCAGGTGCTACAACGGGGGAAACCCCCGCAACGCACTGCCTCGACTATACAAGCGAAACCCACCTACGTGGGTTTCAAAACCTTAATTTCTCGTTAGTCCGCGTAGGCGGACGAGCGTTTGTATAGTCGCGAATTATATGAGACCAAAACTTTTAAAACATCCTCTTATATAGCCGCGAATTCTATTCGCTAGGTATTTTTCCAAAATTGGGATGCTCCTTCCCTACCGATACATCTCTAATAGTTCACCACATTCATTTTAATAAGCTGATAAACTACTAGTTGCTTTGCAATAAATCAAAAATATGATGAGCCATTTGTAATTTGGAACAAGGAGGAATCTCCAACTGTCGTCCTTGCTTATCTAAAAAAATGGCTTGATTGCTGTCACCACCAAACCCACTCCCCGGTTCATCGATTGGATTAGCGACGATCGCATCTAAATTTTTCCTGTTTAATTTCTCTAATGCTGGCTTGACTATATCCCCTGTTTGTGCTGCAAATCCAATTAAACGCTGATGGGGTTGTTTGAGTTGTGCTAATTCAGCAACAATATCCGGTACGGGTTCTAGAGGTAAGGCTTCAGGAAGCTCTTTCTTTGCTAATTTCTCTTGACTGTAATCTCTTGGCTTAACATCTGCTACTGCTGCTGACATAATAATAACATCTGCATTTGGCAAACACCTCACCATATGCGATCGCATTTCTTCGGCACTCACAACAGGAATTGCCTTAACGCCCAAAGGAATATCCCAACTAGCCGAACCGTGTACCAGCGTCACATTTGCGCCTCGGTGAAGTGCTGCTTGTGCTAACGCTAACCCCATTTTTCCAGTAGAAGGATTGCCAATAAATCTGACTGGATCGAGATACTCTCGCGTTCCACCAGCACTAATCAAAACCTGCTTTCCTGCTAAATCTGTTTGCCCTGCAGTATGTAGCAACGATTGGACGTAAGCGGCAATCTCCCAAGGTTCTGCCATTCTACCCGCCCCAACGCGATCGCATGCCAGCAATCCCGATCCTGTTCCGATCCCATGAAATCGTTGCTCTGTTAAAAGTTGCTGCCAGTTCCTCTGTACAACTGTTTGCTCCCACATATCAGTATTCATTGCTGGGGCTAACAGTACCGGACACTTAGAAGCCAAAACAGTGTTTGTCAGCAAATTGTCAGCCAAACCATAAACTAACTTTGCCAACGTATTTGCCGTCAAAGGAGCAATTAAAATCAGATCTGCCCACTCTCCCAAATCTATATGTAATGGGCGAGAGCGATCGGATTGCCAAAAAGCTTCATCTGTGTAAGCTGGATGACGAGAAAGCGTTGCCAGAGTTAAAGGCGTGATAAATTTTTGTGCTGAATTTGTGAGAATAACTTTCACTTCCACACCACTTTTAAACAGTGTAGATACAACCTCACAGATTTTATAAGCTGCTATACCGCCGCCCACGCCTACGATTAATCTTTTCAATTTTGGATTTTGGATGAGTGGATGAGTGGATTTGTCATAAGTCAAGAATCAATAGTTAAGGCTGTTCTGCTTCTTCAATAGACAGATCCAGATATTAATTGTATACAATCCGAATAAAGACGCGCCATGGCGCGTCTCTACATTGTTTTTTGGAGATGTTCAATCCAAAATCATCAATCTAAAATCCACGCATCGTTACGCTTCATCATATGGTTCTAGATCTAACAGATGAATGTATGGTTCGACTAACTCAGGGCGTTGGAAAGCGATCGCCCGGAGGAGATGCCAATCATTCAAACCCTCAAAAGCGCCACTGTAGTTATCTTGTTCTAGACGTGTTGCTAATTCTTCCACCTCTTGTGGAGTCATAGCAGCAATGTCTTTCTTAGAAATGCTTAGAGTTGTCATTGTCCTCGCCCCTCCCTTTTGCAGCATTCGCCAACAGCATGGGTTTTAGTTGCGATCGTCGCAGCCACCCAATATATATTACTCATTCAAAAGAGTAGTTTTCGTGAAATTATTCAGGATTTCTACCCGATTTTGTAAAAATTTTGTAATCTCAACAACACAATCTTTAAATTCAAGCCAAATTGTGGGGTTTAAGAAATCCAGTGCTTAAGTATTAGCAACTATAAAATTGCGTAATAGCTCTAGCATTTCCGGACGGATTTCATGACCTATGTCAAATTCATGGTAGTCAACTGCGAACCCAGAAGATTCTAGAGTTTGCCTTGCTATAACTGCTGCTTGCAGTGGCACAACTGTATCTTGTGTGCCATGCATAATTAAAACTGGAGGTAGAGGTGCATTTGTGGAGATGTTTGAAGAAGAATCATTTTGTGTTTCATCTTTTTTTGCAACCGGATGTAAATATCCACTCATGGAAATTAACCCAGCCAGAGGTAGCGTGACTCCCACATCCAAAGTCATTGCGCCACCTTGAGAAAAACCACTCAAAATTGTGCGAGATAAAGGCACACCCGTGCTACTTTCTAAAGATTTCAACCAATCTATTAGCTGTTGGCGACTTTCTAACAATCCTTGATACAAATTTTCCGTTTGCAGGTCATACCAAGCTCTTCCTATAGCAGAATAAGGATAAGGATACGGCGCATTAGGAAATATGAATTGATACTCAGGTAACCTAAAAAAAGGTAAAAGATATGCCACATCCTCAGCATTTGCTCCCCACCCATGTAAAGTCACAATTAGACCTTTTGGAGGCTGGTCTATTTTTGGAGGTATGTTGATAAATTGTAAAGTAGAAGTCATGAGTCAAGAATTAACGCTCAACAGTCAATAGTTAATAGTCAGTGGTTTAGTGCTCAACAGTCAATAGGTAGGACAAAGGGCATGCAACAAAAGAGAGAAAATTTTGTATCTTTAAACTCTATCTTCGCGTTCTTTGCGCCTTCGTGGTTTATAAAATAGACTTCTGCCCTCATTTTTATACAAACGAGACTTGGAATTATGGCACGTTTAGCACTGCTGAGTGTATCTAACAAAACTGGTATAATTGACCTTGCCCGTAGCTTGGTGGAAGAATTTGACTTTGAAATCATCAGCAGTGGAGGTACAGCTAAAGCTTTGAAAGATGCAGGGATTTCAGTCACAAAAGTTGCTGATTATACAGGTTCACCAGAAATCTTAGGTGGACGAGTCAAAACACTGCATCCTCGGATTCATGGCGGTATTCTGGCTCGGAGAGACATAGCCGAAGATTTAACAGATTTGGAAAATAACCAGATTCGCCCCATTGATTTGGTGGTGGTGAATCTTTATCCTTTCGAGGAAACTATATCTACTGAAGGTGTGACTCTACCTGAGGCGATTGAGCAAATAGATATTGGCGGTCCTGCTATGCTCAGGGCCGCATCAAAAAACTTTGCCCATGTTACGATTTTATGCGATCCAGGGCAGTATGAGGAATATTTACAAGAAATGTGCCATTCGAGTGGCAATCCATCTTTTGAATTTCGTCAAAGATGCGCTTTAAAAGGATTTTTACATACTTCTGGCTACGATCGCGTGATCGCTGAGTATCTCAGTCAGAACCTCTCCCCTACTCAAGAGGAGAAAGTTTTCGACACCTACAATCTTTCTGGCAAACAACTGCAATCCCTTCGCTACGGAGAAAATCCCCATCAAAATGCAGCTTGGTATCAAACAGGGACTCATCCAACTGGATGGGCTGCAGCAACTAAACTGCAAGGCAAAGAACTCAGTTACAATAACCTAGTTGACTTAGAAGCATCTCGAACCCTGATTGCTGAGTTTACCGATTCTCCCGCCGCAGCAATTATCAAACATAACAATCCTTGTGGTGTTGCGCTGGGAAATACTCTCCACGAAGCTTACCAAAAAGCATTCAATGCTGACTCTATGTCTGCTTTTGGTGGAATTGTTGCCTTCAACCGTACCATTGATGCTGAAACTGCAACTGAATTAACAAAGACTTTTCTAGAATGCGTAGTTGCGCCCGATTGTGACACTCAAGCACAAGAGATTTTGGCAACTAAATCAAAGGTGCGGGTATTAACATTACCACAGCTAAGCAACGGACCAAGAGATTTGGTGAAACTTATTGCAGGCGGTTTTCTCGTGCAAGCGGCTGATGATATAGTTGCTGATACAAGTCAATGGCAATTTGTCACGGACAAGAAACCTACACAACAAGAGTTAGAAGAGTTGCTGTTCGCTTGGAAAGTCTGCAAACACGTCAAGTCTAATGCTATTGTTGTTAGTCGCGATCGCACAACCTTGGGTGTAGGTGCAGGTCAAATGAACCGTGTTGGCTCTGTCAAAATAGCCTTAGAACAAGCAGGGGAAAAAACAAAGGGGGCATTCCTAGCGAGTGATGGTTTCTTTCCCTTTGATGATTCGGTCAGAACTGCATCCGCCGCCGGGATCGCTGCTATTATCCAGCCAGGAGGCAGTTTGCGCGACCAAGATTCTATCAAAGCTGCTAATGAATTGGGTTTAGTTATGGTGTTAACAGGTATTCGCCACTTTTTACATTGAGTTAGTAGTTAATAGTGTAGGATAGGCGTCTCGCCTGTCATCGTTAGTTGTTCTCCCTACTCCCTACTCCCTACTCCCTACTCCCTTTTTAAGAAGGTACACTTTCTAAAGTGTCACCGTTCCCACTTGCTCTTAGACAAAGACGGTGATATTCTCTAGTTGTGTGTGAGGAGCAAGTATAAATCAAAAAACGTCTGGGGTGGAAACACGGCAACACTCCCGGACGTTTTTTGCATTAAAGATATTTTAGACAACTGCAAAAAAAACCTGGTTAGTGGTGAGTGGTTCTCCCAATAACAACTAACAACTAACAACTAACCAAGTACAGTTTGTAAAGTGTCACCTTTCCCACTTGCTCTTGGACAAAGACGATGATATTCTCTAGTTGTGTGTGAGGAGCAAGTGTAAATCAAAAAGCGTCTGGGGTGGAAACACGGCAACACTCCCGGATGTTTTTTGTTTTGAGTGTAAACGTGCATGACAAGAACACGCCTACTACTAAAATTTCAAACCAATACCATTGGTATTAAAATCTTCAACAGTTTTTTCCGATAGTTCGTGAGTGGTCATGTCTTGCAACATTGCTAAAGGAAGTGTCAGATGATCCGCTCCTGCTTGGAGAGATGCAGCAGCTTCTTGTGGCGATTTGATGCTAGCTGCCAAAATTTCTACGTTGCTTCCACGAAGTACACTCGCCATATCTCTCACTAAAGCAATTCCGTCACCTAACAATTTGGTGGCACGATTGACATAGGCGATCGCAATCCTAGCACCTGCTTCCCGTGCGACGGCTGCTTGCGCTGTACTGTAAATTGCTGTTACCGAACAAGTTATTTCTGGGGACAAACACGCCACAACTTGAAATCCAAGGGATGTTGCTGGAATCTTTAATATAGTTGGCTCACCAATAATTTCATAAGCTGTTCTTCCCTCTGCCACCATTCCATCAAAATCAGATGTCGTCAACTGATAGTATAAAGGTCCGGTTGTCAACTGTGCTAATTTTTTTAGGGTAATTTCTGGTGGTTCATTGCTTTTCGCTAAAAGCGTTGGATTTGTTGTAATGCCTTTAACCCATCCCATTTTACTGGCAATTTCAGCTTCCGAGACTATTGCCGAGTCTAAATAAAGTGCCATAGATTTCCCAATGCGCCCTAAATACTTGTTGTGCAATACTATAAACTTTGTATTAAGTCCTTTGACAAAAATAGATAAATTTTATAAAATCTCTCTTAAGGAAGAGGTAAAACAAAAAATATTTCTATAATTTGATAGAATTCGACTTAACATTAAATGATAATTCTTTTAAGAGGAACTACTTAATCAGCATTTAGTGCTAATACTCTTGTTTTTCCGTACATATACAATGTTTTATTGTAAAAAAAATCTTTAGAATTATAGATATCAAACATCAAGATTTTATAAAACGTTTAAAAAACAAGGTGAAAGTAACTAAGTTGACACAGTCAGTTATGACAAATGTTAACTGGTATTAGTGAATACTGAGCATTAAATATTAGTCAGAAACAGAGAGCAGTTCTAGGTATTTACGGATAACTGCAAATAGTTGTTTCTTGGTATATTGTTCTCTGTTTATTGATATCAAAACATTGAAACGAAGGGGTGCAAGTAGCAACAAACTACAGAAGTTGTCACAAGCTTCAGGTGGCTATGCTTCCTTAAGGATAGACTCAAAGGGCGATCGCATTTATTTCTATTTCGTTG
Source organism: Scytonema hofmannii PCC 7110 (assembly GCF_000346485.2). Lineage (NCBI taxonomy): Bacteria > Bacillati > Cyanobacteriota > Cyanophyceae > Nostocales > Scytonemataceae > Scytonema > Scytonema hofmannii. The sequence goes on from NZ_KQ976354.1 coordinate 11,003,457, forward strand.
CTACCTATCAACAAGAAATTTGAGTATTTGATGGTTTAGCGATAAACCAGACAAGTGCTTGCTCAGCATTAGGGTGGAGCGAAATTTTATGATAAACACTGTGGTTGAACTCACTCAAGAATCAGGATGTTATTCAGGTAGTGCGGGTAGTAAATTCCAACAAAAAGTGAATATTCTTCTCGTTGATAACGATTTATCCAATCTAGAGACTCTAGAACAGACACTCAACCAGTTAGGACATAACTTAGTGACAGCTAATTCTCAAGAAGAAGCGTTGTACTCTCTTTCCAAGCATGAATTTGCTGTTATTTTGCTTGATATGCAAATGCTTGGTATTGACGAATTGGCAACACCAGAGTTTTTGAGGAAACATCCAAAGAATCACAATACCCCAATGATTTTGCTGACAACTTTCAGCAATCTCCAACAAGTCCTATTGAAAGGCTCTAAGATGGGTACGGTTGATTACCTGTTGAAGCCAATTGTACCGGAAATTTTGCTGGCAAAGGTATCAGTCTTTATTAGCCTGTTTGTCAAAACATTAGAATTAGCTCAAGCAGAAGAAGCACTACTTGCTTGTGGCGTTCGTTTATCTGGGATTTTAGATAATTCTTCGGATGCTGTTATTTTAGTAAACTCTGCCCAACTCATTACAATATTTAATAGAGAAGCAGAAAGGATTTTTGGCTACACAGCTTCTCAAGTTTTGGGACAATCAATTGATATTCTCTTTCCAGATTGTGCGGCTAATCAGGAATTTCAAAATATTTTTGCATCTTTTCGCTCTGACACATCTTTTTATAAGATGGGAGAACGCTGTGAAATCACCTGTTTTCGCCAAGATGGAACGGAATTTCCCTCGGAAGCTTCCATGTTTCAACTAGAGTTGGTTAACGGTAATTACTTTACTATTATCCTCAGAGATGTCAGCGAGCGCAAAGCAACGGAAGCCGCCTTACGGAAAACAGAAGCCAATTTTCAGGCTTTTATGAATCATAGCCCGCTTTTGTGCTGGATAACAGATGGCAATGGTCAATTTGTTTATTGTAATAAAAGCTTTGAAAACTGGTGCGAGCAACCAGTATCAGAGGTAATGGGAAAGACAATTTTTGACCTCTATCCACCAGAAATTGCTCAACAACAACTTAACTGTATTAAATATGTTATCAGTACTGGGAATGTCTTTGAATTAAACGAGTCTATCTTGAACCCCAATGGAAAAATTTATGAGTTTTTGATATATCAGTTTCCATTATTTGACGTGAACGGGCAAACTTTAATAGGTGGTGTAGCTGTTGATATCAGCGAACGCAAACGAGCAGAAGCAGACCTTTTGTTACGAAATCAACAATTACTCACCCTTCATAAAATTTCTGAAATAGCTCTGAACACAGAATCTCTCGAAGCAGCAGTTCAAGAAACAGTCACAGAAATTAGTCTAGCGACTTGTTTTCCTGCTGTGGCGATTGAACTTTACAATCGCGATCGTCAAGTTATGGAATTTATTGGGGCGACAGGAATTCCTGCACTAGCTTCTTGTAACAGTCTGGAAGTTCCCATAGACCAAACGCTTTCTGGAACAGTTGTTTTGACAGGACAGCCTTTGGTTAAACTGTATCAACCAGAAGGAATTACTATAGATTCTACCAATCCAATCTTACAACAACTAAATGTCCAAGCGTTCGTATGTCAGCCAATGGTAGTTAACCAACAAGTTATTGGAACTTTGAGTTTGGCTCATCTCGAACGAATTCAACCAGATGCATTATTTCTAAGATGGGTAGCGAGTTTGGCAAACTTTGTCGCATCTTTAGTGGAACGCAAACAAGCGCAGCAAGCATTGCAGCAAGCTAATACGCAACTCAATAAATGGGTCAAAGAATTAGAAGTACGCAATCGCGAAATTGCATCGTTAGGTGAACTTAGAGATATTTTACAGGCTTGTGTGTCTGTTGAAGAAGCACATCAAGCATTAGCTAGATTAGTTCAACATTTGTTTCTTGACATATCGGGTGCAATCTTTGTGCTGAACCGCGCAAAAAACCTGTTGGAAGTAGTGGCGGTTTGGGGAAACCCTGGTGCTACAACTGAGTTGCTTTTTGAAGCGCAGGATTGTTGGGGACTGCGGCGGGGAAGGGTACATTTAGCGGATGCAAATCTTTTGAGTATACCGTGTCATCACAGGAAACAAAAAAGTTATTCTCCATCTTTTGAATCACTTTGCATTCCCATGATGGCTCAAGGAGAAGCCTTAGGGTTGCTGTATTTAAGTTCTGAAGAGCCAGAAAAACTGGTAGCAAAACAGCAATTTGCTGTAACAACAGCCGAACACATCGCTGTGGGATTAGCTAACTTAAAGCTGCATGAAGCTCTTAAGCAACAGAGTATTTGCGATCCCTTGACTGGTTTATTCAATAGACGCTACCTCGAAGACACTTTAGAACGGGAAATTCAGCATGCGGAACGCCAGCAAACCACTATTGGGATCGTAATGATAGACATTGACCACTTTAAACACTTCAATGACACTTTTGGTCATGATGCTGGTGATGCTGTATTGCAAGAATTAGCCACATTCTTGAAAAAACATATTCGAGAAGCTGATATTGCTTGTCGTTATGGTGGTGAGGAAATGATGTTAATCCTACCATTGGCTTCTTTGGCAACAACTCTAGAGCGTGCTGAACTAATTCGAGAAAGTGTCAAGGATTTGGTTATGCAACATCACAACCAAAGCTTGGGTGCTATATCCTTATCGTTGGGAGTTGCTTGCTATCCAGAACACGGTTTGACAGAAGGGGCTGTGATGAAAGCTGCAGATGCTGCTTTGTATCGCGCCAAACAAGAAGGTCGCGATCGCGTTTGCGTTGCTTACCCTTTACTAAATACTTGATGCTCAACAATAGTGAGTTCTGGAGGCTGGCACCACTTAACCTGGGCAAACATCACTTGAGATCCTTCTTGTTCTAAGTCTTCGATGTAGCCAGCTTTCGATCTATCTGCTTCCTCGGCACTCATAAAAGGGCCAAAGAAATAACTACAACGCGGAAATACAGTCATAATCTCCACCCACCAAGCTAATTCCAACGGCTCTGTTATCGTTTCTGTTGAGTGCATAATAACCTTCTATTTGTTAGGAGATTTCAGCTTGATAATACATCATCAATCGATTGGTTATCTGATTGACTTAAATGCAATCAGAGCAGCGATCGCTGCTCTCAAACCTTTCAGTCATAAAATCCTGACAATTCCTGAAAAAGAAGCACTGAATTGGGAAGATTTTGATAAACTTTAAATCTTCTTAAAAATTGACGATACGGGAAGTCATATGAAAATCCAATGGTTAATCTACCCAATTTATCAAAAACAGATAGGGAATTTTACCCAGGAATTGTAAATTTGTGTAAAGCGAATAGAATTCACTGCTATAGGAATCCTATTTGATTTTTTGATTTTTGAACTACATCGGGGAGAGGTCAATTCTTGAATTTGTAGAGACGTATCCTACATCCTACATCCCTACCTAAATTACAAACGCTGAAAACCTTTTGCTGACTTTTGATGCTTACCCTTAGGCTTAGATTTACTCATCTCAACCACTACTTTCTGAAATAAATTATGCAGATGTATTGGGACACTGGCAATTTCTGGTAACTCTGGTTCTAGAGGCTTATCGAATGTTACTAACAGTGCATCTAAATCCGTTTGCAGTCGAAACTTTGGATGTTGCAGAACTATTTGTAACACTTTTTCTAACTGTGTTGGATACTGTTGGGCTAATCGATGCCAAATAGAAGCATTTATACTTTTATCTTCCAAGTAAAAACGAATGAGTTTTTTAGCCCCTTCTATACTTTGCCAATCCTCTGCTGCTAAAATAGCTTTTATCTTGGCATAGGTTGGGAGAAACATCTGTCCCCAACGAGGATGAGAAAGGGCTGTCAACTGTTCTGCTTTCTTAAGTTCCGCAGGTAAATCCACTTTTGGAATCACCATTTTACTGGTGCCTTTTTGAGGATTAAACATTTGCGTTACTGTGTTGATTCCATCACCCAATTCTTCAGTGACTTTTTTGATTTTTTCCTCATCAACACCAGCTTTTTTTGCTATTTCTTCCAATGATTTTGAAGAGTCTATACCTGCTGCCTTCAGGTATGTTTGTATTAGGATTTCTTGAAAATCAGTAATTTTTTGATTGAGTCGATATCCCGGCATTGTGACTTCGTCACTACCAAAGAATTCCACAAATTGCTGATGATAGTACCCCACTGATTGCCAAGCTTCTTCTAACAACTCCGGTGCATCGCCGTAAAGTTGGTCTTTATAATTGTCCTTAAAGTTACCAATAGCTACAGCCAGTTTTGGTTTACCTAACTTTCCCATCAGCGTGTAAAAACCGGAGAAAGTCCAGTAAGTATCAGTGACAGGAGCAATGCGAGTCAGTATAATTTCTCCTTTTCCTAATCGAGATGTATCTTTTTTGGCTCGATTATTGTTTAACTTGACTATATAGTGTTTGGCTGTTAACCAGTTTATCAGTTCAAAGCCATCGGGTAAGATGTTTTGAACAGCGAATAAGCCAGTAAATGTACGGTGCCAATTTTTAATCAGTTGACGCTCTTCATTCGTCAACTGAGGATGGCTTTGGATAAATAAATCCAGCACAGTGGAGTTTCCTAATCTCCCTTCTGTAATAAAGGAGTCAATGACGTGGTCTTTGTGGAAATTATCCCCATTACCACTTTTTGACTTTTTCGCAGCATAGATTTCTAGCGCTTTTGCAAGTTCATCGTCTGCATCAAAAACAAAATTTGTTAAGGCTTGTTGTAGTTGGTGCGATCGCTCTAGTATGGCATCCACTCGTTTATCTCTATGACCCGACATTATGTAGATTAGAGGTTCACGGATAGATTAAGCATCTGCGTTAAGTAAGATACAAGCTGAAACCTCATACTACATTTGTAATATGAGTTTAAGGAGTTCCTCAATCCCTATTCCCTATTTTCAGAACAAACAACCCGATCACGCCCCTCTTTTTTGGCACGGTACAAAGCTTCATCAGCTGCATGAATAACTGATTCTGCTGTCAAACCATGTTCTGGGAAACACGCAACTCCCACAGACAAGGTCATAGTGCCAAGGTTTTGATTGCGATTTTGCAATTTGAGATGCTTTACACCTTCCCGGATTTGTTCGGCTCTTTCTTTCGCAACTTCTAAAGATGTTTCCGGCAGAATTAATGTCATCTCCTCACCCCCATAACGACAAGCAATATCCGATCCCCGCACCTGTTTCTTTAAAAATCTCCCTAACTCCCGCAGAACCATATCACCAGCCTCGTGGCTGAATGTATCGTTAAATCGCTTGAAGTAGTCAACGTCAAGCATCATAACTCCCAAACAAAGCTGCTTGCGTTTGGCTCGTTGAATTTCCCGTTCTAAAGACTCTTCTAAGTAACGACGATTAAACAATCCTGTAAGAGGATCGCGAATATTTTGCTCCTGAATCGTTTCGTGAAGCTTTAAGTTTGCCAATGCCAATGCAATATGTTCGGCAACTGTGATTGCTAGCTGTTTTTTTGCTGTGGTTAGCTGTCCTTGCACTTGGGAACTTAGATGCAGTACACCCATCGCCTTTCCCTGTGCCATCATTGGGACACACAGAGTGTCTGTGAAAAAAGCATTCGGGATTATATGCTTGCACTCTAAACTACAAGCATCAACTGCAAATAAGTGGGTGCGTCCGCGTCGCAATCCCCAACATTCTCTTGGGGTAAAGATTTTCTGACTTACAAGGGTTTCTTTACCCCAGGTAGCAACAGCCTCTACTAAGTTTTTTGAAGCGTTTATCAAAAACACACCTCCTGACATATTGGGAAATAAAGATTGAATGAGTCGAGATAAAGTGTAATATGCTTCTTCAACCGTCAAACAAGCTTGTAGCATATCGCTCAACTTACCCATCAAAACAATTTCATGATTGCGTTGCTCCAATTCTTTTACCCAGTTAGTCAGTTGTGCATTCAACTGTTGAAGTTGGACGGTACGTTCTGCCACTCGCGTTTCTAAATCAGCTTTTGCTCGTTGTAATTCCAGTTCTGCTTGTTTGCGAAACGTAATATCTGTAAGCGTTAAAATACAACCTTTTAAACTGCTTTCTGGGTTAGAAAGCAAACGAGCATTGAGTAGTAAATTAAATTGCTGTCCATCTTTTTGTTGGAAAAAAACTTCAATTCCTTGAAAACTTTCTCCATTAAGAACAGTGGCAACAGAAAACAATTTTTTTGTTGCCAAATTGTTTTCTTCTTTAACTGTAACTTCTAATTGTCCCGAAGATTTTGGTTGCCAGTTACTCTGACAAAGTTGTAAGGGAAAAATCACATCAAAGGGTTGAAACAAAAGATTGTGTCCGCAAAGCTGATGAGCCGCTATACTTGCGCGAATAATCTGTCCGTTTTCATCACAAACAACAATAGCTTCAGCCGCTTGTTCCACAATGGAACGAGCAAGTTTTTCAGCAACAATAATTTCTTCATTTCGTTTTTGTTCTGTCAAATCTGTAACAATAAGGTAGTTAGCTTTGACATCATTCATTGTCAAAGAACTAATACATAAATGGACGGGTATCGTGGTTAAATCATTAGCAATCAGGTCAAATTCTCCTTGATAATGTCCTCGATTTTGCTGTAATAATGTCTGCAATAGAGGTTTTTGACTGGGTATAATATATTGATTAAAGTCCGAACCGATAACTTTTTTTATGGATCTCTTTAAGAGACGCGCCAAACTTTTATTACAGTATAAAATAAATCCATCATCTGTTAGTGTAGCAGCCCCTTCTTTCATCTCTTCTATCAACAGTAGATAAAGAGAATCAGTACTTTGTAAAGTAAAAATCTGTGTGCCTTGACTTCCCGAAACCACTAAAGCATCTGCCTCTCCTTGACAGATAGCCCGCAGAGTTTCTTCAGCAATTTCAAGGCGATCGCTCAGTTCTTGAACTTCTTGTTGTAATTCTTCCCTTGATTTGTCATTTGTCATTTGTCATTTGTCATTTGTCACTGGTCACTGGTCACTGGTCACTGGTCACTGGTCACTGGTCACTGGTCACTGGTCATTGGTCACTGATTCTGCAGCAGTTATCACCCGATCGCGACCTTCTTGTTTAGCATGATATAAAGCTGCATTAGCAGCATCAATAATTGCTTCTCCTGTCAAGCCGTCTTCTGGAAAAACTGCCACTCCCAACGATATGGCGATCGTACCGAGAGAATGGTATCGGTTATGCCAACAAAGGTGCTTGACATCTTCTCGTATTTGCTCGGCTCGTTTTTTAGTGGCGTCTAAACATGCTTCCGGTAGAATTAACACGATTTCTTCACCTCCATAACGACAAGCTATATCACCTCCGCGAATATTTTTTTCCAAAAACTTACCTAATTCTTGCAACACGGTGTCACCCGCGTCTTGTCCAAAAGTATCGTTAAAACGTTTGAAATTGTCTATATCCAGCATGATAATGCCTACAGATTGCTGTTTGCGATCGGCGCGGCTAATCTCCCGTTCTAAGGATTCTTCTAAATAACGGCGATTGAACAATCCAGTAAGAGGATCGCGGATGCTTTGTTGCTGAAGGGCTTCATGCAATTGTAGGTTTGCTAGCCCCAAGGCGATGTGTTCGGCAGCTGTTACAGCAAATTGCTGTTTAGCTTCTGTTAGTTTTTCTGGTTGATTGGAACTTAAATACAATACCCCTAGTGCTTCCCCCTGTGCCATCATGGGAATGCAGAGTGATTCAATGGGGGTGGAAGATTTGCAACAATCTTTTTTTCTATGTTGACATAGTATACTTTCTGTAGTCCTATCTGCTAAGTGCGATCGCCCTCTACGAAGTCCCCAACATTCTCCTGGTGCGAATATCAACTCTGTAGCTTCATTGACGTCTCCCCAAGTTGCTACGGCTTCAAGTAAGTTTTCTGAATGGTTCAGTACAAACACTGCACCCGATACATCAGGAAATAAAAGTTGGACTAATCGAGCCAGAGCTTGATGTGCTTCATCAATGGACAAACATGCTTGGAGAATATCGCTTAATTGACTCAGTAAAGCAATTTCGCGATTGCGTATTTCCAATTCCTCCACCCAGTTATTAAGTTGAACATTAGCTTGTTCCAATGCACTTTTTGCCTGTTTCAATGCACTAATATCATGAACAACTGAGTAAAGTAGTGTTTTTCCTTGCCGAGTTACCGGGCAAGAGTAAATTTCCACATCTCGAATTTCTCCACTGGCTAGTTTGTGGCGAAACTGAAAGTAACTTTGTTGATTGAATAGATGTTGCTGCATGAGAGAAAACACCTGTTCGGAAGGTAAAACATTGATGTCTGTAATCATCATTTGTTTGAGATGTTGTAAGTTATAACCGTAGAAACGACAAGCCGCTGGATTGGCATCAACAATAGCTCCAGTATCGCGCTCAATAAGCAACTTAATTGCCAAGTTATTTTGAAACATTTGGCGGTAAAGTTCTTCGCTTTCGTGTAAAGCAACTTCAGCTTGCTTTCGTTCTACTAAAGAGGCAACAAAGTTAGCTAAACTAGTTAACCATCTGAGAAATGATGCATCTAGTTGTACTGGTTCGGGATGCGCTAAACTCAATACACCAATGACTTGTTGATTGACAATCATTGGTTGACAGACAAAAGTCCGAATATTCAGTTGACCGATTGTTTGATGAGAATCATAGATTCTGATTTGGGAAGACTCCATTTCATGAGAGTTAAAAATTTTAATCATGGGCTTTCCTGTCAGAACAACTGTTCCAGAAAGAGTCCGATCTACGAAAACTTCTGGTATATCGCAAGAAGCGAGTGAAGGAATTCCCGTCGTTCCAACAAATCTCATCATTTGACTTGCTGGATCGTAAAGTTCAATTGTCACTCTGGGAAACCCAGTTGCATAACTAATTTCTGCTACAGCATCTTGAGCGGCTAGTTTCAAAGAATCAGTCCGTAGTGCAACTTCAGAAAGTTTATAAAGAGTGAGCAATTCTTGATTTCTTATCTGCAGATCTGCTTCTGCTTGTTTGCGTTCGGTAATGTCAATTGCTACACCCCCTACTAAAAGTTGTTCTTCTGTGTCAAACACGGGAAACTTATAGACTAAAAACTCACCAAGTGTCCCATCTGGATAAATAGCAGACTCATTCACTTCAAGAACTTGTCCTGTTTGTAAAACTTGTTTGATATGTTCGAGGTGTTGTTGAGCAAGATGGGGTGGATTAAAGTCAAAAATTGATTTTCCAATAATTTCCCACGTCGAGCGCTGACACCAACGTTCAAAACTTTTATTGCAATAAAGTAACTGACCTTCATCATCGGTAATCCAAGATAAAGGGGGAATGTGATTCATAAAAGCTTGAAACTGGGCTTCAGTTCTCCGCAAGGCAGCTTCAGTTGCTTTAAGCTCTGTTAGATCCCGCAAAATCAGGGTAAATACGTTACTGCTGACTAATTCCAACGGAGACATCGACACTTCTATGGGGAAGAATGTCCCATTTTTACGACAACCCGTCATCTGCCGACGTTCTCCTATCTTGCCGTTTGCTATATTTGAGTGGCAAGAGTCAAAAATGTATTGGCAATCTCCATTTGCCAACTGTTTTGGCAATAGCAAATCAAGTGTTTGTCCTAAAACCTCTGATGTTGCGTAGCCAAAAATCTTTTCTGCTTCTTTACTAAAAAGTGCAATCTTGTGGGCAGAGTCTACTGAAATAATAGCATCTGAAGCATTATCCAAAATTCCCACTAAACGGACACCAGCAGTCAGTAGGGCTTCTTCAGTTTGCTTGTACTTTGTAATATTTCTATTGATTTCCACAATCTCAGGTTCACCCCAATTGTTTTGTCGTACTACCCAGCTACTAGCAACCATAATCTCTGTCCCATCCCTTTGACTGTGAATGAGATCCCCTTCCCATCTTCCGTTTTCAAATAAGAAATTATTTAATTCTGACAATGGTTTGGGAAATTGTGCTTTAATTAACGAACAATACTCTTTTCCTACAGCTTCTTGTTGAGAAAAGCCATACATTGTTTCAGCACCATGGTTCCAAAAGGTAATCGCGCCATCTAGCTCTCGAACGATTATTGCTTCTTGCACTAAATCAAGAATTTCTACTTGCTTCTGTAGTCTCTGCTCTCGGAGTAAACTCTCTTTTAGTTTAGTTTGCAGTTGTTCATTAGCATGGTTTAATTCTAACTTTTCCTTAAAGGAATTGACAAATACTGCAACTTTTGATAGTAAAATTTCTGGTTGAATTGGCATGAATAGATAATCTACCGCACCAATCTCATAACCTTTGAGAATCATTTGTTCGCGATCGCTGGAGGTAGTGAAAAATATAATAGGAGTTTGTTGGTTCTTAGGGCGTTTTCTAATTAACTCGGCTGTTTCAAACCCATTAATTCCTGGCATTTGAACATTCATTAAAATTACGGCAAACTCTCGTTCGAGAAGTTGATATAAGGCTTTTTCCCCAGACAAGGCTTTAACTAAGTTTTCTCCCAATTGATTAAGGACTTCTTCTAAAACTAGTAAATTCGCTAAGTGGTTTTCTACAAGAAGAATATTAACCTTCTGTTCAGTTGGTTTCTCCGCACTACACAAACATGGTTCTAATTCTTGGCTGCATTGAATAATAAACGTGTTCATAAGGCTTAATATGGATTTTAAAGTCTGAAAACGTATTTATTTATATATCTATGCTCAGTCATTGATATATAAATAAATATTAAGATAATGAGGATTTGTAAAAAATCCCGATGTATATAAATAATCAATAATTCTGACAGATAACTTAGTATTTGTAATAGTGAATTATACAAGCTTAATGAAGTTTTTAGAATTTGTCTTAAAAACCTATTATAAGAGGATGTCTGAGAAGGAGAATAGAATTCGCACAGCAGGTGCTACAACTCTAGAGCGCCGGTACAGAAATCACAAAAACCCGGTAACTTCATCGTTGAGCATACGAGATATCAAGCTTTCCAACAGAGAGAAACCGGGTTTCTAAATAACTGCTTAACTGAACTGTATTGAATTATGGAAGAATTATTTTTTGAGCAAAAATTCAAGGTTTCGCTCCCATTAAGGCGGTAACTGCTTCACTATTTAGTGCTTTGGAGAAAAAGTATCCTTGCCCATATTCACATCCTAGCGATCGCAAATGAATTAATTGTTCTTCTGTCTCAACTCCTTCTGCAATGACATCTAACTCCAAACTATGGGCTAAGTTAACAATTGTCCTGACTATATCGGAATTTTTACTCCCAACAGCTATTTGACGGATGAACGAACGGTCAATCTTCAAAGCATTGATGGGAAGACAGTGTAAGTAAGACAAAGAAGAATAACCAGTACCAAAATCGTCAAGCAACAGTTGAATTTGTCTTTCTTGCAGTTGCTTCAAGACGGTGGCTGCTTTATCAGCATTATTCATCAAAACACTTTCAGTAATTTCTATCTTTAAAAAAGAGCTATTCAAACCCACCGCTTGTAAAATCTGGTCAATTTGTTCCACCAAATCAGGTTGAACCAGTTGAATGCCAGATAAATTCACACTGATGGAAACAGGCAAGCGTTTGGGTAATTTCTCTTGCCAGTGACGTAATTGCCGACAAGCTTCCATTAAAACCCATTGACCGAGGGCAATAATTAGCCCTGTTTCTTCTGCAACTGGAATAAAATCATTTGGGGAAATCAGCCCTTGTTTGGGGTGCTGCCATCTAACCAACGCTTCAAAACCAGTGATTTCTCCAGTTATGAGTGACACTATGGGCTGGTAGTTGAGATGTAACTTCTGGAGTTGAATTGCTTGAGCAAGCTCTGCTTCCATTTGCAGTCTGGCAACAACTTGCAACTGCATATTCGTATTAAACACCGCCGTGTTGCACGTTAAGTGCTTTTTGGCATAATGCATTGCAGTATCTGCCGCCTGCAGAAAATCTTCAGCTTGACTGTAATCAATCTCGTTATGAACGATGCCAATGCTAGCAGTACAAGATTCCACAGACTCCATAAGTTTAAAAGGTAATTTCATGGCTTGATGGATGCGTTTTGCTGCAAACTCTGCATCCTGTGCATTGGGAGTATATGCCAGCAAGATAGCAAACTCTTCTTCTCCCACTCGTGCGAGTATGTCTACAGGACACAAGTACGTCAAAAAACGACATGCTGCCTCAATGAGCAGTTGTTCGCCTTGGTAGTGACCGAGGCTGTACTTAATCATTTGGTAGCGGTTCAGGCTGATATACAACACAGCAAAATGATAGTCATAGTTAGTTTGAGTCCGCTTGATACATTGATTTAAGCAATCTAAAAACTTGACACGGTTGGGTAAACCTGTGAGGGAGTCATAAAAAACTTGGTGCTGTAGTTTTTCCTGTGCTTGTTTGTGTGAAGTGATGTCAAAGCGAATCGCTAAATATTGAAACGGTTTTCCCTCACTATCGAGAAATGGAACGATAACAGTGTCAACCCAATAATATGTTCCGTCTTTAGCTTTATTCTTAATTTCTCCTTGCCAAACTTTTCCTTGGGAAATAGTTGACCAAAGGTTTTGAAAAAAAGCTTTGGAATGATAACCAGAATTGACAAGTTGATGGGTTTTTCCAATGAGTTCTTCTCGAAAGTATTGGGAAATTTCACAGAACTTATCATTTACATAGGTGATAACTCCCTTAGCATCAGTAATGACCACAATAGTAGCTCTATCTAAAGCAAATTGAATATCTGATAAGTTTTTGAGAGACTTGCTTAGCTCCGATTCTACAGCTTGGCGAGCAGCAATTTGAGTTTGAAGTTCTTTGTGAATAGTTTTGAAGTGCATTGCTTGTTGTTCTAACTTCATCGTCATCTTAAACAAATTTACAAATACTTTAACTTTGGCTATCAGTACTTCTGCGGAAATAGGTTTCAAGACATAATCTACTAAACCTAACGCATAACCTTTAAAGATAGAATCTTCAGATTGGCTAAATGTCGGAAGAATGAAAATGATTGGCGTTAGCTCAGTTTTCTGTCGTTGTCGAATAAGCTTGGCTGTCTCAAATCCATCCATTTCCGTCATTTGAGCATTCAGTAAAATCACGGCAAATTCCTCATTTAGAAGAAATCGCAAGGCTTCATAACCAGAGTTTGCTTTTACCAAATTTTGTTTGAGACAACCCAGAATTGCTTCTAAAGCAAGTAAATTTTTACGGCAATTATCTACCAGAAGAATGTTAATTTTATTTTCTTTGTAAGTGGTTTTACTGATTTCATAATTAGCTAGAGATAATTCCATATTCTGGATAATCATAGAATGCCCTTTACAAACTTCATAAGTGACTGCGTGATTTTACTGATGACTTTATAACAGGTTTAAAAAAAGTGTTTGTTAACAAAGAGAATTTATATATTTTAAGAAATTTACCCTCTTTTATAACCTAAATCAAGGTATAAATTGTAATATTACAAAAGCCAAGAAGTCAATTCACAAATGAAGTCATATAAAATGAGATTAATTATCTTTTGCCTTATCAGAAATAATGCAGAGGGTAGAAGGTAAAAAAAAACACCGTCACAACACTATCTGCTGTGGCGGTGGGTGCTTTGCTAAACTACCTTTGTATATAAGAAGTGAGGCAGGCCTTGACGCCCACCCCATTCATAGTTAGGTTGACTGAGGCTATGCAAGTTATAAAATTATATTAAGAAGTGAGGCAGGCCTTGACGCCCACCCCACAAGATGGATAAATTTTTTGGCAAGATCTTCAGCAGAAGCCAAGAATAATAAGACGTTCAGACGCTCTCGTTCCCAGCCGAGGCTTCTAAATTTTCACTTGCCTTACATGAAAATCCCTCTTCCCCACTCCCCACTCCCTATTCCCTATTTTCAAGTCAGAGCCACCAGAACGAGAAATGAGGCGAGATAATTAAATAATTTTAAAGATAACAGGATTCAGCGAGCAACTTCCAAACCTTTTTATGAAGCCAAAACTTTTTCAGCTTTTCTTGACCTGTTGATCTTAAATTCGGCAACTTTGCAAGGATTTTTAATATTTATTTCAAGCAAGTTAATTTTTTTAACTTCTTTGCTAAAGTTTGGCATCTCTTGCCGACAGGATGGGCAAAACCAATAAACTCCTTGAGAGCGGACGTGGCGCAATAACTGGTCGGTGCAGCAAGGGCAGTAATTCATGGTATTTTTGACCTCCAGTCGCGGGTAGATTAAGAAATCGTTGATAAAGCAGTTGATATTAAAATTGGGTAGAGCATGACTGCGATCGCCAGCCCCTAAACTTGATATCTTGACGGTTTTCAGGACGCGTTGTTTTTACCGGAATGCTTTCATGCTAAGGTAACAATGTGAGAATCTTGTGAGGATGAAGTAGCAACATCATCAGTCGAGTTACGTGTTAACTCCGTTAAAAATACTCTCTTCGTCAATGTGACTTACGTAGGTCTTCGCAATTCTGTACCATCAAGTCAATTGCAAGAAAGCAGAAAAATGTATAAGTTTAGAAAATGCAATATTGTTGACTATTGTTAACCACCTAATTTAAGATTAATTAAGATTCAACCCATACCAACTCATAGCTGATGAGAGGCGGCGCAATCGCTGTGGTTGTGAAGGGAAAATTTACCGATACAACTTAAAACCAAAATTTGCCGATGTTATTTTTAATGCAAGTATAGGAGAATTAATAGGACTGATGAGCACGGAGAGAGGGAGCCATTTATTAATGGTTGAATGGATGCTGCAACGTAACAATTCTGAAGAGTTGTAAAGTCAATTTTCTATGAGTGCAGGTAACACGCAGTTGCATCCAGTTGCTTTAGCGCGATCGAGAGCAATATTGGCAGATTTGTATAAAGATTGCAAATCATCGCCATCCTCAGAATATTGGGCTATACCTGCACTGGCAGTTACCTGAAACTTGCTGTTATTGCTGGCAATAAACTCGTGCTCGTGTAGTGTTTCTAGAATTTGAACAACCCGTTGGAGTCCGTGACTTCGAGTCATACCATACATACCAACTACAAATTCCTCTGCGCCCCAACGCGATACAACATCTTCCCCACGAAATGATTGCTGTAGAAGTTGTCCGAGTTGACGCAGCACGGCATCACCAGATGCATGACCAAAATCACTGTTAATTTGCTTGAAGTGGTCTAATTCTAGAATAGCCAAGCACATGGGTTGATTGTGCCTCAAACTCAAGCGTAGTAGTTTGTTCAAGTCTTGAGTGGCTCGATAACGGTTATACACTCTAGTTAGTGGGTCAATTTCTGCTAAACTCTGTTGCAGTTTAGTCCGTTCTAACCGATGGAGGATGCGAGTGACTAGTTCCGATCCCACGATGGGGTTGCTGACAAAGTCATCTGCACCTGCAGCAAAAATTTGATGAATAGTTGTGGTATCTATATTCTTGGCAAGGAATAAAATTGGCAATCCACCCCACCGTACATCATTTCGCACCACTTGACACAGTTCAATTCCATTCAAGTTGGGCATATCGAGGTTCACGATCAGCAAATCCGGTGCAGATGCTTCTAGAGTTTCCCAAAACTGTTGAGGATCGTTCTCTACTATTGCTTTCAGTCCCCAAGGCTCTATTAAAGCTCGTAAAGTGGCTGGGGTTTGGGGATTGTTGTCTGCAACCATCACCACTGCTTCTGAACCGACGTTAGTTGGTTGCAAGATGTGCGTGACGACTTGTATCACATCATTTGCAGGTATTGGCTTTTGTAAAAAAGTGCGTCCCCCCAATCGAGCCACTTTCAAACGAGCATCCAAATTGCTATGGGCTGTAAAGACTACAACAGGTACTGGTGGCGTTTGTAACAAAAGTTCTGCTAACAGGGCAAAACTCTCTTCAGTTGTATTGCCAACAATGGGGTCAAGTAAAACCGCATCAGGACGGACACAGTCAATTTTATCCCTAACTTCAAATAAGGTTGTAGCTACTTCTGCAATAATTCCTTGAGCTTCAGCCCTAATCACTAATTCACGCGCCAGTTGGCGATCGCTATCAACTACTAATAACTTGGGACGCCCGTCTTTTGAATTTGCCAACTTTGACACCGCTCCTTGGGATGAAGACTCAATCTCTTTACGTAAAGCCATCACCAACTTATGCAAGTATTTGGCTTCTTTAGTTGAAGGTTGGCTGAGTTGGAGATGATGTTTGATTGTACGAGCTAACTGTGCGCCTTTGTTCAAACCATAATGAGACAATGAACCCACTAGTATCTGAGCTTCTCGTTCAGCAAGAGTCCGTAGTTCCTGATTCAGTGTCTCTTGTAAATACGCTGTAGCCGCTTGTTCGAGGACAGCTATATGCTGGTTAATTCTTTTTTTAAACCGACTCTGAACTTCAGTCAATGCAGATGATGTCTGCTGTTGCTGTTTACTTTCCCCCTTAAGAGAGATGTTACTGATTGGTTTTGTTGGTAAAGCTTTGAGACGATACCCAATACCATAAACAGTTTCAATCAAATCGGCGGCGGCTCCCACAGCCTTTAGCTTTTGTCGCAATCCTTTGATTTGAGTTCTAACTGCTTCTTCTGTCGGTGTGTTTTCAAATGACCAAATATGTTCGAGAATTACATCACAACTAAACACTCTTTTAGGATATCGCATCAGCAACTCTAAAAGAGCATACTCTTTGGATGTTAACTGTATGGGTTGTGTTTCATAGCGCACTTCAAGATTGCTGGGGTCAAGGCGCAATTTACCCCACTCTAATATAGGTGATAGAGTGGAGCTATTCCGACGCAGTAAAGCGCGGATACGAGCAACTAATTCTTTGGAATCAAAAGGTTTTACCACATAATCATCTGCTCCTGCATCTAGCCCCATTGCTTTATCATGACCACTATCTCGACCTGTTAACAAAAGAATGGGGACTTTAGAACCGTGCGATCGCAACTGGCGACACAGGCTAATACCATCAAGTCCCGGTAACATGATATCGAGTAGTATCAAATCGTAGTTGAAAGCTTGTACTAAGTCCCAAGCTACTTGACCATTTGTTGCCACTTCAACTGCATAACTTTGATAATGGAGGAGTGCAGTGAGTGATTTCACGATCAATTCATTATCCTCTACAATGAGAATCCTCATGATTACTCATCCCTCTAATTTTTGTTTTTATCTGCGTTAAGAGTTTGTAACAATTTTTAGACTAAGACACAGCCAGTCAAAATCGCGCTTGAAGCTCAGCTTCAAACATACTAAAATGACAAAAATTTTGTTGAATTCAGCGACAATAACTGATTTTACATCACTTACTAGCCCAAGTTATTACACACTTTGGCTGCGTTTTTTATACATAAACCCATAACACCTAGACTGCAGTTTAATATAAAAATTCTCTGACTGCAACTTTAATTTAAACTTTAGGGATAAAGATTTGATGAATACAAAAATCTTAGAGAGTCTCAATCACCGTAGATATAACTATTAGGTTGCCGACCATTTTATACTTTATGGTGATGAACATCTTTAAAGTAAGAACAACCTATTTAACTGTTATCAATCAATCCCCTCAGACTTAAATTATATTTCACCTACACCGTTAAATTACTGAAAAGCCAGTATCAGAATCTTATAATTATTCTATCTTTGGAAGAATAAGAAAGAAATGTAATAATTTCATAAAGATAAAATTACAATATGTTAAGTGCAGATTCCCGACTTCTTAGAGAAGTCGGGAATCTTGCGCCGTCAGCCTTATTCAAATCCCCTGCTTTGAAGTATGGGATTAACTGGTCACTGGTCACTGGTCACTGGTCACTGTTAATCGTAATGACTCCCTTAATATTTTCTTAAGAATTTCCTCACAAGTGTCCCAACTTTGACCTTTATGTTGGAAATTAAAGAGATTCTAATATCTACGTCATTAAAAATATTGTGGCTTTTGAGTTGTCTAGCTGTAACTAATAGTTCTCAGCGTCTTCAAGAGTATTTTCAAACTCACATTAACAAAAAGTAGTCGCCGTGGAGGTACTCTATGTCGGGCATCAAATTTCATATCTTGTACCACGAGACCTTCAGACTAAAAGTTTAGGGCTAATGCCTTATGTTCCTTGAAATCCTACCCGTTCTGGTTGTGGGATGATCTGAATTTTTGTCTCTTCAACACATAGAAAACATACTTATTTATGACTTCTCAATGGCTCGGTCAAAAATCAATCAATTCTTTGCTGAGCAGCTTGCTCAATCTGAGAAACCGTCATTTGTTTATTTGCGATCTTGTTATTTTCTCCATCACTCCAATACTTGCATTAATCCTGCGTTTAGATGGCAATCTAGCTTTAGAACCATATGTTTCAGATTTAACAGCAGTGACAATACTGTTTTTAACAGTGAAACTCAGTGTATTTTGGAACTGTGGTTTTTACAGACGTTACTGGCGCTATGCTAGTGTTGAAGAACTCTCTTTTCTAGCCATGCTGATGTCAGCAGCCGCGATCGTTCAAACTTTAGTTTTTTACGTTGTTTACTATATATTTCATCATACTGTAGACAATCTGCCACATTCACTACCATTCATTGATGGTTTGCTTTCATGTATCTTTATAGGGGCATTGCGTTTTAGTGTTAGAGCTTTGGAAAGCGTTAACCCAAAACATACATTTAACCCACAAAAACGGGTGTTAGTTATTGGTGCAGGCAGTGCCGGGGTGTCTCTAGTTCAAGAAATGCAAAGAAATCCGCAACTTGGTTTTCATCCTGTTGCTTTCATTGACGATAATCCTCGAAAATTTCATGCACGGATTCGCGGTATTCCTGTTGTTGGCGATCGCGATCGCATTGCTGATGTTGTAAAATCTTTTGACATTCATAAAGTTATCATCGCTATGCCGACAGTTGCAGGACAAGTGATTCGAGAAATTGTAGATATTTGCAAAGCTACTGGAATACAACCCAGTACTCTACCTGGAATACATGAAATTCTCAACGGGCGCGTGCGAGTAGATAGCATTCGGGATGTGCGAATTGAGGATTTGCTCAGACGCGAACCCATAGAAACAGATATTGTAGAAGTTTCGCAATTTCTCAAAGATAAGAAAGTTCTGATTACAGGGGCGGGTGGATCGATTGGCAGTGAATTGTGCCGTCAAATCTTTAGATGCTGTCCTGCTAAAATGATACTGATAGGACACGGAGAAAATTCTGTATTCAATATTCAGCAAGAACTCGAACAGTTTGTTCAAGGTTTGAAAAAAAATGGTGTTTCACAAATAGAAACTCCCTGTATTTCTACCTTCATTGCCGATATCCGCTTTCAAGACAGGCTGAAATACGCTTTTGAGGAATTCCGTCCTGATGTGATTTTTCATGCAGCCGCACACAAACACGTTCCTCTGATGGAATTAAATTCACCAGAAGCAATCACCAACAATGTGCTAGGAACCAAAAATCTGTTGGATCTTGCCTTACAGTATGATGTGAAACACTTTGTGATGATTTCTACAGATAAGGCAGTCAATCCAACCAATATCATGGGCGCAAGCAAGAGAGTTGCTGAAATGCTAGTCTTACAAGCTGCTAGAGAAAGTAGTAAACCTTTTGTTGCTGTGCGTTTTGGCAATGTTTTAGGTAGTCGTGGAAGTGTTGTACCGACGTTTAAAAAGCAAATTGCTGCGGGTGGTCCGGTTACGGTGACTCATCCTGATATCTGTCGTTACTTTATGACTATTCCAGAGGCTGTTCAACTTGTTTTACAGGCTGCAATTCTTGGTCGTGGAGGTGAGGTGTTAATGCTGAATATGGGTGAACCTGTGAAAATTGTAGACTTGGCAAAGGAATTGATTCGTCTTTCTGGATATGAGGTTAATAAGGATATTGATATTGTGTTTACAGGTTTGCGTCCGGGAGAAAAGCTGTTTGAGGAGTTGTTTATTCCTGGAGAGGAGTATGAGGATACCGAACACGAAAATTTATTTGTTGTGAAGAATGCCAGTCGCATTATTTCTAAGAATTTGAATTGTCAAATAAATGCTTTGTGTCAAGCTGCTTATCAGAATGATTGTAATACTATCAAATTGTTGCTTGAAGAAATTGTTTCTGGATATAGCTCGGAATCTTTGAGGATTTATGCGCCTTTGGGTAATAAGTGGGGTGTTACAGTTCAGGAAAGTTTTCACGGGTTAGGAACTTTAAAATCGCTATAAGATTACCGATTTCTTTTCCTCTTTCTTTGCGCTCTTTGCGTCTTTGCGGTTCATTTAAATAAACAGTCTTCGAGTGGGAAAGGAGTAATTTGAATTATGAATTTTTCTTTTTTAACCGCAAAGACGCAAAGGACACAAAGAAAGAGGAAGAGAAAGTGCAGATACAAAGGAAGGAATCATGAGTATTGGGTTGGGGTTACATAATATATTTCAAAGGTTTGATACTCTCTCTGTGGGTGATGGGAAAAGTATTGCTTATTTTAAGAGGTTTGTTAGGTCTGTTATTAGAAGAAGATGTGAGTGGTCTATTGGGATTTATGTGGGTGAATCTCTGTTTGATTTTGGTTCGCCTGATGGGATGATTAATCCTGTTTTGACTGCAAAGGATGTCACGGATGTACCAGCCCTCTTTGTTGCTGACCCGTTTATGGTTTGCGATCGCAACACGTGGTATATGTTTTTTGAGGTGTTAAATGGTCGAGATAATAAGGGAGATATAGGTTTAGCGACGAGTGATGATAGTTTTAAGTGGCATTATCGACAAATTGTTCTTGATGAACCTTTTCATTTATCTTATCCCTATGTGTTTAAAGTGGATAATGACTATTACATGATTCCGGAAAGTTATGAGGCCAATTCTGTTCGGTTATATAAGGCGATCAATTTTCCGAATCAATGGTCTTTTGTAAAAATTTTACTGGATGGTTCTGATTATGTAGATTCTTCTATTTTTTATGACAAGGGAATGTGGTGGATGTTTACCACTTCTTTTAAGGGGAATATCTTGCGTCTTTATTATGCTAGTGAGTTAATGGGGAATTGGATTGAACATCCTAATAGCCCTGTTATTCAAGAAAATTTAAATATCGCTAGACCGGGAGGTAGAGTTGTTGTATCTGATGGAAAAATTTTTCGATATACTCAAGATGTTGAGGGCTTTTATGGCAATCAAGTTCGAGTTGTTGAAATTACTGATCTGACAAAAACAACTTATAAAGAAGTCGCAGTTACAAACAATTCTATCCTTAAAGCTAGCGGTCATGGTTGGAATAAAATTGGAATGCACAATATTGACCCCCATCAAACTGAGAAAGGTCAATGGTTGGCTTGTGTGGATGGATATCGTATAGTTTTTGTTTTTGGATTTGATAATAATTATAACTTGATTTGGAGATATTAGGTAGGAGAAAAATGGCTCTTCTGAGAAAAGAAATTATCTCAATAGCAGAAGTTTGGTTTGATGAAGAACTTCAAGATACGAGTTTTGTAGATTTGGTTTACTATCTTCAAAGAACAAATCCTATTGAAAAATTTGAATATCAGGATTTTTACACAATTTTAATTGATTTAACAAAAAATGAGGATGAACTTTGGAAAAAACTTCATGGAAATAATAAATATAAGATTAGACGGGCATCTCAAAAGGATAAAGTTATTTATCAGTTTTGGGATGGCGATCGCGTTGATGCTAAACTGGTGAATAACTTTTCAAATGCCTACGACAGTTTTGCTTTGGAAAAAGGTCTAAGCAAACTCAAAAGGAATCGCCTAATGCAATATGCAGAGGCTAGCATTTTAAATATTTCTACAGTCCAATTACCCGACGAGCGACCATTAGTTTGGCACGTTTATTATCGGGGAGAAAACCGAGTTCGTCTTTTACATTCTGTATCAATTAAGAAAAACAGCGAAATAGCAACCCAAATCATTGGACGTGCAAATCGTTATCTTCACTGGCAAGATATTTTGAAGTTTAAAAGTTTGGGAATAGCCGCTTACGATTTAGGAGGATGGTATGCAGGAAACACAGATCAAGAAAGACTAAATATAAATAAATTCAAAGAAGAATTTGGTGGTGAAATTGTGAAAAATTTTAACCAGAGTTATGCCACCACGATGAAAGGCAAGTTGTATTTACTCGCACGAAAAATGAGGGGGTTATAAGTTATAAAATGCAACACCACAAGCCACTCACATTAGGTCGAAATTTTTCTTGGACTTTTGCAGGTAATCTTGTCTATGCAGCTTGCCAGTGGTGTATTTTGGTAGCATTGGCAAAACTTGGCACACCAGAAATGGTGGGACAGTTTACCTTGGGGCTAGCGGTGACTGCACCAATCGTACTGTTTGCGAATTTACAGTTGCGGGCTGTTCAGGTTACAGATGCCAAAAACCAGTATCTTTTCAGCGACTACTTGGGGCTAAGGTTGGTGACAACAGCTTTGGCACTTGTGATGATTGTATTTGTAACTATCATTGCCGGATATCGTTGGGAGACATCTATTATTATCTTGGTAATTGGTTTGGCTAAGGCATTGGAGTCTTTTTGTGATTTGATTTACGGGCTTGTTCAGCAACACGAACGTATGGATTGTATTGCTATCTCTTTGATGCTGAGAGGTTTGCTGTCACTGGTGTTGTTAAGTGGTGGGGTATATCTTGCTGGGAGTGTGATGTGGGGGGCGGTAGGTTTGGCTGTTGGGTGGGCTGTTGTTTTGGTTTTTTACGACATCCGCAATGCTGTCTTGATTCTGAATAATTCCATCGCATTGCAACCGCGTTGGAGGTTAAAAACATTACTACAGTTAGTCTGGCTTGCTCTACCACTCGGTTTTGTGATGATGCTAATTTCTTTGAACACAAACATACCCCGTTACATTATTGAACAATATTTAGGTGAACGGGAACTAGGTGTGTTTGCTGCTATGGCTTATCTGACAGTCGTAGGGGGTATGGTGGTGAATGCACTTGGTGAATCAGCTAGCGCACGATTGGCAAAATATTATGCAGATGAAGATGGTGCCGCTTTCTGGCAACTCCTTCTTAAGTTAGTTGCGATCGGTTTTCTACTTGGTGTATTTGGTGTTTTAGTGGCTGTTGTTATGGGTCGGGAAATTCTGACACTCCTCTATCAGTCTGAGTATGCTTTGCAAGCTGATGTCTTTGTTTGGTTGATGGTGGCTGCGGGTATAGGATATGTCGGTTCTTTTTTGGGAAGTGGAGTGACTGCAACGAGACAATTTGACCAATTTCCTATTCCTTTTTTGGTTGCAACTATAATGACTGCGGGGTTTTCGTGGTTGCTAATACCTAGATATTCGCTTGTGGGAGCGGCTTGGGCTGTTTGTGCTTCTGCCTTCTTTAGCTGTGCTATGACAATTTTTATTCTTTTTTCGATTGAGCGTAAAAAACAAAAACTGTGAAGGTTGTTATGGGGGTGGATATGAAACCGCAGATGAACGCAGATGAACGCGGACAATTATTGGTCACTGGTCACCGATCGCTGGTCACTGAAGAAATTCGCATCCTTCATGTTCTTGGAAGCATGAATCGGGGTGGTATTGAAACTTGGTTGATGGAGATTTTAAGGCATATCGATCGCGATCGCTACAGGATGGACTTTTTAGTTCATACAACTCAACCGGGTGCTTATGATGAGGAGATTCGCGCGATGGGGTGTCGAATTTTTCCCTGTCTTGCTCCATCTCGCCCTTGGGCTTATGCCGTAAATTTTCAACGTATTCTGCGTGAGTTTGGACCTTATGATATTGTCCACAGCCACGTCCATCACTTTAGTGGTTATGTTCTTCGTCTAGCAAAGTATGCTGGTGTACCGATTCGGATTGCCCATACTCATACAGATACAGTTTCTAGCGAGCAGAGGGGAGGGTTTTATCGACGTATATATTTCCATTTAATGAAGTCTTGGATTAACGGCTTTGCAACAGTTGGTTTGGGGAGTAGTTATAAGGCGCTAGCAGCTATATTTGGTTCGGATTGCGATCGCGATTTGCGTTGGCGGGTGATTGATTATGGATTTGATTTGACTCAATTTCATGGGTATATCGATTCAGCCCAAGTGCGTGCTGAGTTGGGTATACCAGCTGATGCTTTTGTTATCGGTCATGTTGGTCGCTTTGCATCTGTGAAAAATCATACATTTATTTTGGATATTGCTGCGGAGGTTATTCAACGAGAACCAAAAATGTATCTCTTGCTTGTGGGTGATGGACCCCTGCGCCCAGATATAGAGCAAAAAGCCGTAGAATTGGGTTTAGGCGATCGTGTTATTTTTGCAGGTGTTCGGTCTGACATACCGCGACTGATGCGTGGTGCCATGGATGTTTTTCTCTTTCCCTCTTTGTATGAAGGATTGGGAAATGTCCGGCTTGAGGCGCAGGCTGCGGGGCTTCCCAGTGTTATTTCAGATGTTGTTCCAGAACAAGGAGATATTGTTCTACCTTTGGTGAAGCGGGTTTCTCTATCTTTGCCTGCTTTTTTGTGGGCTGAGATGCTTTTGCTACACAGAGATGCGGTTTCTAGAGTCAGTCCGTCGGATGCTTTCGCACAAATGGTAGATAGTCAGTTCAATATTAAAACAGCAGTAAAGCAGTTGGAGAATACTTATTTGAGTCAATTCATTGGTTTGTAGTTGCGCTTTAGCGCATATATTGTCACTACAAACTAATTTGAATTATAAATTTTTCTTTTTGAACCGCAAAGACGCAAAGGACGCAAAGAAAGAGGGAAGGAAGTATAACATGAATCAACAAAATATTAAGACTCAATCTCGTAACGATAGTGTTATCTTTGCTATCTTGATTTGTATTCTCACATTGGTCTTTTTCTTTCAAACTTCAGAGCAATTCCTTCATTGGTTTGTGATTCCGGTGACGTTGTGTGGAATCTTAATTTGTATTGATGCTATTGAATGGTTTCGGGGTCGGTTAGATATTTTTTCTCCTATCGGTGTCCTGGGTTTATTGGGTTTTCATTTTTTCTTTTTAGCGCCTTTACTTCATGTTGGTTGGGATAAATGGTTTGATGGTATTACGCCTCCTAACGATTGGCGACCTTGGTTGGGCGGTATGGCAATTCTTAACTTTTTGGGTTTGTTAATGTATCGCTTCTCCAGGGAGATTTATTTAAAGCCTGCTCAGGGAAAGCTAGCACAGACGGTTTGGATAATAAATAAGCAGCACTTTGCTATTGTTCTTAGTTTTGCTCTGACTCTTTGTGGTGTTTTGCAGTTACTGGTTTACAAACAATATGGAGGGCTTGCAGGATATATCAATGCTTTTGCCGATCTAGAAAGTCAGGCTGGGGTAGGTCAGGGCTGGTTATTGATGATTTGTGAAAGTTTCCCAATTATAGCAATGATGGGGTTTACAATCTATGCTCGCAATAAGAAATATTTGCAAAATTGGTGCGTACTACTCATCGTTCTAATTGTATTTTTTGGACTGAAGTTACTTTTTGGCGGTCTGCGAGGGAGTCGGAGTAATACAGTTTGGGCGCTGTTATGGGCTGTGGGTATGATTCATTTGTGGATTCGACCCATTAATAAAAAACAGATTGGTCTTGTCCTTGTCTTTGTGTTTCTTTTCATGTTCTTTTATGGTTTTTTAAAATCAGGAGGTATCGAAGGAGTTGAAGTTGCTTTCCAAGGACAGGAAGCACGACAAGAGTACATACAAGAAAAAGGTCGAACTTGGGATAATGTCATACTTGGGGATTTAGGTAGAAGCGATTTACATGCTTTTATGCTCTACAGAATTATGCATCCTGATACTGATTATCAACTAGCGTGGGGCAGAACATATTTTGCTGCATTTAGCATTTTAATACCCAAACCACTATGGCCTTTACCTGAAAAGCCATTTAACAAGTCTCAAGAAGGAACAGATTTACAATACGGAATGGGTTCATATGCTCCTGAAGACTTTGTATCCTCTAAGGTTTACGGGTTAGCTGGAGAAACTATGCTAAACTTCGGTCCTTTTGCTATTCCATTTGCTTTTATATTATTGGGGATTGTTGTTGGATATATTGAACGTTGGTTTCAGACCTTGTCTGCTTTAGATACTCGTTTGCTTATGCTACCAATGCTCGTCAATTTTAACTTTATTATTCTTGTTGGTGACTTAGATAATATCATCTTTTTTCTAGTCACAGTTGGTGCAGTTCCTTTTTTAGTGCTTCTTTTAAGTTCTAAAAAAACAATTGTGAATTTTAGGTTGGGTTGAAGTACGAACCTAACATTGATTAAGCATTTGTCGTATGGCAGTCCTATTTGATAGATAAAAATTATCAACCGCTAAGACGCTAAGAGCGCCAAGAAAAGAAAGAAGAGAGAAATTTCAAGATTTTTCAATCTAAAATCCAAAATCCAAAATCCAAAATCCAAAATCCAAAATTTTATATGCGTGTATTAGTCACAACCAGTGCTCGTTTTGCTATTATAAAAGATGGAACATTATGGACTTCCGATCCATCTGTATCTTATCAATTTTGGTCTCGATATCTAGACGTATATGATGAAGTTCATCTGCTAGTACGTGCAACACCACGTGACATACCACCGTTAGGATGGAAAATGGCGTCGGGAGTGGGAATTAAGCCAGTACCACTACCAGACTATCGAGGTGTATGGCAGTATGCCAAAAATTATCGTTGCGTCAAACAGATTGTCAATGACGCTATAGCCAATGCAGAAGCCGTACATTTACGCATACCTTGTGAAATTGGTGGAATGGTTCAACATTCACTAGAATCTTCAAGACCTTACGGTGTGGAGGTGATAGGTGACCCATATGATGTTTTTGCACCTGGTGCTTACAAACATCTGTTGCGTCCAGCTTTCCGTTGGTGGTTTACAAAACGATTACAGCATCAATGCAAACAAGCTACTGCGGCTGCTTACGTTACGGAAAAAGCTCTTCAACGTCGATATCCTCCTAACGCTGAGGCATTTTCTACTCATTTTTCCAGTATTCATTTGCCAACTTCAACCTTTGTCACTGCACCACCTTCACGAGGTGAAGTTCCACCATACATTCTCGTATGCGTAGGTACTTTAGCTCAACTCTATAAAGCTCCAGACATACTCATTGATGCGATCGCTATTTGTGTTCAACAAGGATTAGACCTGCGATTAATTTGGGTAGGAGATGGCAAATACAAGCAAGAATTGGAAGCAAGAACTCAAATGAGAGGCTTGAGCAAGCAAGTTACTTTTTGCGGTCAATTGCATAGCAGAGATGAAGTTATTAAACAGTTAGATCGAGCCGATCTTTTCGTTTTGCCATCTCGACAAGAAGGCTTACCCAGAGCCACAATTGAGGCGATGGCGCGAGGTTTACCTTGCATTGGTTCCTCTGTAGGGGGCTTCCCCGAACTACTACTCCCAGAGGAAATGGTACCTCCCAACGATGTAGCTAGTTTAGCAGCCAAAATTTCCGAAATCTTAGCAGACCCACAACGCATGGCTGTCATGTCAGCCCGCAATCTAGAAAAAGCCCAACTCTACAGAGATGACATCTTACGCCAACGCCGGATTAAATTTTACAAATATGTGCGCGATCGCACTCAAGAATGGCTGACCTATCGATCTTACACTCAACCTGAAATCACCCTCCTCTAATTCTTCTTTATCCGCGTTCGTCCGCGTTCATCTGCGGTTTATATTTCAACAGGAGCAAAAACAATGTCCAAAAACATTAAACTACTCCACATTACTACCGTACCCGAATCATTCAACTTTTTTAAAGGACAAATAGGCTACATGAAGGCACGAGGAGTTGAAATTCATGCCCTATCCTCTCCCGGAGACCTTCTAGAAGAATTCGGCAAGCGCGAGCAAGTGCCTACATATGCAGTTACAATGCCACGAAGCATTACCCCATTAAAAGACATTTACTCTATATTTCAAATTTGGCAGCACATACGACGTATTTGTCCCCATATAGTTCATACTCACACTCCCAAAGGTGGTCTATTAGGAACGATCGCTGCTTGGCTTGCAGGAGTACCTGTTCTGATTTACCATATTCATGGTTTACCACTGATGACGGCAAAAGGCTACAAGCGCGTATTGCTGACCTGGAGTGAAAAAGTTTCTTGCTTGCTAGCACATCGAGTTATTAGCGTCAGTCACTCAATTCGTAAAGTTGCCATTAGGGAAGGTCTTTGTCCACCAGAAAAGATAACAGTGATGTTAGGAGGTAGCTACAATGGTGTAGACGCATCAGATCGGTTTAACCTTGCCAATTTACCTTCCAACACCCGTCTAGAAATACGCAGAAAATACAGTATTCCAAAAGATGCGATCGTCCTTGGGTTTGTTGGTCGCCTCGTTCGCGATAAAGGCGTAGAAGAATTAGTAGGAGCATGGCAAATCTTACGAGAAGAATTTCCCAACCTGCATTTACTTGTTGTTGGCTATTTTGAACCCCAAGATCCACTCTCTGACGATGCCAAAGAATTACTCATGAGCGACCCGCGCATTCATATGACTGGAAGAATGAGTCATATGCCACCATTGTATGCAGCAATGGACATCTTTACCTTACCTACTTATCGTGAAGGATTGGGCGACGTTCTTTTAGAAGCATCAGCAATGAAATTACCTGTAGTCGCCACTGATATTCCAGGCTGTGTGGATGCCGTAGAAGATGGCTATACGGGACTACTAGTCCCACCTTGCGATCCTGAGGTATTAGCCGAGAAAATTCGGAAATATATACAAAATGCTAAATTACGCTACCAACACGGAAACGCAGGACGCGATCGCATTTTACAAAAATTCCGTCAAGAACCCATTTGGGAAGCCTTATACCAAGAGTATTTAAAACTTTTACCTCCCGATTCTGCATCAGGTATTGAAGAAGAGATAGTGCTGCTTCATTCCAAACTTTTTTAGAAAACAGAGGATACATCAATGATTACCAAATATTTACCAGGTGCTTATTTCTCTAGACATAGCAAAATCATCAAGTCTCTGCTAGATAAAGTTGTTGCAGCAATTGCACTACTAATTCTTTCGCCACTGATGTTGATACTGGCGATCGCCATCTACATTCAGATGGGTCACCCAATTTTCTTCACCCAACCCCGTCCCGGTAAAAACGCTCGTATTTTTACCTTCTATAAATTTCGGACAATGACAGACCATCGCGATGAAAAAGGCAATCTTCTTCCTGATGAAAAACGCCTGACAGCATTTGGGCAATTTCTCCGCAAAACCAGTTTAGACGAACTTCCTCAATTATGGAATGTCCTCAAAGGAGACATGAGTTTTGTCGGTCCCCGCCCATTATTAGTGAGATACCTCGATCGCTACACATCCGAACAAGCACACCGCCACGAAGTCAAACCAGGTATCACGGGTTTAGCACAAATTAAAGGTCGTAACGCTATTAGTTGGGAGGAAAAATTTAAACTTGATGTTTGGTACGTAAATAATTGGAGTTTATGGCTGGACTTAAAAATTCTTTATCTAACAGCCTTTAAAGTTTTGCAGCAAGAAGGAATCAGCCAACAAGGCTATATTTCATCAGAAGAATTTAGAGGTCAGTTGAATCCCACAGTCAGTAAATTGAGTTAAGCGATCGCCTACTCTCTGGGTACTCTGCGCCTAGTAAGGTTAAAAAATAATTTGTTGAACCGCAGAGGACGCAGAGAACACAGAGAAAAGAGAAATAATGCTACCAAACTTTCTTCTTCGCAACGAGTGCGTGAGACAAAAATATATATGCAAAACTTCACCGCATTTACCAGAGCTATAGCCATAACTACAGCCTTATGGCTCAGTACTATACTACCAACCGTACCATCAAAAACGGTAAGAACAGTCATAGACAATGAAAGAGGATTGTACTACGTATTTCCCCACGATCAAGACTGGACAAAAGTTGGTGCTTACATAGGTTTACCTCATTATAATGATATTTTCTCCGCCATGAATCCCGAAGCCATTCAAGGTATTCATGGGCGTTTTCAACACTTTCATCCCCAGGATGAAGATGACTATGTTTATTTTCCATATGCTGAGTTAAAAAAATATGAATTAGATGAGTTAGCCCAACGCCGTCCTCCTCTTTGGATAACTGCCACTTATCAAGGAAAGAAAAGACCTGTCATTTTTGAGTGGCAATCAAAAGAAAAAGCACAAGCAGTTAATATTGGCGACCAACGCTATATTGATTTTTTTATTAAAAACTATATCCGCAACAGACTTCAAAAAGGTTCATATCAAAATTTGTGGGTGGGATTAGACAATTGTGCTTTTATCTACAATCTTTATGGTGTATTTGATGATCGAGGCAATTATACTAACAAAATAAAATGGGATAAATCGTTTCCACAAAATGATAGAGAATTTTTACAAGCAGTTCAATACTTTTTTAAACGTTTAAAAGAACTTGCACCAGATATCAAAACTATTTGTAATGAAGGAAGCATCTCTGATGAGAGCCAGTATAAAGAAATCTTTGCTCATACTGATGGAGTATTACTAGAAGATTTTCTTGGCGAAATTTATAGTTCTGGTAGCGATTATGCAAGGTTAAGAACTTATCGTTCTTACAGACGAATGCAAAATTTTTCAGCCAATAAAGTACAGATATATCAACCTAACACGCGTAACAAAGATGAACTTATTCGCAATATGTATCTTGCTTATTTGATTTTTGCAGGCGAAAACCGCTTTTATAGTGGTGATGATGGTCACAGTCTAGAAATCGATCCAAAACGCTATACAAAAATTAAGAATTTACTTGGCAATTCTACAAATCCAGCACAAGACAAACAAGAGCTAGGCAAAGGTGAAGGATACCGTCTTTATTGGAGAATTTTTGAGGGAGGAATTGCTTATTTTAATTTAACAGGAAAAACTCAGATAATAAATTTAAACTCAGGTAAGAAATACTTTGATGAAAATGGAAATTCTATAAAACGTATTTCCATTAAGGATAAAGAAGCAAAGTATACGCTTTTCACTGCTGGAAGTCGAACTGCAAAACCTGTATTTTATCCAATCAGAACAACATCTGTGGCTGATTCAGTTTCTGTTCAACTCAGCACAACAGCACCAAATGCATCTATTCGGTACACTCTTGATGGTAGTGAACCCAGTCAAAAATCTTTACTTTATACAAGCTCAATTAAGCTAACTAAAAGTACAGTACTGAAAGCTAAAGCTTTTGGCTTAAATTTACACGAAAGCTTTGTTTCTACAACTCTTTATAGTATTACAAATAAACAACCATCTGTAGAATTTTATCTCAATAGCAACAGTGGTAGCGAATTTCTTAAAGCCGATTATCCCTTAGTATCGCTCAGCCATCTTTCAGCAAAACCTATAACAGTTAATTATTCTGTCACAGGTGGAACAGCAACAAGCAATGAAGATTATAACTTACTTTCCGGAACTCTCACCTTTTTACCAGGAGAAAAGTATAAGTATTTTCCTATTGAAATTAGAAATGATAGCAAAATCGAAAACAATGAAACTATCAAAGTATCACTTTTGCAATCTAATAATGCAAATTTAGGAAATCAGAGACTGTATACATACACTATTCAAGATAACGATCGCTCATCTTTCAAAAAAACCGGGTTTCTTACAAATTATACAATCTCTATCCCTTGATTGTTCGCCCAGAAACTCTGTTTTTGAAGTATCTAGTCAATTAAATTAGGAATCAAACCATGGTAACTCAAATTATTACTTTATCCAGTGACTTATGGATGAACACCTTGAAAACACTTCCACATGATATTTATCACGAACCGGAGTATATATACGTGGATGCCATTAGAACTAACACAATACCAGAAGCTATTTTATTGACTCAAGATGATAAACTCTTCTTTTTACCTTATTTACTACGCTGTTGCGCTCCAGAGGAAAAAGAAGTTTTTGATGTTATCTCTCCTTATGGATATCCCGGAATTTTGTTCAATGAAGCAGCAACTCATTCACCTCAGTTTTTAAAACAAGCAATTGAAGAGTTAAAGACTGTATTGTTTTATAAAAACGTGTGCTCGGCATTTTTTCGACTTCACCCAATTCTTAATCAAGGTTTAGACAAGCTTTTACCTCCTCGTGTTTGTCAAGTCAGTGGTGAAACTATTTCTATCAATTTAGAGCTTTCTGAAGTAGAAATATGGCAACAAACGCGCAATAGCGATCGCACGAGAATTAGTAAGTGCAAACGTGCGGGTATGGTAGCCAAAATGGTTCCATTTATGGAGTACATCGATGATTTTATTGAAATATATGAAGAAACAATGCATCGCGTGGAGGCTAATAATTCCTATTACTTTGATTATAGCTACTATTTAAATTTGGCAATCTTAGGCAAAAAAATTCATTTATGTATTGTTGAATGGCAAGGGGAAGTCACTTGTGCTGGGTTGTTCACAGAATGCTGTGGTATTGTACAATTCCATCTTTCAGGAACAAGAGAGCGATTTTTGAAACAAGCACCAAGTAAACTCATGTTAGATTATGTGAGATTTTGGGCTAAAGAACGAGGCAATAAAGTTTTCCATTTGGGCGGTGGAGTGGGAAGTTCTCATGATAGCCTTTATGAGTTTAAATCAGGTTTTTCCAAACAAAGACACAATTTTTTAACCATGCGCCTGATTATTAATGAAAAAAAGTATCTGGATCTAGTTAATTTCCAAGCACAAATGTTGGAGACAGAACCTGAAAAATTACTCGTCAATGGTTTTTTCCCCGCATATCGTTGCACAGCCATCAAATAGTAAAGAGGGAGATGGAGATGATAAAACCTATTTTACTTTCAACACCCCACATGGGCGATCGCGAACTGGAATTTGTGAAAGAGGCGTTTGACACAAACTGGATTGCCCCTGTAGGACCCCATGTCGATGCTTTCGAGCAAGAATTTTGTCAACTGACTGGTGCGCGTCATGCGGCTGCTTTAAGTTCTGGAACAGCAGCACTTCATTTAGCGTTAAGATTAGTTGGCGTTGAACGTGGCGATGAAGTTTTTTGTTCGACACTCACATTTATTGCCACTGCTAACCCAATAACATATCTAGGCGCAAAACCAGTTTTTATCGATAGCGATCTGATGACTTGGAACATGAATCCCGACTTATTGTGGGAAGCATTAGAACGCCGTTCCAGACGCGGTAAATTCCCTAAAGCCGTTGTTCTGGTGCATCTCTACGGTCAAAGTGCAGATATCGATCCCATTGTGGAAATTTGCGCTCATTATGAGATTCCTTTGATAGAAGATGCGGCTGAATCGTTAGGAGCAACTTACAAAGGTCGAGCAACGGGTACTTTTGGGCGCATTGGGATATACTCGTTCAACGGGAATAAAATTATTACTACCTCTGGTGGTGGAATGTTAGTTTCTGATGACGAAAAACTCGTAGCCAAAGCCCGTTTTCTAGCAACCCAAGCACGAGATTTAGCTCCTCATTACCAACACTCCGACATAGGCTATAACTATCGCCTCAGTAATGTTTTAGCAGGAATTGGTCGGGGTCAATTGCGTGTTTTGAATGAGCGAATAGCTGCTAGACGCCGAAACTATGAGACTTACGCAGCAGCGTTGGGAAATTTACCAGGAATTGAATTCATGCCTGAAGCTGATTTTGGACGAGCCACGCGATGGTTGACCTGTTTAACCATTGACCCAGAAGCTTTTGGCGCAGATCGAGAACAGGTTCGGTTAGCACTTGCCAAACAGCAGATAGAAACTCGTCCTGTATGGAAGCCCCTGCATTTACAACCCGTATTTACTAAAAGTAAATGTATTGACGGTGTGATTGCTGAATATTTATTTGCACGCGGTTTGTGCTTGCCCTCTGGATCTAATCTTACAGTAGAAGACTTAGAGAGAGTAATTTCTGTGATCGAGTTTGTACATAACTGTCACTCTCTGGTCTCTCGTCCCCAGGCGGAGCCTGGGAATGCAGTCTGCGAGACTCTGCCTCACCAGCTTTTGCTGAATGCAGGAGGCGGAGCCTCTTAAGAAGATATTCCCAGGCAGTCGCGATGAAAAAATTTCATCACCAATCATGAAAATCTTCCTCCCCTACTCCCTACTCCCCACTCCCCACTCCCTATTTTTAAATTATGGAATTCCAAGAATCTTCCTTCATACTTGATAAATATTGGTACATAGCCAAACGCCGTTGGCTAACTATCATAGCAGTATTTTTTCCAGTTTTTCTAGTGTTTACTTTAGCTTCATTTATGCTGAAAAAACCATTTTATGCAGCAGAAGGAAAGCTCATTTTTGAAAGAACAAATACAATTTCTGCCCTTACAGGAGTAGGAGCAGAAATTGGGAAGTTAGAGTCAGTGGTACAGGAGAAAAGTAACCCTCTTAACACAGAAGCAGAAATTATACGTTCTATTCCTATTGTCAAAAAAGTTATTAATCAACTTAACTTACAAGAGAAGAACGGGCAGCCTCTAAAATATAAGGATTTTCTGAAACAACTAACTGTAAATGATATTCAAAGAACCGACATACTCAAGGTGTCCTATATGGATACTAACCCTGCAAAGGCTGCACGAGTTGTTAACGCTTTGATGGAGAATTATTTAGAGCAGAATATTTATGCCCACAGAACCCAAGCAACAGTTGCCCGTAAGTTTTTGGAAAAACAGGTTCCCAATGCAGAATTAATTGTCAAGAGAGCAGAAGCGGAACTGCGTGAGTTCAAAGAAAAAAACAAAGTTGTTGCCCTAGGACAAGAAGCAACCAAAGCAGTAGAAGTGATTGCAGAGTTGCACAAACAACTCGGAAACACTGCATCTGAAATCGTCAATGTCGATTTTCAGGCTGAAACAATTCGCCAACAATTAAGCATGAACCTGAAAAAGGCAGTCACCACGACTTCCCTCAGCCAGTCTCCAGGGGTACAGGATATTCTCAAAGAAGTTCAGCAAACCGAGTCTCAACTTGCAGTTAGGCGGACTGTTCTCCAAGAAGAACATCCCGAAATCCAAAATTTAGAAAACAAGTTAACAGTTTTACAACAGATACTGCAAAGGCGAACAAAACAGGTTGCAGGAACAACACCTGTAAATCAAAATGATAACCTTCAAGTAGGGATTTTGCAACAGCAACTCT
Organism: Scytonema hofmannii PCC 7110; assembly: GCF_000346485.2. Taxonomy (NCBI): domain Bacteria; kingdom Bacillati; phylum Cyanobacteriota; class Cyanophyceae; order Nostocales; family Scytonemataceae; genus Scytonema; species Scytonema hofmannii. The sequence continues at coordinate 11,038,588 of NZ_KQ976354.1, forward strand.
CTGCTAAATTAGTAGAATTAGAGTCAACTCACCAAGGGTTAAGTCATAAATTATCAGCTTTAAACAAGTTAGAAACAATTTACAGAGAACGGCTCAAAAATTTGCCTCAGCTAGAACAGCAACAGCGTGAAGCTGAACGCAACGTACAAGTGGCGCAATCTACTTATTTACTTCTTCAACAAAAGCTGCAAGAGAGTAGAATTGCAGAAAATCAAAATATAGGTAATGCTAGGATGGCATCTGCGGCAGAAATTCCAGATGAACCCGTGTCTTCTAGAACGCTTGTCTATGTAAGTGCAGCTTTAGTAGCTAGTTTGGCTTCTTTGGCGACTATTTATCTATTGGAAGCAACAGATAAATCAATCAAAACCATTGATGAAGCAAAGCAGTTATTGGGATTGACTTTATTAGGAGTTATTCCTTCTTTTTATAAGTCGAAAAAATTGCCTCGCAGTTATCAACAGCTAGAATTACAAGCACATCAACTTGTAGTTAGGGATACTCCTCGCTCATATCTTAGTGAGGCTTTCCGGATGCTGCGGGCAAATTTGAAATTTGTGAGTGCTGATAAAGAAATTAGAGTAATAGTTGTGACTAGCTCTATACCTAAAGAAGGAAAATCAACAATTGCTGCTAATTTAGCCATAGCTATGGCTCAAATGGAACGAAAAGTCTTACTGATAGATGGAGATTTACATCGTCCAGTTCAACAGCAGATTTGGGAGTTACCTAATAACAAAGGTTTAAGCAATGCGATCGTGGGACAGGTTGATGTTAAGACAGCGATCGCAAAAGTTATGGATAATTTATATGTCCTCACTTCTGGAGTTGTACCTCCTTCTCCAGGGTCTCTCCTTGACTCAAAACGCATGGCTGGTTTAATTGACAGTTTTGCATCTCAGTACGACTTTGTCATCATTGATGCTCCATCCTTAACTGTTGCGGCTGATGCGGTGACGTTAGGTCAAATGGCTGACGGTGTATTGTTTGTGGTGCGACCTGGGGTCATTGATGCTACCAATGCTATCTTTGCTAAAGAACTTTTGGAAAAATCAGGGCAGAATGTTTTGGGGCAAGTGGTGAATGGAGTAATTTCCAACAATGAACGCTATAGTTACTACTTTACTGAAGAATACAGTTCTGATACTCAGGTCATTAGAAATCGGGTGTCTCGATTGGGTAATATGAGCAGAAGAGTCTAAGAAACTTGACTAACTCTTGGGCTATCGAAACCATTGGGTTGAAGTGTCCAGTTGCTGGCAAGGTTGCTATCAGGATACGAGCCATTTGTATTCTCCTGCTATCAAGACTGAAGCTATTTTTCCGTGAGCTTGAGGTTAAGAGGTACTGCTTGTTGTGCTTGGTATTTTAAAACACCTACAAGTACTGGTAAACGAAACTCAGCACCACCCAAACCGATTAAACCTCCTAGCACACCAATTGGTATGGCATAGGTAAAAGCCAAGCGAGAAAGGTGTTTTTGAAAGATACCACCCAAAAAAGATGTATTTTTGCCCATTTGTGCTTGTTAGTCTTTTTGCTAAGTTTACCAGTTATCTACTTGATGGCGATCTTGGTACATTGTGTACTTATGACAATTGCAAGGAAAAACGTGCTCTGTCGTTTTCGTTTCTGTTTGTAAATTTTTGCTTGAAAAATCAATTTTTTTTGAAATAATGATGATCGTGCCTCTACTTAGGAGCGTCCCACAGGCGGCGTGCCACCTCTTATGAATGAAAGAAACACTCTTTTCCCACTCCCTACTCCCTACTCCCCACTCCCCGTGTTTCTTGAGAGTGATGTATGCGATCGCCCAAATTCCCAGAAACACTTAGTCTCAGTATGTACGAAATACACTTACTTGGCTTGAGATAGTAGACTTCTGGGCAAAGGATGTGACGGTAGCAGAACTGAAAAAAGTTTGGGACAAAGCAGCCCAGGGTAAAGTGACTAATTGGAATCAAATACGAGCAACATATCCCAATCGGCCATTAAAACTTTATGGTGCAGGCAAAGACTCTGGTACATACGACTACTTTAACGAAGCTATTGTGGGTAATAAAAGCAATAGTTGTTCTGACTACACAGGTAGTGAAGATGATAATCGATGGGATAAGCAAAGATCCAAATGCACTTGGTTATATTCCTTTTGCCTACTTTGAATCTAACCAAAACAAACTGAAAGCACTAGCAATTGATAACGACAAACGTTCAGTTTCTCCTTCATCTGAAGTCGTGAAAAATGCTCAGTATCAACCTTTGTCTCGCCCGCTCTTTATTTATGTCAATTCAAAGTCCACTCAAGATAAGCCATAATTGCGAGCTTTTGTTGAGTTTTATCTGAACAATGCTAAAAACTTAGCAACTACTGTAGGCTATATTCCGTTACCAGATGAAGGCTATCAACTGGCAAAAGTTCAATACCATAAAGCTGAAATCGGAACTACCTTTGAAGGAGTTCCAGAGCCAAATGTAACCATTGCGGAAGTATTACGCAGACAAGCTAAGTTCCAAACTGAACAAGAGGCTAAAAGAGCTAGTAACAGTAATCAGTGACCAGTGAATACTTTGACTGGTTAGCTTTACTAGTGCTGATTTACTTAATATATATAATCAAACAACACTTTGTCTGTCATTAATACAGATTTGGAATGGATGTTTACCTTCCTATTTCTGTAAATCGATTGCAGACACTTTTTTATATAAAAAAATAATTTATCTCATAATTAATATATCAAAGAAATCAGAAAAACTACTGATTTTTTCAAAAAATTAACCCAAATTTAACCTAAACAGAAATTAATTTTAACTTTAATCTAGGATTCTAATTATTGAAGGCAAATATTCTAATAAGTAAGTGAATAGAGAAGCTTTTTGCCTATCTTTAAAAATAGGAATTTATGTAGTTAAGAATGAAATTTGTTTGAATGTGTACCCGAAATTTAACTTTTGGCGATTACCAACAAGAGGACTTTTAACACATCCTCTTATACCCATTACATGGAGCAATCAAAATGAAAGGTTCCCTTCACCCTAAAAATGATGTCACAATCAACCCATCAAACAACGAGTCAATTCTTGATGTGATTGGGCGCATGGGTATGAATCGTCGGCAGTTCATACTAACGGCAGCAACTACATCAGCGCTTACCGTTATAGGTGAGGTGTCTATTGGTGGCTTTCTCCGCACTGTCGAGGCAGCACCAATCCCACCCGGAGCAGGCTTTGGCGGTATTGGCTTTGAGAGCATACCACCGAATTTAAATAACTCAAGTACAGGTCTCTTGGAAAAGGATCTTGTTAGTGTTCCTGCTGGATATAAAGCTGAAGTGTTGGTTGCTTGGGGTGACCCCATCGCACCTGGTGGACCGGAGTGGCAAGCAGATGCATCCCAGGATGCTGCAACACAGGAAAAGCAGTTTGGGATGCATGCGGATGGTATGCATTACTTCTCACTGAAAAAACGTGGTTTTTTTGGTCGCTCCCAAGAGCGCGGTTTGTTGTGTGTAAACCATGAGTATACCCATGAAGAAATTCTTCATTCTGATGGTCTGACCTTTGTTCCAGCAACAGGGACTGCTGCACAGCGAGGGTTGCCCGGTTCGCAAGTGACAATTCAGAAGGTGCGGAAATCTCAAGCTGCTCACGGTGTTTCTGTTGTGGAAATTGTCAAGAGTGGGAATAAGTGGAGTGTAGATCGCTACTCCCCTTATGGTCGTCGTATCACTGGAAACACTGAGATGTACGTTTCGGGACCAGCAGCAGGCGATGCACTCTTGAAATCTAAGAAGTTCCAGATTACACCAAACGGTTCAATTGATACTGTCCGGTTGAATAACGGTTACACTACATACGGCACCCTCAACAACTGTGCTCACGGATATACGCCTTGGGGTACTTACTTGACCTGTGAGGAAAACTGGAACGGTTATTTTGCAAACCCCGCAGGAGATGTAGAGCCAATTCCAGGTGTAGACAAAGCTGATATCCTAGCAGGACAGAATCGGTACGGAATTTCCGGAACAGGATCTGGCTACCGTTGGCATGAGGTCGATCCACGCTTTAATGCCAGCACAAATCCACTCGAACCTCATTTATTTGGTTGGGTTGTTGAGATCGATCCGTACAATCCTAAGAGCACGCCAGTCAAGCGTACCGGGCTTGGTCGTTTCAAACACGAAAGCGCTCAAGTTGTGGTTGACGGGAGCGATCGTGTAGCTTTTTACATGGGCGATGACGAGCGTAACGAGTATATCTATAAGTTCGTTTGTGCCAGATCTTTGAACAAGTACGATCGCAACGCCAACCGCGATATGTTAGATTACGGCACTCTGTACGTTGCTAAATTTAAAGACGATGGTACTGGCGAGTGGATTCCTCTCGTCTACGGTCAAAACGGTCTCACACCTGAAAATGGATTCAGAAGCCAAGCTGAAGTGCTGATTAAGACACGACAAGCGGCAGATCGAGTTGGAGCAACCATGATGGATCGCCCAGAGTGGACTGCGGTACGTCCCCGGATAGGAGGATTTGAGGAGATTGAAGTCTACTGTACCTTAACCAACAACAATCGTCGCGGAACAACTCCAGTCTCCTCTAACCAAGCAGACGGTACGACAGGTGCAGGTAGCGCACGTCCTCCAGTCGATGCTGCCAATCCACGCCCCGACAATCGTTACGGTCATATCATCCGTTGGCGCGAGGATGGACGAACTGTTACAGCCTCTACTTTCACCTGGGATCTTTTTGTTGAATGCGGTGACAGCCTCAATCCTGCGGAAAATTTGACTGGCAACATCAACGGTGACGCCTTTGGCGCACCAGATGGTCTCTGGTTTGATGACTTTGGTCGCCTGTGGATTCAAACTGACCAAGAGGGTAATGGTCTTGGAGATTGGAAAAACATCGGTAGCAACGTCATGATGTGTGCCGATCCCAACACCAAACAGATTAGACGATTCCTAACTAGCCCAACGAACTGTGAAGTCACTGGCGTTATTACCACACCTGATGGCAAAGCCATGTTCATTAACATTCAACACCCAGGAGATGATGCAGTCGCCTCTAATCCAACCCAGTATAGCAACTGGCCGCACAGTCAAGGCTACGGTCTTTCTGGACGCCCACGTTCTGCGACGGTAGTCATTACACGCGATGATGGGGGCATAATCGGTGGGCTTTAACGGATTCTTTCACGTTTTGATTGTCAAGTGAAAATTTACAGCCATTTTCAGGTAAATAGACTAAATAGACCACAGATGTAGGGGCGCAAGGCATTGTGTCCTTACAAACAGTGTGGTTCATTTAGGTGAAAACTGCTGTAATAGACTGCAAGTACAACCAGAGTTCCTTATAGGAACTCTGGTTGTGGCTTAAAAGAAGCTCTTGTGGGGTAGGCGTCCTCGCCAGCCCAGTTCATCCCATCCCACAAGAAATGTAATTTATGTAGTTTAGTTCATCTCAAGAGCCTTATTCGCGACTGCTGTTATCTCTTTGGCTGCTTTTTCCTTACGTTCGCTATAACGGTCTGTTAAGTAGTCAACCTGATCGCGTAACAATAAAGTAAACTTATAAAGTTCTTCCATGACATCAATGACGCGATCGCGGTAAGGTGAATCCTTCATCGTTCCGTCTTCATTAAACTCCTGATAAGCTTTAGCGACACTAGACTGATTGGGAATTGTAAACATTCGCATCCAACGCCCCAAAATCCTCAAAGTGTTCACAGCATTAAAAGACTGAGAACCCCCACTCACTTGCATGACTGCTAAGGTTCTGCCTTGAGTTGGTCTGACTGCGCCTAGAGATAGAGGAATCCAGTCGATTTGGTTTTTCATAATACCAGTAATATTGCCATGCATTTCCGGTGAAGACCAGACTTGACCTTCAGACCACAGGCTCAACTCGCGTAATTCCTGTACCTTGGGATGAGTATCCGGTACACTGTTGTGAATAGGTAACTCACGAGGGTCAAAAAATCGGATTTCAGCACCAAATCCCTCGATGATTCGAGCGGCTTCTTCTGCTAAAAGACGACTATAGGAACGCTCCCGCAAAGAGCCATATAAAAACAAGATTCTGGGTGGATGATCGAAAGTTGTCATGAAAATCAACGATAAGCTTCTAACTGAGGTTTAAATCTGGTCACTGGTCACTGGTCACTGGTTACTGTTAAACCTGGTCACTGTTAAACAACGGGGGTCTCGTAAAGTTGCCTTTTCAGGTTCCCGTGGAAACCAAGCTGCTGTACGTTTGCAAAACTCAACCAACATCAACATCACTGGCACTTCAATCAAAACACCAACGACCGTAGCTAACGCTGCACCAGAATTTAAACCAAATAACATCACTGCCGTAGCTATAGCAACTTCAAAATGATTGCTAGCTCCTATCAAGGCTGCTGGTGCAGCATCTTCATAAAAGAGATTAAGCTTTAACGCGGCTACATAACTCATCAAGAAAATGAAATTAGTTTGAATAAAGAGCGGTACGGCTATTAACAAGATATGCGAAGGATTATTGACAATCAGTTCTCCTTTAAAAGCAAATAGCAGTACCAATGTAATTAACAAGGCAGCGATCGAAATAGGAGTGAGATACTTCAAAAATCTCCGTTCAAACCACTCTCTACCTTTATTCTTTAAGATCCAGTAACGGCTGTACATTCCAGCAACTAACGGCAAACCTACATAAATGAGTACTGACAAAAATATTGTTTGCCACGGTACTGCTAAATCATTTGCTGCTAATAACCATCTACCTAAGGGTGCATACAAAAACAGCATTGCTAAAGAATTCACTGCCACCATGACCAAAGTATGCCCTTGGTTGCCATAGGAAAGATACCCCCACATTAATACCATTGCCGTACAAGGAGCTATTCCAAGTAAAATTGTACCCGCAATGTAGGAATTAGAAAGTGCAACTTCAGTGCCGCGAACGATTTCAGATCCACTTATCAAAGGACGGAACAACCATCCTAAGAAAAACTGTGCGAAAACCACCATTGTGAATGGTTTGATTAACCAGTTCACTACCAAGGTGAGAACAACCGGTTTTGGAGCACGAATGGCATTCGTCGCTTGAGAAAAGTCAATCTTCACCATGATGGGATACATCATGAAGAACAAACAAACAGCAATTGGGATAGATACCTGGTAAATGCTCATGCTATCGAGAGCCACTGCTACCCCAGGAAACAATCTTCCCAGTGCAATTCCCGCAATAATGCATAAAAAGACCCAAACGGTAAGGTACTTTTCAAAAAAACTGAGATTGCTCCCAGCTTTTACTTGGGTTGTACTGGCTTGTGGATTGTGTATACCCATCAAAATTTCCTTTTAAACCTAAAAAGAACTGACTTCTGGTTGATTTTGACGTAAATTGTTCAAATATGTAAAATTGTTGCAAAGTGAGTCATGGCGTGCTTATTCTCCTGCCAACTCTCGCAAAAAAGTGGTTTGAGCTTCTCGCAGTTCGACTTCAGGGTTTGCACTGTGAATTGTTTGGATGGCATCGTCATAAGATGCGCCCGTACAAATCAGGTAAGCAGCTAGGATTGTTCCCGTCCTCCGTCTTCCACTTGTGCAATGAACGGCAACTGCATTGCTAAGGTTATTTTGAGTATCAATAAAATTCTGTAATTCCTGAAGCTGTTCCTCGTTAGGGGCAGTACCTCCTTTAATCGGTACCCAGAGATGAGGAATGTTTGCCTGCTGATACACATCCAGGTTGGAGGGGTCATCCATTACAGAGACAATCGCTCCAACTCCAGACGCTTGCAGTTCAGGCAGTTCCTGTGCCATTGGCTTACGAACACCCGCAAGTTTGTTAGGAATCACCCACCACAGGTTTTCTGAAATGGGTTCGATGAGTTGCTGCTCCATTGGTTTAAACCTTTGTCTCATTTGTTAACAACGACTTGACCGAACAAGGTGAACCTCAGCTGGCAGAAGTGAGTTCTTAATTGAGAGACGCAATCAGTTGCACAACCCGGTCTTTAATTTCATCACGCACCTGGGGAAAAATTTCAGGTTGTTCTGCTGGGTCATCCAACTGCCAGTCTTCAAATACTTCCCTCACTACCCACTCCGATGGCAAATTCACGCCACAGCCACACAGTGAAATCACTGCATCAAAATCTTCGGCGTTAAAGTCACTCAGAGGTTTGGAATATTGGTCAGTGATGTCAATACCAACTTCTTGCATGGCAGAGATCGCCTCTGGTCTGACTTGGCTTGCTTCTAACCCAGAGCTAGTTACATCAATCTTTCCCTTGCCAAGAGTTTTGGCAAAGCCTTCCGCCATTTGAGAACGGGCAGAATTCTTCTTGCAGACAAACATGACACGTTTCATGGTTGAATTTCTCCGTTGAGATCGCGAAATTTATTTGGAATTGGTTATTGAAGAAGGCAGGAGGCAGGAGGCAGAGGCTTGATTGCTCACTTCTGTTGGGGATTCTGACTCCAACCGATTGTAGACACCGTATAGACGGTGGGGTTTTATACCCCATTGGCAGAGGTCAGACGGTACAAAGGGTATTACTTGATACCTTCTTAACTTATTCCTCCCTTCTGCCCTCTGCCCTCTGCCCTCTGCCTTTCCCAGATAAAGGTATCGACTCCAGGGACGAAATAACCGATGCAGACTCCAATAGCCATTGCTAAAAAAATCCACAGGGTTAGGAAGCGGTCAAGAAACGAAAGCTGCGCTATAAGATTTTTTCTCTTCATCACTAATTCCGCATAATATCTAGGTGGATGCAATTTTCGGAAATCGGTCAATCTTCAAGTAATATTTTTTACTTTTTTAGAGAAGTGAGTTGGGAGAAATGCGTAAATTTTAGCCTCATGCCTCCTTTTACTTCCAAGACTCCTTAATCTTTAAAAAATTTGATACTTTTATGCTAAATTAGCATAATCGGTTTTCAAGTGATTTGCCCATTTAAGTTTTAAGTGTAGCTTGTTTGGTAATTAACTTAAAAAAATTGATAAATTCTCCTTTCGAGAGCGCCGCTCAAATGCTTTATTAAGCAATCAAAGCGACAACGGTATCAAACGCTCATCTGTACCCACTTAAGTACCTGCACAACTGCTGATGATACTTAGCGTCACTGCGTCAGTACCTGAACTCTCTTTAAAACTGCTTTCGTTTCCTTAATAACTCCCCGATTGTCAGATCGAACTGAGCTTTTCCTGCAAACACTGTTCCCACTTTGCCTTGATGCAAGTGAACATAATCGATATGGTAAGCTTCTGCAGGCAAAGGTACATAACCTACAGAGCTTGAGACTTTTGGTGCTCTCTTAATATAAAAATCTACAAATTGGTATACTGCTTGTTTGTGCTCGCTAGACCAAGGATTAACATAGATAAATAGAGGTCTCGATAGTGGTTGATACTTGGCTTTCTCTACAGTTTCACGCGAAGGCAGCACCACTCCTTTACCACTATCTACACCTAGTGCTTTTAACTTAGTTTTGTGTTCTTCAAGATAGGCATAACCAAAGTAACCTAGAGCTTCTGGATCTTTACTAATTCCCTCTGCTAAGACTTCATCGTCTTCGCTGGCTACGTAGTCTGTTCGACTGGCTCTGGATTTTCCAACAATTGCTTCTGTAAAGTAGTCAAAAGTACCAGACTTGTTACCTGCACCATACAATTTTAAGGGACGGTTGGGCCATGATGCACGTACTTGATTCCAACGAGTGATTTTGCCTTGAGCCGCAGGTGCCCAAATCTTTTTCAACTCCGCTATGGTAATGTCTTTTGCCCAGTCATTTTGTGGATTTACAACTATGGTAAGAGCATCAAAGGCAATGGGAAGTTCTATGTACCTTACACCATTTTTCTTACAAACTTCCATCTCCGAAGTCACAATCGGTCGAGAGGCGTTGCTGATGTCTGTTTTTCCAGCACAGAATTTTTCAAAACCACCTGTTGTACCGGACACACCAACTGTCACTTGCACCTGATTGTTTCGGTTTGACTGATACTCTTTTGCGATCGCCTGTGTTATCGGATAAACCGTACTAGAACCATCGATATTAATCGTTGGTGCTTGCGCTATCTTTGACGGCTCTGTTGCTGGTATCTGTAATTGCGATCGCTTAGCTTCCGATAAGCTAGGTGTTGCCAACCAACTAGGCATCACAAGCAACATTCCCATTGCAAAAGCCAACTTCACTGACCTTTTCATGGCTTATTTCTATGACATTTAAGAATATACTTCTATCATTTCAAAAAAAATTGATTTGTCAACAAAAATCTTGTATCTGTTTACAGAAATTTATCAAAAAAATTAATATTTAGGATAACTCGTTACAGGCACGAGTAGGCAAGATCTGGCTGAAGCGGCGGAACTCTGATAAGTACTGCTCAAGGACAACAAATTGAGGTAGATTAAGGCTGTAATAAATCCAGCGTCCTTCCTGACGCGAACGGACTAAACCTGCTTCTTTGAGGGTTTTGAGGTGAAAAGACAATTTTGATTGGGTTACCCCTAACGCTTCGCATAAGTCACATACACAAAATTCGTTGTCTCGAAGGAGTTCCAATATACTAACTCGTAGCGGCTCGGAAAGGGCATGGAATCCAGAAACAACTAAATCGGGAATCGTAGGAGAAGAGGGTTGCATCAATATATTTTGATAAAAAAGTCTCTCTCTATTCTGAACCATAAACTATGAACTTGGCTTAGTTTAGAGCGATCGCAGGCTAACCTTTCAACCACCAATACTTACATCATTCTCTGAATTTATACCAACAACCAACTCGTATTTGCGGCGTTCCAACTGTTCCCAGAGTGTCTCAATCTGCTTGTAAGCTTCTTCAGGAGCTAATTTTCCCCCAGTTTTTAAACAAGTAATGTATGTAACCTTCTGTGCAAATTCTTGGAGGTTAGCATTAAAGACTAAATTCTCTGGTTTAACTTGACCGTAGTAACGACGGCGAGAGTAAAGGAAGTTGTTCAAGTCTTTCAATTGAGTCTGTGTCATAGCCCTGGTCACTGGTCAGGTGACTATCCAATAGTACATGAAAGCTGTGTAGTCAGAAAGGCGAGCAGCTTGCAGTCCTTGAAGTGGAAATGAAGTTTTCATAAGTTGCATAACATATTATGAAGTTAAACAGCGTTCAGATCTCCGCTCGCTCCACCTCTGCCGTTGGGTTGTTCAGCATATAGATATTTTAAAATCTCTCTAATCCTTTCATTGTTTGCTGTAGCTAAGTTTAGAGCTAGATTGGTATTGGCGGTTAGCTGTGCGATACGGCTTTAGCCGTTAAGCTTCGCTTATCGCTTCGGCGCAAGCTGAAAGAGCGCTTATCGCGCTCTCAATTCTAGTGAGCGCTCTACTTCAATTTGACAATGCGGTCTTAGTACAATCTCTCCTTAAGCATTTAAAAGCTCAGGATTATGTTCATAGTTAGCGTTGTGTTACCTTGGTATTAATTGTAGAACAACGTGTTGAACAAGTAAGAGGAAATCATTATCGTAATCCAAAAGCAACCCATTAACTCACAAATCAAGTCACCTCAAGTCTTCTTGATTGACCATGAGAATAACAATCGTGGGCTGAGCGACACCCGTGAGGCTCTAGAGCTAGCCCAGAGCGTAGATCTTGACCTAGTTGTCGTCTCCGAAGGCAAAGAGGCCCCAGTGGCGAAGATTCTCAACTATGGCAAGCTTCAGTATCAAAAGAAAAAACGTCAGAGCCAGAGTGCTAGACCGATACTTAAGGAAGTTCGGCTGCGTCCAAATGTGGGTGTGGCTGATTACAATTTACGCATCAATCAAGCCATTGAGTGGTTGAGTAAAGGCGATTCAGTAAAGTTTGTCATTCGTTTGCGAGGTCGAGAACATCAAAATCGCGGTCATGCTGGAGAACTGCTAGACCGCATTGTAACTAATCTAAGTTCAGTGGGTAAAGTCCAGTCGCTTGATAAACGCTCACTTATTGTTCAAGTGATTCCTGCCTAAATTAACCAGGAATCTCTTAAGGTTTTCTCAATAAAGGGATGAGGCTTCCGGAGCGATTTGAGTCTATCAATCAACTATCTAATTTGTATATTTCTATTGGGCATTAGTCACATAATTTAACATAGCCTACTTGTCCACAGCGACAGCCCAATAGAAGATTTACACTACGCGTTGGCTTTAGAAAAAATGGTGAGCTTGTGGCAACAGTAAATTATAAACAAACAGGGAAATATCTCCCACCTAAGATATTTATTTTGGGAATATGTTTTGTTCCTGGAATAACTGAAATTAGCGGCGAACAGTTAACTGAAATCCGGCAATTTATCAAGAGCGATCGTTTGCTTCAGCATTATTTGGAGCAGAAAATTTTGATCCTCCACGATTGAAGATTTCGCCCCTTAAACTTGTTTCGCTTGAGCTTAACTTGTTGGCTGTACCACAAAAGGTTTACCCCCACATACGGTACGGGGGCAATAAGAGCTATGAGTACAAAATTGCTATACTCTCAAAAGGATTCAACAACTGTAAGCTCTCAATCCATTGAAAATCTTTCATGTTTCGCGTAACCAGCTTTAGATTATGCGATAATGCAGTTCCCGCAATAATGGCATCCCCTAAGCTCATGCGTCGTATTTGTCGTAACGCGACTGCTCGATCCAGTACGGGTTGGGAAATAGGGATAACTAGCGATACCGAGAAAAATTCTTCAAGAAACTGTTGTTCTATATCGCTCAGGCGATGATAACCTAGTGTTTCCACGTAGCTCAAAGCTGAAACCGCAGGCTCCTGTTCTGCAATAAACTCACGTAGCCTGCTATTTTCAAGTTGAGCCGCATAAATAATAATATTGCTATCCAGAAGCATTATTCATTCCGACCAGGAAGTTCTCGATCTTGTCGCACATCTTGCTGCCAAGCTACTGGATCGATTTCTGCAAAAGCTTGTGCTTGTGCTAGCTTCTCCAACACTGCTGCCATCCGTTGACCGCGCCCATTCTTCTCTTGCATTGGCTCTTCTTCGAGAATTGTAACTAGCACTTGCACTGGGCGACTGTCTTTAGACAAGCGCTGCACTTCTTCCCCCCACTCCAATGAGTCTCCCCTTAAGGTTGCTCTAAACGTTTGTAACATAACGAAATTTTAGAATTTGATGGTGTACCAATAGCTCGATTCTAACCTTTCACATAATTTACACCAAACTTTTGTTGCACGAAGAATGCGATCGCATATTGACCGAGCGTTTCTAGCAGTTGGTTGGTAATGTTTGGATGCAGGCATGGACAGTTAAAGAGGAGCAGGAGCAATGTGAACTACTCTTAAAATGCCCATTTCTCTCATCCTTCTAACTCACCAATTAAGTGTACTGGTCACTGGTCACTGATTACTTGACTTGTGCTCGCTTGTTGACTTCCGACCAGTTCACTATATTCCACCACTTCTCTAAATACTCAGCGCGACGATTGCGGTATTTGAGGTAATATGCATGTTCCCACACGTCATTACCCATAATCGGGTAAGAGCCTTCAGCAATCGGGTTGTCTTGATTGGGTGTGGGTACAATTTGCAGTTGACCTTGGGGATTACGCACTAACCAAACCCAACCACTACCGAATTGCTTTGCTCCTGCTTCGTTAAATTGTTTCTTAAAGGCATCAAAGCTACCGAAAGTTTGATTAATTTCTGTTGCTATTGCTCCTGTTGGTTCCCCACCACCTTTGGGACTCATAAGCTGCCAAAAAATAGTATGGTTGAGATGTCCGCCACCGTTGTTGCGTACTGTGTTACGAATATCCTCAGGTACATTGTTTAAGTCACGCAATAAAGATTCTACACTTCTGTTTTGCAGTTCGGTATGCTTCTTTAATGCATCGTTCAGATTGTTAACGTATGCTGCATGGTGCTTGTCGTGATGCAGTTTCATAGTTTCTGCATCAATAACTTTCTCTAGCGCTTCATAAGCATAGGGTAATGGCGGTAACTGTGCGGGGGTTTCCAGTTCGCGATCGACATAGGCTACAGGTAGAGCTGGTGCGGTTTGAGCTTGTGTGGCTGCGGGTGTGGCTGCAGTTGTCTCTGCTGGAGATGGTGACTCAGCTGTTGGTGCTGTTGGCTGACAAGAAGCGAGTAGTGCAAACAGCAAGATTCCTATCAAAAGGTAATTTATTTTTTGCCACAAAAACCTCACCATATCTTAGGCTCCAAATCTATATACTAATACATTGCTGGCTATTATTAGCACTATATTCAGTATATTATTTTTCGTTGTTTTGGGATCTGTAAATTGTAAATTATAGGACTTACGCACTGTACAAATTACACACCATACGTATCAACGGATAATGGTCGTTTTAGACTAATAGGGGCGCAAGGTCTTGCGCCCCTACGGTAGGTGGAGAAAGCTCTCATTCTTAAAAGACAGTTATTACCTCTTCTTCTTCTGCTTGCCCTTTGAAGAATTATTTCTATCAAACAAATCTGCTGCTTGCATGAGCGGAGACTTACGTTTCTTGGGTGGCTTTTCTGATTTTATATCAGGTGGCTCAGATGGTCTTGGATTTGGCAAAAATTGTGATTCTTCCTCATCAGTTATATCCAAATCAAAATCTTTAAATTGATTGTAAAAGGACTCAAGATTACCTTTCCCTGGTTCAGTTGCAAGAGGAGTCACTTTTTCAATACTCCTAGCAAACAAGGTAGCTTCAGCAGTAAAATCAGCCTCAGATACACTATCGGGAGGTAGCCAGCGATGGACAAAATCTAACTGCCACAAGTACTTATCAAAAAATTCAATCATTTTTTGTTTAAGTACATTTGTCACAGCAATTGCCTGTTGATGTACTGCTTGTCCAATGACTTGCTTGTTCAATAAAAAGTCATAGACATAAGGAGTTCCCCAAAGTACGGCGGCTGCTTCTGCTTGACCATCAGATAGTAAACCTCCAATCAACTGGGCAATGTGTTTGTCTAGTGTTTCTTCAGAAAAAGTAAAGAATTGATCGGGATAGCTCAATTGGTTGCGTGGTAATTTTCGGGAACTCAGAAATTCAAAAAAGGCTCCCCAAAGTCTTTGGCTTGTGATAAAACTGACTTGTTTTTGAACAGCCATATAGATAGAAAATGCCAATGATAAAGCACGTAGATTATCATCCCGTTTCTGCTCTGTTTTAAAATCAGCAAAAAATTGTTGATTGACTTCTATTTCTTTAGTTAAGTTGCGACGAACTTCCGCAATCCAAAGTTGAGACTCTTCTGTTACATACTGCTTGGCTGCATCACCAAATGCATCCCAATCAACTGTTTCACCTTGTTGCAACTGGCGATAAACTTTTTCCATAAGATCGATCAGGATGACACTAGCCAGTTCATCCTCTGTGCCAGGAAGCACTTCCTGTGAATTTTTGATCGGCTGATAAGTACTCTTGCATAAATCAACGATTTCTCGTGTTGCACCATAAAATCGCAGATACTCAACAAGGGAAGACATCATTTGATCGATGCTGCTAATAGGATCGTTCTTAAATTGAGCAAGACAGTAGCTCAAAAGTTCCGGTTGATTGGAAAAAAGGTAATACTTTACCTGTAGGGTATCAAGATATTGAAATTCTTGAGCATAAAGTTCTGGCTGCTGCTGCTGAACTTTTTCCATCAGTGCTAAAGCATCTGAAATGAGATTATTGCTACCCAACTCATCTACGAGTTCTACTAGCAATATCCCCAAATCGCTTTCCTCAATCACTTTTGATGGAATTGGGTTTTCTAGCGCCTCTACCATCAACAAATGTTTGTCTTTAGCAGAAGCAGCTTCGTAGTCAAGGCACCACTGCTGGGTGTTAGTCAAAATTAAAGACATAATTTAAACTGCAAGCATTGCGGCAATTAACATTGTATGCTTGACAATAACGCAGATTATTTTTTTCGCCCCTTAACAGGGAAACTGAAGTTTAGTAGTTTCTCCGTCGTATACAAGTGATATCCAGCTATTATCAGGATGGAACCTGCAAGGATAGCTAGCAGGGGTATTGGTGCAAAGGCTTTTTCACTGAACAACATAATTGAGATTCCCAAGCCCATCAAAAGCCATCCTACATTTTGGTTGATACGAGGCAAAGATAAAGCTCCGACGGCAGCAGAGCATAGTATAACACCTGGAAGACCCATTTTCATATCAATGAGTATATTCACTGCTAAAATCAAAACACCTAAAAGCATCACCATTATGCCTACAAATTTGTTAGAACGCTCCACAAGAGATGGTTTGGCGTTTGCCAACAATTCAACCTGAATCACTGTAGGAAAGTGGTTTAATGCAGTTTTATCAGATTGAGCAACCGCACTCTGTTTATTCAAAAATAAAAATGTTACGTTCCCCCCAGACCCCAAATCAATTTTGTCGCCAAAGTTGAGCTTATGGCGCTTTCCTGGCTTTAGCCTAATATTGTTAACAAATGTACCATTAGCGCTTCCCAGATCGACAAGACAGTATGTGCCTTTTTCTACATGAATTTCTGCATGAAGACGCGAAACAAAGTCAGCATTGGGTAAGTTAACAACATTGATATCTGGTACTATCTGGTCTTTTGGCTTACCAATACGAAGTACGGTAAAATTTAGTGGTAAGTCAAACGAAGTGTTCGTTTGAACGTGAAAAAGCTCTAAACTCAGTCCTGTTGGCTGTGCTCTAGTTGTGTTATGCATAACTTGTTCTACAGTTTCATGTATTAATTCATTTAAAAATAGCAATTCTTGTGTCTCAATTGTAATACTTGTACTGCCTGTGGATTATTATGTTTAGGTAATTTATTGTAGAAAATACGCAAAGTCAAATACCTTGTTAAAAAGCTTGCACCAAGCAGTCTTGAGGTCAATCGGTGCTTTAGTACAGCTTCGGCTTTATGAAAACTTGATATAGACAAAGTTTGTATAAATGAAAACTTGTTATCTGATAGGAATGCGAATCGCACGATTGTACTTTCGTACACCAAAACCAATGAAAATTTTCTTCTCCCATGCCCAATGCCCAATGCTCTATTTTTAAGTTAGTAGGCGTAATAGTATTAACCTATTTGTCTGTAGTTAATTACAGATTGGCAAAACTCTAAAAGTTCTTCTTCTTTAAAATCTCTCTTAGCAAAATTAGCCATTACGCTAACAAATTGAACATTTCCTGGGATGTAACCAATTGAGGAGTCTATTCTGTCCAAACTAGCAGTTCTGGGATGTAGCTTATGACTTTTAAGTGATACCTGTAGGGAGAAAAAGCATCCCTTCTAATGATGTTCCGTAAATAAGAAGTATCCTTATTTATCTTATCGCCAAAATTCATTAAACCTTTAAACTTTCCGTAACATGACTTAGAACAAAAATGCTGTCTTCCTAATTTTTCACTTCTCTTAACTTCAGCCAATCGCTTGGTAAATTCTTTACTACAAGCTGGATTTTCACAAATAACAAAAATTTCTGATTTACTCATAGCGATGGCAATATTACTCGGATAAGCGGAAATTATAACCCCGGTTTCGTACTTATTTACCGGGGTTCTGACACCTCAATTATCTTAACCGAGCAGTATTGATAGCAATCGTATTTTATTTTTAAATCTTACTCCCTTCTCGCCAGAAGATTACTTATGGAAGTTGGCAATGCCCACCCTACAAGTATCGATAATTTTAGAGAGGAAAAGGAGTAAAAGCAAACCCATCAGTAAAAGTTATCAACTGATGGGTGCGCCTTTAGATTAACTTATGGAGCTTATGGGAGTTGAACCCATGTCCGCAATGGGTATTCACCCCCCACTCATTCACAGGTTTAGCCCTTTTTACCCTCAGGGCGGGGATCGTTCTTTATCCCGAACGGTAGGATGCTCTGATTAAGTCTTAGCTAGTCAGCCAATCAGAGAACACTGCTAGCGCATCCGTTGGGGGTTGCCTCTAGCCTTTAACGGAGTCAGACTAGAAGCGCTCGAACCAGTTAGAGGTTATTAGGCAGCTACAGGAGCTTGCTTACGAGCAAAAGGTACGATGTTGTTTGCATCTATTTTTTTGAGCCTTTGATTTTCGAGAGACGACTCACTCTCGACCTGAATCATAGAGCAGCTTTCGCCACCACGTCGAAACCGTTAAAGCCCCGTGTGGTTTATATGTTCTATTGTAGTACGGAATTTTCAAATGTGCCACTAGAAATTTTGGATTTTAGATTTTGGATTTTGGATTGAATCTAAAATCCAAAATCTAAAATCTAAAATCTATTTATTTTAGCGCTTCTGCACCACTCACCACCTCAAGAATTTGATCGGTAATTGAGGCTTGGCGTGCTTTGTTGTATGACCGGGTGAGAGTATTGATGAGTTCTTTAGCGTTGTCGCTAGCGCTACTCATTGCTGTCATCCGCGCTGCTAATTCGCTAGCAGCAGATTCTTGCAGTGCTCGCAGTAACTGGTTACTCAGATACAGAGGTAGCAGAGAATCCAGAATTTGTACGGGGTCTTGCTCAAAAATCATGTCGCGAGGCAAAGTCCGTGTTGGGGTAGCTACTTTTGAGCGTTCTACCTCAAATTGACCGCCACGGGTTGTTAAGCGGAAAATTTCATCATCTTGTGCTTCCAAGCCCTGTGGGTCAAGAGGAAGCAGGGTCTGTACTACAGGACGAGAACTGACCAAAGAGACGAACTTGGTGTATACTAACTCAATCCGGTCTACTTTTTCAGACAAGAACAAGGAGAGTAGTTCGTCAGAAATCTTTGTGGCTTCTGCTGCAGTAGGAATTTGCTCTAAGCCAGTGTAGGTTGCATCAATAGGTTGCTCTCGGCGTTGGAAGTACTGACCGGCTTTGCGTCCTACAATGACAAATGTGTAATCAAGACCTTCTGCCTTGATTTCTTTGGCACGGTTTTCAGCACGCTTAATAATGTTGTTGTTGTAACCGCCGCACAATCCCCGATCGCCTGAAATCACGAGCATCCCTACTGACCGCACTTCTCTTTTCCGCAGTAGGGGGAGGTCTGCATCTTCAAACCGCAAGCGGGTTTGCAAACCATACAGTACCTGAGCCAAGCGGTCTGCAAAGGGGCGGGTTGCAATCACCTGTTCTTGAGCGCGACGTACCCTAGCAGCAGCCACGAGCCGCATGGCTTCTGTAATTTTCTTGGTATTTTTGACCGACTGAATGCGATCGCGTATTGCTTTTAGATTTGGCATAATTCGATTTTAGATTTTAGATTTTAGATTTTGGATTTAGGACTTTAGATTCAATCCAAAATCCCAAATCCCAAATCCAAAATTGTTACGCTGTTGCTAAGAAGGTCTTCTTGAATTCGGTAATTGCTTCCTTGAGGGCTTTTTCCTCATCATCACCTAGAACTTTCTTTGCCTTTACGCTATCTGTATACTGAGGCTTCCCAGTCTTCAAATATTCGCGCAGACCCTTAGCAAAAGCAGTCACTTTGTTTGCTGGTACATCATCTAAGTAACCGTTAATACCAGCGTAAAGAAGAGCAACTTGCTCGTGAACTGATAGAGGCGAGTTTTGTGGCTGTTTCAAGAGTTCCCGCAAACGAGCACCTCTTGCCAACTGGTCTTGAGTGGCTTTATCTAGGTCAGAAGCGAATTGTGAGAAAGCTTGCAATTCGTCAAACTGAGCTAACTCCAACTTCAACTTACCAGCAACTTTTTTCATTGCCTTTGTTTGAGCAGCTGAACCCACCCGCGATACAGAAATACCGGGGTTAATCGCCGGACGGATACCAGCGTTAAACAAGTCAGAGGACAAGAATATCTGACCGTCTGTGATGGAAATCACGTTGGTGGGGATGTAAGCAGATACGTCCCCTGCTTGGGTTTCGATGATGGGTAGAGCCGTCATGCTACCAGCACCGAGTTCATCGTTGAGTTTAGCCGCCCGTTCCAACAAGCGGGAGTGGATGTAGAAAACGTCTCCAGGGTAAGCTTCCCGTCCGGGTGGACGACGCAGCAGCAGGGACATTTGGCGATAAGCTTGAGCCTGCTTGGAAAGGTCATCATAAATCACCAAGGTCGCTTTCCCTTTGTACATAAAGTACTCAGCAAGGGTAGCACCAGTGTAAGGAGCCAAATATTGCAGGGTAGCGGCGTCACTGGCATTGGCGGCGACAACAATTGTGTATGCCATTGCGCCTTTGTCCTGCAGTGTTTGTACCACGTTAGCTACAGTAGACGCCTTTTGACCGATCGCAACGTAAACGCAAATCACATTCTCTTCCTTTTGGTTGAGGATAGTGTCAATTGCGATCGCAGTTTTTCCAGTTTGGCGGTCACCAATAATCAATTCCCGTTGACCGCGACCAACGGGAATCATTGCGTCAATAGCTGTGATCCCCGTTTGCATGGGTTCGTGTACGGAACGACGAGCCACAATCCCCGGTGCTGGTGATTCAATCAAACGGGTTTCTGTGGTTCTGATTTCCCCTTTGCCATCAATTGGACGACCGAGAGAATCTACAACTCGTCCAATCATCGCTTCCCCTACTGGCACCTGAGCAATTCTGCCAGTTGCAGTTACGGAGCTACCTTCTTGAATTTGACGACCATCACCGATAAGCACCGCACCCACGTTGTCTTCTTCCAAGTTTTGGGCGATGCCAACAGTGCCGTCTTCAAACTCTAGTAGCTCGCTTGCCATGGCCTTGTCGAGACCATAGATGCGGGCAATACCGTCACCCACTTGTAGAACAGTACCAACATTATTTACCTTGACTTGTTGGTCGTATTGTTCTATCTGTTGCTGAATAATGTTGCTGATTTCGTCTGGTCTGATGCTAATTGCCATTTGTCTTACTCTTAGAACTTGGAACTCTACTAAAAACTCAGGGAGTAGGGAGTAGGGAGTAGGAATTGGCTGCTTACTTACCCCATTTCCTATTCCCCATTCCCCATTCCCACTCCCTCATTAATTAGCCGCTAGTTAAGCGTAATGATAAGCGGCGCAGCTGACCCCGTATACTGGCGTCAATCACTTGAGATCCTACTCTAATGATGACACCTCCAATCAAATCGCGGTCAATTTTTGTATCCAATTCCACTTCACGAGCATTAGTCAACGCAATGACTTTTTCTCTGACAGATTGTTGCTGTGCTTCAGTGAGGGAAACCGCAGAAACTACTTCCGCAAGAACAGTTTGTTTTAGTTGCCGCAACAGCGTTAAATATTGCTGACAAATTGGTTCGAGCAATGAAATCCGCCTTCTATCTACCAGCAGCAGTAAAAAATTCCGGAAGTAGGTA
Source organism: Scytonema hofmannii PCC 7110 (assembly GCF_000346485.2). Classification (NCBI taxonomy): domain Bacteria; kingdom Bacillati; phylum Cyanobacteriota; class Cyanophyceae; order Nostocales; family Scytonemataceae; genus Scytonema; species Scytonema hofmannii. The sequence continues at coordinate 11,059,817 of NZ_KQ976354.1, forward strand.
TCAGCACCATCTCCAAGGATGCGGGTGATGACAGCTTTTTTATCTTCTAGCTTCACAAACGGGTTAATCAGAAAGCTTCGCAATTCCTCACTTCCCGATAGCAAACCAAGTAACGAACGGACTTCTTCGCCGCAACGATCTGTCAGGTTTCTCGCTTGCGCTAGTGACATCAACGCCTGGGCGTAGGGATTGGCTATTTCAGATGTTGCTATTTTGCTTGTCATTAGCTCCCTCCGAGTAGCGCTATGCTGCGATCGATTAATCTATGTTGAGCATCGTCGGCAATTCCAGTCTGTAGTTGCGACTCGACTTTTTGCAATGCCATAGCGACGACTTGCGCTCTCACGAACGCGATCGCTTTATCCCTTTCCGCGTCCAAATCCCGAGATGCTGTTTCTTTCAAGCGTTGCACATCCTTAGCTGCCTCCGCCAGAATTGCTTCACGAGATGCGCGAGCATTTTCTTCAGACGCTTTGAGAATTTTCTGTGCTTCTGCTTGTGCCTGAGTCAGTCTTTGCTGAACCTCAAAGAGGGCGCTCGCTGCCTCCTTTGCACGCGCTTCTGCTTCCTGAATTGTCGCTTCAATATTTGAGCGCCGTTCGTTCAGGGTATTGCTTAAAACATTACGTCCAAAGTAGAATAATACGCCAACTAGAATCGCCAGGTTAATGATGTTGGTTTCTAGGATGTCCGTGTTCAGACCGAAACCACCTTCCGATTCTGTTCCTGCTAATGCCTCAGTGGCTAAAAATAAAACAGTCCCTATGATACCCATCTACAACTGCGCTGCTCCCTTGCTAGTTACGTTGAATTTTCCCCAAGGGAAAAAGTGTCAAATTGACACTCGAATGAAGCGCTGACCGGAGCAACGCCCCGTTGCGCGTATGCTTACACAGAACCGCTTTATCTAATAAGTTGGTTCCAGTAGTTTGTCTAGAATTTGCCTACTGAGAGCATCGACTTGTTGCTCTAATGAACGCAAAGCCTCTTGTTTTTGCTGGTCTATTTCTTGAGCCACCTGTTCTCGCTGAGCCTGAGCTTCTTTTTCCGCCTCAGCCACTTTTTCGGCAGTTATCTTTTGTGCTTCAGCCTGAGCTTGTGCTACAACAGATTGTGCTTGCCTGCGAGCGTCGGCTAGCTGCAACTCATAGTCTTTAGTTAAGCGCTCGGCTTTAGCCAAACGTTCTTTAGCTTCAAGATTATTCGTTCGGATGTAATTTTCCCGATCGTCCAGCGCTTTGGTAAGGGGCTTGTAGAAAATGACGTTCAATAAAGCTGCCAACAGCAGGAACTGCAATGCCATTACGGGCAAAGTAGCATCGAAATCAAACATTTCTCTCCTTATTCGGCTCGAACCGCTGTTTTTGTGGCATCTACAATCATCCAGCCTTTCATTTTAGAGACCCTATAGCTATCAAGGATCGACTAACTTATAAAGGTCTTGTCAGTTGTCAAGACTTGAACCATCGCGTCTCTACAACTGACAAGTTTTAACTCTTAGGAAAATGGGTTAGCAAACAATAGTACTAGGGCAATTACCAGACCGTAAATGGTCAGAGATTCCATGAATGCTAGGGTCAACAGCAAAGTTCCGCGAATTTTTCCTTCAGCTTCTGGCTGACGGGCAATACCTTCTACTGCTTGACCTGCAGCATTTCCTTGACCAATACCAGGTCCAATCGCAGCCAAACCAATCGCCAAAGCAGCAGCTAGAACTGAAGCAGCAGAAACTAATGGATCCATCTTGATTTCCTTACCTTTACTACAAAATGAATGGGTTTTGATTTGAGAGATTCTTAGATTTTAGATCGCGCCTTGAACTTAATATTCAGGCATCTAAAATCTTATTGAGTTGGTCAATGACCTTCGTGTTCTTCACCACCATGTCCCTCTAGTGCCTCGTGAACGTAAGCCGCAGCTAGGGTGGCAAAAACCAAGGCTTGAATGGCACTGGTAAATAATCCCAACGCCATGACTGGCAGAGGTACGAACAGAGGAACCAAGAGAACCAACACAGCCACAACTAACTCATCCGCCAAAATGTTACCAAATAGACGGAAGCTTAGGGATAGGGGCTTGGTGAAATCTTCAAGAATCGCGATCGGTAATAAAATGGGCGTCGGTTCTATATACTTTTTAAAGTAACCCAAACCGCGCTTGCTAAAACCGGCGTAAAAGTAAGCTAATGAAGTCAGTAACGCCAGTGCTACTGTCGTATTGATATCATTGGTCGGAGCAGCCAACTCTCCCGACGGCAATTTGAGGACCTTCCAAGGAATCAGAGCGCCTGACCAATTCGATACGAAGATAAACAGAAACAGCGTGCCGATGAATGGCACCCAGGGGCGGTACTCTTTCTCACCTATTTGATTTTTTGCCAGATCTCGAATAAATTCCAGGGCATATTCCATGAGATTCTGTATGCCGCTAGGAATTTTTTGGATGCTGCGAGTAGCTGCTAGTGAAGCTATTACTAAAATAGCAATTACAAACCAAGAGGTGAGAAAAACCTGCCCGTGCAGTTTCAGGTTACCCAATTGCCAGTAGAAATGATGACCCACTTCCAATGAGGCAAAAGGAAAGGAATAAAAAACGTTCAGAAAATTTAGCATTTTCTTTCCATGTCATTCGTTTCTCCAATCTTAACTGGAGATAAAGAGGCAAGCGATAAGTGAGCGATTACGGCTAAAGCTGTATCGCGTTATGGATTTTCCTCCCGAAAAGCACTCGCGCCATCGCCTTTTAAGGTCTGGTGGAGCTTTGACGAGTCAGGGATGAATGCCCCCCTAACTACGTAGATGAGAAGCGTACCTTTATAAGTGAGAAATCCCAAAAATATGGGCAACATTTGCAGTTTATTCCACTGTGATGCCAGTAGAATAACTCCTACTAATAAAGCTAACCGAGTTTTGCTCAGCTGGCTATTTTCTCTGCTCAAACGCTCAACATCTTTTGCCAACATCCTCAAGTAAACCACACCAGTGCATGCTCCAAGTAAATAATTCAGAGCAACGTTTCGGGAATAAAAAATCCATACGGAGATAAATACGATCCCTGTCAATACAAGAGTGATGAGTAACACTTCTCGGTAGAGATGGTAAAACTCTTGCATTGAGGAGCTTTTCGGTTCTGGGCTCTCCAAACCGGGCTTTGAATCTTGTCCTGTTGTCGGCGTGTATTTAATTGAGTCGTTTGACAAGCTCACGGGAGTTGAAACCAGTACAGTTATTTGTGTTGACTGTTTGCTCAGCCAGCTGAATCATATCACGATTGGGTAACAATACTTTAGAAAAAAACAATTAACTTATTGTCTGAAGAAAAAATTTAGTAGATGCGAATGCATAAAAAAGATTTTTAATACACAAGACTTGGGTAAAAAGAATAAATTTTTACCCTTTTATCCATTGATGAACTCCTAGATCCCCGACTTCTTGAAGAATTTGGGGATCTAACAGCGCGAATATTCTTCTAACTCTTATTTTACCGTTTTAGTGGTGTTGTGCATCTCAAGTTGGCAAGGTGATTATTTCAACCTAGATACGCACAAGCAAGAGCTTACAATGCTTGTGGGTAAAAATTTTCTTACCCCTACTCCCTATTCCCCACTCCCTACTCCCTTTAACATAATTAACTGTTGTTTAAGAAGCTCTCGCACCCTATCTAACTCTAACTGTACGCTTGCCAAAATTTCTCCCACTGTTGATTTCCCATCACAACTTTGTAAAAACTTTAACTCTGCTTCCAATAAATTAACAAGTTGGTAATCGTAGTTCAACAGACATTGACTGGGGAAACCTTCTATGCATGGATTTCTTTCTGGAATTGCTGCTAGTATTGTGTCTGAAGCTGACCAATCTGTTTTAGGTAGCGGTGGGCGGTTCAAAAAAAACTCGTAGTGACTCACTTCAGGATCTAATAACTCTATTAAGCGATAACGCTGGCGATCGCTCAACTCTTTTGTTCGCTCTACTAACTCCGGTGCTTTACTCAAAAGTCTCCCCAACTCCCAAAAACTGGGATTGGAAAAACCCACAAAATCCAACCCCGAAGCATCAATGAGTTCAAACAAAGTTTCTATGTTGTAATCAATTTCCTGAGGATGTACGTACATATCAGCAAAGCACTCATCCCGTTGATTTTCCAACAACCATCGTTCCCGTTCTCTTTTAAGAATGCGGTTATTATCTGGTAAAGAAGCAAATATTTGCCGTCCAACTCGAACACCATCGCGGTAATCGCCCCGCTTGTCACCTTGAAGGAGTGCGATCGCTTTTTGCATGAGTTGAATTTCCCAGCGTCCCAACTCTCCGTATACGAAGATATGCATCAAACCACCCGGAGCTAACTTCTTCGCCAAAGATTGAATGCCACGGATAGGATCGGGTAAGTGGTGAAGTACACCCACACAATTAATCAAATCAAACTCACCCGGTAACTGTTCCACGTCATACAAACTCAGGTGATGAAACTCCACACGATTTGTACCAGAACGCTGACAACGCTCTTTTGCCACTGCCAAAGCATTAGCACTAAGATCGATACCGACAACACGAGCATGAGGATTGAGGTGAACGAGATACTCAGTTCCCACCCCCGTACCGCAGCCAGCATCCAAGATACGGATATCCTGCTTGTGAGGTTTTTGACCCGTGCAAAAGTTATAAGCAGCCAACCAATTCCAGCGCCAATTGTAACCTGGGGGCGGTTCGTCCAATAATGGTTCAGGGGGGAAGGGGTAGGTGTTGTAAAGTTTAGCGACAGCAGCGCTAATCGTTTGATCGGACATAGTGAGCCTCGGACAACTATCTTGATCCCCCTTAGACTATAAGTCTAGACGGCAGTTGCTTCAACTGGTAGTTACCACAAGCTAGTACTACTACCTTGGAGATACAAACAAAGCCTGCTCGCGCAGGCTTAATTTTATTATTTCAAAAAATTTGTTAATACTGTATCAACAACACGGTTCAAGCATAACCAAAACTGATTCGTTTAGGGGATTTTGAGAGTTTCTAGGTGAAACGACTAGTTTGTTCTTGTTGACTCCCGAACGGGTTATTAGCTCTAGTCTTTCCCTGAGTGTCCCAGTAGCTTGACCCATTCCGTTTCCTTTAGCATCAGTTTGTAAGGCAGTAATGATTTCTGGTGAACGGTTATCGTCCACAAGATACAATCCATATTCTTGATTGGGCAAGAGTTCCATAACTAATATATCCAATCCATCTAAATAACCGAGAGAGCGAATCGTCACATTACCCATCGCTTTACCTTGCTTTGGTGATTTGAGCCCTATATTGAGGGTAAGGTTTTCCTTGGGGGATTGAAGATTTTCTCGACCTTCACCTTTAGGAACGGCATTAGAGACGTAAACCAGCGCTTGCGGCATATAACCAACAGGTATGCGCTCGATCCGTTGCTGCGCTATAGTGTCAATCACATCAACGGCATCTCCATTTTCCAGTCCCACGTACACTCGCGTACCGTCATCCGAAGACCAAATTCCATGCGGTAATTGGCCAACGGGAATTGTTGCAACTAGGTTAGGATTTGTACCGCGCTGATAGACTTTTACATGATTCAGCCCACCTACAGTAACATAAGCGAACTTACCTTTGCTGTTATCAGCGAAGTTGACATGATTTGTGATTGGACCTGTTTCTAGAGTTGTCTTAACCGTTAAGCTCTGAGTATCAAGAATGCTAACTTTTCCAATGTCCTTATGGGTAAACCAAACCTCTCCACCATCAGGAGTAACTGCCACATTTGGACAAAATGGGCTGACAACAGGAATTCGCTTCTCCACTTTGTAAGAACGTGTATTTACTACATCAAATTCTGGTGTAAAGCTAGAGCAAACAAAAGCTCGACTTCCATCGGGGCTAAACATAAGCATACCAGGACCATTTGCCACTTTGACTTGGCGTATCTCTTTCAATGCTTTAGGGTCGATAACAGAGATGTAGTCTTCACCACGTACAGTAACCCACAGTTCTTGTCCGTTAGGAGTGAAGAAGCCTTCGTGTGGTGAACGCCCCAGGTAAATTGTTCCTTTAATGGCATTGGTTGCTGTATCAATTAGTGTGACAGCATTAGAACCAGTTGAAATGACAGCCAACGTCCGATGATCTGGTGAGAAGCCCAAGCCATGAACGTTTAATTCTCCTTTATACAAAGGGCTGAGAACATTGGGGCGAGGATTTCCTAAAGTAATTCGCCCCACAAGAGTATTGGTTGCTGGGTTAATGACAGAAACTGTATTGGAGGATTGATCGGCGGTGTAGACGCGATCGGAAATTGGTATCTCTACTGAAGGAGAAACTGCTTTTACTGATTGAAGAAAAGTAGTCTCTATAACTAAAGCTATTAGTAAAGAAACGAGCAGTATGCAGACAAACAGTGTTTTCTTAAGCACCCACATAGATGAACATCCTCTAAATTGATGACGACTGCTCATTCTAATACAAAAGTTTTAAAAATCTGTGAATCTGTTGTCAAAGAAAAAAGAGCGTTTTATATCTCTTTAACCAATACTGTAAGGGTTCTCGAATATTAGGTTGGGTTGAGGAACGAAACCCAACAAACACATTTTTATTTTTTCCGCAAAACCTACGCAGTCTTGACTCTTCAACAAATTGCTAAGGATTCACACATTTTTAATATCTATCAATCAAAATGAAGCTCAAAGCAACAAATGGAACTTTGACTTATTAATAAAGGAAATTACAAATACCTATGGATAGTTACGGTGTTTTGGAGCAATTACTCAGAAATCCACAGAGAAAATGCGCTTATGGCATCCTACTACTTTGCTTAAATACTGAATACAATCTTGTCTATTCACTCAAAACACAGGAAGATGATAAAAGTACAAGGCTTAAGTATCTTAAATAAGACTATGGTAGCCACTCCGAGTGTGCTAATTATTGAAGATGATACCAGTCTTCAAGAAACGGTGCAGCTTTACATTGAGCAAGAAGGATGGCGCTGTCTAAGGGCTATCAATGGTTATGAGGGCATTGCTCAAGTTCAACGTTTTCATCCAGATATAGTAGTATTAGATATTATGTTGCCTGATGTTAACGGTTTTCAAATATGCCAACAAATACGAACATCAGGTTACTTCATGCCTGTTTTGATGCTAACAGCACGAGCAGAAGAAAGCGATCGCCTTCAGGGACTGGCAATCGGTGCAGACGACTATCTTATCAAACCGTTCAGCGCAAAGGAACTCGTTGCACGAATAAAAGCCCTGCTACGACGGGCATACACACAAGGTTATTGTGATGTCATACGCAAGCGTGGTATTGTAGTTGACTGCGAACAGCACCATGCATACCTCAAAGGGAAGTTGTTGGATTTGCGTGGCAAAGAATTTGACTTGTTAGCTCAGTTAGCTTCTTCGCCGGGACGTGCTTACACTCGTGAAGAACTGCTAGAGCGAGTTTGGGGATATGATTTTGAGGGCGATGTCAGGATTGTAGATGTTTACATTCGCAAGTTAAGGGAAAAAATTGAATTAAACTCAGCGCATCCTGAATATATTCAAACTGTTTGGGGAGTTGGTTATCGCTTTCAAGTGAGCGAATAATGAAACTGTTGCAAAGCGTTTCTACCAGATTAACACTCACTCTACTAAGCGTAACTCTAGGTAGTTTTGTTGCATTTTCCTTTACTTTGGATACAGCACTGAAGCAGTTTTTTGTTCAGGATGCTCAAGCAAGTTTGAAGCAGCAAGCAAATGCTTTGGCGACCCAAGCACAAATCAACCAGAACAATTTTAGTATTGTCAATCAGCTTGCTGGCTTAACTAGCCAACAAGGAAAAGTACAAGTTGTTGTTTTTTATAATACTACAGAGGTAAGGATAATTAGCCAGGGAGTACAAGATTCTCGTCCTGTCAAGATACCTTCTGATTTAGTCCTCAAAACTTTAGCAGGTGTAGCTCAAAGGGGTAGTTTGCAGGTGGAGGGAGATTCTCACTACCCTTGGTGGCTCTACAGTACAACCCCTATTCGAGATGTGACCAGTAACCAAGTTGTAGGAGCAGTTTATGTTGCTATGCCTCTGAGACGTCCCAGACAATTTGCCCAACAAGTCAAAGGACTGGTGATGGGAATGGCAATTGTTGCTGTGACCGTCGCTGTAACTGCTGGCTTGCTCCTCTCGCGAACTTTGACCAATCCCTTGCAAGTTCTTCATCGTCAAGCACGACAGTTAGAAGCAGGTGATTATACCGCTCGCTCTGCTTTAAAAGGTAACGATGAACTTGCTCAGCTGAGTCGTTTACTCGACCAAATGACACACAAGCTCATGCAGACGCTCATGGCTCTTCAAGCACAAGAAACAGCGCGTCGAGAATTAGTAGCAAACGTTTCTCATGATTTGCGAACTCCACTGACGAGCTTGCGTTTGGGGTTGGAAGCAGTAATTGATGGTATGGTAACCGGAGATAAAGCGCTCAATTATCTGAAACGTTCTTGTCGTGAGACAGACTATCTCTCTCACCTGGTAGAGCGGTTGCTTCTGCTATCTAAAGTTGATGCAGGACAACTCCAGATTCAACCTCAAGCAGTTTCCGTTGTGGCGATCGCTCAAGAATGTATTTTCCGGATGCAGCCCTCTGCCATGCAAGCAGATTTAAAACTAGAGCTATGTGTTACTTCCCCTGTACCTACCATTTGGGTCGATCCAGAGCTAACAGGACAAGTCATCCTTAGCTTGCTTGATAATGCTATTAAATACGCTCCTAACTCTCAAGTTGTACATTTGAATGTCCTGGCACCTGTGGAGATCGAGCAGCATCAGTATGTTCCTTTACAAGTACAAGATTACGGGCAGGGTATAACACCAGAATTACTTAAGCGCGTGACAGAGCGTTTTTATCGAGGGGATAATGCTCGACCAAGAGGGGGGTTTGGTTTAGGGCTAGCAATTGCCCACCAAGTTTGTCAACTTCAGGCTTGCCCTTTAAAAATTGAAAGTGAAGAAGGACAAGGAACCGTTGTCACTCTTTTGTTGCCTGTTGTGGAATAGCAGTTATGGACAATGGGGAATGCAGGAAGAAATAATATTTTAATACTTTTTTACAAAAGTTCAACGAGTTCTCAGAGAGGTTGGAGTGACTGCTTTATAGTTTGATACAAAAGAACTATAGTTTCTACACACTTCTTAATAAAGCCCCTGATAAAACGCAAAACGTTCTAATCTAAAAGCTGACTGGGTTAATTTTTTCTGGCAGTCTTTGTCTTTAAGGCGGCACTCTTTAGGCATAACAACACGCCCGTGTCAAGCCTAGAGCAACCCAGACTTAACACAAGAAAAAATTATGATGGGAGTTTTACAAATCCGATGAGTGTTAAGGCAAGTGGTGGAAGCTCAGTTGCGCGTCCGCAACTATATCAAACCCTAGCTGTATCAACAATTTCCCAAGCAGAGCAACAAGATCGCTTTCTGGGTGCTGGGGAACTCAATGAACTGGCAAATTATTTTGCATCGGGTGTGAAGCGTCTAGAAATCGCCCAGACGCTCACGGACAATTCCGAGATTATTGTCTCTCGCGCTGCCAACCGGATTTTCGTCGGTGGTTCACCAATGTCTTTCTTAGAAAAGCCAAGGGAACCTGAGATGGCGGCGGTTGCTGCATCTGGGGATGTACGAGAAAGCATGAAGTTGGGAACTGTCACCTATGTTGAATCTCGTGGTGGTTTCTTAGAAAACTTACGCTCTATCTTTAACTCCTCTCCGGGTGCTCCAGTTCCTCCGGGTTTTCGACCCATCAACGTTGCCCGTTATGGTCCAGCAAACATGGCGAAGAGTTTGCGGGACTTATCGTGGTTTTTGCGCTACGTGACTTATGCGATTGTGGCTGGTGACCCCAACATTATTGCTGTAAATACCCGTGGTTTGCGAGAAATTATTGAAAACGCTTGTTCCGGTGAAGCGACAATTGTGGCTTTGCAGGAAATGAAAATCGCAGCGCTTTCTTATTTCCGCAAAAATCCAGAAGGTACAGACATCGTGTCTCAGTACATGGATGTTTTGATTACAGAATTTAAAGCACCCAGCCCTTCTAATAAATTACGTCAACGTCCTTCCAGTGACCAACAGGGTCTGGAACTGCCACAAATTTACTTTAATGCGGCAGAACGGCGTCCTAAGTTTGTGATGAAGCCCGGATTGTCAGCAACAGAAAAAACCGAAGTCGTAAAAGCGGCTTATCGGCAAATTTTTGAGCGTGATATTACTCGTGCTTACGGTCAGTCCATTTCTTACCTGGAATCTCAGGTGAAAAATGGCACCCTCTCAATGAAAGAGTTTGTCCGCCGCCTGGGCAAATCTCCACTTTATCAAAAACAGTTTTTCCTCCCCTTTATTAACAGTCGCGCCCTAGAACTTGCTTTCCGTCACTTTTTAGGACGAGGACCAAGTAGCCGAGAAGAAGTACAAAAGTACTTTGATATCGTTTCTAGAGGTGGTCTATCGGCTCTCATTGATGCTTTGGTAGATTCTGAAGAATACAGCGATTACTTTGGTGAGGAAACCGTACCCTACCTCCGGGGTTTGGGTCAAGAAGCCCAAGAATGTCGCAACTGGGGACCGCAGCAAGACCTGTTTAACTACAGCGCACCTTTCCGCAAAGTTCCTCAGTTTATTACACTGTTCGCTGACTACGAACAACCACTACCTGACCAGCATCCATATGGTTCCGGTAACGACCCATTGGAAATTCAGTTTGGGGCAATCTTCCCGAAAGAAACTCGGAACCCAAGCAACCGTCCTGCTCCTTTTGGTAAAGATACTAAACGCATCCTGATTCACTCTGGACCTGGTATCAACAACCAAAATAGCAATCCGAGAGCCAGAGGTCAATTCCCCGGTAGTCTGGGACCAAAGGTATTCCGTTTGGATCAACTACCCGGTACAAGAGGTAAAAAAGCACCCACGGGAACCAGTGTTAAGTTCTCGGAAAGCTCTACTCAAGCGGTGATTCGAGGTGCTTACCTGCAAGTGTTTGGTCGCGACGTTTACGAAGGTCAGCGTCTGAAAGTAGCGGAAATTAAGCTGGAAAACGGTGAAATTCCCGTTCGGGAGTTTGTCCGTGCTTTGGCTAAGTCGGACTTGTTCCGCAAGATGTACTGGACTTCGCTTTATGTATGTAAGGCAATTGAGTACATCCACCGTCGTTTGTTAGGTCGTCCCACTTACGGTCGTCAGGAAAATAATAAGTACTTTGATATTGCCTCGAAGAAAGGTTTCTATGCTGTCGTTGATGCCATTATCGATAGCCTAGAGTATAACGAGGCATTTGGTGAAGATACTGTTCCCTACGAACGTTATCTGACTCCTAGCGGGACTGCTTTACGGAAACTGCGTATTGGCAGTATTGGCGAGGATATTGGTGTCAGGGTTGACAAGGGAGAAACCCCACGCTTTGTGGAATTGGGTGCTGTTAAACAAATGCGGACAGAACCAGATATTCAGTTCCGCATTAACCAAGGTGTTAGCAAAAAGCGCGAGCAAACGAAAGTCTTTAAGTTGGTAGCAGCTACGAGCGATAAAGTTTCTGTAGAAACTATTATCGGCGCGGCATACCGCCAGGTTTTCGAGCGCAATATTGAGCCTTACATCGCCCAAAACGAATTTTCGGGTTTAGAAAGTAAGTTGGGTAACGGGGAAATTTCTGTTAAGGAATTTATTGAAGGTTTGGGGAATTCTCAACTTTACTTGAAAGAGTTCTATACTCCTTATCCCAATACTAAGGTGATTGAACTAGGAACCAAGCATTTCCTGGGAAGAGCACCGCTTGACCAAGCAGAAATTCGCAAGTACAACCAACTACTGGCAACTCAAGGTTTGCGTGCATTTATTGGGGCGCTGCTGAGTTCTCAGGAATACCTGCAAGCTTTTGGTGAGGATACAGTCCCATACAACCGCTTCCCAACCTTGCCTGCAGCTAACTTCCCGAATACACAGAAACTGTACAACCAGCTAACCAAGCAAACTAAGGATATAGTTGTCCCCAGTTTTGATACCGTACAACCGCGTATCAGTAGCGACAAGACACCGATTTTAGCGAAAGCGATCGCAGATTTGGCAGCGAAAGGTCGTGAAATCGATGGGAGCAAGCCACGGTTTGTTGAACTGGGTCGTTCTTTTAATGATGGACGCGGACAGTCAGTGGAAGTTGGTGTAGGTACAACTCGCCGCAAGCCAGCACGCATTTACCGCTTTACAGTTGGCACAACCCAAGGCGAAATACAGCAGGTTATCAACGCTATTTACGTTCAGGTGATGGATGTGTTTAGCGGTCAAGTTCCTGCCAACTTCCGCCGGACTAACTTGGAAAGCCGACTGCGGAATGGTGAAATTTCTGTACGAGAGTTTGTTCGCGAACTGGCAAGTTCAGAAATTTATCGCCAGCGCTTCTACACCCCCTATCCCAACACCAAAGTTATTGAGTTCCTCTTCCGTCATATTTTGGGACGCGCACCAGCAACCCAGGCGGAAATTCGCACCTACAACAAACTGTTAGCTGATAGCGGTTTGAAAGTTGCTGTGGAGGCGATCGTCAATAGTGCCGAGTACTCTCGGTACTTTGGTGAAGACGTAGTACCTTACCCACGCTACCCATCCCTACCTGCAGGTAACTACCTGGGTAGTGTGAAGGCAGCCGCTGACCTAGTGAAGCAATCTTGGTCTAGCCTATCTCCTGCTGTGCTGACAGGACGGTCTAATTTGCGTTAAGGCAAAGGCAATGGGCAGAGGTTAGATCCCCGACTTCTTTCAGAAGTCAGGGATCTTGCAAGGCGTAGGGTGGGCACTGCCCACCAGCAACATTGAGTGGTGGGCAGTGCCCACCCTACTAGTTTGGTCAAACAAGTCATGAGTAATTAGTTGACAAATGACTAATTACTCATGGCTGAGTTTACTATTGCAATAATTCTTAATAGTTTGCTCAGATTGCAGCCGCAATCGGAAACATGAAAAAGAATATTACAAACTATTAAGAAGAGTCATAATTGCTCAACAGAATGCCCGAAAATAATTCCGGAAGGTAGATGAGTTAGAAAGCTTGTGTACGACTTGAGACACAAGCCAACTCTGTCAACCGAATCAAAGTCACACCAGTTTAACTAAAGTTCTGGTTTCATTAGTTCTGGAGGAATCCATTAATGAGTATTGTCACGAAGTCCATCGTGAATGCTGATGCAGAAGCTCGTTATCTTAGCCCAGGTGAACTGGATCGGATCAAGAGCTTTGTTACCAGTGGTGACCGTCGTCTTCGCATCGCTCAAGTGATTACAGACAATCGCGAGCGTATTGTTAAGCAAGCTGGCGATCAGTTGTTCCAAAAGCGCCCTGACGTTGTTTCGCCTGGTGGCAATGCTTACGGTCAAGAAATGACCGCAACCTGCTTGCGCGACCTAGATTATTACCTCCGTCTAGTTACCTACGGTGTTGTAGCTGGTGATGTAACACCTATCGAAGAAATCGGTGTTGTAGGCGTCCGTGAAATGTACAAGTCTCTCGGTACTCCTATCGAAGCCGTTTCTGAAGGTATCCGCGCTCTCAAGAACGTTGCTGCTACTTTGTTGTCTTCTGACGATGCAGCAGAAGCTAGCTCTTACTTCGATTACCTAGCTGGTGCTTTGCAGTAGGTGAAGTTGTTTCCCGACTCAAACAAGAAGTATTGCAATACAGTTGGAAATAAGGAATTAACAACATGGCTCAAGACGCAATTACCTCTGTCATTAATACTGCAGACGTTCAAGGTAAGTATCTCGACACTGCTGCTTTAGAAAAGCTCAGAGCTTATTTTGGAACTGGTGAACTGCGAGTACGTGCGGCTACCACCATTGCTGCTAACGCATCTGCAATCATCAAAGAAGCTGTGGCTAAGTCCCTGCTTTACTCTGATATCACCCGTCCCGGCGGTAACATGTACACCACACGTCGCTATGCTGCTTGTATCCGCGACTTGGATTACTACCTCCGCTATGCTACTTACGCTATGTTAGCTGGCGACCCATCTATCCTAGATGAGCGCGTACTCAATGGTTTGAAAGAAACCTACAACTCCTTGGGAGTACCTGTTGGTGCTACCGTACAAGCTATCCAAGCAATCAAGGAAGTCACTGCTAGCTTGGTAGGTCCTGATGCTGGTAAGGAAATGGGCGTTTACTTAGACTACATTTCCTCTGGCTTAAGCTAGGAAACAGTTTGCGCTTAAGAATTTAGGTGCGGCAACTTTAAGGACTGGAAATCAATCGTGAGTGCTAGAACGTTTGTGGCTTTTCCTAGTGCTAAGTGCTAGCGGTCTGGTATTGACGCCTGATTTCCAGCCTTTGAGTGATTAGAGAAGAATTTGCACTTTACAGAATTTTTGAGATAAAAAAGTTTCCACTTTCACTACAGGAGATCGAACACAATGTCACGGACATTTAAAATTACTGCTTGCGTACCTAGCCAAACCCGAATTCGCACTCAGCGTGAACTGCAAAACACCTACTTCACAAAGCTAGTTCCCTACGAAAACTGGTTCCGCGAACAGCAAAGAATTCAAAAAATGGGTGGCAAAATCGTTAAGGTTGAACTTGCTACTGGTAAGCAAGGTGCTAACACTGGTTTGCTGTAGTTCTTTTCAATCAGAACGATTTGTAGGGAGTTGTCAAGAGGTCAAGAAGACCTCTTTTTTGTTTTTCATAATTTGGGCAGGCAGGATGCCCACCCCACATTCTAGTATGATTCACACCAGGAAGTTGAGGCACAGCTTACACCTGGAACTCAATTTCACGAATTTCTGCGTCATGCAATCGATCTTCAAGGGCTGCTAAATATTCTCGGATTGCATCCTGAATATTCGCTAATGCTTCTTCCTCGGTATCTCCTTCAGACCAACAACCAGGAAGTGCTGGGACAGAAATGCTGATGCCCTCTTCTGAACGGTAAAGTGCTACTTTGTATTTCATCACTACCTCTTGTGAAAAGACATGATTTCAGAGTAGCTTAGGATTTACGATATTAGCTCCAATCAAGAGGCTTTAGGATCTGCAAGTTGCATATGAAAGCAATTACTCTGAGCGTAGGGCTTTAACTGGGTCAAGATGGCTGGCTCGCAACGCAGGGGGTAAACCAGCGCCCACCCCCACCAGTAGCGCCGATCCCAATGCCAGTGCTGCGATCTTATTGTCAAACTGATAGGGCAAGTTCAAGGTATTGGTAACTACAATCGTCAATCCATGCACCGCCCCAAGACCTACTGTTCCTCCTATAAGACTCAAAAGCGCCGCTTCCAAAATAAACTGCAGCATGATTTCTTGCTGGGTTGCGCCCAAAGCTCGTCTCAAACCAATTTCAGTGGTTCGTTCCGTCACTGAGGCAATCATAATATTCGCAATTCCAACACCGCCAACCAGCAACGCGATCGCTCCCACCACAGTCAGTCCCTGGGACGCCATCTCAAGAGTTTGCTGCTGCTGTAGGATATCTGAGACATTGTTCCAAGACTTAAATTTTTGACCGGGGAATCGCTTCTGTAGCAGTTCTTTAGCTTGCTGGCTCAAAGCGTCTACATCTTCAAGTTTGTAGGGACGCATTTGGATGCTACCAATGTCGCGGCTACCGGTTAGGGCATTG
Organism: Scytonema hofmannii PCC 7110; assembly: GCF_000346485.2. Classification (NCBI taxonomy): domain Bacteria; kingdom Bacillati; phylum Cyanobacteriota; class Cyanophyceae; order Nostocales; family Scytonemataceae; genus Scytonema; species Scytonema hofmannii. The sequence continues at coordinate 11,075,450 of NZ_KQ976354.1, forward strand.
TAAACAGACATCGGTACATAGAGTTGACCTGCGGGAGGTGCATTAATATCAAGACTAGTCGTCACCACCCCCACAACGATATAAGGTCTGTTCCCAGCATAAATCATCTTACCTAGAGCCGTTTGCCCACCGAAAAGTTGTTCTGCCAGCAGTTGGTCGATAACAGCCACAGGGCGGTAGTTAGCAAAATCTTTAGCCGTAAAGAATCGCCCCGACACTAATGCTTTTCCTGAAGTCAGCAAAAAATCTTGAGAAACAGGTGACATGGGCGGAGCAAACTCCTTGTCCTGAAATAAAGTTGGCGTAGGACCAGCCCAATTAAAAGAACTAATTGCCCGCAAGCCCACCATCCGCTCGCGTAAGAATTCCATGTCTTCCAACTTGAGTTGGGTAGTACGACCACCATCCCTATTGGGGTATACTGAAACCTGAGGTGCGCCTCGCTTTGCCAGCTCCTGAGCAATTACAGCCCGACTAATGTTACCGACTTGAAGCGTAGCGCTGACAGCAGCCACACCCATAAACACCCCTAGAGTCGTCAGTGTAGAACGCAAAGGGTTACTACCTAAGGAGCGAAAGGTGATATCCAGTAAGTCTAAAGGTGAAAGACCCATAATAATCGCTTTGCTTCAACTTTTGACTGGTGTTCCTGGCTTTAATTGCGACTGGGGGGGTGGCACTATGACCTGTTCGCCAGTACGTAACCCAGAAGTTACTTCTATGGTCACTAATCCCTCTAATCCGAGGTTGATGGTTCGTTTTTGGGCTTTATTTTGACTATCCCGAATCCACACAAAGGGATGCGTGTCAGAGCGTTGAATAGCTTCTGTGTCTAAAACAACTACGTTTTCTTGTTGCTCTAAAACAATCTCAACATTCACTCGGCTACCAGGGAGCAGCGTGCGAGTCGGGGTATCAAGCCGCACTATTGCAGGTACCGTGGCTTGAGTAGATTGGTTTTGACTGCCACCCTCCTGTTTCTGAGTTTCTTCAGGTGTAAGTGCTTGAGGATACAAACTTTGTACGTATCCACTGAATGTTTGTGGATTAGGTCCGATCGCACTGACACGGGTAACTTGGTTGACTCGAACTCGACTAGCGTTGAGGGTAGAAAGCTGGAGCTTTACCCGTACTTGCTTGGGGTCACCTAGGGTGAGCAGATTAGTCCTTAACTCAACCCCATCACCGTCCTTAACATTGACACCCAGAACTACGCCATTCAGTGGTGCAGTTACAGTAGCGTCTTGGAGTTGCTGCTGAATGACTTGGCGATCCAGCTTCAGACTCTGTAGTTCAAAAGTAGTTTCACCAGCTTCTTGTTGAGCATCTCGCAGGTTAGCCAGAGCTTCGCGGACTTTGTCTTCCTGCGCTAGGAAGAGTTGTCTTGCGATCGCTCCTTCTTTCATCAAAGGGGTCAGTTTCTGGAGTTCCCGTTCCTCAGCTATTAGCTTTTCCTGAGACTCAGTAATTTTCTGCTGGCTGCGTACTAGCTTAAGTTTCTCTTGCTGAATCTGCAACTGTTGCTTGGCAAGAGCAATTTTTCGCTCGGGGTAGCGCAGGGTGAGTAGTACTTGACCAGCCCTGACGTTGTCCCCTGGCTTGACTAGTACCCGATCAACTGCACCCTCTGTTGGTGACTTGAGAACTCGTTGTTCGCGCAGTTCAACAGTACCACTCTCTGTAACTGTGGTTTCAACATTGCCTCGCTTTACAGTGAGCAAGCGTACTGCCACTGGCTCGGGAGGTTGATTCATAACTAGGAAATAAGTCAGCCAGCCACTGACACCGACAAAAGCCAGAGCTACTGGCCAAGCTAGCCATTGAACTCCGGTTTTAAATTTATTTTTTTCCTTATGCCAGATCGCCATCGCTTCATCCAGTCAGTTTGCAGTTCACTACAAGCGAGTGCAGCCTAAGGCGCTCACCTCACGTTAATGTTAGAAAACCTCATGGTCCCAGGTCGAACACAATCAGGCGACTGTTGTGCAAAACGCAACGGAAATTTGAACTGAGATAATTTCTCAGTTGAGAGTAGTAATCAAGCCACCAGAACGCTGGCCAACCGATGACCATGAAGCTTGCTCCTTCTTGACGCATTCGTTCCATTTCTCGGATAGCAGTTTGGTCATCAGGTGGATATCCCCAGTACTGACCCTCATGTTCGAGAAAGGGAAGAGCGCAGAATTCTAGTAAAATATCCTCACCCCATTGATTTTCATCAACCAAAATAAAACGCTTCCCTGTAGGAATCACGGCTACAATTTCCTGAATGGCAATTCGCAGTCGTTCCGACCAACTCAGATTGAGTTCGGGTACCAGCCCAGACGTACACTCACTGCGGCGCATACTGATGTACAACAGGCGATCTGATAGCCATCGACGATAGGATGCACTCTCTGCACGCGGTGACTGTAGCAGATAGGCGATCGCATCAGTACGTTCTGCCATCACAGCCAGCGCTCCTATTCCTCCAGGGGAGTGAAAGCTAACCTGGGAATCCTGTTCGACATGGAATCGGACTTGAGCCAGTTCTTTAGCAATAAAGACGAAATCGAATTGCGCTGCCATCCGCAAGTATAAGTTCAAATCTAGCAAGTACTTAGTGTGAGTTAGGTCGAAGCCGCCAACTTCTCTTAGTGCATCAGCGCGAAACATGACCGCTGAGGTACGCAGAATCCATTTTCGCCCATCAACAATTTGATGGATGAACTCTATACCGGAGACTAGCCCTTGTGGTAACTTATCTGACAGCTCTGTACCTGCCACTTGCAGTGTAACACCGTTCATATTAATAAATTCGGCTTGGGCAGCTGAGAGTCCAGTCTGTGGATGGTTGTCTAATGCTAGAACAGATTCGTGGATGAAGTTGGGCAGCAGTACATCATCGTCTGACAAAATGCTTAGATAGGGGCTAGAGTTGAGTTCAACAGTCCTCTGCCAATTGCCAAATATTCCAATGTTGCTTTCATTACGTACATAAGCGATACGCGAATCTTCAAATGAGCGAACAACTGCTTCCGTATCATCGCTAGAAGCATTATCTAATACAAGAACTTGAAAATCAGGATAGTCCTGTGCCAGTGCGCTTTCAAGACTAATTTTGAGTAACTTCGAGCGATTGTAGGTTGGAATTGCTATGGTAACTTTGGTTTTAGGTAACATTTTGTTTTTACTCACCTCTCTTTGTTAATAACGCCCAGATATACCACTCCTAAATCATCTGTAAAATGCGATCTTCTCTCTTTTCTTAGCGCTCTTTGCGTCTTTGCGGTTCATAATTATACAACTCAAATAGGACTGCTATAGTATCAAGCGGCTAACCGCAAATCAAACACAACCAAGCGATCGCAATCCAAAACACAGCGAAACTTGCTACGCAAATAGCTAGCAAATTTAGCATAGTAGTCAAACCACCAAAAAGCTGGCCATGCAAACACGATGAAACTTGCGCCTTCACGGTGCAGTCGCTCAAATTCCTGAATTGCTATAGTATCGTCACTAGGAGGTCCCCAATACACACCCTCTTTTTCTAAAAAAGGAATCGCTTGGCAATTTTCAAGTAGCTGATGATGACCCAATTCGTCCATGTCAACTAAAATATAATTCTGCCCTTGTGCAATCAAAGCTCCTAAGTCTTTTCCTAACTTGACCATACTCTGAAGATAGTTGTAACAAGAATCTTCCCTATATTCAAATGCACCATTAACTTTAATGCCTTGTTTCTGTAAATATTCCCTTAGAACTTTCTCTTCATAATAATAGTGGTTAAGTCGCCAGCTATAAGTCCGCTTATTTGTACCATTACGACCGTGAATGCGGTATAGTGACTGATAGTCATTAATGCGTTTTATACTGCCAGAAAAAGGAGCTAAAAAGCCCAGGTATGATTCTGCATTTAATCGATAGTTCTCTTCAGGCATAGGTAAAATTTTCTCTAAATACCTGCGTAACCAAACGTTCCCACTGGTAGGTGGAAAAATATGACCTTCGATACCATATTTAAGCTGCTCGTTATACAAATTTCCTTCTGGCAAAATATCTTCACAATCAATTTTTTCTAGTAAGTTGCTATCAACATCAATGACACGCAAAGGCCAATGAACCTTAACTGCGTGTGGGTCATTTTGCAATATTTGAACTGCTTTTTCAATACCACTCGGTAGCAAAACATCATCTGAATCTAAGAAGCATATAACCTCACCACCACTAGTAGCAAAACCCGTATTGAATGCAGAAGCTTGTCCACCGTTCTCTTTTAATATGGGGACAATTTTGTCTCCATAACTGGCAATAATTTGTTGTGAGTTATCGGTTGAACCATCATCAACCACAATGATTTCTGTAGGCTGATAGCTTTGATTTAGAGCACTGTCAATTGCCTCAGGCAGAAAACGTCCATAATTATAATTGGTAATGATGATACTGGCTAGAGTTTTTTGCATATACTTTTTCTTTTACCGTAAGCCAAACACAATGACACAATCGTTTTTTAATAAGTAAGGAAACTTTTGACGCAAATAGTCATAAAATCCCGTAAAGTACTCCAGCCACCAAAAAGCAGTCCAAAGGAAGACAATTGCACAGACACCAGTTTGGTGCAATCGCTCAAATTCTTGAATTGCCATATTGTCATCTGTTGGAACTCCCCAATACTGTCCATTGCGTTCGGTAAAGGGGATAGTCTGAAAATCTGTGATGATTTTGTTGCCATACAGGCAATTCTCATCAACTAAGATGAAAGATTCCTGTGGTGAGAACAGAGCTTTCAGTTCCTCCCTCAAATCATACATACGAGCAATGCGATTTCGCTCTTCAACGAAAAATAAATCTGCTGTCATTTGAGCTAGATTCCACTTTTTTTGAATCCGCTCTAACTCATTTGCGGCTTGTTGAAGATCCCATCTTCTTAAGAAATAATCTAGGTCATCAAGTTCTGGAGGAAAAGGATGCCAGAAATGAACAACAGACTTCGGTTCAAACACCACTGAGATGTTAGCTTTATACAAAGCCATGCTAGAATCAATCCAGTCTAAATAGATGACATCATCAAAAGGATTCACTCGCTCGAACACACTTCGACGGTAAAGTTGACAATGAACCTCTCCAGACAACTCTAGCGTTCGACGATGGGAACCTAAATCGAGTTGTAGATCCCCTGTAGGTGGCAAAATTTCCAACTCGATCCCATCTGTTGTTTCTACTGAACGGACTTGACCTAAGTTTGGGTCCCAGTGAATTTTAGTTGCACCCAAACGACCTTCGATAATACGAGGAATGGCTACATCAGCTGGATGTTCTTCGCAAGCCTGGATGAGATAAGATAGCCAATCTTCTTCTACGAGAACATCATTTTCGATGAAACACAAGAAATCATCATGAGAATTAGATTCCTGGAGCACTAGATTTCTTGATTGGTTGGGCATCAAATAATAATCTTTAGAAATGACTTTGACATTGCTACGTCCCTTAATCACCTGTTCTATTTGCTTCCAGTAAACTTCAGGAGTGTTGCAGTCGATCGCAATTAAATTAAAAGGAATATGCGTGCAGTCAAAAATTCGCTGCAACGATTCTGCCGCTAATGAGAACTGTTCGCGAGGAAAAAATCCAATGGTGACTGTTGGCATATTGATATTCCTAAATTGAATCTGATGATTAATTCATGGCTGCTTCTAGCAGCGAGGACAGAACTTTATCTGAGTTAAAATATTCTTCTGCTAACTGCCGTGCTGCATACTGATGTCTTTCATAGTCAGCGTTGATAGCTTCTGTACCTTTTAATGCCTCCTTTTGGTCGCAAAAGGTTAAAATCCCTTCTCCTACTGGCAGCCAATCGCTTAAGCCTGTATCTTGAACTAGAACGGGCTTGCCAGAGGCTAGATAACAGACGCTGCGATCGCTAAACCAACCGCCCTTTGTAGCAACATAACCCTGCTTTGCGACTCCAAACTCAGCACGGGATTCTTGAACGAATGTCTGGTAAGAGTCTGGTGTAAAGGACGCAATCCATCCGGGGAGGACTTCCCAACTGTACTGGGATAGCTCATTAGGAAAGCCGCCACTCAGCGCAATCCGAAACCGTTGTTTTGTCAGTTGCGGTATATCAATGAACTTGAGAAATTCTTTATCCTTGTTACCGTAGGTGACTCCCTCGTAGACCACCTCCCGATAACTGTGCCACTGCATAATAGAACTGAAGTGGGTGGAGCTATCGTTTTCAGTCACTGGCCAGTAAGACAATGCTACTGGAGGTAATGTCAAGAGCCAATGCTTGCCGATTGTGGGGATAAGACAATCTGTAGCACCAATGCGCTGCCCAATGGTGAAGAGGCGATCGCAACGTTCGATGGTGTTGATTAATTCCCCATGACCGCAAGCAATGTTAATCTGAGTAAAACCGGGATCTGCATCAATATAAATGCGGCGCTTTGGTAACTCATATTCCTCTCTCCAGAGAGAAATTGGTGAGCCACGGACAATCATCAAATCAGCCTGAGAACAGACATCCCGAAATGCGTCAACCTCCATCCCAACTGAGCGATCGCCAGCCCGGTAAATCCATTGGTTTTCAAAACCAAGCGGTTCCAGACAGTTTCTGACATAATTGGTGGGATAGTCCAATTCCGTTGTGAGTTGCTCGCTCTCCCAGTCGTAAACCCACGACTCCGGTCCACATTCTTCCAAATAAAAAACATTATGCCCAAGCGATCGCAAACCCAAAAGGTATTGTAGGTCAGACCAGGCATTGCCTCCTATAGGAAAACGACCGATAGCACTCGCGAAAATGACGTTCATCTTACCTCAACCCTCCTTAACTCGTTTCGAGCATGGTTTGCTGTCTCTAATAGTCGAGGTAGCACCACTTTGTAACTAAAGGTTTGTTCGGCTATTTCCCTTGCTGCCAAGCAATGCGCCGGATAATCCGCATTGACGCGATCTATGCAATCTACTGCTTCTTTTAAGGAGGAAAAAGCCAGCACGCCGCGACCCGTCTGTAACCAGTCACTAAATCCGGTATCTTGTAAGATGACCGGGCGACCCGCAGCGAGATAGCAAACGCTGCGATCGCTAAACCAACCGCTGCCAGTTTTGACATAAGCTTGTTTGGCAACGCTAAATTCTCCGCGAGAGCCAGTAATGTAGGTGATATAAGTTGATAGGTGAGCGCTAATTTCCCTGGCATCTCGAACTAACCAGCCTGCTGTTTGTAAAGACTTCGCAATCTCTGCTATTTCTTTATCCTTGCCCGAAAGAGCGAGTTCGAGTGGCTGCGTACAGTAGCTTGGAAGTTCCAGCAGGCGCATGAATTCCTCATCTTTCTGTCCGTAACTTTCGCCTTCGTATATAATTTTACCATAGGCACTCCAGTTGGCAATGGTAGTAAATGGTGCGATTGCCTGCTCTTCGCTACCCTGTCCTGGAATAAGTACCGGGCTTCTCCAGATTTCCGGCACAACAGGCGGTACAGTAGGGAGCCATGTTATACCATCACTCGGAATACCGCAATTGCTTTGTCCAATATTAGCACCATAACTAAAGTAGGCGTGATAGTCATTGCGACCCTCTGCGGCGAATGTCCCAGTTTGAGTAAAGAATGGGTCCATATCGATCAATAATCGGCGCTTACACAGAAGAAATTCAGGTAACCAGCAAACTCCACCGATATTCATTAGCAAATCCGCTGTCTTGAGCATTCGCTCTACCTCTTGCCAATCCGCACCATAGACGGTTCCCGTGTCCCGATTCACATAGCACACAGTGGCATTCGCGACATATGTGTTTATAAATGTTTGCACTGCGTGAAGACCAACGAGTGGATCGTCACTGTAATCGCGGTTTATCGGGTTATAGCAGGACTGCGACCAACCGCTTTCTTCCAGGTATAGGACTTCATGTCCTAGGAGATGTAGCCCTAACACATAGTGGAAGTAGGCGAAAAGATTACCAGCCAAGGGATGTCGGATCATATATCCGCAAACAACAATGCGTGCCATACTTAAAACCCCGCTCGCTCCATAAGACTGCCAATCACCTTCTCTGCAGCAAAGTACTCCGAGGCAATTTCGCGAGCTGCTTGGCAATTGCCTTTGTAGTCGCTTTCAATGGCGTCGAGTGCTGTGAGAATATCCTCCATAGTGTTAAAGGCAAAAAGTCCTTTACCTGTTGGCAGATATTTGCTAAATCCTGTTTCCTGAGTAATTACAGGACGACCAGCAGCTAGATAGCAAGCAGAGCGATCGCTAAACCAACCACTTAAGAGGCGCGTATATTGCTCCTTTGCTACCGTGAACTCCCCGCGCGATCGCTGGATATAAGTGCAATAATTATTCATATCTTGAGAAAGTTCCACCGCATCCACCTGGCTCCAACCATGCTGCTGAAGCAGGCATCGCACGTTCTCTCTTTCATCCTCACTCACATTCGTAGCCATCTCAAATTGCAACGGACGCGCTTTGGGAAGATCGAGAAATTTTTCTAATTCACGCGCCTTGCGCCAGTAGTAAGTTTTGCCCTGATAAGTAATGTCCTTTCCCTTGTTATTCCAAGTGGCGATGGTGTTGTAAGCAATTCCTGGTGGGGGATTTGACGTTTCCCACAAATCCAACATAATGGGTTGACGGGTAGGTAACCACTGAAAGTGCCCGACAGGAACACCACAGTCTGGTGCTCCCAGATTTTCCCCAAAACTGAAATGGGTATCGTGGGCGGACAGATGAGCAATGAGTTTTTTGTCGTCCTGAGCGACCCGAATCTGAGAGGCCACCGGATCGGATTCCACATAGATGCGGCGGTGGCAAGCCAAATGCTCGTCGCGGATTTCCTGGTCACCCGTTACGTTCAAGAAGGCGTCTGCTTCCTTATATAATTGCAAAATTTGAGATTCAGTCATGCCATAACATTCACCCCCCAGATAGTCGCGAAATGCCCAGCGATCCTTAAAGCCATACGCCTCTAAAATGGGGACAATGTGCTGGATATTCTCAGTAGCATCTGGAGAAAGGTCGTTGATGCGGGGATTGTAAATCCAACGCCAGGAATCTTCTATATAATAAGCGTCATACCCCAGGCGACGAAGCCCCAGCAAGTAGTGGAGGAACTGGTAAGTCACTCCTGCCAAGGGATACCAAAATAGAATACCAAAAACTATAATTTTCCCCTTACTGGGGCGTTCATGCTTCACGGTCAACACCTCCTGCATCTAACTGACGAATGATACGGGCAGGATTGCCAGCCACAATGGTATATGGAGGGACATCCTGAGTGACAACAGACCGTGCTCCGACGATCGCCCCCTCTCCGATAGTGACGCCCGGTAGTACGCAGGCATCAAAACCGATCCAAACGTTACACCCGATGAAGATCGGTTGCGCTGGTACCGTTGCATCAATGTGTCGGGGCGAACGAAATGGCAGAAGTTCTAGTTCGCGCTGCCGCTCTGTTGGGTCAAACGGTAGCCGATAGGTGTCCATGAGAACAACATTCCAAGAGATGAGGGCATAATCGCCGATCTCGATCTGAGAATCACAAATAATCCTGGCACCGTGGACAAGCGCATAGTTGCCCAAGCTGACTCGCCCACGCGGACCAACATCAAACATCGTTCCCAGATAGGTGGAAGCGCCGCGACCGTATTTGACCCCCATTGGTGCTTCGCTGCGGTATAAGTGAAAACTAAAGGTAGTCTCAACGTAGGCAGTTTCATCAAGAATGACGTTTTCCGGAATTGTTCCTGGATACCAATCCCAGGAGAGAGTGCGCGTAGAAACCATATCGCCGTTAGACCTCCCCAATAATCTGCGCCGGGTTACCCATAACTCGGCTGCGTGGCGGTACATCTCGGCTCACCATTGCACCCGCCTCCACGAGAGCACCCGCTCCAATATGGACTCCCTTTAAGATTGTGGCGTTCGGTCCGATCCAGACGCCATCCTCAATAACCACGGGTCGCTTGACGATTTCCGGTCGCGGTAAGGTTTTTCCCAGAGGTGAGCACGCTATTGCGTCAGCAATGCGCTCAGCAGGTGCGATGGGATGAAAGTCTGTATCAGTCAGTGTTGCGTTCCATCCAATCACAACGTAGCTGCCAATGCGAAGTTCTAACTCGCACAGGAGAACAGCATTTGTGAAGTAGCAGTAGTCGCCAATCTCGACCTGTCCCTTCTCACCAATATCGAAGTGGACGCCGTCCATGGTGCAGTTATCGCCGATTATGAGTCCCCGTTCTCTGTGGCTATGGAATCGCTTGAACGCGAGATTGCCCATCACAATTGTATTTGAACCAATTTGGACATTCGCTGGGAAATCAGAAATGTTCTTGTAATCCGAGCGATGATTGGTTAAGTCATTCACCTTTGCTCTCCTCGTTTATGCTGATTCAGAATGAATTGTCACTCTGCTGGACTGGATTTGGTGCAGGCGATAGTACAGCCCACGAGCGTTGAGCAATGCTTGATGAGTTCCGCTTTCCACAACTCGTCCTTGTTCCAACACCACGATCCGGTCTGCTCTTTGCACTGTCGAGAGGCGATGGGCAATAATAAATGTAGTTCGTCCTGCCATCAGTCGTTCTAATGCCTCTAGCAGCAGAAACTCGGTTTGAGCATCTAGGGCAGAGGTGGGTTCATCCAGAATCAGTACTGGAGCATCCTTGAGCAGAGCACGAGCGATCGCTAACCGTTGCTTCTCTCCCCCTGAAAGGGTAGCACCGCGCTCGCCAATGACCGTGTCATAACCTTGGGGTAATCGTTGAATAAAGTTGTCCGCATTCGCAGCTTGGGCGGCGGCGACAATTGCTTCGCGGCTAGCACTGGATCTGCCATAAGCAATGTTCTCAGCGATGGTTAGCGGCAGCAAAAATGGCTCCTGTAGAACTAGCGAAATCTGAGAGCGCAGACTTTTCAGTTGTACGCTGCGGATATCTACCCCATCAAAGAGGACTCGTCCGGACCAGGGATCGAAAAAACGAGGAATGAGGGAAACCAAGGTACTCTTACCAACTCCTGTCTCTCCTATCAACGCTATGGTTTCTCCAGGCTGTGCCTCAAAGGAAACGTCCTGGAGTACGGGTCTCCCTTGCTCGTAGCCGAAGGTGACTCCCTCTAGGCATACGTATCCCCTCGCTCTACCTGGTTGTGAGCGCAGAGGGCTGGCACCAGTAACCTCCTGCACCTCATCCTTGGTGTCCAACACCTGTAGCACTCTCATAGCACTAGCTGCAGCTGCAGCAAAACCGGATGACATATAAGCCAGAGTCTCCATGGGCATATACAGGGAAGTGAGATAAGAAAGGAAGATCAGTAAAGAACCAATTGAGAGCGATCCATCCAGAACCTGGAAGCCTCCTACTAGCATGATGATTGCTGTTCCCACTGCAGTTACCCCACTCACCCCTACTTTGAATTGCATCTGGGCAAGAATAGCATGTAAATAAGCTTGAAGTGCTTGGCGAGATAGGTAGCAAAAGCGCTCATCTTCATGTGCTTCGCGACCAAATGCTTGAATAATCGGTAGTGCTGTTAAGGTCTGCTCGCTAAGCGCCATAATCTCGCCTTCAAATTGTTGATGCTGATAGGTACGCTCAATCATGGGCTGGTTAAAAACCCAAATGAGTAACACAATCGGGGGAGCAACAAGCAACGAGATCAGTGAAAGTAGGCGATTGATTTGCCACATCACGGCGAACATGGCTACCAGGCTCACTAGGGAAGTGACTACAGGCAGAAAAACTCCCATCGCCAGATTCCGAATGCAGATGCTGTCAGTCATAACTCGCCGGACGAGGTCTCCAGCCCGGTTTTGGTTATGAAACCTCAGGGAAAGATGCTGCAGGCGATCGAACAGTGCCGCTCCCAAGTCATAACTCATTTGACTTCCTACGCCTGCTCCCACATAGTCCTGGAGCAGACGAACTCCCTCACTAGTCAAAAATAGCACAATTGTAGAACCGGCTAACCAACCGAGCAACTGAATGTCTGATTCAGCACCACTGAAGGTTTTGAACCAAACAATGGTATGTGGGAGGGATTGGTTACCCAGGACGGAATCAACGATCAGCTTCAAAGGCCAGGGCTTGAGCACATTCAGCCCTACATTCATGAGCATGAGCAGCAGCACAAACACAAGTCCGCGCCAACGAAGCAGGGCGTAGCGTACCAGTCGCAGCCACCACTGTTTCATAAGACGACCTCCTGCTGCGGATCGGTAAACTGTAAGGAGTGCAAATGCTTGTAGATACCAGAGGTGGCAAGCAACTCTTGGTGCGTTCCCGTTTCTACAACCTTCCCCTGCTCGAGCACTACGATCCGATCTGCCCGGAGAATAGTCGAGAGCCGATGGGCAATAATGAAAACTGTCCGCCCTTGCATCAAGCGCTCTAAAGCTTCTAGCAACAGTGCTTCAGTTTGGGCATCCAGAGCGGAAGTCGGTTCATCAAGAATCAGTACCGGCGCATCCAGTAGCAATGCCCGTGCGATCGCCAGCCTCTGTTTCTGCCCTCCGGACAAGATTGCTCCTCTTTCACTCAGAATAGTGTCATATCCCTGAGGTAGCTGACGGATGAAGTCGTCTGCTTTAGCCGCTTTGGCTGCGGCTACAATCTCCTCCTGGCTTGCTCCAGGACGCCCGTAGGCAATATTTTGTGCTACCGAGAGCGGCAGGAGAAACGGCTCCTGTAGCACTAGGGCTATTTGCGATCGCAGGCTTTTTAGTTCTATGCTTCGAACATCTGCCCCATCGAAGATGACTCTTCCCTGCCAAGGGTCAAAAAAGCGGGGAATTAGGGAGACCAAAGTACTCTTACCAGCACCCGTCGCACCGACCAGAGCAATGGTTTCTCCCGGTTGAGCTTCCAGTGTAATATCTTGGAGGACGGGATAGCCAGGATTGTAACCAAAGGTAACTCCCTCCAGGCATATATGTCCCCGCGCTCCTGTAGGACGAACAGGCAATGGTTTAGCTCCAGGAGCATCATGTACCCCATCTTTAGCATCCAAAACCTCTAGCACTCTATCTATATTGGCTTCCACAGACTTAAGGCTCCCGTAGATCCCAAACAGACCCCTAAATGCTCCTTGTATCGGCTGTAGATATGCCAGGAAGACGAGCAAGCTGCCAACACTCATGACCCCTAATAACACCTGCTGCCCGCCCACATAAAGGATAACTGCATTACAAATTGTTGCCACAGCACCATTTGCAAGACCGTAAGCACTCTTGAGCAGGGTTTCGCGTTGGGCGATCGCAACTCCATCTGCCGCTAGGTGCTGAAACAGTTTAGTATTGTAACTCTCCCGTACATATGCCTGAATCATTGGGATTGCTGTCAGTGTTTGGTGGACAAAACTAGTGAGGCGAGATTGCACTTCGCGGTTGAGCTTTGTCCGGCGCTTGATGCGGGAACCAAACATGAGGGCGGAAGCAGCCATGATTGGCGCAACCAAGAGCGAAAGCAGCGTCAGTAAAGGATTTAGATTCCAGGCGACGATGCTAATAGTTCCTAGCGTCAGCAGGTGCTGTATGGGTGAAATCAGCACGGCACCGATTAAGGTGTAAATGCAATAAGAATCACCTGTCAAACGGCTTAGGGAATCGCCAACGGTGCGCTGGCTATGGAACAGGAGTGAAAGGCGTTGAAGACGATAGAACAAGCTCTGGGCTAGTTCGTAGACCATACCTTGCCCAGCAGCGCTCCAAGCCCAGCTAAGACCCGTGTCAAGTGTAGCGTTCAGGGCATATAGCCCAAGGCTACAAAGAGCAGCGACAACGACTAGCAGTGGCGGCGTAAGGGACAAGTTGAAGTTTCCAAAGAGTGAGTTAACTGGCAGGGGGATAGCTGCTTGACCGAGGGCATAATCCACCAGAATTTTTATTGGCCAGGGTTGAAGGGTTGCAGTGGCTGAAGTGCCAGCCACCAGACCAAGGATTACTATTAAGGTGCGCCATTGGCGCAGTGGATACCGGAGCAAGCGCCCGTATCGGTGTATCATCGCTTTAATCCCTTGCCTCATCTACGGATTCACCTCCCGTTTAACAATTCACTCACTAGATCCTCACAGGCGAGTGCCCACAACGAGTTAATGAAAATTTCTTACCACCTACTCCCTACTCCCTATTCCCCACTCCCTTAGTTATGAATGTAATATTGCACTTGGGGTCATAGCTTGAGCATCGGTGGTGTGTATCGGCAGCAGGTGCATTTTTTTGGTTACAATCAAGAGCACCTGATAGATAATACGCCCCAAACCAAAGTTCTGATATAATATAACGGCGGCGTTGAGCACACCTGCTATAACTGCAACTGTAGCTAATTCTGGCATTCCCAAAATAAGTGCCACAACTGTCAAAAGAGAATAGCCAGCCATAGCCATAGTGGCTAACTGTGACATCCTAAGCGCACATCGCATTCTTAGAAGTCTTTTATTTCCTCCATGATTTTCAGCACATACCTTAACTTCAACCTTTGACCAAATCCCCCAGTAAATTTCTAAATCCCAGCCGCTCCACCCGCGATCGACAGCGATGAAATACTTGTAGGGTATGAGAAAATCTATGACCTCTTGCAGCAACTTTTCCTTCTCCAGCCCCGCCTCTGTCCAATAGGATAAGCAAAAGGCGCGATCGCTCCAGGAGATATTTGGTCTATATGCTGGTCGATCAAAGTTGATTAACCCTACTTGAGTCAGTGTTTGAGCCATTTTTTTTAAAATTATTAAAAACTAGTTGACTTTTGATTTACAACTCATCAAACTGAATTTTCTCCACCTTAGTGAGTCTTCTGATACGCCATCGGTAGCGCTCTACACTGCGTACAAGAGGACCCAGGTAGATCAACAGAGCAACAAGCAGGCGTGCCCTCGCTCCTTGAAAACGAGGATCGATGCCTGCCTGTAGAGCACCTGCTACACACCAAATACAAGAAATAATGAACATTGCTGCACCCACCCACGGGCGATGGCCAGACAAAAGCCCAGACAAAAAGAGGATGGCAGCGGCTACATTCCACTCTAAGGTTAGGGGTAGAAAAGACATGAGGGAGGAAGGAGGCTCATACAAGGTTTGAAACAAACCGCGACCAAACACCCCAGAATAGATCACTGGTTGACCGAAACGGAGATAAGAAGATAGGTCTCCGTAGATCCTCCCCAGCCAGCTAGGTTGTCCCAGAAGATTAAAGCGGTAGGGATGCTTAAAATAAACGAGGGCCTCCGCCTTGCCATAACCTCGTTGCTGCTTAAGATACGCATCTACCGTGTTACGACGAAAATGCCACACTATTGCAGCTGGGCTGAAGCCAATTGTGTAGCCTTTGTCTTGCAGCCGCCAGCAGAGGTCAACATCGTCACCAGCAACACGAAACTGCGGGTCGAAGCCGCAAATTTCCTGTAGAACCTCCCGACGAAAAGCCATGTTGCAACCTGCAATATGTTCGGCAACTTCATCGCTTAAAAGTACGTGGGTAGGTACGCCCGGAGAGACAGCAACGCAAGCAGGGACAAGAGAGTCCTCAGGAGGAGATAAGTTTGGACCACCGACTGCGGCCAAACCAGAGGAGAGAAACTTTGCTACTACATAGGTGAGCCAGTCTGGATCTGCCATACAATCAGAATCGGTAAAGGCAACAATCTCGCCCGTTGCGGCGGCAATGCCGACATTGCGTGCTGCACTCAGTCCCTTGTTTTCCTGACTAATCAGACGTACATAGTCATAGCGTTGAGTAATCTCTAGAGTGCGGTCAGTCGAGCCATCATTGACTACAATGACCTCATAGTTGGGGTAGTTGAGATTCTTGAGAGAAGCTAGGCAACTATCCATAGTGCGCTCAGCATTGTAAGCGCATATAACCACTGAGACTTTAGGATACTCAGGTAACACTGGTGGCAGAGGCGCTGTGTAATACTGCTGCACCATGTCGAACGAAGGCTTTTTGTTACGTTCAGCATCAACCAAGCCAAAAGCCCAGTCTTGTACAGCATACCCGCCGGTAAACCACTCGTCAGTCCAGGAAAAAATTATCGTCCCGGCTGCTCCCATCTCAAAGCTTGATGACAACTTCTGGGAGAGGATTTCGGCTTGCGCTTGGGTTCCCTCACGGATCGAGTCAACACCAAACTCACTCAGCACCAGAGGTTTATCCCCCGCTAGATTATGGAGTCGGGATAGGTAGCGGCGAAAATCTTTTTCTTGATGCAGGTAGACGTTAAAGCATAAAAAATCGGTAAAGTCAATATTTAAATACTCGGTACAGGGGTAATTGGCATAGCTGACCAAAGCCTCTGGATCGCTGTCTTTTGCTACCGCCATTAACTCTTCGACAAAAGCACGAACCGGTTTTTGACCATGCCAACGCACAATATCCGCAGGAATCTCATTGCCCACCAAATAGGCAAAGGCAGCAGGATGGTTCCGGCAGGCTTCGACTCCAGTGGCAATGCAGTTCCGGATTTCTGCCTGAACTGTAGATGAGTCAAGAAAGGCGATATGCTGAGACCAGGGGATACCGATGAGCATCCTTAAACCGTAGGCACAAGCTAGATCCAAAAGCCAATTAGGTGGAACAGTATATATACGCAGACAGTTAACCCCCAACTGTGCCATCATGGCAAAGTCTTTTTCCACAACTGTTTTTTCTGGAAAAGGCTTACCGTGTGTGCCAGTGGAAAAGGGACCGTAGCTAACTCCTTTAAGAAAAAATTTTTGCTCTCCAATAAAGAAAAATTTGCCCTTGACTGTAACTGCTTCCCAACCTGCAAGCGTTGTAGGGCTACAGCCAGAAGATGACAAGGTCAGATTTTGCAAAATACCCCCTACAATTCACTGCAAATTCGTTAACTCCTGACGAGCTACTTCTACTCGCAACATACTCCGTATTATCCCCCCCAGGGGGAACTAACTGTATATGAAAGAACAGTGTGCCGTCAGCTTGTTTGCGATCGCGTCTTTGAAAATGTATGACTTAACGTATAAGTTTGGTTTGTTTTTGTCACCTCCACCCGGTACATCATACGTGGCTACCATAGCTTCACCACATTTCCTGTTGCTAAATATACATTATTTTCCACTGCATCACTTGATGTCCTCGTGATGGGCAACAACAACGTTTCCGAAATCTGCTCTCGCACTGTGGGAGTGATGTCACAAGCGACCTTGAGGCAATTCACCAGCAACTGGTTAGCAGCGTAGTACTGCTTAAGTAATTCCTTTTGCTTGTCGCTGAACTGCCATTGATGACGTATATTGCGACACCGAAGCATTAGAGACCTCAATTTCTCAATCCAAGTCTGACCGTTAGCGTTCCACCATTTCTTTAACCTTTCTCTGCTTTGATTTGGGGCTGGTAGTTGTTTTTTAAGTTGTTGCAGCGATTGCTCGAACTTACAGTCACAGAAAATATCTATGTCATAAGTCAGAGCAAAATTTAGGGCAAGGACTCGATCCAAAGTCGCGTCAGATGCCAGAGCAAGGCTGAGGGATAGCGCACGGTTAAGAGCCAGATCTACCTTCAAATCAGTGGCAAGATTACCAGCAAGCCTCGGATCGATGGCAACCGAGAGAGTCAGGTCACGGGCTATGCTTAGATCGCGAGGAAGAACCAGTGTCAGGTAAAAGGCACGAATAGCTGCTGTTTTGTAGGGAGCTTGTACGGAAAGGGACTTCTGATTGAGCCAGATGAGGAACTGCTGCAATTGCTCATCAGCGCCCACAAGGGCATCAATCTGTTGCTTGAGTAACTGGAGCAGGTCAGGGGCATTACCCAACATATCAGCTGTGAGTAAAAAAATTTTGCGCCAACGAGGTTCGGTCACGTGGCTGACCAACTCGATCAATTTTTCTTTTAATATCTCTGGTTCAAGTCTAGTAACAATGTTTCTAGCCGTTAAATACTCTTGAAACGTGAGATGTGAGAACGAGTAAATCCCCCGCGCCCGTTCCACCAGTAGTCCATGTGCTAAGAACGATTTCAGCACTGCCTCACTATTAAGTTGCAGTACCTCGGGCTCATCAGCTTGGACTGTCGGTAAGTTACGCAGATAGTCCGCGATGTATTGCCGGACATTGCTTTTTGTAAAAAAGTAACGTTCTTGCTTAAAGGTGATGGCGGCAATTTGACTCAGCAGTTTGAGCTTGTGGGGTACAGACAAATCAGGATAAATATTATCGCGTTTAATGCTCCTCACTCGATCCCAGCGATTGAGCAAAAGGTCCAATCCATGTTTGTAAAGTTCGACCTGTCTGGCAGGAAAGTCCGCTCGGTCTTGAAACACACAACAAAGCAGGTTGAGCAAAAGCGGTAACACACCTAGTTCTCGAATGTGCCAATTTTCCGATAACTGCAACTTTTGCATGAATTGACAAGCCAACGCTAGTGCTTGTTCGGTGCAATTCCTACTAAGACTGACAAACCATTTGTAGACAAAGGCTTCAATTTGGGAGGAATCAAAATCGGCAATCTCAATATCGGTGAATGAGTCAAACAGACACTGCTGGGTACCAATCCGACAGGTGATAATAAACTGATTTTTGTAATAGTCCTCAGACAATTTGCGAATTTTTTTCACTATTTCGGCGCTATCATCTTCTGGAATTTCATCCAAGCCATCTAGTAGAATCAACAGTTTGCCATGAGCGAGTAATGTTTGGATTTGCTGGTCGCCAATGCCGAAGTCAGCAAGCTCTTGATTGATATAGTTCAATAAACTAAAGTCCCCTGTTTCTCTTGTATGCTCAGCAAACTTTTGTAGTCGGATAAAAATCGGAATCCGGTCTCTTTGGAACTTGCCTTGATTACATTGCGTGGCGATATGTTGTAACAATGTGGTTTTACCAGACCCTGGTTTGCCTAGCACCATCAGTTTGGGATAGGTTGCCACTGCCTGCATCGCAGGAACTCGTTCCTGACAAACTTGATCCCAAGGGAAGCAGTGGAATTCTTCACAAAATAAGCCTTGTAATTCAAAGATATCTAACCATCTTTGACTTGTAATATTGTTCTGAATATTGACATCGACATAAATGTCTTCTAGCTCAATCGGTTGAGAAATATCTAACAACCGCATCGTGGCGCACTGGGCTTGAATTTTATCGCTTCTTTGCTTTCGCACCATTTCCACCAAAGCATCGACATCCTGGCAGTTGTCCCAATCGAGCTTTTTTTCCGTTGGTGCGCCTCCTGTCGGTAGCTCAGCAATCTCTTGCCAATCTAAACCAAGTTGAAAGCAAATCTCCATAAAGCTATGACGCTCAATCGGTCTGCCTGTAAAAAACTTCCAAATTGGCTGACGAGTTTCTAGTCCTACCTCACTAGCTAGATATTCTTGCGTCCATTCTCGGATTTGAAAAGCCCTTTTTGCTTTCTCGATTCCTACGGTAGATGCCTTTAGCGAACGTCGTGCCATAATCTAAACTGTGAACCTCTAGATATTATCAACTTAAGGCAGCATTGAATAAATTAAGTTTGTTATAAGCAAGAAATTAAACTACTAATTTTTCCCTAGCTTCTACCGTGAGATATATATCATGTTAAATGAGATTGAAGTGTTAAGTATAAAGAAGTCTTTGTAAACTATTGTTAAAACCCTCATCTTTCATTTTGTTATTGCGCTCTATTTAATCATAAATATATTGATCTGACAATTAATTGAGTTTTTGATATGTAAAAAATTTATCCACTTAAGTAGCAATAATAATTATTATCGTGCAATAAAGTTGCTCATCTTTAGCGGCAGCACAGTAGGAAAACTCTGAATAGTAGCCTAACTTTGTATAAAGAAGTCTTTGTAAACCATTGCCGAAACTCTTATCTTCCAGTTTGTTATTGCGATCAATTTAATCAAAAATATGTTTATCTTACAATTAAACTCCGTCAAGATTGAAAACTGGAAGGGGTTTAATTGAGTTGATGATATGTAAAAAAGTCATAAAATCAAAGGATTAATAATCAGGCTCATCCGGTAAAATTGCTCATCTTTAGCGGCAGAAAAGTGGGAAAAGTATGAATAGTAGGATGACTTTTAGTGAGTATCCAAATCTACTGATTTGGGCAGATCGCCTATTGCTAAAGGCAGTTAGGTTAATCTCTCTACCTTTGCATAAGGGCAATGCCTCCATCAAGCTGTTAAGAGTCTAGCCTGCTTTGGTGACTCGTTACTTTGGGAAATGAATTTGCAGTAACCAGAGCATTCTTCCATGCAACCAAAGGCATAAATAAACTCAAACTATACAACTTATACGTTAAATTATACATTTTCCAGAACGCGATCGCAAACAGGTCAGTTGCACACTATTCTTTCATAAACAATTGCGCTGCTATCACAGCATGAGGACAGCCGGCTGTAGCACGTGGCTCTTCTGCAAGAAAGGCTCGTTACTTTGGAAATGGTTTTGTAGTAAGTTTGGGAGGTATTTTACAGAACCTGACTTGATTTAGTCATATTTGACACCTATAAAAATACTCGTAACTGGATCTGAAGGTTATATCGGCTCGTGATTAGCCCCAATCTTGATGCAACATGGACATGAAATTATTGCGGTTGCAGGATTTTATTATCAAGTTACACATAACACTTAGAGAAGCTAATAAATGATTAAGACAACTTTGGAGTCCTACCTACAGAATGGTAAAACCCTGAATCGTGGTTGCTGTCGATTTTGTGGGTCGAAATTAAAGCACACTTTTGTTGACTTGGGAATGTCACCGCTTTGTGAAAGCTACGTATCACTTGAACAGCTAAACCAAATGGAGGCTTTCTATCCGCTGCACGTATGCGTATGCGATCGCTGTTTTTTAGTTCAACTGCAGGAATATGTCACTCCGCAAGACATCTTCAGCGAGTATGCCTACTTTTCGTCTTACTCTGACTCTTGGCTACAACACGCCAAAAACTATACCGAAAAGGTAATAGTGCGATTTGGGTTGCACTCATATAGTCAAGTTGTGGAAATAGCTAGTAACGATGGTTACTTATTGCAATATTTTTTGGAAAAAAACATCCCTGTTCTAGGCATAGAACCAGCAGCTAATGTCGCTGAAGTAGCTATTAAAAAAGGTATTTCCACAGTTGTCAAGTTTTTTGGAAAAAACACAGCATCTGAATTAGCTGCTAGCGGTAAGCAAGCCGATTTATTAATAGGTAATAATGTACTTGCTCACGTACCTGATATCAATGATTTTGTCGGAGGCGCTAAAATTCTACTTAAACCTCAAGGTATCATTACCATGGAGTTTCCTCATTTAATGCGACTCATTGAGGAGAATCAGTTCGACACCATTTATCACGAACACTTCTCTTACTTATCGTTGCTGACAGTCGAAAAGATTTTTGCACATCATGGTTTAACAATCTTTGATGTAGAAGAATTATCAACTCATGGTGGTTCTCTAAGAATTTATGCGAAACAAGCAGAAGATACTTCTAAACCTATTAGTCAACAGGTAATGGAACTAAGAGCTAAGGAAGAAGCTGCTGGATTTACCAACATCAAACATTATTTTTCATTTGGTGAAAAAGTTAAGGAAACAAAATTCAAACTTTTAGAATTTTTAATTTTAGCTAAACGACAGGGAAAAACAATTGCTGGTTACGGCGCTCCTGGTAAAGGTAACACACTTTTGAATTATTGTGGAATTAGAGAAGATTTCATTGATTACACCGTAGACCGAAATCCATATAAACAAGGTAAATTCTTACCAGGAACTCATATACCCATCTTTCATCCAGACAAAATTCAAGAAACAAAACCTGACTATTTACTGATTTTACCTTGGAATTTAAAAAACGAAATTATGTCGCAGATGTTGTTTGTACATGATTGGGGTTGTAAATTTATCGTGCCGATTCCTGAAGTTAATGTCTATTCTTGAGTCAATTAGAAATCAACTCACAACTAATTGAAATTTCATCATAAGTAAGGAAGGAAAATTCCGATGAAAGTAGTTTTATTCTGCGGTGGTTTAGGAACAAGATTAAGAGAATTTTTTGCTAATGTCCCCAAGCCTATGGTTAATATTGGCTACAGACCGATATTGTGGCATGTGATGAAATACTATGCCCACTACGGACACAAAGATTTTATTTTGTGTCTTGGTTATAAAGCAGATGTTATTAAGAATTACTTTCTCAATTATGATGAGTGTATTTCCAATGATTTTACCTTACAAGAAGGAGGCAAAAAAATCCAACTTCTAAATAGTGATATTGAAGATTGGAAAATTACTTTTGTCGATACAGGGTTGACTTCAAATATTGGTCAAAGATTCAAGGCTGTTGAAGAATACTTAGAAGGGGAAGAGGTATTTTTAGCTAACTATAGCGACGGTTTAACAGATTTACATCTACCTGACATAATTGAAGACTTTCATAAACATAACAAAATAGCTAGCTTTCTGTGCGTCAAACCATCGCAAAGCTTTCATTTAGTTTCAATGGAAGAAAATGGTTTGGTAAGTGATATCCAAAATGTTCAGCAAGCCGGCATTCGGATAAATGGAGGTTTCTTTGTATTTAAGAAAGATATCTTTAAATATATTCAAGCTGGAGAAGAATTAGTGAACGAACCATTTCAAAGACTAATTAATTTAAAACAGCTAGTTGCTTATAAATACAGTGGCTTTTGGGCGTGTATGGATACATTTAAAGAGCAACAGCAGTTAGATGATATGTATTGTCAAGGTAACGCTCCTTGGGCAGTATGGAATCTTGAAAGGAAGGCAAAATCTTTGGATTATAGTCGGCTTCATCATGTTGCTAATGATTCTATACCATTAAAATTAGCTTAACTCAAATCTTGCACGCCTTTACCCGACAGACTAAAGCTTGTGGTTACATAAACCCACAAGATGTAGAGACGTTGCACTGCAACGTCTCTACATCCATGGAATTGTCTTTGTAAGTGTAGCCATAGGAAGCCTATGGGTGACGAGGTGCAGACAAAGTATTCCCTAACAATCACAAATCAGCAATTATGCTTAAATTCAATTTTGAACAAAAAAATAACTCAAGTTATAAAGTTTTGTGTTTAGGAGCGCATTGCGATGATATAGAAATTGGTTGTGGAGGTACAATCTTAAGATTGATAGAAAGTTACCCAAATCTTGTGTTTTATTGGGTTGTCTTTAGTTCCAACTTACAAAGAGAAAAAGAAGCTTATCATAGTGCTAATAAGTTTTTAGAAAAAGTCTCAGAAAAAAATATAATTATCAAACAATTTCAGGACGGTTGTTTTCCTTTCGTGGGAATTGAAATTAAACAATTTTTCGAAGAATTAAAGCGAGATTATCATCCTGATTTAATTTTTACACATTATCGTCATGACCTGCATCAAGATCATCGCTTAATTTCTGATTTTACCTGGAATACATTTAGGAATCATTTCATACTAGAATATGAAATACCTAAGTATGATGGAGATTTAGGAAATCCTAATTTCTTTGTTCATTTAACTGAGGACATTTGCCAAGACAAAATCAACTATATTATTGATAGCTTTCCATCGCAAAACCACAAACAATGGTTTACAGAAGAAACATTTTTATCAATTCTAAGACTGCGAGGAATTGAATCTAATGCGCCTAATAAGTATGCGGAAGCTTTCTATTGCCGTAAAGTAGTTTTTTAACTTGAATAGTAAACTAGAAAGCTGAGGAAATCTAGCTTTCTCATAGCAAAATTTTTATTCAGAACCTTCTTTCAATAAATTGAATTGTAACAATGTATCTGCTGTTTTATTAATAAAATCAAACTCTAATCCTGATTTTTCCGAAATATCTAGCAGTGTATGATTGCCATCAGACAAATTTAAAATCCACAACATAGCCATTTCATTTTTTTTGGTATCAGTCTGCCCGCCGAGGGCACTATATAGTCCTCTTTTACCCAACTGCGGCTCACATTTAGGGTTTTGATTTAAGTATTTTTTATTGTTTTCTATAATTTGTAAAACTGACAAAAGTTTTGATAATGAATCGGCAAGATATTGAGGTTTTACAAGCTCCAAATTGTCTGCAGATGTATGATATTGGGGATAAGTACCATGAGGCGATCGCATAAAACAGCCCATAGGAAGATTAAATCCTGGAGAGCAAAATTGCCGTTCATCATAACCGTAGGGAGAAAAGTCCATAATTTCATAATCTTGACTGGAGTGTTTCAACACATGAATAACGGCTTTATCAATATCGGCATTACCTCGACGGCTTTTTTTGTAGTGAGACTTACCCGGATCGCCCACACAAGTTACAACCAAACCATGTTTAATTTTGTCAACATTTGCTTCATTTAAAGCAAGCCAGGTAATGGAACCAATGGTTCCAGGAATAAAGAGAAAACGATAGGAGTAAGAAGGCGAAAGTTGGGTGAGATGTTTGGCTAAGAACGTTGCTAGTGCTATACCGGAAAGATTGTCATTACAAAGAGATGGGTGGCAGGTGTGACATGAAATCAGAACCTCATCTGCTTTTTCGCCTCTAATGTAACACTCTCCGTAAGTTAAATGACCATTTTCTAAAGAAGAATCGATGTAAACTTCATACTCTTCTTCTTTTAATTCTAATAATTGGTTATGGGTGATACAAAATCCCCAGTTCTCTGTGTAGTAGGAAGTTCTATAAGGAATCCAATTAGGGCGATCGGGTAATGTAAAAAGATGTGCCTTTAAATCCTCTAAAGGCATTTTTTCATGAATATTTACGCTGTAATTAACTACATGAAGGTTTGATTGATTAAAATCTATAATTTTTTCGCCTTGGGAATTTTTAATATAAGCATCTTTTATATTCCACTCTTTAGGAACAGTCCAGTCAAAGACTTGAGTACCTGTGGGTACATTATGCATAACTAAGGGAATATATTTGTGAATAATATCCATTGTTTTTCGTAAGCCCTCGCCAGTAATGCTACGACAAATAGGATACAACTCAGAGATTAACTGGTACATTTGATGGCTAATATCATTCACGCTAATACTGTTGTTTATATCAATACTTGTATGCATATTATTTGTTTGACGATTCTATAAAATATATATGTATATATTTTACAATATTATTATGTTTACACTCACCAGTATTTTTATACACACATATTGCAGCCGCTTTTTTATGTAAAAGTAATATTTCTCCTAAATAGAACAAAACAGGTAAAAATTCATGTAGAGAGGTAGCATACTACGTCTCTCCTATTGATAGGCTACCTCTCTACACGCGTAGAACGATTGTAAATTACACCCTTGAATATCAACTTACAGCATAAGCTGGGAAAACTTTTGCCTGCTTGGGTTTAAAAAACACTTGCTGTCCTTCCTTTATCTTAAGCTGATTAAACTGCTCGCGAGTTAAGTAAGCAATGACCGGTTCTCCAGACTGAAGAACTAACTCTACCCGAATTTCCCAACCTAAGTTAATAATCCGGTACACCTTAGCCGACACAGAATTTTCTTCAGTAGCGCTAGTTTTAATCGCGACATCATGAGGACGTAAGAAAACTTGATGGCTTGATGGAGTGACAAAATCTTTATTTGCCACAATACCAGCGTTACTGGGAAGAATATTGACCGGACCAATAAAGCTCATGACAAAAGGTGTGGCTGGGTGGTCGTAAATCTCAGCAGGTGTACCCATTTGCTCTACACGACCTTTATTCATCACTACAATTTGATCGGAAACTTCCATCGCTTCCTCTTGGTCGTGGGTCACAAATACGGTTGTCACATGCACCTCTTCATGCAGTTGTCTCAACCACATTCTCAATTCCTTGCGGACTTTCGCATCTAACGCCCCAAAAGGTTCATCTAAAAGCAATATTCTTGGCTGCACTGCCAATGCTCTTGCTAATGCTACTCTCTGACGCTGACCTCCAGAAAGTTGTGAGGGATAGCGTTCCCCAAAACCCCCCAACTGAACTAATTCCAAAAGTTCTGCAACTCTATCCTGAATCCTATTTTTAGGGAACTTGCGGATTTCTAGTGCAAAGGCGACGTTCTGACGCACCGTCATGTGCTTAAATAGGGCATAATGTTGAAATACAAACCCTATCTGACGTTCTTGTACTGATTTGTAAGTGGCATCCTCTCCAACCAACCAAACATGACCGGAATCAGGTACTTCCAATCCGGCTATCATTCGCAGTAAAGTCGATTTCCCAGATCCTGACGGACCTAAAAGAGCTACTAAAGACCCTGTTTTGACCTCCAAACTTACATCGTCAACAGCATAAAAAGAGCCGTACTGCTTAGTTACATTTTCAACTGCAATTCCCATAGCGATCTCCTTCAAAAAATTGATATATTTAGAAACTACGGTTTTTTTATCGGAAAGAAGTAATTTAAACAACAATGTCTATTTCATCACATTTTCCCAATTCATCTAGTCAAACCACTAGAAAAAGCTTTAAGACCCGCTCATCGCTACCTCTGAAAGAAAATAGTTTGTGGAAAATTGAAACAGGAGTGGTGAGAGTTATCACTTGGCATGAAGACGGTACACTTGTCACCTTAGGAATTTGGGGACCGGGAGATATTGTCAGCCAAGCTTTTTCTGGAGTCGATCCCTATCAAATTGAGTGTTTGACTAAAGTTGAAGCAGTAGCACTACCCTTAGATGGGTGGTTCCCACTGACACAGGTATTGCTTGCTCACATTCAACAAGCAGAAGAACTGATGATAATTCGCAGTCATAAAACAGTAGAGATTATGGTTGTTAAGCTGCTGACTTGGTTAGCTAAAAAATTTGGTCGTGAAGTAGCATCGGGAAATCTCATTGATCTACGCCTCACTCACCAAGACATTGCGGATATGCTCAATTCAACTCGCGTAACGATTACTCGTATCCTTACTCAGTTGGAAGAACAGGGTTTGATTCATCGTCTTCCCCTACATAGGATTGTCTTGAAAGAAGAAGAACTTTGGCATTATGAAATCTAAGCATTCATTTCTCGATCGCTTTGTGTTGATTTTTTATGCCCTAACAACTGTTTGCGGTTAAGCGATGACTGACCTAGCAGTACCAACCATCTCCATCCGTATGAGGCTTACCCTCAATTTTCAGATTTAGAGATTCCAAGTAATTCAAACCATGCCAAAGTTGTGGCACAGTTCCACGAATTTCTAAGTCAAATCGTCCCTCTCCATTTGTGTGTTTTCCCAGCACTGCTCCTGTAATGTTAACAACTAAGCCATGACTGGCAATTAGTCGAGAAATTACAGGTTCTTCTTTGTAAAAAGAAGGAATATGCAAACGCAAGCGAACTTTTGTGGTACTGCTACTTTCAAACATAGTCACTAATAATTCATCAAGCACAAATTATGAATTATATCAAGTTGAAAGTGAAATTTAGTCCGGGTAAAGCTTTCCCAATCCAAAATCCACGCATCCAAAATGGTATTAGTAATCGCCTGTATTGATGTCATGCCAAATTTCTAAATCTAGATCGTTGATGTAGATTAAGGCGCTCTCGATTTGTTCGCAACTTCCTTGTAAATCTAAGTCAAACCAACCATCACCAATACCATTAGAACCGAGCATCGCAGCCGCGATATTCACTGTTAAACCGTAGTTTGATACTAAACGCGAAATCACAGGTTCCTGATGATATTCTTGAGGAATTCTCAGTCGAATTCGTTTGTGGACAAGCTGATTTTCTGCAACCATAATTGTCATCTGTGCAATTAATGTTTTGACCTATTTTTGATCCCCGTTTTCCGTTCTAAAATCTCCTTCACCACCAACGTAACAACTGCTAGCAACGCTAACAGCACCGCTGCGGAGAAAGCTGCTTCCGTTTCATACTGTTTGTAAGCATCTTCTACATAGAGAGGTAAGCTTTGAGTTTTCTTAGCAATGTTCCCGGACACTACCGAAACAGCACCAAATTCACCCATTGCTCGCGCATTTGTCAAAATCAAGCCGTAAAGTAAGCCCCAACGGATGTTTGGCAGGGTAACACGCCAAAATATCTGCCAATCTTTTGCACCAAGTGTTCTAGCGGCTTCCTCTTGATCGCTACCCAACTCTTCTAAAACAGGAATCACTTCCCGTGCGACAAAGGGTAAACTCACAAAGGCTGTGGCTAGTACCATACCTGGAAAGGCAAAGACGACTTTGATATCGCTGCCTTCCAAAATCTGACCAAACCACCCATTTCGTCCGTATAGCAGCACAATCATTAATCCTGCTACTACGGGTGAAATAGAAAAGGGCAGATCGATAAGGCTGAGAACAAAAGCGCGACCGGGAAATTTATGGCGTGCGATCGCCCAAGCGGCACACAAACCAAATACTGTATTCACAGGCACGGAGATGACAGCTAGAGCCACTGTCAACCAAGCGGCGTGAGTGAATTCCGGACGCGTGAGGTTAGAGAAAAATGTTCCTACTCCGCTTTGAAAAGCTTGGACAAAGACGTTGATTGCGGGGATATATATGATTAAAGCTAAGTAACCAACTGCGATCGCAATCAGTATGGCTGGAGCAAAACTTTTTGGTTTGACTTGCTTTTGCTCGTTCGGTCCGCTTGTTGTTGAGTGAAAGTGTGGCTGTGGAAATTCATCTTGCGTCATATCTTCTTCCCCAAGCTTGTATCAGATTAATTCCCAGCAACATCACCAACGAGATGATTAATAACACCATACCAATCACTGTTGCACCCGAATAGTCATACTGCTCCAATCGCTGGAAAATAAGCACGGGAGCAATCAAGTCCTTGAAAGGAGTGTTAGAAGCAATAATGACAGTTGAACCATATTCTCCAACTGCACGGGAGAAACCTAACGCAACACCCGTCAAAATAGAAGGAAACAATGGAGGCAAAATCACCTTCAAAAAAGTCTGTAATTGAGAAGCACCAAGGCACCAAGCTGCTTCTTCAATTTCCTTTTCCATTTCCAGTAACACGGGCTGCACCGTTCTCACAATAAAGGGAAGGGATATAAATATCATTGCTATCCCTACACCCAAACGAGTAAAGGATACCTTGATTCCCAAAGGTGCTAGTAAAGAGCCAATCCAACCATTCTCACTGTAGACAGTTGTTAAAGTTAACCCAGCGACTGCTGTTGGTAATGCAAAAGGTAAATCTATAGTCGCATCAAGCAAGCGCTTCAAAGGGAAATCGTACCGCACAAAGACCCAAGCAATGAGAGTTCCAAAAAACCCATTGATGAGACCAGCAGACAATGAGGTAACAAAAGTCACTTCGTAAGTTGCCAGAGCAATCGGGCTGGTCGCAATTTCCCAAAATCGGGCTGGAGGTTCAGTACTTGCCTTTGCGACCATTGCAAGGACAGGTAGAAACAACATGACACTTAAATAGGCAATGGTGATTCGCCAAGTCCAAGGCAAGTTGTAGAGATGTTGTAAATACCTTTTCCAAATAGGAGGCTGTTGGCGAACAGTTCTCCTGGTAGAAGTTGATGGAGGAGATGAAATGGTCATTAGTTGTTAGTTGTTTAATTCCTATTTTGCTTTTCCTTGAATTTGGTCAAAGATTGCGCCATCTGCAAAGAACTTTGTCTGGATGGAGTCCCAACCACTGTAGTCTTGCACTGTGCCTAGATTTTTAACTTTTGGATACTTGTCTGAAATAGCTTTGTTCTGAGCGACTGTCTCATTTACAGATCGGAATCCTACCTTGGCAAACTCTTCCTGAGCTTCCGGTTCATACAAGAATTTGACAAAAGCTTCTGTAACTTCACGGTTTCCGTGTTTATCAACGTTCTTATCTACAACTGCAATTGGATTATCGATGGATATATTGATATCAGGTATGATGTAATTGACTTTCTCTCCCTTCTGCTGTGCCAAAATAATTTCGTTCTCGTAGTTGATGAGGGCGTCACCTTGTCCTTGCTTAAAAAAGGCGTCAGTTGCTTCACGAGCATCTTTTGTCAGGACTGGCACGTTGCTGTAGACTGTTCTTACAAACTCAATCGCCTTATCTTCTCCCGCTCCACTCTTGATGGCTGAATTCCATAATGTGAGGAAGTTCCAGCGTGCAATACCAGAGGTTTTGGGGTCAGCCGTGATGAGTTTTACACCATTTTTTGCTAAATCTGCCCAAGTTTTAATACCTTTGGGGTTTCCTTCACGAGTGACTAAGGCTGCAACTGATTTGGAAACAATACCATTGTTAGGAACTTCTTTCTCCCATCCTGGCTGAATCAAACCAGCTTTCTCAATTCTTCCCACGTCTAAGCCAAGTGCCAAGTGAACAACGTCCGCTTCCAAACCATCAATCACCGCACGGGTTTGGGATCCAGAACCGCCATAGCTTTGATTGAACGTGACATTTTGGTTGTGCTCTTTCTTCCACTTTTCCACAAATTTTGGAATAATGGCTTCATGCGCTGCTTTTGTCACGGCGAAGGAAACAAGAGTGATTTCAGCATCTTGTTTGTTTGCAGCGACAGGGCTGGCTGTTGCATCAGATCCTGTGCTATTTCCAGAAGAACTATTTGTATTGCCACCAGAACAAGCTGCGATCGCTACACTTAAACTGATTCCTACTAAAAAGAGTGATAAAAAGCTTTTTAAAGACTTAAGCTTAAATTTATCGGTGATTTGCAAAAATGATTGCCCTGCTTGTCTCAGAACAGCCTGCCAAAAACTCATACTCTCGCCCCCCGAAGTTATACGGTTCATTAGTTAGCTAACCGTATTTATTGTTCATTGTGAGAGATATTACATGGCATACGCTAAAAAAGCAAGAGGAAAACTGCACTTTATCTATCAGAAAAGTGGTATTTTTGACAGTGACCAGTAATCAGTGACCAGTGACCAAGACAGCTTGGGTGTTTATCGGTAACTCATGGGTAAGCCATCCTGAAATGCTAAAAGTTCTCCTGGTTGGATTGTTGTCCAAACTTCATTGTCAGTTAGGGGGGTAGTGGCAATGATGGCAACGCGATCGCTTGGAGTTGTTAGTTCGTTAAAGTCTACAGTCAAGTCCTCATCAATCAAATGGGCAGCAGCAAAAGGAGCTTGACGCACTATGTAGCTGAGTTTGGTTGAGCAATGGGCAAAAAAGTGTTCCCCATCTGATAGCAAATAGTTAAAAGTACCCTTTTCTGCAATAAAACTAGTGATTTCACTGAGAACTAAATAAAATTTTTCTATAGGTGGCTTACTATGAGGAAAAGAGGCTCGCAGCTTGTCTAAGATAAGGCAGAATGCTTTTTCGCTATCAGTGTTGCCTACAGGTTGATAAAACTCTAAATCCTGAGGATGAAAATCGCGCAAATCCCCATTGTGAGCAAAAACCCAATACTTACCCCACATTTCCCGCCGAAACGGGTGGCAATTTTCTAGAGAAATTTCACCTTGAGTCGCTTTGCGAATGTGGGCGATCGCGTGTTTGGTGTGGATGGGAAAGCACCGCACCAAATCCGCAATGGGAGAAGCAATAGAAGGTTTGGCATCTAAGAAAAGCCGACACCCCTTTCCTTCAAAAAAGGCGATACCCCAGCCATCGCGATGGTCATCAGTTTTTCCTCCCCGTGCTGCAAAGCCCTCAAACGAAAAACAAATATCAGTAGGTACATTGCAGTTCATTCCTAGCAGCTGGCACATGGCTGTTGAAATCCCGAACTCTATGAAAACGACTCTGGGATCAAGATACTTTAAAAGCTCTACACTATTCTGGCACTAAT
The DNA here is from genome assembly GCF_000346485.2 of Scytonema hofmannii PCC 7110. Taxonomy (NCBI): domain Bacteria; kingdom Bacillati; phylum Cyanobacteriota; class Cyanophyceae; order Nostocales; family Scytonemataceae; genus Scytonema; species Scytonema hofmannii. Next base: position 11,107,082 of record NZ_KQ976354.1, read on the forward strand.
GTTTCAATTGGTCATTTGTCACTGGTCACTGGTCACTGGTCACTTGGTTACTGAAAAATGACTTGCATTAGACATCTATCTTATGGGATTGTTATTCTCATCAATAAGCTCGCAATCCTGTAAAATTACCGTATTTAAAAATTCATCAGGAATCATTGACCATGAAGATGTCCCTGCTAAATGCTTGTTCATCCTTATTACAACCATGGAAGCAATCTTCCACTCGTACACGTACCTTACTGGTTGCTACAGGTTTTACTGTCAGTGCAGCACTACCTGTTTATGCAGGTATGACTTTGGAAAAGCCTCCTACAAATACTCAAACTCAACTGATTAGCCAAAATCCCAAAACAGTTGAATTAACTTTGGTATCTTATGCTGTAACTAAAGAGGCATACTCCAAAATTATTCCCCTGTTTACGCAAAAGTGGAAGAAAGAGCGCAATCAAGAAGTTATTTTTCGAGAGAGTTACGGTGGTTCTGGTTCCCAAGCACGAGCTGTTATTGATGGTTTGGAGGCGGATGTTGTAGCACTCGCTTTGGGGCTAGATGTAGATAAAATCCAGAACGCAGGGCTGATTGCACCAGGTTGGGAAAAAGAGGTTCCCAACAATGGGATTGTGACTCGTTCTGCAGTTGTGCTTGTGACTCGTCCGGGGAATCCTAAAAAAATTCGTGATTGGAACGATTTAGTTAAACCGGGCGTGACAGTCATCACAGCTAACCCAAAAACCTCTGGAGGTGCTCGTTGGAACTTTTTAGGGCTTTGGGGTTCCGTAATTAAGACAGGTGGAAATGAAGCAAAAGCTCGCGATTATGTTGCTAAGGTTTATAAAAATGTCCCCGTGTTACCTAAGGATGCGCGAGAAGCGAGTGATACCTTTTATAAGCGCAATCAAGGGGACGTGTTGTTAAATTATGAGAATGAGGAAATTCTGGCAAAGATAAAAGGCGAATCTAACTTTCCTTCTATACTGCCTCAAGTCAATATTTCAATTGATAACCCAGTGGCTGTGGTGGACAAAGTTGTAGACAAGCGCGGTACTCGCCAAGTCGCAGAAGCTTTTGTTAAGTTTCTTTATACACCAGAAGCGCAACGGCAATTTGCGAAGGTAGGTTTTCGCCCTGTGAACGCTACTGCAGTTAAAGAAAATCAAAAACAGTTTCCCCCAATAAGCAAGCTTTATACTGTCAAAGACTTTGGTGGTTGGGATGCAATTCAGAAGAAATTCTTTGATGATAAGGCTATTTTTGACCAGATTCAGGGAGGGAAATTTTAAAGGCTAATAGCTCATGGCTAATGGCTAATAGTTAATAGTAAATAGTAAGTAGCGCAAACAGATTACAGGAGTTTTCAAGATCTAGAACTACACTATGCTTGCTCTTGTGGTACGGGCGTCCTCGCCCGTACATTCTGTAAAGGGCAGGAAATTTTTAACTATTTAACATATTCGCGGAATTCCCCATCCGCCATGCGGTGGGGATGGATAGCGCGACAACTACGAGGTACACCCTTTATGGGTGTCCGAGTGGTTGTCAACCTCTAAGCTCGGCAATCTATCAATCCAATTTTCAACCAATTGAGTCATAGTTTTCTCCTTGCTTGCGGCATATAACCTTAGCTTATTCAGCCTCCGCTCAGATATCCGTAAGTTCAATCCTTTTTTGGTCACGAATTTTGCGAAAGAAAAAAGGGGAATGCCATTACGGGATATCCTGCACTACCCCTCGATTAATCTAGGGGCTTGGGCATTCCCCTTTTTTCAGAGCTTGGTCTCCGGTCATAGCTATCTACACAACGTCTACATGAATGTCAGAATAAAAGGGTAACGACAAAACGGCAAGGTGGTGGTTCAAATATGTCATTCAAAAGTAAGGAACAAAAAGAGCAGGATAAAGAAAAGAATAAAAATACTCACATTTCAACTGTTGTGCAGCATCTGAAATTGTCCAATCTTGGGTATGCTGTAATATCAGACATATTGTCACACGCAAACAGTTTATACAATACTTTAACCTTCAATCTGAGGCAAGGATTTTTTGTACACAAAATTCTGAATTTTCAATCTCTAACTATTGATTTACAAACTGACTTCAAAGAAAACTATCATTACAAAATGCTGCATTCTCAAGCAGCACAATCCGTGTGTCACAAGGTAACTGAGAATTTCAAATCATTCAAACAGCTTTTAGACAAACATTTTAGAGAGGGGACAAAGAAACCATTATTACCAGGTTATCGTCAAAAAGGTGGTATGTTTGAAGTGACATATCCCAGTCAATCAGTCAATATATCACAAGAGCATGGCATTATATTTGCTACTGTTTCTACTGGCATTATGTTCAAGAAGCAGCACAAAGAAGATGTCATGGGAACAAGTTTAAATGAGAGATTGAGATTCAGAGTTCCCGATGACATTGACCCCTCTAACCTCGTTGAGCTAGTGATTACATCAAAGCATAGAGAGATTTATCTACATTGGGTATGCAGAAAGAAAAATGAAATTGTTGCCACATTAAATAAGTCAAGTGTTTTAGGAATTGACATCGGATTGAACAACTTTGTTACCTGTATTCCGAACACAGGTGAAGAAGGATTTCTCATAAATGGGCGACCATTAAAGGCAATAAATCAGTTTTATAACAAGACTGTATCTAAGCTAAAAAAGGGTAAGGATGAGAATTTCTGGAGTGGTAGTTTAGCTAGGGCAACGCAGTCTAGGAATAACCAAGTCCGCGATTTTATCAAGAAATCTGCACGGACAATAATCAATAAATGTTTAGAATCAGGAATAAGTAAAATTGTATTTGGTTGGAACCAAGGAATTAAGAATGAAATAGATAACGGACGTGTCAATAATCAAAATTTTGTACAGGTTCCATTCACCGCATTACGTGATACACTCAAGTATCTCTGTGAGAGATCTGGTATAGAATTTGTAGTTGTAGAAGAATCATACACCTCAAAAATGTCATTTTTTGACGGTGATGAATTACCCGTTTACGGTCAAGAAACCGAAGAACAGAAGAATCTTAAGCCTTCTGGAAGAAGAACAAAACGCGGGGAATACAAAACAGGAAATAACACAATTATCAACGCGGATGCCAATGGGGCTTCCAATATTTTGAGAAAGGCCAAAATTGATACATCAAAAATTACTTTTCGGGTGTGTCAAATTCTCAAGACAATCAATATTTGGATAGGTCACGCACAGGGCAAGAAAAAAAGGGGGAATGCCATTAATGGATATCCTGCACTACCCCTCAATAAATCAAGGGGCTTGGGCATTCCCCCTTTTTTTAAAGGCTTAATCCTCGGTAAAAAATTCCCATCACGTAAAGGTACGGCAGCAGGCTTGTCTTGTTGTACGACTATAGGACTCACTGAACCGGGTCAGTAAATTAGAAACCCCATCCGCCATGCGGTGGGGTGGTTCATTTCTCAATTAGTTATTAGTGGATACTTATTCCTCTTCAAAGTTGTGAGTTGTGAACTTGAGGGTACGACAATTTTCACTGACTGTACGAATTACGTGTTCTGGTACTCCATCGGGCAATTGTACTTGAATTTCGAGAGTCACTTGCACGTCTGCACCGATTAAGCTGGCTAGATGTTGCAACACCTCATTGGCTACTAGTCCTGTATCTCGCGTCACTCGCACGGGATCTAAATCGACAGAGCCGTAAAAACGCCGTAGTTTTTTCTGTGGTTGAATTGCGGTAGAGTCACTGCTACTAATTTCAGAAACTGTACTGGTTGCTATGTGACTGACATCGACTTTAGTTTCATTGCTAAGAGTTGTTGTCTCTTGGTGTTGGCGTTCTTGTTCGGCTGCATCTGCATTCTTCTGGGTGGCTGCAACATCAGGTTTTACAAGAAAGCTTTGGCTGCTAATGGTAGCTGTAATGTGTTCGTTTGTTTTTAATCCCAAGTAGCGCTGCTTGGTTTCATCGTAACCTGTCGCATAAGCAAAGTTTTCTGATAACAGCAGTGCTGCAACTCCTTCCTGGATAGCGTTTAGTAGCACTTGTTCGTTTTTTAGGCGGGGTAAATAGGGGTAGTTTGTCAGATATTTCCAGAGTGTTTTTAAGTCAATGCGATCGCTATTGCGCCAGATAAAGGGGTCGAGAACTTCGAGTTGCAAGCGTGCTGCGGAGTAATTGGGGATAAGATATTCTTCGTGAACGAGTCTGCGGCTTGCTCGCAAAATGGGAGAATCTTGTCCTTGAAGTCGAATTTCTTCCCAAACAATTGTGTTTTGCGCGTCGGGTTGGGTGGGAACGAGGAGCCACTGATAAGTTTCTTGTAGTAAAAGATCGACTGTTTTGTTGGCATCTTTTTGCTTTTGTGTTGCTTGATTGGTTTGAGCAACGCCAAGTTCTAAGCTTTCTTTGTCTTGGACGATAGAATCCCAAGCTAAGAATTGACAAACAGACTGCACCAAGCCATCCAGTTTGGTTTTATCTGGTGCGAGGAACAGGAGCAAGTTTTTGCAGTACCGGGGACTGGCTCCTTTGGTGGAGAGCATTTCTGCTACTTTCTCATAACCAGAGCTATCTTTAGCTTTGCTGCTGTGGGGATATTGCGGACTGAGGACAACTAAACGCACGCCCATATTCTCATCATCTGGAATATCAGCACTGGAGTTGGGCGCAATGTGGACTCCTGCAAATTCACCGCGCTGACGGTCTTCTCTGAGTCTACGAATAATCTCTGACCAAACACGGTCTTCATCTTGTTGAATTTGGTTGGCTCGGTCTTGGGCGGTACGGGTAACATTGGGTTGAGTGGAAATCCAATAGCGATGATTCCCGTCTACATAAAGATAAGTTGCTTGGTCGGTGAGGCGGCGCAAAGCATCGCCAAAAGTTGCTGGACTTTCACCTGGTTGGACGCAGCCAAGTTTGATTCGACGGTCTTCTAATCCTCGATTCGCTGCTCGTAAGGTGGGGGCGGAACCAAGATAAATGGTGCGAGTAACGCGGCGACAAGCAGAGTAGCGTCCCAAGTTGGGATTTTGACCGTCTAGGAAAACGGGGAGGGAGTTTGTTCCATCTACGTCTTTTTCAATAACGGGAACCCAGGAGTCATCTAGGTAACGGGTGAGTTCTGACTGGACTTGAGCGTCAGCCATTGGTATGTTAGCTGGTAGAACGATTAAGCTGCGATCGCTCTGTTCCCAAAGAAAGTGAATCACCTTTGCCATTAAGCGCAGTACGCCTCTGGTACGCTGAAATTTGTCCAGACTAGACCAATCACTATAGAGGCGGTCGAATAGTTCGGGATGGATGGGATAAGCTTCTCGCAAACGGCGTTCGTAGTCAGCTTCTCGACATTCTGAGGGGAATTCTTGAGCTTGGCTGCGATACATTTCACTAAACGCCCGCACCACTGCATCACGAGCCACAAATAAATTGGCGTCGGTAAGCGGTTGAAACAAGCGACGGCGGACGATTTCAAAACTTTCTTCAGCACTTGCTGGACGCCAAGGAGACTCAACCCGACCAATGGCATTTTTGAGGCGGTTGAGGGCTTCCTTACCGCGATCGCCTCCTATTTCGATATCAGAGGAAGGAATGCTGACCACTAACAGGGTGCGATCGGCATTTTTTGCTGATTCGCTCAGGGTTTGAGCAAAGGTGAAGTGAGTATCAAAACTACCTGCTGGTAAGTCGCGGATATCGTGGAGTTGACGGGCATAAGATACCCATTCATCAATAAGAATGAGACAGGGAGCATAGCGATTAAAGAGTTGTTTGAGGTTGTCACCGGGGTTAGTTGCAGTTTCGTCTGCTTCCCGTACCATTTCATAACCTTCTTTCCCGCCTAGTTGCCAAGCCAATTCACCCCACAAGGTTCTAACAACAGTACCATCTTTTTTATGGTGCAATTGACCCGGAGAAATTTTATTACCCACCAAAACAACAGTCTTGACATCAGTAGGGAGTTCTGAAACGCCCGCCGCCGCAAACACTGGTTCCAAACCCGGTAATTCGCTAGCAGAAACACCGAAAAACAAATGATACAGGGCAAGTATAGCGTGGGTTTTTCCACCACCAAAGTTGGTTTGCAGTTCAATCACGGGATCGCCTCCCTTACCGGAAAGACGCATTAAACCGTTGGTGAGTAATTGTTTAAGCCCTTCTGTTAGGTAAGTACGACGGAAAAATTCTGTAGGCAAGCGGTATTCATCAGAACCTTCATCTAAGTAAACCTGCCAAAGGTCAGCAGCAAATTCCGCTTGTTGGTAGCGACCAGAAGCAACATCAGGATGAGGAGTTACGATTTCCCGCCAGGGTTTAAGACCGCCTCCAGGATTAGTTTCTATGGCTGTAACAGCAGCTTTACGAGTTTCACGACGAGCTTGTTCTTCAAAGCGGATGCGGAGAAGTTCTTGTTTTTGTTTTTCAACAGCATCAGATTCAGGGGCGGAGATAGCACTCAGGAGTCGAGTGATACTGTCCAGAGCGCGATAGGTATCATCTGTAGAGAAAGCATCATTGTGCGCCCAACCATTGCGAGTGACCATTAACTCGCCCACTAAGTTCTTCTCTGAATTGCCCAAAGTTTTTTTGAAGACCTCACGCCACTGATTCCACATCACTTTCATCAGTTCTGAGACATCCTGCTTGAGGATTTGAGCGACAGTGCGGCGCAGGGTGCGGTCTTCTGAAACAAACGGGGTAGCCGCAACTATCCACTTATCTCCATAACTTCCCCGCATTTCTCGTTCTACAAAGGGATACAAACCCTCTTGTAGTAACTCCAAGGCTCTGCCAACTCGTTCGCGGTTACTAATAGCCATAGTTTTTTATACTACTCATTACAATCATGTTGTAGGCTTAGCCTCCGCGATCTAGCTTGAGTTGTAGCCTATAATTATAGTATATTTTCTCACTTACAAAACAGCAAATTTTATGTGTATTGATAAGAGTTGAGGTTTAAATGAATATTTCACTTAAATTGAAACCGGAAGTTGAAGCACGTCTCATTATCCAAGCCAATGCTCAAGGGGTTTCTATAGAAACTTATCTTGAGTCCCTAATTGAAGAAAAACTAACCAGCAAGGTGGAAAAAAGAGTAGCTCCAGAAAATTGGACGAGTATGCTCGATCGACTCGGTAGAAGTCCTTCTCTTGCAAAAGCACCTATGCTTTCAGATGAGGATATTAGCCGTGAGAGCATATACGATTGAAGAGAAGATAGCCAGTTATGAGTTATCTAGTTGATACTAATGTTTGATTACAGCTTGTACATAGGAGCTATAACACTGCTTTGACTTCTTCCTTGAGATTTTCTGTTTGTCGCATTGCAGCTAGATGCTCCAGGTAAAAATCGTCCATTTTGGCAATAAATTTATCATTAATAATTTCTACACCTAATGCATCTCTAACAGCTAAAAAATCTAGGAATGATGCATTTTGATAGTCTCGATCTTCAAAAGATTTAATTTGTTCTTCGGTGCGATCGCATAGTGCAGCAAGTTCTTTTTGGGTAATTTTAAAAGCTATTCTGGCTTTAATTAATAATTGAGATATTTTATTCATGCACTCCACTTGGAGCGTAATAGGTTCGTTGGGATTATGAGCGATTAATGCTTCGTATTCTGCTATTTGTTCTTGTAGGTCTTCGCGTTGAGAGGTGACCCCATCATATTGAATCTGCCAATCGTCTGGTTGATTTTTTTTCTTATGGTCGTCTTGCTCTAACATGGTGATTGCTCGACTCATTCCCTCTGCCCAATTCTTGGTAACGTTATACTCTAGCTCGTTTTTAATCATGGTTCCCACCTTAACAGGTCTATTGCTATAATACCTTTTCTATTATTCTGTCTGTCGAGTAGGAAGAAATCTAGAGATGTTGTGCCTTCGTCATTAACAATCTGGTCAGTGCGAAATAATTCACCTTTATACTTAGCCTTTTGGGCAGCTCGTTTGTTTGTAAAATTTAATAAAGTTGGGTGATTTTGTCTCAAATAGTCCATATCAACAGCATCTGGTTCCCAACATGCATCAAAATCGTTTGGATTTGGTTCGCTTGTTACGAAGGAACCATTTATAAAAAAATTTCGACACCCAGCGTCTTTTAAATCAGTCATTGCTGCTTCCATTCCGCGAATCATTCTTGCACGTGCGGGTGTATAACCAAAATTTTCTTTAAACTCGCTCCAATCACAAAAATATACGCCTGGTGGTAAATTACCATTCTCATCAAAATCTGGAATCATTCGTTAATAAAAAGCAGCTAATTACTGATATAAATAGCATACCATTCTTGTAAATAATTAAGTACATGAGGAAACTACTTCTTGGTATACGGTGCTTGTTCTTTATCGAATTGTCTTTTCACCTTGAGAAATTCTGTAAATAATTCAAAGAAACGATTTAAAGCGTCGATCTCGTCTTCAGAATAGAAAAGAATGATACGTGACCATGATTGAGTTGAATGCTGGTTAAAGCGCTGCTCTATCCACTCTTGAAATTCTTCAAATTCCTGCTCTTCTTGTGTTTGAGCAATAGCTAATTCTCGGCGAGCAAACGTATATCCATCTAAAAAAATTTGTAAATGGCTAATTGATTTTTTTCCTAGATATAAAGCAGGTCTTTTTTGAATTTTTTCTATCAATTCATAAAATGACATTATGTCTACCTATTCAAATGAAATAAGTTACTAAAATAACTGTCCTTGAACTGGTTCTTGTTTTGTTTCTACAGCAAGGCGTGAAATTTCTGACCAAGAGATCACTATGCTGTTGTAACCAATGGCTTCTTGCGTCCATCCTTTGCGATCGCAGATACTATACAAGCGATAAGCCAAATCTCGTGCTGTTTCACCGCGACTGCCTAACTGAGCTAACATAGCAGCAGATGCCATCTCCCCTTTTTGGTCTAGAGTATAGATAAGGTATTGAGTTATTTCCCAATCAGAAATACGAGAGTCGGTAGCCGGGTTCCAGTTTTTTGGTAGTTCTTCACGGCGTAGGAGTCTCACTTTACCGCTTTTTGCTGTGAGAATTCCCCCATTCACCAGTCCTTGTACGCTAGTGTTTTTGGCTTTGGAGAGAGTTTCTGCATCTCCATACAATCCTTCGTTGTATTGGTGTTGTTCAAACCAAGTCAGAGCATAGCGAGTATCGGCGTCAAATTCCCCTTCTTGTTCGGTGAGGTATTCGTCGAGCATTTGGTTGATAAGTTGCAAGGCGGTACGCACGCGCATAGGAACACCGTCAGCATCAAGGACTTTAGAGTAACGGGAGAAAATCGCCATACCAGGACCAATGCTAGCTTGAGCTAAGTCAACGGGAGCGATATTACCTTGTTGTAGATTTTTGAGGGCTTCGGGGAGTTCGCGTTTAAGTTCGTTAAGGAATTGGCGACGGGTAGTAGAGGGGGCATTTTCTGGGCGTGGGCGACAGACAAGGACTATTGAAGTAGCAAGAGCATTAATTTTGGCCTTAATACCAGTTGGTCGTTCGGTTCGCATAGGCCAAGTGCCAGTGACAGAGAAACCAGCACTAAGTAATCCTTCTAGCATAGTTTCCCATCCAGTAGACGCAATGGAAAAACTACTCTTACTGCCTTTTGAATTTTCATCAGCCTCTGATTGCTTAAAGGCATAAAAAACAGTGAGCGGGTACTCAGCACAAGAAGCACCATTCATGGAGGCAAAAGCTTTACCCAAGCCTTCCTCAAAGAATACTTGAGCTTTTTTTTTGTTTCCATCAAATCGATAAGGCGTTGCTATTAATTCTTCTGATTTAGGAGTTACTACAGTGCTAAAAAGATTGGTGTAGACTTTGCCTAGTGAACGACGCAGCCAAACATAAAAAAAATCTGACAAGTCAGCATAGCCGATAGCGTCATAATAGGGTGGGTCTGTTGATATACAAAATTTTACCGTATCCATCTCCCATTTAGCTGTGGCATCTTTTTGATAAACCTTCAAGACTGATTGATTATTTGTGGACAGATCTTGAATAGCAAGTTTATCTAATACTTTAGGTACAAATTCTAAACATTTGCTCCAACTTGCTGCTTGGCAAAATGGATTAATTTCTCCAAAGTCCCATGTCATTGGGATAGCTTGTCTTGCAAACATGTGTACAACTAATTCGTGTGCGGGATTGCTACTCCAAGGACAGAGCGTTGAAGACAAATCCATTAGCCTACTTATTCCAAAAGCTAAATAAGTCGCCGTAGCATCAGCATAAGCGAGTGCATCTACTCCTCCCTGACACAATGGTAAACTACTATCAGATATTCCACTAGCCACTACATCGCGTTTGATACGCTCCTGTACTTCGCTGACTAAATCACTAAACGTAGTTAGTACTGAAAGCTGACGTGGTGTAAATATTTCTGCATAGCGATTCAAGCCGTACAGTGGTGGAGAAAACCAACGAGGGTTTTTTGGTAATTCCGTTAACGGCTCCCATTCTGGTTTTGCTTTGGATGCAATTTGTGCGTGTTCCCGATTGGGAGATAAATAAACTCGCTGACGCTGACCTTCTGCCACAATTGCCATTAACTGAGCACTCATTTGCCCCACTTTGCCTTCAGTACGGATATAGTCGGTAGGTACTGGAGTGCCGCAGCAAATACAAGTTGTACCTTTGCGGTTAATTGTTCCATCTGCTGGTTTGAGCGAAATACTGTCACGTTCTGCCTCAGTTTTTGCATTCTTATGCTTTTTCTCTTGTTCTTGCTGTGTCCGCACCACAAACCGCTAGTTTGCTAGTCCATCTTCCATTTGGTAACTGTCTAGCAACATGAGTTGGGACACCATCTAGCTCTCCTGAAGGCTTAGTATAAATTGCAATTTTTTGAAATCCTGACTCTAATTCAAAACTGTTGCAACGTGTATACCCAAAAGTTTGATAGAGCATAATGAATGCCTCTAATGTTAATTCCCTTGGTACTTCATTGAGCCAATACGCATCTGGATCTGTCGGGTCCTACCAGCAGTCGTCTGACTCTGCGCCCCAAGCAATGCAATTGTAATCTGACGTTGCAGGACTGGTAATTTGATAAGAACCAGGAGATAAGTTTGGACAATAAGTTGCAATCCAAGAATCTATTCTTGACACTTCATCCTACCATTTATATCCGTGTTCTTTTCCCCATTGCAACCAAGCGGCTGCCATTTGTTTGATTTTTCCACGCTGTTCTGGTTTTACAGGGTTTTCACCAGTAAGGGATCTTAGTGCTGCAAACCAATGATTTGGTCTTGTCTCAAGTTCTTTCAGTATCAAAGGTATGACTGCATCTCCCATTTCTATAATTTGCTGATATGCTTTATGGTTTGTTTTTTCTCCAACAAATGATGAACCATTCACCTCTAATTCCCATAGAGTTACTAATTCCTTAAATTTCTGTGCTATGTCTGTTGTCAGCATAATTATCTTGACCTTCACCTATTTAAATAATTAAACTATATGAACATACTAGTACAGCGCATTGGAAATAACCTCGCGATTCAATTCCCGACGCTATTGCATATAAAAATGTTAACTTGGTTCGCTTCCCTGCTGCCACAATTCTTTCCAATTGTAGTTTACACTCGTGACGCCAAAATCCGGTTCTTTTTGAAAGGGACGCTGTACGTAGTGAATAACACAGGCATTATCTCGCACTTTATAAGTTCCCTGTGATTCTTTCACTTTCCACACATCACCTTCGGTAAATTTCTTGGATTTAGGTACTTGCACGAGTGCCAAAATAAAATTATCTGGCTTATTCAGAGCAGTGATAATTTCATTTTTGGTGACTGTCACTGTATCAGATCCCTCTATCCGTCCCTTAACTTCAATAAATCGCAATTTTCCCGTATTGGGAATACGCGATTCTATATCATAGCCGCACTTATCAGCACTGACATCTTTTGGTTCGTAACCCAACTGCTTTTCTGCATCCAAAACTGCTTGCATTGCTAGTTGTTCTACTCTCTGCTTTTCCTGGGCGAAGGTATCGGCTGTGGCTTGACGCTTTCCTTGCAGTCGTTGCAGTAACCCTATCGATACAACTAACGCACCTCCTACTACAACAGGAGGTAGGGGGGAAAGACGGCTTTCTTGCTCTAATTCTCCCATCCGCTTTTGCAATCGTGCTTGTAGCTCGTCGGCTCTTGCTCTTGCTTTGGCTGAGTTAATTTTAGCATTCGCCTTACCTGCCATTTCTTGCAGTTGCAAATCTTCTGCACGGCGATCCCAATAATTAATTTCCTTAATCAATCGGTCTTTTACCGCCGCCATTGTCTTGTCTATCAATTCCTCTTTGTGATGCTTTACTTCCTGTAAATGTTGGGGAACAATATGAGCGATTGCATAACTTGCTGCTTGAGCTTCAATATCTTTTCGCAACCAAGTTTGTTCTAATATTGGCTCTAGCAGTGGTTGCATTTCTTCTGGGAGTGCTTGATAGTTTAAGTAAGGTGCATAACCCGCATTCCGTGCTTGTCCAGTTGGATCGATTTCTACATACTGCATCCGTCGCGATACGACTCGACGATTCCCCGTTACATCTGTCCGAGCATCTTGTATAGAATGTTCTAAATAAACTAAAGCACGAACTTGTTCGCCCGGATCGTTTTCATCGACTAAGATACTACCCTGTTTCAGAACATCTCTGTGGCGTTCGAGAATTAGGTCGATAGTAGCATCTAACAAAGGATGTCCGGGACAAACCAAGGCAGCTAGTGGTTTACCGGAAACGCTAATCAGTTGCTTGTCAAAACAAATCCTCTCGTAACGGGTGAGAATTGCTTCTCTAGTCCCTACAACCCGTCCTCGGTTGCGAATTATGGCTGGAACATAAGTAATTTCATAACGGTGAGATTCCCGTTCCCTGACTGTTCCGCCTAACTTTTGAAAAGCTTCCAAGAAAAACGAAGCAACGAAATGCGGTTGCAATTTTCTGGCTTCGGCTCGTTCCATTTCTTCTCGAATTTGCCGTACCTTAGAAATATCCATTGCATCCCGTGCTAGAGCTTTTTCTTCTAATAACTGTTGCAAGCGCTGACGATCTAAGCAATCGGCAACAACTTTGGTGAGTCGCTCTTTCACTTCCAGAGAATCACCATAGCGAATTGCCTCAATCAAAAGTTCCCGCAGTTGCACGCCGTCAATGGCTTTGCCCAGAACATCAAAAACTTTACCTCCCAAGGCATCCTGCTCGACTTCCAGCTTTTTCAACAGTGCTAAGTAGACATCACCTTCACGAGTTTCCTTCGCAACCAAATTCCACAGGTGACAAACTTCAGTTTGCCCAATACGGTGAATGCGACCAAAACGCTGTTCCAAGCGGTTGGGGTTCCAGGGCAAATCGTAATTCACCATAAGGTGCGCTCGTTGCAGGTTAATGCCTTCTCCAGCAGCATCTGTCGCAATCAATACTTGTACGTCAGGATCTTGGGTAAATGCTTCTTGGGATTTTCGCCTTTCTTCTCGCCCCATCCCCCCGTGAATTGTTGCTATAGCTTCGGGGTTTCCCAAGAGGGTACTAATCTGCTGTGTTAAGTAATTTAACGTATCGCGATGTTCGGTAAATATGACGAGTTTGCGGCGGTGACCCTTGGCATCAAACAGTTCTGCTTCATTTTGTAGAATCTGGGAAAGTTCCTCCCACTTTCTATCCGTACCTCCACGACGAACTTTTAAGGCAAGCTGCTCTAATTGCTGTAACTGAGCAATCTCTACTTTGAGTTCAGCAATGGTTCTTGCAGCAGAAGCTTGGTCAACCACTTCTTCTTCTGTTGCTTCTCGTTCATCACTGGGGCTATCTTCTTCAAATTCCTCTACATCTTCAATTACGACTCCGAATATATCAATTCGGGCATCATTGCCTCGTTTGAGTAATTCTTCTTCTCGCAAGCGTTTTTGTAACCGTTCCCGTCGCCGTCGCAGTGACTGATAGATAGCTTCTGGAGAAGATGCCAAGCGGCGCTGTAAAATCGTCAAAGCAAAGCCTACAGTTCCTTTGCGTCCTTGATTGTCAAGGGCATCAGCACGGTTAAACTCTTCGCGAACATACTCGGTAACCTGTTTGTAAAGCACCGCTTCTAAGTCGGAAAGTTCGTAATCGACAGTAGAAGCGCAGCGTTCGGGAAATAGAGGAGTGCCATCAAATTTCAACAAATCTTCTTTGACCAACCGCCGCATCAAGTCGGAGGTGTCGCAAACGTGAACTCCATCTCGGAATCTACCCTCAAAGCGATCGCCATCTAACAACGCCATGAAGAGTTGAAAGTCTTCTTCCTTACCGTTGTGAGGTGTAGCAGTCATGAGCAAGAAATGCCGGGTAATACTGGAAAGCAACTTACCTAGCTTGTAGCGCTTTGTTTCTTTAATATCACCGCCAAAAAAGGAGGCAGACATTTTGTGTGCTTCATCGCAAATCACCAAATCCCAATCAGTTTGGGCTAGTTTCGCAAGTAGGTCATCGTCACGGCTCAATTTATCTAGACGTGCAATGACTAGAGGCATTTCTGCCAAAGCATTGCCTGTACGGGCGGCTTCAATGCGATCGTTGGTGAGGATTTCAAACGGGAGGTGAAAGCGCTGGTATAATTCATCTTGCCACTGAGCAGCGAGACTGCCCGGACAAACTACAAGACAGCGGTGTAAGTCACCTCGGACAGAAAGTTCTGCCATCAGCAATCCCGCCATAATCGTTTTCCCTGCACCGGGATCGTCAGCCAGTAGAAACCGCAAGGGTTGGCGAGCGAGCATTTCCCCATAAACTGCCGTAATTTGATGGGGAAGGGGTTCGACTAGGGATGTGTGTACTGCTAGTAGGGGGTCAAAAAGGTGTGCTAAACGAATGCGGTGTGCTTCTGAAACCAGACGTAATAACGAGCTATCGGCGTTAAAACTCCAAGGACGGTCTTGAGTAACGCTTTCCAGTGTGGTTTCGCGATCGCGATACAATAACTCATTTCCCGGACGACCACTGGTGTCTTTGTATGTTAATTCTATAACATCAGAGCCAAACCATTTTATGTCAACAACTGTAACCGCTTGATTGAGTAAAATGCCTCTGACTATTGCCCCTTTAACCAATTCCTCTAGTCGCATTGCTCGCGAATCTTTTAGGTCTAATATTATTTTATGTTATGGATTGGGCGGGAAGAGAAATTTTGATTTTGTAACGAAGTGTAAAATTTTTAGCTTCGATTTGTAGTTGAGATGCACGCGAAGACAGCGCTACTACGAACCAATTATGTTACGAACCCAACTATGCTCTTGTGGTACGGGCGAGGACGCCCGTACCACAAGAATTAGGTTGATTAAGATTGTGCAAGTTAAACAATTCTGAGCTTAATCTTCAATTCACAATTAGCAATTAGCAATTAACTAAGACTCCCTTTCAGCCAATTCCAACCATCGTTCAGTTGCTGTATCAATTGCTTGCTTTAAAGTTTCTACTTGTTCGTAGAGTTTCTGCACTTGGCTGTAGTTACCAGGAGGAACTTTTGTCAGTGCTTTTTCCGCTTCTGTTTTTTGAGTTTCTAGCTGAGCAATTTTCCCTTCTAATTGTTCAAATTCGCGCTTCTCCCAATTGGATAATCCTCGCTTTTTCGCTGTTCCATTCTCTTGAGAGTGAGACTTTGCATCTAATGTCTCATTTTTGACTTTCTCTTTGGTAGGAGCGCTTTGTTGCAGCTGTTCTTCTTCTGCTTTCTTATAATCTAAATAAACCGAGTAATTGCCTGGATACTGTCGAATATTTCCACCTTCTTCAAAAGCCAATATAGTGTCTACTGTCCTATCTAGAAAATAGCGATCGTGAGAGACAACGATCGCACAACCAGAAAAATCCTCTAGATAATCTTCCAGTACTGCCAAAGTCTGAACGTCCAAATCGTTCGTCGGTTCATCTAATATTAGGACATTGGGCGCACCCATCAAAATACGTAGCAGAAATAACCGTTGTTTTTCTCCTCCAGAAAGTTTGTGAATGGGAGCATATTGTTGGTTACCTGGAAACAAAAAGCGCTCTAGCATTTGGGAGGCAGTAATTCTCGTGCCATCCGCTATACTGACAAATTCTCCTTCTTCTTTAATGTAGTCAATCACGCGCTGATTTTCGTTCAATGCCGATAGCAATTCTTCAGAATGTTGATCGAAATAACCAATGTGAATGGTAGAACCGATGTCTACAAGCCCGGAATCTGGAGTACTGCGTCCCGTAATGATGTTTAGTAAAGTGGATTTACCCGCACCATTACTACCAATGATACCAACTCGGTCTTCCGGGCTAAATTCGTAGGTAAAATCTTTGATTAATGTTCTTTCATTATAAGCCTTAGATACGTTATTAATTTCAATAACTTTTTTGCCGATACGACGACTTACTGTAGAAATATCAACTTTACCTTGAACTTGTTTAAACTCTGTTTCCCTCATTGCCTGAATGCGGTCAATTCTGGCTTTTTGTTTCGTACTGCGGGCTTTGGGTCCCCGTTTTAACCATTCCAATTCACGCCGCAAGACACCTTGATGTTTTCGTTGGCTGCTAACAGCAGAGTCTTCCGCTAATGCCTTCTTTTCTAAGTAGTAGGAGTAGTTACCTGCGTAGGTGTAAATGTCTCCTCGGTCAATTTCAATAATCCGATTGGTGACTTTATCCAAAAAGTAGCGATCGTGAGTTATCAGTAAGAGTGCGCCACGATAACGATTTAAGTAACTTTGCAACCACTCTACAGAATTGGCGTCTAAATGGTTTGTCGGTTCATCCATGAGCAACAAATCAGGTTCTGACAGCAAAGCCGTAGCCAAAGCGATTCGTTTGCGATAACCACCAGATAAAGTGCCAACAAGAGCATTAAAGTCTGTGATGCCTAATTGTGAAAGAATGATTTTAGCATTTGTTTCCAGTTCCCAAGCATTAATTGAGTCCATCCGCTGCATGACGGAAGATAAACGCGATAGCAACTGTTTATTTTCTGGTGTATGGGCTAATTTATCGGAAAGTTCTTCATACTCCCGCACTAAAGTCATTTGTTCGCCACTGTCAGCAAAAACTTGCTCTAAAACTGTGTGGTTTTCATCGACTTCTGGTTGTTGGGGTAGATATATGATTTTAGCACCAGAATTGGCTAGAATTTGACCGCTATCAATCGGTTCTAATCCGGCAATCATTTTTAACAATGTGGATTTTCCAGAACCATTGGTTCCAATTAATCCGACTTTATCATTTGCATCTAGGCTAAAACTTGCCTCTTTGAGAATTTCTTTGATACCAAAATCTTTTTTAACTGATTGTAGTGTGATAATACTCATAATATTTGGTTAGTGGTTAGTTGTTAGTAGGGGCGCAAGGCTTTGCGCCCGTACAGTGGTTGGTACATTGAGAAATCCGGGAACTACAGATGAACGCAGACGGTTGATTGCTCTTCCGAATGATAATGTTATCAATACCTCTTTTGAGTTTGGTTAAGATTTATTGTAGCAAGCAAATAACCACTTACCTCCAACTAAACACACTAATCTAAGGGGAAATGCTTAAATACATTGTTGACTTTGCCTTGAAATTAAAGTTACTTAGAGAAGGAGTAATTATGATATGTGCTAAGGTGTGAGTTAATGATTCCGGAGTTTGACGAAAATGGTAATTTGCCACTAGGCATTCATTTCTGTGAGTGGGAGGAGTTTGTCGAACGATTTGGTACTACACCGCGTCGGTTGAAATTGATAGATGGACTAAAAAAAGCAATGGAGCAACTCAAAGAAGCTGAGTGTCCTACTATTTATATAGATGGTAGTTTTGTTACCAGTAAACAAAATCCTGGAGATTTTGATGCATGCTGGGAAGATAATGGAGTTAATGTTAGCTATCTAAAATTTATAGCGCCTACTTTATATAATTTTACAGTTATGCGTGTCGAACAGAAAGTTAAGTATAGAGGTGAAATTTTTTCCTCGAATTATCCTGCTAATGAATCGGGTATGGTTTATATAGATTTTTTTCAATTTGATACAAGAACGAATACACGTAAAGGGATTATCGCTATAGATTTAGTGAGGTGGGAACCATGATGATTAAAAATGACCAACAGTTACGCAATACAAAGGAATGGTTACAGCGATTTGAACAATCTGTAGCCGAACTAGATAATAATGATACTTTAAAAGCAGACCTTACACGCTGGAAGTTGCATAGAGATTCATACCAGAGCCAAGTTGATGAGTTAAAGGAAAAAATTGCTGAATATGAAGCCCTCGTTAATCACGATTATTTGAAACCAATTGTCCTAAAAATTAATGAGATTAATCATCTACCTCAGATCCTAATTAAAGCACGTATGGCAGCTAAACTTAGTCAAAAGGAACTAGCTGACTTAGCAGGACTAACAGAGGAACAAATTAAGCTTTATGAAGATAAAGATTACGAGGGGGCTAGTTTTTTAGATGTGCTGGCAGTATTTGATGCATTGGAGATAAAAATCCAAGCAGGTGAGTTTTTAGTTCCTTTAGATACTTTAAGAAGAACACCAATTACTAAAGATGAATTAATATCATCTCATCAAGAAAAGAGGAATCAAAACCAACAAACAATTCAAGAACTACAAGCTTAACCAAGTTTACATTTTAACTGACTCTGAAGTAATGCCTGTTGCTCTGGTTCTACAGTTTTTTTGCATTGTATTAAAAAGGAGAGCAATGCCCATCTTTTGAATACAAGCAGCACGAACAACAGGTAACTAACTAATAACTAAACAAACAAATCAAGAGGTAAATGCCCAAACATTTCATTAACTCCTCCCTGAGAATAAGATTGACAGCTAACAAGTACACCACGATGATGTCCTGAGTAAGAATCAAGGTAGCACAAGCCATTTTTCCCATTTAATTTGATGTAGACTGGACCCTCCATCATAGGTAGATCGCTAGGTGCTTCATAACCAAAGGCATGGGAATAAGTTTTCATTGCCAACATTCCTTCTTCAGCAGTATCAGCACAGATACCTAAAATTTGATAGTCAGAAAGATTTGCAAATAAAATTAACGCTTCACGGACTGCAGCCTTTTCTGATGATTTGAGATTGGGGGCAATGTCTACGCAGTTAAATTTATTAAGAATTTTTTTAGCTTCTTGAATGTTCAAATTGTTTTGTTGTCGATTGGTCATATATGAATTTATGATCCTTGATGTGTTATTCGTCATTGGTCACTGGTTACTGGTCACTGGTCACTGGTCACTGATTACCGATCGCTAGTCACTGTATTGCCTAAGTTAAAAAGAAATGGCGCGCTACTCTTAGAATCGCTATCCATAACCAGAACTTTTGGCATTTGAGCACCGCCACTTTTCCAAGCTTCAATAGCTTCTTTCTGCAAAACTAACTGTCCCCCTTGAGCTTTCAACGTTTCGGCTAATAGTCTTTGGGCTTCTGCTTTACCCTTAGCACGATTGATATCTGCTTGTGCTTCTTGTTCAGCTTCTTGTGCTACATAAACTGCTCTTTGTGCTCTTTGTTCGGCAATTTGTTTTTCTTCTACTGCTCTAGCAAACTCTGGAGAAAACGTTAAGTCTACTACACTAGTATCCAGTACTATTATTCCATATTTATCTAAGCGTTGCCCCAAGGCTGCGTCAAAGTCTTCTTTTAATTCACTCCTTTTAGTAATAGCTTCTTCTACTGTTCTTCTGGCAGCTGCAATTTTGAAGGATTCTTGTGTTTGTGGGGCAATAATTTTGGTAACAATATTTTCTAGTGTCCCTTGTTTCCTTCTAATTTGAACAACCTGGATGGGGTCGATGCGAAAGTTAATTGCAAATCTTGCTGTTAAAGTTTGCAAATCCTTTGTCGAACTCTCTGCAGGAACCTCAAACTTTTGTACTGTTAAATCATACACATCCACTACTGAAATAAAAGGTGGTATGAGGTGGATACCTTCTATCAAAACTCCATCTTTAGCTTTACCCAAAATACTCAGTACCCCTGCTTGTCCGGGGTTGATAATAATGAAGGAATTTAAGCTTAAAGCGACAAGTATCGCCGCTACAATTCCCAAAACTGTGATTTGCCAATTTGCAAACTGCTGATTTTTCAATTCCTTCTCTCCTTCAAATTTTGGATTAACCGATTTTGGATTTTAGATTTTGGATTTGGATTTTGGATTAACCGATTTTGAGTTTTGGATGGAAAAGCTTTACATTTGAACTGTCTTAACCTTAGCAAACAATACTAAGTAGAAGCTCTCAGATCGAGTGTAAAACACTCAAAACTAGTACAACTTTTTATCCTTCTGCCCAATCCCCGATGCCCAATGCCCAATGCCCAATGCCCAATCGTCGTGCTACTATTCAGATCCAAGCATCTACTTACGACAGTGGCTAAGATACTTAGGTCTTATCAAAAATCGAGAAGGCAAGCGTCTTCAACCCATCCCCTTAAGCGATTGCTGAATTACGGACATCGATATCGCAAACAAATTTGGCTGGCGACAGGTTGTTCGATCCTCAATAAGCTTTTTGACTTAGCACCACCAGGGTTAATTGGCATCGCAGTGGATGTGGTGGTAAAGCAGCAAGATTCTATCATTGCTCAGTTGGGTGTGAAAGATATCTTTTGGCAATTCTTAATTCTTTCATTTTTGACTGTTATTGTCTGGATACTGGAATCTGTTTTTGAATACGCTTATGCCAGACTCTGGCGCAATTTAGCGCAAGATATCCAGCACGATCTCCGTCTAGATGCTTACAAACATTTGCAAGAGTTGGAACTGGCATATTTTGAAGAACGCAGTACAGGTGGTTTGATGTCCATACTTAGCGATGATATCAATCAACTGGAACGTTTTTTGGATGTGGGAGCAAATGATATTCTCCAAGTTGTCACTACCGTTGTGATTATTGGTAGTGCTTTCTTTATTTTGACTCCTAGTGTTGCCTGGATGTCAATGCTACCAATACCTTTTATTCTCTGGGGTTCTTTTGCGTATCAGGATTTGCTTGCACCTCGTTATGCGGCTGTCCGGGAAAAGGTAGGGCTGCTTAATTCTCGTCTGGCAAATAATTTAGGTGGCATCACGACTATTAAAAGTTTTACCTCCGAAGATTACGAAATTTCACGGTTGGCAGAGGAAAGTGAGGCATATCGTCGCAGTAATAATAAAGCCATCAAGCTATCTGCGGCATTTATTCCCTTGATTCGGATGTTGATTTTAGGTGGGTTCACGGCATTGCTGTTGTTTGGTGGTATTGCTGCTGTCAATGGCAAAATGTCTGTTGGTACTTATAGTGTCCTCGTTTTCTTAATTCAGCGCTTGCTTTGGCCCCTCACAAGATTGGGTGAAACTTTTGACCAATACCAACGGGCGATGGCTTCTACAAATCGAGTGATGGATTTGTTGGATACTCCTATCGCCATTCCTACAGGAGACATCGCGTTACCTATCGATAAAGTACGTGGTGAGTTGGCATTAAAAGAGGTGACGTTTAGTTATAAGAATAGGTTACCTGTCGTTGAGAATTTATCTTTGCATATTCCGGCGGGTAAAACAATTGCCATTGTTGGTTCTACTGGATCGGGTAAAAGTACCCTAATTAAACTTTTATTACGCTTATATGAAGTCCAATCGGGACAAATTACCCTAGATGGCATCAATATCCAAGATTTAAAATTGCGGGATTTACGCCGTTGTATTGGTTTAGTCAGTCAGGACGTCTTTTTATTTCATGGAACTGTTGCAGAAAATATATCTTACGGTAGATTTGAAGCAAAAGAGCATGAAATAATCAAGGCAGCTAAGGTGGCTGAAGCACATGATTTTATTATGCAGTTACCTCAAGGATACAAAACAATTGTCGGCGAAAGGGGTCAAAAGTTATCTGGCGGACAACGACAGCGAATTGCGATCGCACGTGCTGTCTTAAAAAATCCACCCATTCTGATTTTAGACGAGGCTACCTCAGCCGTCGATAATGAGACAGAAGCGGCAATTCAACGCTCCTTAGAACATATTACCGTCAATAGAACAACAATTGCGATCGCGCACCGTCTTTCTACGATTCGCAACGCCGATTGCATTTATGTCATGGAATACGGACAATTTGTAGAATTAGGAACTCACGAACAACTCCTCAACCAAAACGGAGTTTACGCAAGTCTTTGGCGCGTACAATCTGGTCTAAAATAGGGATCGCGCAAAGACGTAAAGACTCCTAGAGAGACGCTTTGCGTTTTTGCGTGAGATTCTTCTTATCCAAAATCCCAAATTAATTATGTTCTTTGGTAATACCCAACCCGAAACAACAGATAACAAGTGGCGGCGTCAGTTAGATAGCTTTGTGAAAACACATCAACAAGAATTAGCAGCGCTGTCTTGGGGTTTGTGGTTAGAAAATGGTAACGACCAAGGCACTATAGGCATAGATCTACAACCAACGCCACATTTTGTTTATTGTCCCAAAGAAGCTGTAGAAAAACTAAATAGTAGCGTTGAAAACAGGCTTCAGGAAGTTATGGGAATTGTAGAGCATTACAATCCTGAAGTCGAAGTTCTGATGATAGGAATTGGCAAAGAGCAAATTAAGTTAATTCATTTTCAACCCGCAACCTCACCACCTGTCTGTTACGAACAAGTCGGTAAAGATGTCAATAGTTTATTGGAACAGTTGGAAGAGGAGTTAAGTCAAGAGTTAGTTATGTAGGGTGGGCATCTTGCCCGCCCATTTCATCGAAAAATTTTGTACATAGGGCTATGCTACCGCCTTATGCTTTATGTGTGGCATAGCCTTACCTACTTGCAAATTTCTAGAGCGCTCTGTGAGAAAATCGGTAGTACAAGAAAATTGCAATAATTGCACCTAAGACAGCAACAAACAAACCAGGAATACTCAGCGTTGCAGAAGTTAGAGTGAAAGTTCCTGTTTGCACTAAGTTAACCAATGTTCCGCCAACTAAAGCACCAACAATTCCCAAAAGTAAAGTAGCTAAAATCCCACCGCCTTGATAACCGGGATAGATAGCTTTTGCGATCGCACCAGCAAGAAGACCCAAAACAACCCAAGCAATAAGATTCATTGTTTTAATTCCTTTGTGTTCTGCACCGAACACGTCCTATTTTAATATCATGCAATACTTTGCTTCATCTTTCATCAGAAACAATCCCAGCTTTTCTGGAGAAAGAGAATAAGGTGTTAGAAGTTACAATTGATTAAGTCTTGAGAAGGTATAGCTCGCTCTAAAGTTATACTCATTGCATAAATATTTGTAAGTAGGGATTTTCCAAAAATCCATTACACATCTTGTGGTGCGGGCATCTTGCCTGCTCTTAATAAATCGCGGGCAGAATATCTCTCTTTCATGAATCGCGGGCAGAATATCTCTCTTTCATGAATCGCGGGCAGGATGCTCGTCATCAATGAATCGCGGGCAGGATGCTCGTCATCAATGAATCGCGGGCAGGATGCTCGTCATCAATGAATCGCGGGCAGGATGCCCGCACTACAAAAAATTTTGATGTTTTTTTAAAATTGGAAGTTACTAGTAACTGTTATTATCGTTTTTAGCAGTAAAAATAAACATTGTAAAAATGAATTTAGAAACTGAAAACTCCCAGGAAATTGTTGAATTGAAAACAGAAGCGCTCGCCAAACGCAATCAAGGAGAAGTTCTATTTGAAATCAAAAAAATCATACCCGATAACTCAACAGAACACCCAACCAATCGCTCTATTGAACCCTCTCATGAGGTTATAGAACTGATCGATTCATTCGTTAGTCAACAAGGATGCCATAATCTGGGAGAGCGTTGGAGAGAAATTAGTCAAGAAGAAGCTGAAAAAATTATAAATTTTATTATGACGAAAGATTTAGCTTATTCTGTAGAAATTATGTCTTCTCAAGAAGCTCAGCAACTTTCTTCTAAAGTGTTAACTCTGTTTACAGGAGATTGCAAATATTTTACAAATGCATCATTTGTAAACAATTTTTCGGGAATGAGTGAATGGAATTCGATTACAGAATCAACCTTTGATACAGGAGTCATTATTGTTAGTGGCGATCGCATTGGTATGTTGTGGGTTCAAGATGAAGATTAAGTAAAAGTAAGTAAACGCCACCCATAAATCATCAACTCATATGCTAAATAGTAATTCATTCATTAATTAAATGCAGTTTGATATGTCTAAATTAGTTCCACCTTTCAAGGTAATGGGGGGAGCAATATTACTGCTGTCCTTTTTTATTTTTAGAGCCAATAGTGCCACAATTTTAGAAGGATTTGAGTCTGGAGATCGAGAAAATTACGCACCTGCTGAGGTGAAGATTAGTACAGGTATTTGGAATTTAAACAATGCTGTAATTAGTAATTCTCGTTCTCCTTCTACTTCTCTCCCTTCCAATACTACTCGGATAAGCCATTCTTTCCTCCCCTGCACAAAGGTGCTTGTCTTGATGAAAAATCTTGTTAACCGAGCAGTATTGAACCCCAAGTGCCTACAGTAGCAACTTCACAAGTTTTAAAATATTACCAAGGCTTTTGGCGATTGTTACGAGAGCAGTCAAATTGTGAAGTGCCACTTTGCACAGTCAACATTAACTCTATTTCGTTAATATGTATGAAGCCGTACCACGATAGGGTATATCTTGAGTCGCGAGCTAGCAACAGCAGTCAATAGACCTGTTGCTGTTTAAGTGCTGCCTTAGGATATCCCCGATGCATCGATGGAACTTGACGAGCTAGTCCAAGAAGCCCAATACCTTCTCTAATGTGGGGTAGGTAATCTCTCTAAGGAGGAACTCAACGTGTTCAAGCAACTTCTGACAGGTAGCTGTATTTTTCTTTTCTTGCTTGTCGGCAACCTGTCGGTTCAAGCACAACCAAAACCAGTATCCCCATCCTCATCCCCTCAATCTCAGCCTCCAGCATCCAATACTCCAACCAACACCCAAGTTAGTTCAGAAGAACTTCAAAAATTTGCACGCACAATAAAACAGTTGATAGGTATTGAGCAGAATGCAAATCAGGAAATGTCCCAGACGATCACTAAATCTGGTTTAAGTCAACAACGATTTATGGAGATTTATAAATCACAGAAAACCCCTTCTGCTCAACCAACACAAGCAGTCAGTTCCCAAGAAAAGCAGCAGTTTGAGAAGGCATTCACAAATTTGAGGCAGATTCAACAACAAGCTGAGACTAAAATGAAACAGGTATTGCAGACCGAAGGGCTACAACCAGAACGCTTTAATCAAATTGAAGCAGCCGTCAGACAAGATCCAGCGCTTCAGAAAAAAGTGCGCGAGATGATTAAGGGATAGTCTTTCAGAACAAGGTAATAGGTGCATTCTGACTTTCTCATACACTTTATCTATTGGGGGAATCGCTTTTGGTTTTGGGAACTACGGAACTAAGGCAATTGCCCCTTTTTATCTACCGTTTTACTTAGGGCTTGCTACATTTCACGAGTCTCCCAAAGATACTCTCGCAGATTAATTTTTCCATCAGGAGTAAATTTTATTCCTTCTTCTTCTAGAAGTAATTGTTGCCTGTAATCAGTTCCATGTCGTAGAGGGGAATGGGATATTTCACCTTTAGCATTCACTACGCGATGCCAGGGAACATTTGATAAGCTTATATCGACTCGGTAAAGAGCATATCCAACCAAACGGGCTTTGCCATATAGATGAGCTAAGTCTGCCACTTGACCATAAGTAGCAACCCGACCTCTGGGAATCTGACGTACAATCGCGTAGATATTTGCGTAAGTAGACACTTATTTTTCCTCTGACTATTAAAAATCAAAAATTTGATAAATACTGACCGTATATTTACGTAAGCAATTTTCTAGAACTTTTAAGATAACTTGATATAAGGTTTGAACTTTAGTACTGATATTTTATGATCATTTTATCGAATATATGACAAACTTACGTCAGTATATACGAAACAGAAGAAAAAACACGCAAGAGAATTGAAATCGCGGCTATACAAACAAAGTCCACCTGCGTGGACTGATGCATCAAAGCCTGCGGAGGCTGGCTTTGTTTGTATAGCAAGAGAATTCTATTCTTGCAGGCTTGTGCCAAAATGGGATGCTCCCCAATCTTTGGATTAAAAATTAAATATATATAATTTGTTTACCAAATTTTGAAATTGCTAAGAAAAAATGATGAAATTGCTTAAAAAACTTAGATCGTTAATAACAGGTTTTAATGCAGCCTTAGAAACAGGGATACTGCCAACGTCTCCATCAAAAGCTGTTACCATAAAATTTTCCGGTCAGTTAACAGGATATGGGCTTGCCGTTTTAGGCAATCAATTTTATGGAAAATTAGAACTGCCCGTAACTTTAGATGAACTTTATCAGAAAAGCCAATTCCATAGTATTCTAGAGACGACAAGTATAACTAGCGATCGCGGAATTATTCTCCCAGTTGATATTCGACTATCCGTATTTAATTTCCATTCCAATTATAGTTACAGCTTATTTATTTCTAGTGGTTTGACTGGTATTTCTGCTTACTACGATATAAAAGAAGAGAGAGACGTTGTCAAAGATTTTAAAATTCCTTATTGGGTAGTACAAGAACACAATTTTTTCGGTTCGGGTTTTGATTCTATCTTAGGCAATCTACAAGAATCAGAAATTTGCTTTCACAATTTATTATTACAAATTCAGAAAAAGTCTACAGTACTAGTTTCCGAAAATTTGAAAATTCAAGACAAAGCAGTAGCCAGTAGAGGGCGGTATAGATAAACCATCTGTAGAGACGCGCCATGGCGCGTCTTTACACACCTAGCTAACTCTAATAAGCATCCATTGGCAAACAAGAACAAACAAAATTCCTGTCACCAAAAGCAGCATCAATGCGACCTACACTAGGCCAGAATTTGTGTTCGCGAGTCCAAGGTGCGGGGTATGCAGCTTGTTCTCGCGAGTAGGGATGCTTCCATTCTCCAACAATAAGACTCTCTGCCGTATGAGGTGCATTTTTCAAGACATTATCTTGAATATCCATCTTGCCAGATTCAATTTCAGCAATTTCTTGACGAATAGCAATAAGTGCATCACAGAAACGATCTAACTCTTCTTGAGATTCACTTTCTGTTGGTTCTACCATGATTGTACCGGCCACAGGCCACGAAACAGTGGGTGCGTGAAACCCATAGTCCATCAGACGCTTGGCAATATCATCAATTTCTATGGAAGCAGATTTTTTCAGCGATCGCAAATCCAAAATGCACTCATGAGCAACCAGATTGTTCTTCCCTTTATAAAGCACAGGATAGTAACTTTCGAGCCTGCGAGCAATGTAGTTAGCATTAAGAATCGCCACCTTAGTTGCTTCCGTCAAACCGACTGTACCCATCATAGCAATATACATCCAAGAAATGACCAAGATGCTAGCACTACCCCAAGGTGCAGCAGAAACAGCACCCACGCGTTGGGAATTGGGCACTGAGAATTGGGCACTAGGAACTAAGTATTGATTTTCTTTGCCATGCCCTACAACTACGTGTCCGGGAAGAAAAGGCACTAAATGAGAAGCAACGCCAATAGGTCCCATACCAGGACCGCCACCACCGTGAGGAATACAGAAAGTTTTGTGCAGGTTGAGGTGACAAACATCCGCGCCGATATCTCCAGGACGGCAAAGCCCTACCTGGGCATTCATATTTGCCCCATCCATATAAACTTGCCCGCCGTTAGCATGAATCACAGCGCAAATTTCCTGGATTTGTTCCTCAAACACGCCATGAGTTGAGGGATATGTCACCATCAAAGCTGAAAGTTCCTGGCCGTGCTTTTCCGCTTTAGCTTTCAAATCATCTAAATCGACATTTCCCTCAGAATCACAAGCAACAGCAACCACTCTCATCCCACACATGACAGCACTGGCGGGGTTTGTGCCATGTGCAGACTGAGGAATTAAACAGACATTCCGATGCCCTTCCCCACGACTTTCATGATAGCGACGAATCACTAATAATCCCGCATACTCACCTTGAGAACCAGCATTTGGTTGCAAAGAAATCCCAGCAAACCCAGTAATTTCACCCAACCATTCCTCAAGCTGCTGAAACAGGATTTGATAACCCCGTGTTTGAGACTGAGGCGCAAAAGGATGTATCTTGCCAAATTCCGCCCATGAGACAGGCATCATCTCAGATGTTGCATTGAGCTTCATCGTACACGAACCCAAAGGAATCATCGACGTTGTCAGTGACAAGTCTTTAGTTTCCAGCCTGTGCAGGTAGCGTAGCAACTCAGTTTCTGAGTGATAGCTGTTAAAGATGGGATGAGAGAGGTAGCTAGTGGTACGGGGAAGGGGGAGAGAGGGGGAGAGGGGGAGAGGGGGAGAAGCTAGATCTTCTGGAGTGAAGGGTAAGTCATTTCCGAGAGCAAATATTTTCCAGAGGACAATTAAATCTTTGACTGTAGTTGTTTCGTCTAAAGATAGACCAACACTACTTGTATCAAAAATCCGTATGTTGATACGTTGTGCTTCGCAACCGGCTAAAATCTCCTCTAAACTGCGTTCTCCTAAATTGACACGCAAAGTATCAAAGAAAGACTCATTTGAAATGCTGTAACCCAACTGCTTCAGCCCAAACGCCAGCATTACAGTCAGTTGGTGGACATTCGCAGCAATTTTTCTTAACCCACTCGGACCGTGATACACAGCATACATACCTGCCATCACTGCTAGTAACACTTGTGCCGTACAGATATTACTGGTAGCTTTTTCACGACGGATATGCTGTTCTCTAGTTTGTAAAGCAAGACGTAATGCAGGTTTACCCCCAGCATCTTTTGATACACCAACAATTCTCCCTGGAACTTGCCGCTTGTACTCTTCTTTAGTAGCAAAGTAAGCAGCATGAGGTCCGCCATAGCCCAGAGGAATACCGAAGCGCTGGGTACTGCCTATAGCGATATCAGCACCAAATTCACCTGGAGGTGTCAGTAAAGTCAAACTCAATGGATCTGCGGCTACCGTTACCAATGCTCCCTCAGCATGGGCTTTTTCTACAAAAGCGCGGTAATCGTAGATTTTACCATCAGTTGCAGGATATTGAAGAATTGCACCAAAAATGGGTTCAGAAAAATCAAAGGTTTGATGATCGCCCACAACAATCTTGATTCCCAAAGGATTTGCCCGTGTTTGCAACACATCTATCGTTTGGGGATGACAGTCCTGAGAAACAAAATAGCTATTTGCTTTACTTTTGCAAACACCATAGCTCATACTCATAGCTTCTGCTGCTGCTGTCGCTTCATCAAGTAATGAAGCATTCGCAATTTCCAAACCGGTTAAATCAATAATCATTGTTTGGAAATTCAGCAGTGCTTCTAGCCGTCCTTGAGCAATTTCAGGTTGATAGGGAGTATATGCAGTATACCAACCTGGGTTTTCCAAGATATTGCGCTGAATTACGGGAGGTGTAATACAGTCATAGTATCCCGTACCAATGAATGAACGGAAAACTTGATTTTTTGAGGCTATTTCTTTTAACGTAACGAGGGCTGCGTACTCAGTTTGTGCTTCTGGTAACTTTAACGGGCGAGATAACCGGATTCCTTGTGGAACTGTTTTGTTAATTAGCTCGTCAAGGGATGTGTAGCCCAATACCTCAAGCATTTGCTGAATATCATTGGATGACGGTCCAATGTGCCTTGCTTGAAAGCTCAACCTCTCACTTTTGTTCTCCAACGGTTGTTGAAGAGTACACTCAACACGAGACTCGGAGTTTATCACAAATTTCTCTCTAGACGCGATACTTAATATTTTGCAACAAGTATATTTAACACGTCAGGTATATGTGATTAGTTTATCGAATTGTAACGAAATTCAGGGCTAGGGAGTAGGGAGTAGGGAGTAGGGAGTAGGGAGAATTCTACCTCCTCACCCCCACTCCCTATTCCCCACTCCCTAACTCTTACCCTTCTACCTGGGCGCTATACTCCTCTGCAGTCAATGCGTCCTCAATATCTTCGGGATCGTCAGCGCGGACTTTTAACAACCAACCATCTCCATAAGGGTCATCTGCCACTTGTTCGGGAGATTCAATTAAAATTTCATTGCGTTCTACAACTGTGCCAGTCACTGGTGAATTTAGGTCTTCAACAGCTTTCACTGACTCGATTGAGCCAAAGCGTTCTCCTTTGGTCACAACATCACCAATTTCTGGGAGTTCCAAAAACACAACGTCGCCTAATTGATCCACAGCAAAGGCACTAATGCCAACGGTGGCGATTTCTCCATCTAGACGCACGTATTCATGGGTATCTAGGTATCTTAAATTCTCAGGATATTCCAAAGACATATCACTTCCTCATCCACATCAAAAAATTAACACAGCTAATGGCTAATCGCTTATAGCTAATAGCTAATAGTAAAGACACAATTAGCAATTAGCAATTAGCACTTATCCATTACCACTCATGACACGATTTTTTGAACGGTAAAAAGGTTTCTTAACGACAACCCCAGGGTAGGCTTTGCCCCGAATTTCTACTTCTAGGTGCTGACCAACGGTTGCAAGTTCCGTGGGAACATAGGCAAGAGCAATAGGATAGCCAAGCGTAGGTGATAGTGTACCACTTGTGACTTCTCCAACGACTGCGCCTTGAGAGAGCACTTGGTATCCATGACGGGCAATATTGCGTCCTTGCATTCGCAAACCAACTAATCGGCGTTGCACTCCGCTAGCTTTTTGCTGTTCCAAGACTGACCGACCAATAAAGTCTTCTTTTTTATCAAGATGTACCAGCCAGCCTAAACCAGCTTCTAAAGGCGTGGTGGTGTCATCAATATCTTGTCCGTAAAGTGCCATTGCAGCCTCAAGGCGAAGGGTGTCTCTCGCACCCAATCCGCAAGGAATAACACCAGCATTAAGCAGGCTGCGCCACAACTCTACTCCCGCATCTGGATCTACCATGACTTCAAATCCATCTTCCCCAGTATAACCAGTACGGGCAAGGAATGCGGTCTTACCAAATACTGTTGCCTCTAAGTGTCCAAATGCCTTAACCTGGGTAATGTCTTTGTCAACAAATGATTGCAGCAAACTCACAGCTTGCGGTCCTTGTAAGGCAATTAAGACTTTTTCGGGTGAAAGGTCTTGGAAAACAAGCTCATCTGAGTTTAGGTGTTGCAGGAACCATGTTTTATCTTTGCTGGTAGTGGCAGCGTTAACAATTATAAGTCCTCGTTGTCCTCCAGTTGAATCTTCACTTTGGTAATAAACAATAATGTCGTCGATGATACCACCTTGGGGGTTTAACAAAACAGTATATTGTGCTTGACCGGGTTGCAAACGGCTTAAGTCTGAAGGAACTAAATGCTGGAGTTGCGTAATGAGGTTTTTGCCTTGCAGGATAAACTTACCCATGTGGGAAATATCAAACATTCCTGCTGTATTTCTGACCGCTTCATGTTCTTTACTAATACCAGCAAACTGTACGGGCATTTCCCAACCACCAAAGCTGGTGAGTCGTGCTTTGAGTTCTTGGGCAATAATAAATAAAGGTGTTCTCGCTAAAGACAGGGCGATTTCTTCTTGATTAGCCACAGGTTGTTTCAGTAGAGTGGGTCAACATATATATCCTAATTGCCACGGCAGATGCTTCGCGAATGTGCCTTTATGGTTCAAAAATAATTTTTAACCGCAAAGACGCAAAGAGCGCGAAGGGCGGGTAGTAGATAAACCACGCTCATTGGCAGGATCGCAAATGTTCAAGCCGAAAAATTATGTATTTTTAAGGTTTGAAAAATGCTCTGTATTTTGCATAGCATTTTTTCTGGTAACGGGGTGAAATGAGCATCCGTTCAGAAACCTACGCTAAGAACTTAATGACCTGTTTTCAACATCCTGTCCACCTGGGCGTGATGTAAGTACCAAGATTTTGTAGGTCTTTCTAACCAAATGAGAAATTCTTTGACGCATTGTATTATTAAACCGTTCAATATGATTACCTGATTGGGGGCAAGCGGCACATATTGCTGTTCAGGCTTGTTTGCCAGATTTCCTAACGTTTTCAATTTTACTTCATCTTGAACGAATGCGTTCCTTCCTACTTAGTCAAAGAATTAACATTCATATTTCCAGGTACAAGATATAAGTGTACTAATTGCTCAGTTAATGCTTGACGCTCCAAGAATCCTAGTTCTGATTTCATAGCTTTTCTACTCGAAGTGCAGTGTTTAAACTTGGTCAATAAGTGTATCGTAATTTAAAACAACGAGACCGAACTGTATCAGATATCCTTTGATAAAAAACTTGCAACTGAGGTAAAAAAATGGCAGATGTGTATGATAGTATAGCTCTTCAGTTTCAAAAACTTAACAAATTGCCTTATCGCTTGTATGGTGAGGCATATACATACTTAAATCTCATCGGAGATGTTGCCGGGAAATCAATCCTCGATCTAGCTTGTGGAGAAGGATTTTTCACACGATTGCTCAAGCTAAATGGCGCTGCACGTTTGGTTGGTGTGGATATTTCCTCAAAAATGATAGAACTGGCAAGACTTGAAGAAGCCTCTGGTCCCAAGAAAATTGAATATATCATCGGTGATGTCACCGAAGTTGGTTCTCTTGGCAGCTTCGATATTGTGGTATCCTCCTACTTGCTGAATTACGCTTCAACTAAAGAGCAACTACTCAAAATGTGTCAGGCCATAGCAATTCATCTCAAACCTGGTGATCGATTTGTCGGTTTGAACAATAATTTAGAACTGCCAAGAGAGTTTTATCATAAACATGAGAAATATGGCATTTCTAGAAAATGTGCCCAGTCGCTGAAGGAAGGTACTCCCATAACTTTAACATTAACAATTCCTGATGACGGTGAGTTTATCAGTATCAGTTTTGACAACTACTACCTCAGCAAAGCGACTTATGAATGGGCCTTGATGAGTGCTGGTTTTAAAGAGATCTGCTGGCATCAACCAACAATCAGTCCTGAAGGCATACAGAAATTTGGCTTTGAGTTCTGGCAGGACTACATTGACTATCCCGATATGGTAGGCATTACCTGTATAAAATAGCTTTCGATGCGGTTGGTTAGGTAAGTCTTGAGTCCGTAGGAGCGATCGCACATCCCCAGGGCAAAGTTTCACCCAACCACCCGGTGAAGCTCACTCATAGTTAACGCTCTTTCTAACTCAAGCAAATAACTGGTGATCCAACTATCATTACAGGAAATACAAACGCATTCTGACGCTCCCCCACCGCAGACTTCAGGAACTTCAGGCGGTTCTCGACTACAGTTAGCTTTATAACCACTGTCAGTTTTTTTTAGTCATTTCTGTCTACTCAATCTGTGTATATAGAATATTTAACTCAGCTTGACTGAGCACTTTTGGCTTCATTTGTTGTAAATCCCGCAGCACAATTTTAGCATCCTCAGTATTGAAGTTGTAGTATTCTGTTAGAGTTCCTATGGGATGATTGAACTCTTGGTAGCGATGCTTGAAATATTTTTCTACATTTCCTCGATGTACCCAACTTCCTAGCACTTGTATATTCACTGTCTGAAAGTACTTTTTTAGATCGCGTTGTATCTCTTCAATTCGTTCATCTACAGACCGCTGTGTCACTCCAATTTTATGGAATATTTTATCATCACCTTGAATTATTAAATAATAAAGAGTTGTAGATAAAATTCTTTTTAGTTGAGTGCGGTATATTCGTAAATCTACAAGCAATTCCGGTAAATTAGACAAGTTGATAAGTTGAGCACGCTCGGTTTTTTCTTCTAAATCAGATAACTTCTTTAAGAGAAGTGGTTCCTGCACCTGATTAAAATGTACAGGTGGTAAACCACCAAAAGGAATTTTTCCCAATTTTGTAAATTCATAAACTGGAGGGTTGAACCCAGGTTTTTCTTGTACTAATTCACGATATAAAAAGCTGGTAAAAATCAATTCTCTCATAATAATTTGATTCTTCGAGCCAAATTCCCGCCAAAGAAGTTTTAAGCGATCAAACTCCTTACCTGAAAGCTGAAGATTAAAATTTTCGTATAAAGGCAGTACGGGTATCTCCCTGTTAGTAGCTGCAACTGCACGACAGGTTTCCTCGGAATGAGCAAAGTGATGCTCTTTTATCTTTCCTTTTTTAGCTGTGAGACTTGTACCACAATAGGGACACTGCAACGGAGTTTTCCCTTTAGGAACATCTTCAATACTGACTAATGCTCCATTTTTATCTACACCATACTTTAACCACATAAGAAAACCATCACTTTCACAGCACAATTACCACAAACTCAGTTGATTGGGGGCGTTATCAAGAGTATTCCAAGGTAAAGAGGGAACTTCTGCTTGATTTTGTTCTAATAATTTTTGGAAGTAACGTGCTGTGCTGGGTGACTTCTCTTCTACAGGACAGTGAACAAAAAAATAAATTTGCGTTCCTTGCTTAAGCCACTGTTTAATTTGAATCATCCACTCCTCCATAAACGGCTGATTGACCGATAAGGTGGGATGGGAAATAAACCGAATTAAACTAAAGGGCGCTGTAACGCTAAATTGTACTGGCAGTTTGGGTTTGCGCCGTTCTGATTGTATTTGAGGGTCATCCTCTCCACTATAGATAGGACGCGTGTCTAGCAGTACTTTCCCTATATGCAGCTTTTCTAGCAGTGCTATTAAATGACTGGTATGAGGTTCTGCAAACCAGTCCTGATGCCTAACTTCTAATGCTAAACGAGTTCCTGTTTGTTGCCACGCTTCGAGAAAAGCAGCTAGGTCATCAATTAACTTGGGTGAATAACTCGGAGGTAATTGGGCAAAGATAGGTCCTAGGTGTTTACCTAAAAGGCTCATTTCCTCAAAAAACTTTAAAGCTGTGGGGATATTGGGTTGTAGCAAACCTTTATGAGTGATATCTCTTGGCAATTTTAGGCAAAACTCAAAACCTGGAGGGGTATCTGCAGCCCAACGAGTGACAGTTTCCGCGTTAGGTACAGCGTAGAAAGTTGTATTACCTTCAACAGTGGTAAAGCGCCTGCTATACAAGTGTAAAAAGTCAGCAGCACGAGTCCCTTGGGGGTAAAGTTCACCTACCCAACCCTTGTATGCCCAAACAGCACAACCAATAAAAAATGGAGATTGACCAGACAGCACAGCCTTTACACTTCAGTTTGTTTGCAGTTCATTTCCTACGTTAGCAAAGCTTTCCTCGAATGTTGTGCTGGATGTTTAAACTTGTACTGATAAGGTGTACAGTAAAACTAAGTGTAAAATAAACTTACACCGAAAGAAAGAAACTAAAATCATTAAAATTTGTAAAGATGGTGAGTAAAGAATAAGGTATCGGTTCAATTATTTGTAGGTGTGCCATGTCTGATACTAAGAAATATGCCAAAGAATCTACGAGTCCAGATATTTGGAAAAATATAGACCCTGAAAAAATCAAGCAGAGGATTGATAAAATTTCTGCTAAGTTAGAAGCGGTTATAAGTAAACATAACATATTGTAAGTAGGCGATAAGCTGGATACGGCTTGCGCAATCGATCGATCGCAAATGGCTCAAGCTAGAGTTGAACAGTAGTGTTTTTTCCTAGTTATGTCCAATCAAAAAATTGACAAGATCGCTCCAAAACAAGAAGCGTTAATTTCAGTCTATTTGGATAAATGGAAAAAAATTATATTTTCAACAGAAAAAATTCATAGAAAAAAAGCTACCAAATCATTAAATAAAGCATATGCATTAAATGGTTTATCTAAACCTAGAATTATATTTCTTGATAGCCCTGCTGCCATAGAGTCTATTGGTTTACAGGTATGGATAGAACCACGAGGAAAACTATATAGCTACTTATCAAGTCAGTTTCAAAATCAAATTGAAAATCCTCTTTGGCACATCATTTCTGCAAAACTTTTCCACGGTAGTATCAATGAACACGCATTATTAATAAATTTATATTTTCCACTTGAATCTTTGATTAAAAATCATTTATATAGAGTTGATGGATATGAAACGTTTGAAACAAAATATTGGTTAGCTTATAGCTGTTTGTTTGATTTTTGTATTTCCGTTTTGAATTGTGCTTATCCAGCAGAGTATTGGTATATTATGCAAGACGTAGCTGAAAATTGTGGCTTAATTTTTGGCTCTGAAAGTGTAGCAATTATTTGCGATCGCCCCACAAAAATTTCCTTTGATAACCAAAATCGGCTTCATGCCGAAGCCGAACCAGCTATTCAATTTAGTGACGGCTATAGCGTCTATGCCTATCATGGTGTAATTATACCGGAGAAATACGGTCTATCTTTGCCGCAAAAATGGCAATCGGAATGGATTTTAGAAGAAGAGAGTGCCAAATTGCGACACGTACTTATTCAAGGTATTGGTTATGCTCGTATTTGTGAGGAATTAAAAGCAGTTGAATTGGATTTATGGAAAGATTATGTGTTACTAGGTATTGATGAAGGGTTAGGTGTTGAACCTCTTTATTTCTTAAAGATGATTTGCCCAAGTACGAAACAAATTCATTTACTAAGAGTACC
Organism: Scytonema hofmannii PCC 7110; assembly: GCF_000346485.2. Lineage (NCBI taxonomy): Bacteria > Bacillati > Cyanobacteriota > Cyanophyceae > Nostocales > Scytonemataceae > Scytonema > Scytonema hofmannii. Next base: position 11,143,555 of record NZ_KQ976354.1, read on the forward strand.
ACCTAATATAAATTCTGCAAAGGAAGCAATCTGTTGGATGAATTGGTCAATTAACCTAACAGATTTTCCCATGCAAGTGTGAAGAGGTTCACTAGCCTGCGGCGATGTTAAAGGCATAGGCGAACGCAATTTTTGGCATGAAAGGCTGAAATAAATGGAGTGCTAATTTTTATCGATAGGCAAGCAGACAATAAAGCAGGTTTTTCCAGGTACGGACTCAACCAAAATATTTCCATGATGCCGATTTTCCACAATTCGTCTAGAGGTTTCCAAACCCAGACCTGACCCTTTACCTACGGGTTTAGTTGTAAAGAATGGCTCAAAGATGCGGGATTGTATGTCCGCAGGAATGCCTGAACCTGAGTCGATAATTTCAACTAGGACACGATGTCCTTTAGATAAAGTTTTGATTTCTAAAATACCTCGACCGTTCATTGCATCTATGGCGTTGTCGATTAGATTTGTCCAAACTTGGTTTAATTCACTGCCATAAGCGGAGATTTTGGGAAGGGATGGATCGTAAGAACACTTGACTGCGATCCCTTCTTTTAGTTTGTGGGAGAACAACTGTAATGTATCTTCTATTCCTTCATGAATATCGATGATTTGTTGTGCGCCTCGGTCAAGATAGGTGTAGGATTTCATTGCGTTTACCAATGTATCAATCCTTTCGGCTCCGCGCAATCCGCTACGTATCATAGATGTCACCTCAAATGATAGTGCTAGCCAGCGAATTCCCAAATCCCGTAGTTCTGTGGTGGTATTTCGCCAAGGTTGGGTCAGTTCCTCAAGTATTTCTATCTTGATACCTGCTGATGCTAGGGGTGTTGCTAGTTTCCACGCTTGCTCAACTCCATAGTTTTCCAGCCATTCTAAAAGTTCATCCTCGCGATCGCTTAGCATAATGGGGTCAACCAAATCGTTGACAATAGACTCGACTCCAGCATCTCTCACTTCTAACCATTGCTGAGTATGTTCGGAATCTACACGCTGTTGTCCGTAGATAAAGTTCATCCGCTCTAGTTCTCGGACTGCTGGAATCATCCCATTGAGCGATCGCACTAGGGCGGCGGCTGGATTATTAATTTCATGAGCCAATCCTGCTGCTAGAGTTCCCAATGCAGCCATCTTTTCACGAGTGCGAATAAAAGACTCCAAACCTCTCAGGCGTCGTTCAACAGTACGAAAGACAACTCGTTCAAAATCGCGACATTTATGTAGCAGGGAGAGGAAGTCAGCCGCCGCCAGTTTATACAGCTTACAATCTATTATTGCTCGCATAGTCACTGCCATCGGTTCTTCTGTCAACACCGAGACTTCTCCAAAAAAATTAGGAGCACTGTGCTGACCGATTGGCATTTCAACGCGATCGCTCACACGAGTAATGCTTATTCTTCCCTTAGCTAAGATAAACACGCCTGTGGTACTGTCAGTAGCATCACCTTCATGAATGAGGGTTTCTCCCTGACGCAAATCGATGGGTTCGACGCGATCGCATACCCATTCCAATTGCTTTGGTGGAAGCTGTCGAAAAGCGTCTAGTTTCAGTAAATCATCCACGCACAGCATAAAAAGCTATCTCCCCGTTCATTAAGATGATTTGCCATCCAACACAGTCAACTGCCGCTCGGTTTGCAACCTTAACCAAGGATTTCATACACTCTTGTTATCATAGGGCATGAGTTAAAACAAAAGATAAAAAATATGTCGTGGGTAGAACTAAGCCTCAACATCACGCATGAGGCTGTTGATTGGGTTTGTACACTGCTAGCTGCAACTCGCTACACAGATGATATTTATGTAGATAAATATACTAATTTAGATGCAAACTTCCCAATTAATTCAGATGTCACACAACCCCAATGGGCGTTTACAATCCGTCTCTACGTATCTAGCGATATATATATAGAAGAAATTGCTAACTCGCTCTTATCCTTGCAACGGGCTGGACTATGCAGTCCTCTTCAAGAGGCTTTTGTGGAAAAAAAACCTCAGAGGGGAGGAATTAACCCTATAATTCACCGTATTGGTCAACGCTTTGTCGTCCTAACTCCCGAAGTCCCTTACGAACGCGCATCTGACGAAATTGTCTTACGGCTCAAAACAAATCTTGCATTCGGCAGTGGTTTACATCCAACAACAATTCTTAATCTGCGACTCCTCGAACGCCATGTAGTCCCCAAGATGAATGTTCTCGATCTTGGTTCTGGTTCGGGAATTTTGAGTATTGCCATGGCAAAACTTGGAGCATACGTTTTGGCAGTCGATAACGACAGTATTGCCGTGCAATCCACTCAAGATGCTGTCAATCGTAATAGCGTAGAGCAACAGGTCACAGTTATGAGAGGAAGCCTGGGACGTGGTAGTGAATTGGGGCATTGGATGGGCATAGGTACTATTGATAATGTGTCTACTATTCAGGAAACACAAACCTTTGACCTGATTACCGCGAATATCCTAGCACGGATACACATTACCCTTGCCCCAGATTTTCGGCAAGCTTTGCGTTGGGATGGAACACAATCCGGTCTCTTGATTGCGTCCGGTTTTGACACCGATTACGAGAATGCAGTGACGAAAACCTTTACAGAAGTTGGATTTGAAGCGATCGATCGCGAACAATTGGATGAATGGGTTGCAATTGCTTATCACCTTAAAGAATAGTTGGTTTTTGCAGAAGGAAAACTAGAATTTTCCCTCACCGGGCTTCACTATCACAAACTTGTACGACAAAGGGCACGGTAATGACGTGCCCCTTAAGCTTTCAATCTTATCTTCTTACTTCATCACAGTTGAAGCCTGCAAGCGCAACTTATGCCATTGCTCCAGCCATTTGACGACAGGATTCGGCGCAACGGCGGCAGGATGTAGCGCAGCGTTTGCAGTGGTCGTGGTCATACTTCTCACACTCAGCCGCACAGCGATCGCAAGCTTCAGCACAGATCTTACACATTTGAGCATGGAGAGCCGAATTGCGAGACATAAAACGGGCGCATAGAGCGCAAGTGTCAGCGCAATCTCGGCACAGCTTGATACACTGAGCCATCATCTGTACCATATGGCCACTTAAGCAGGCATCAGCACAATTTTCGCAATCACGCAAGCAATCAAAACAATTCTGAATGCAAGTTTCAAGCAGGGATTGGTGCGATTTAGATACTGCCATAATTTAACTCCTACTAAAAGACATTAGTTGTACAAGAGGCAGCATTTATACCTCTTCGCCCTTACATTAAGAACTAATTAGTGCGCTTGCGTCTTCCTAATGACGTGATAATTATTTATTTCTCATGAACGATATTCATTTCATCCGGATTTCATTTCTCTATGCATAACTGTTTATTTGTATTAGGAATTACAAGGATTTTAAACTTATTTTATTTTTTATGAAAACATATATGTGTATGTAGGGAACCTTAGCATTGTTAGAAACTGGGTTAATAATTATAGCAATTCCCGCATTCGTGAGGTACAGGATATTGAATTAACCGCAGCCTGTAGCGGATGGACGCAGATAAATTTGTACCTCAGCAGCCTAGAGCACTGGTACATTAATCAAAATCGGGAATAAAAAACCCGGTTTCTTCGCCTGCAAAGCTTGATATCTCGTTGACTCAACTTAAAGAAACCGGGTTTTTGGGACTACTGTACCGATGCTCTAGGAAACGCTATATGATTTTTGATGAAAAACTATTTGTAATTAGTGCATGACTTGGAAAAGGTAGGGTTTAAAACCAAACTTTGTCTTACGGTGTTGCTGTTCGACATCTGTTTTCCTCTTATACTGTGAACGGCTAAGAACTGTTCTTTTTCAGGATGGTTTCACAACAATTTTTATATAAATGAACCATAGGATTTGTAGGGGCGCAAGACCTTGCGCTCCTAAGAATTTTGACAATTATTGAAAAGTCAAGTTCTAAACGGTTTTTAGTATAGTTGTTGTTTCAATTCAGCACTTATACCAAATCAAAGGGGCATTAGTTCATCGCTTTCAACAACCTGTAGAACGGCGTTATCTGGCAGCTTAAGTACAAGCCAGATACAAGCATTTCATCCAAATTTCATTTGTCTTTGAAATACTTAATATGTAGTAGTGAAATTTTATGAGTCAAGTAGCAAATTTGCTATCTTGCCTCAAAAATCAGCTACTTGGACAAGAAGTTGACACTTGACACTCCAGCTAGCTGGAGATTTCAGAATAGTAGAAGAAAACTTTGCATGGTAATTTTAGGTGAGTACTTGGTTATGCAATCTATTTCTTGGAAAACTGGATTTTTTGCGTTAAGCTTTGTAGCACTCGCATCTTTAACAGGCGGTGTTCTGACAGCCTGTTCTACAACTGCCTCCCAAAACGAAACCCAAGCCCCAAACAACGTAACTGAAGCTAGTGACAAGCAAATGAACCACGGTGGTATGTATCATGGCGGTGGTATGAGTCACAACATGGATCTAGGTCCGTCTGATACTAACTATGATTTGCGGTTCATTGATGCAATGAGGTTGCATCACCAGGGGGCGATCGCGATGGCGAAAGAAGCCGAGCCAAAATCTCAACGCCCTGAGATTAAAAGTCTGGCACGCAACATCATTGTGACTCAAAGCAAAGAAGAAAACGAGCTGTTGCGAAACTGGAGACAAGCTTGGTATCCCAAAGCAAGTGCAGAGCCTGTTGCTTATGGTGGTGAAGGTAAATCTGTCGTACCCATGTCAAAAGAACAACAAAAAAGTATGGCAATGGATGAGGATTTAGGACCAGCCAATGCTGAGTTCGACCTGCGCTTTATGAATGCCATGATTGTCCATCATGAAGGCGCTGTGGAAATGGCTAAAGATGCCTTAAATAAGTCTAAGCGTCGTGAAATCAAGCAATTGGCGGCGGAGATTATAGCTTCACAGCAAAAAGAGATTGACCAAATGTCGCAATGGCGACAAGCTTGGTATAAACATTGACCTCTCCCCTATCTGAAGAAAGGGGATTTAATCGCGTTGTTTGCACTGGGTAAAATCGAGAGACCTGCCTGTCCTGAGTGCAATTTCATCTCAATTTCATTTCTAAATGCAAAACTGGGGAAGAAGTGCATTCTCAATGCTTAAAAGCACAAAGGTGCGCTCCCAATTCCCTTTCCTCAGTACTCAAGAACTACTGAAGCACAATGTCTGACTCTGATTCCAAACTATCTACAAACATTCATTATATTTCTGGAACACTTCTTTCGCTTTTGTTATTTGCTAGTCCCGCATCTGTTTTAGCCCACGGCGGACACGGGAACGAGTTTCAAGGAGTTCGTGAAGCCGCTCCAGCAACTAGCTCTATTAAGGTAGATGCTCAAACCGCGAAACGGTTAGGAATACTAGTTGAGCCAGTCAAACGTCAGCCCTTAGCTGTTGGCATTAAAACTACAGGACAGATTGAAACTTTGCCCAGCCAACTCGTGGAAGTCACTACCCCTATTTCTGGGGCGAAAGTGGTTGAGTTGTTGGTAGAACCAGGCGCATCAGTAAAACAAGGTCAGCCTGTTGCCGTTGTGACTAGCCCCGATCTAGTAACACTGCGCGTTGAATCTCAGGAAAAACTGGCACAAGGTCAAGCTGATTTGCAGCAAGCGCAAGCTGACTTAAGGCTCGCTCAGCAAAACTACCAGAAGTATCAAGGAATAGCTACAGCTGAAATTGCTCAAGCACAAAGCCAAGTAGACTTTGCTCAAGAAAAGTATGACAAAGACAAGCAGTTAGCTGATGCTGGCGCTCTCCCGCGTCGCGATGCCTTGGAATCCCAAACCCAGCTAGCACAAGCCAAAGCTGAACTGGTCAAAATGTCGAGTCGTCGAGACGTTATCGCGGCAGAAAATCAGCTAAAACGTGCCCAAGCAGCTGTTGATGTAGCCAGATCGCGTATCCAACTCAGTAATACTGCTTATCAAACACGGCTGCAACAATTAGGAAATCGTGCTAATGCTAAGGGACTGGTGACGGTGACGGCTCCCATTTCTGGGAAGGTTGCTGATAGGGAAGTTACAATTGGTCAATCCTTTGAGGATGCGGGTGGCAAGCTGATGACTATTGTGAATGACAGTCGGGTATATGCCACAGCAAATATTTATGAAAAAGATTTGGGAAAGGTGAAGACGGGTCAACGGGTCAGCGTTAAAGTGACTTCTGTGCCTAATCGCACCTTCACTGGAAGAATTGCCGTGGTTGGGTCAGTGGTAGAAGGTGAAACACGGGTAGTTCCTGTGAAAGCCGAAATAAATAACCCCGGTGGAGTTCTCAAGCCTGGGATGTTTGCTGAACTAGAAGTTTTGACAAATCAAACATCAACAGCTACATTAGCTATTCCTAGTGCGGCTATAGTTGAGGCAAATGGCAAGAAACAGGTTTACGTGCAAAATGGTGATGCTTTTCAGCCTGTAGAAGTGTCATTAGGTCAAGCATCTGGAGACATAGTTGAGGTGAAGAGTGGCTTATTTGAGGGGGATATGGTAGTGACTCAACGTGCGCCTCAACTTTATGCTCAGTCTTTGCGAGGCGGTAGCAGTGCAAACGAAGATGAACACACCCAAACTCCGCAAGCTTCTTCACAGGCTCCGGAAGCTAAAACGCCCAAGGAGCCAGTACCGCTATGGCTGGTGGCAGCAGGTGGCTCAGCTGCACTAGCGACTGTGGCTTTCATGGCTGGTGCTCTCTGGTCTGGTCGTCGCAAAAAATCTCAGCTTCAACCATCAGCAGAATTTACCTTCTCATTAGAAGAACTTCCCACCCAATCGCCAGCATGGAATGACAACCACTGCGTCCCCCATCAAGAGCCAAAAGTTACAATTATCAGTAAAAATACTCAAGACTAAAAATGCTCAGTTCCATCATCAAATGGGCGATCGCTCGTCGTTGGCTAGTCATCCTGGGTACAGTTATCGTTACTATTTGGATATTTCGTACAATTATCCAAATGCCTTTGGATGTCTTTCCTAGCTTTGCACCGCCTCAAGTTGAAATTCAAACTGAAGCGCCAGGACTCGCTCCCGAGGAAGTAGAATCTCTGGTGACTTTACCAATTGAAAGTTCCATTAACGGTACTCCCGGTATACAAGCAGTACGTTCTTCGAGTGCATCGGGAATCTCCGTTGTCAAAGTTATTTTTAACTGGGGCACTGATATCTATCAAGCTCGCCAGTTGGTAACAGAGCGATTGCAACAAGCTCAAAGTAAGCTTCCATCCGGGGTGGAAACACCGCAAATTTCCCCTACTAGCTCTCCTATCGGTACTGTATTGCAATATGCCTTCACTTCTTCTAGTACACCTTTAATGGAAGTGCGGCGCATAGTTGATTGGCAGGTGACAAACCGTATTTTGGCTGTCCCTGGTGTGAGTCAGGTAATAGCCTATGGTGGGGATGTTCGTCAATATCAAGTATTAGTCGATCCAGAAAAACTAAAAGCTTTTAATGTCACTTTAGAAAATATTGTAGAAGCAGCCTCAGCTGCCAATGTTAACGCTCCTGGTGGCTATTTAATCACTCCTGACCGAGAAAAGTTAATTCGGGGTATTGGACGGATTGAGTCTATTGAAGAATTACAGCAATCAGTGATTACTGCCCGTAATGGGACTCCTGTGAAAATATCTGATGTTGCAAATGTGCAAATTGGAGCAGGTGTTAAACGAGGTGATGGCAGTTTTAACGGTGAAAAGGCAATTATTGTCATGATTAATAAACAGCCTCAAGCCGATACTCCTACTGTCACCCGTGCGATAGAAGCAGCGATGTCAGAAGTGAGAGCAGGCTTACCCAAAGATGTTAAGGTACATCCTACCTTTCGGCAAGAAAGCTATATTGATTCTTCGATTGAGAATGTTAGAGAAGCTTTAGTTGAAGGTAGTATTATTGTTGCCCTTATTTTGATTCCCTTTTTGATGAATTGGCGCAACTTGGCTATTTGTTTAACTGCCCTTCCTTTATCTTTGCTGATAGGAGTCTTACTACTCAATTGGTTAGGACAAGGTTTAAATACTATGACCTTGGGAGGATTGGCAGTGGCAATTGGTTCTGCAGTTGATGATGCAATTGTTGATGCTGAAAATGTCTATCGGAATCTGCGAGAAAATAAGCACTCTCTCAATCCACGTCCCGTTTTAGATGTGGTATTTGACGGCTGTCAAGAGGTACGCGATTCGGTGTTTGGAGCTACGATAATTACTATAGTTGTTTTCTCACCAGTTTTTGCGTTGACTGGTGTAGAGGGTAGCATTTTTATTCCTATGGGGTTGGGCTACATGGCGGCAGTTATTGCTTCTAGTTTGACAGCATTAACTGTGACTCCGGCTTTATGTGCCATTTTATTGCCTTACGGTCACTTGCCAGAAACCGAACCTTGGGTAGCAAGATTTTTTAAGGGACTTTATCAGCCCCTGTTAAAATTGTCTCTGCGGTTTTCTGGAATTATAATAGTCGTAGCTGCTGCTAGTCTCATAGCCGCAATGGTAATTGTTCCTTCTTTTGGCAGAGTGTTTTTACCAGAGTTTCAGGAGCAAACTTTGGTTAATACCCTAACTCTTTATCCTGGTGTATCATTGGAAACTACCAATGCTGCAGGTGAGGCGCTTCAGCAGGCGCTTAAGGGAGACAAGAGATTTCCCTATGTACAGTTGCGTTCCGGACGTGCGCCAGGAGATGCGGATGCAGCGGGGGTAAATTTGGGACATTTGGATATTGAGTTGAGCGACGAAGGTTTGAAGGATAGGGAAGAGACTATCGAGAAGCTGCGCTCCGAATTTGCTAAGTTACCAGGGGTAGCACCAAATATTGGGGGTTTTATTTCTCACCGGATGGATGAGGTGTTGTCTGGGGTTAGGAGTGCTATTGCCGTCAAAATTTTCGGTCCTGACTTAGAACAACTCCGCACCATTGGCTCTCAAGTGGATGCGGTGATGAAAACCGTTAATGGTATTGTAGATTTGCAACTTGAACCCCAAGTTCCAGTAGAACAGATACAAATTAAGTTCAACCGTTCTGCTGCGGCTCGCTATGGTTTGACAGTCGGAAAACTTTCCGAAATTATTGAAACAGCCCTCAATGGACGAGTGGTTTCCCAAGTCTTGGAGAAACAACAAACTTTCGATCTCGTTGTGTGGTTACAGCCAGATGCACGTCAAAACTTGGATACCGTTCGTAATTTGTTAGTTGATACTCCTAACGCTCAAAAGATTCCTCTAGCACAAGTTGCCACAATAGAAAATGGGACTGGTCCCAACACTATCAACCGAGAAAATGTATCCCGCTTGATTGTTGTTTCTGCTAATGCTAAGGGCAGAGATTTACGCTCTATTGTCAATGAGATTCGAGACAAAGTTAATCAACAAGTACAAATGCCTGCTGGTTACTACATTCAGTACGCGGGGCAATTCGAGGCGCAAGAACGAGCCACTCAGAATATTTTAATTTTCAGTGCCATCGCCCTTGTCGCCATTACTGTCATTATGTACCTTTCCGTCAAATCTATCCCTTCTACCGTGATGATTATGATTAACTTGCCTTTGGCATTAGTAGGGGGAGTCTTTTCGGTGGCTTTGACTGGCGGCATTATTTCAATCGCCTCTTTGGTGGGCTTTGTCACCCTATTTGGAGTGGCTACCCGTAATGGGTTGCTGTTAGTAGATAATTACAGCACCAAATATGCTGAAGGTATGCCACTTAAAGAAGTGTTAATCAAAGGTTCAATGGAACGGCTTAACGCCATTTTGATGACAGCGTTTACCTCGGCTTTAGGATTAGCACCTCTGGTCATTGAGAGTGGTCCTGGAAAGGAAATTCTGCAACCACTGTCAATAGTGGTGTTGGGTGGGTTGTTTACTTCTACAGCATTAACACTGGTAGTTTTACCAGCGTTATATGCTAAGTTTGGCCGGATTTTGCTGCCAAAGCGAACTACGCCAGTTGTTAATAATGGTAAGGCAGTTGGAGTCGTCTTGGAGCAGTAATGTTTTCATGGGTTTAGCAGTTGCTGTTTTGGCAGATATGGGAACCTTCTTACTTGTAACCGCTAACGGGATGCGGCTGTTTAAAGTCAAGAGTTATCAATTTTAGTAAGCGTGTTTCTGATTTTACTTTTGTGATTAAAAAATCTGTTCAATCTTCTAAATTTTTCTGCTTTATAGACTGGTTGGATGTCTCAACATTTGCTGCTTGGGGAATATTAGGGGTCACCGTGCCAAAACGGACTAATTGTACGCTAAGCGCAAAATTCCTTCTAGACAAGGATTTCAGCCAACAAAGCAGGACGGTTTTTCTAGAGATTGAGTGAATGTCAATGTAGGGAAGAAAATAGTTACGCTGCAACAAAATGCCACAGAAAATTTAAAATCCTTACTCAAAGTAGGTTTTCAAAACGGTAACTCCTTAGTCAACTCTTTCAGCAAAGTGAATGGCATTGCCGTTTAAGTCGAGTATCACGAACTCCTTTAGTCCCCAAGGCTTCAGTTCCAACTGGCTCGACGGGTGGATAACATCCACTCGCTGGTATTCAGCATAAAGCCCAGAACCCAGACTATATCGTTTGTCTAAAAAAGTCGCTCTGCCAAAAGTGGATGCTCCCGGTTTTCAATCCTATGTTTATTTGAATTATAAAAATTTAATAAACCACACCAGAAGCAGAGATCGCGGAGGGAAGAAAAAGAGGATTTCAACAATCAAACTGGATTGCTAGATAAAAATTCTGAAGTATTTACGGGATTCTACTCAGGTTGCTATTTAAAGGGATAGTTATTTTGGGATAGCACGTAACTAATTTAATTTATTAACTATGAAAAATTATAGTTTATTTCTCTTAGCATTGAGTACTTTAGTCACTACAGCTATTGCTAGCACTAGCGATCGCGCAATTGCACAGCCACCCCATTTTGATAATTATTATTTTTCTCAGAAACGAATTGCCCAAGGAATTAAAGTTGATGATTTGTTTAAAGAAGCGAGTGCTTTAAGAGGAACTGGAGATTATAAACAAGCGCTTCAAGTCTTAGAAGAGGTTGTGAAAATTAAACCAGATAATTTTCTGGCTTGGTACTTGCTAGGGTATACCTACAGTAACAATTTTGGCAATTACAATCGAGCGATCGCAGCTTACGAACAAGCAATCAAACTCAATCCAAATTATTTATTAGCCATAGTTGAGAAAGGCAACACTCTTTATGAATTGCAGCGTTACGAATTAGCACTTAATAGTTGGAAGCAAGCACTCAAAATCCGTCCTCAATCTGAGTTGGAAGTGTCGCTGGTCAAAAATATATTACCTAAGAAAATTGCTCAAGTTCTCATAAATGACTTGAAACGTTATGATGAGGCGATCGCCTATTGCGACCAAATTGCTAAAATGAATCCTAACATGGCTGCAATTTGGACATATCGCAGCAATGCATTATATCACACAGGTAAATACCAAGAAGCGCTGACATCATATAACAAAGCACTTCAAATTGACTCTCAAGACTATCAAGCCTGGAATGGTAAAGGACTTACCCTGTATCGCTTGAATCGTCGCCAAGAAGCAATTTCTGCTTTAGAGAATGCATCCACCATCAAACCAGATGATTTAGAAATTGCTGGCTTAATTGTAGCCCTCAAAAACTTTAATGGCTCGGAAAATCAAGGACAACTCATTGGAAATCAAAGCCAGACATCACAGCAGTCTATTATTCAACTTCAAAGAGAAGTTCGCAATCAAGAGGATAAATTAAAAGTCTCTCAAGAAGCAGTAAAGACATCTGAAGCGAGATTGGCTTTAGTGCAAAACCAAGTGCGCGAATCAGATTCAAAATTTCAAGCATCGGAAGCTCGATTAACAGCATTACAAAATGAAGTTCGTGTAGCTGAAGACAAAGTAAAATTATCTCAAGCTGAGGTTAGGACATCTGAAACTAGACTAATCGCCATTAAAAATGAAGTCAGTGCATCAGAAGCTAAATTAAAAGTTTCTCAAACCCAATTAATTGCTCTGCAAAGCGAGATTCGTCAAGCAGAAGAAAAACTAAAAATCTCTCAAGCCGACGCGGGTAAATTTGAACAAAGATTGGTAGCACTGCGTGGGGACATCACAAAATCAGAAGAGAAGCTCAAAGTCTCCCAAATAGCCGTGGTTAAATCTGAAGAAAGGTTGGCTTTTCTCAAAGGTGAGATTAAAACTTCTGAAGATAAGTTAAAAACTTCCACAATTGAGGTAGACACACTTCAACAGAGATTAGTTGCCGTGCGTGGAGAAATTAAAACCAACGAAGATCAGCTAAAAACCTCCAATGCGGAATTACGTACACTAGAACAGAGATTAATTGCCGTGCGTGGACAAGTCAGCACCTCCGAAGAACAGCTAAAAATCTCTCAGGTCGAGACGAGGAAAATAGAACAAAGATTGGTTGCTGTGCGCGAGGAAATAAAAACCAGCGAGGCTAAGTTAACAGCATCTCAATCTGAAGTAAAAACACTAGAACAGAAATTGGTCGCCATACGAGGGGAAATTAAAACCAACGAGACCAAGCTAAGCGCCTCTCAAACTGAGGTCAAAACCTTGCAACAGAAGATAGTCGCACTGCAAAGCGAAGTCCGCACCTCTGAAGAAAAACTCAAACTCTCTCAAGTAGAATTACGGCAGATGGATGAGAAGAAGCGAGTTACGACAGAAAAACTGACTGCAGTACAAGTACAGTATTGTGCCATGCAGGAAAAGCTGAGCGAACTGGAGGTTGGAATACGTCAATTGAGGGGTAGGCAACAGGCATCAGATACTGTTCAACGTTGTCCTTTGGCAAATCGTCGTTCAGTGACCAGCGATCAGTGACCAGTGACCAGTAATCAGTGACCAGTAATCAGTGACCGTATCTAGTGGTTTGCCACATTAGACATTTCCGAAACACAACCCAGAGACGCGCCATAGCGCGTCTCTGGGTTGTACACAATTCTTTTTCCCAGTCTCCAATCTTTAGTCCCCAGTCTCTGAGGGGATTCTCTGTATAGCTAGCATGGTAATGTCATCAAATTGGGGTGCATCATCAATATGGGCGAACAAATGAGTTTTGATGCGATCGAGTAAATCGCTAACTGACAAAGTAGGCTCCTCTAAAAGTTTTAGCAGTCGTTTGAGAGTAAAGAAATCACCGTTAGGAGCACGAGCTTCTGTCACCCCGTCTGTATAACCAATTAAAATGTCTTCCGGCTCTAATTGTACCTGATGAATTTTAAACTTCATATCTGGTATCATTCCTACTGCAGGTCCGGTAGGTTTAAGACTTGTCTTGACTCCTTGCGAGTTAACGATAAACAGGGGTTCATGTCCGGCATTGATGTAAGTTAGCGAGTGAGTCGCTGGATTTAACACTCCAAAAAAAAGCGTGGCGAACATACCCATTTGAGCATGATTTTGTGTGATGTAGTTGTTTGTTAGCTCAACAGCTTTGAGAGCACTGATTTGCTCTAGATCGGCTGGGCAAAGGTCATTAACATTGCAGCACGAAACCTCATCATTACTTACTATAGACAAGCCATAGATACTAGTTTGTCCAGAAAAAATTCTGATTAAGCTACGGAACAAAGCCATAAAGAGTGCAGCTCCGACACCCTTATCACAAACATCAGCAAGAACTAATCCAAGGTAATTACCAGGAAGGATAAAAGCGTCGTAAAAATCACCCGCAACCTGACGAGCAGGATAAAAACACGTTGCAATTTCTAAGTTAGGTAGTTTTGGAATGTCGGTAGGTAAAAAATCTATCTGAATCTGCCTACCTTTTTCTAGTTCATCATCTAGCGCTCTTTTAGCTTGGGAAAGTTGATCGGTTTGCTTCTTTATTAGACGTGTTGCTAACTTATGAATTTGAGCTTGAGCTACCAGTAATTGATGTATATCTAACAACTTATAAACTTCATTGTCAAATTTTACGACTAGCGGTTCCCTAAGTAATTCCGGAGGACGTTGTAAACATCGACTCGCCGCTTTGACAATTAACGTATTGCTATGCAAAACTAATACATCTGTTTCAACATAGGTGTATAAGCGACTGAGTGGAGCAGTAAAAAACAGTTCTCTGGCATAAGGACGGCTCAGAATTCTCAAGAATCGTTGGCGCGAAACTTTCCCCTTGAACTTCCCTTGCTCTGTTAGAATTGCTCCTGGCAGTAACGGATTTTGTTCAAAAGCTTTGGATAGGTCTTCCCCCAAGCAAGAGAGTTCTATTTGGAAATCATAAAGAGACAGTTCTTGCAAAGTGGACTCTAACTTAAGACTCTCAGATAATTCTTTAGAACGCTCTTGCTTAGAGCCGGACTGTGGAGGCTCGTGACAATCGGAAGGGGTTGGTTGGGCGTTGCCAATAACCTCGGATGACTCAGTGCTAGCGTTTATGAACTGATGAATCAGCATAGATCAATTATATAAGTGTTAGCCATTTCATATTTGCCTATTGACGTAGTCTTGCCTGACTTGATGGTTACCATCTTCAGACTAAAATTACGGTTCTCCACAAATGCTGCCTGTAATTTATAGCTGCCATTTATCTAGTATAAAGTACAATTCTTTACAAATTCGTGTTGGCAATCTTATTAAATCTTAATACAGTTCTTGAATAATCAGTTTTGCTTTATAGTATATTACCGAATCTTGAAGATTTTCAAATATATTAAATTCTTATAAATGTGAATACTTTGATTTTTAATGCTAAGCTTCAAAACGCTTATATAATAAGGCTTTTCATCTTATAGATTTTAGATAAATCTAAGATGCTACCATAAAAATAAGATTTGGAGTAGAGAGAGAATAGGGTAAAATTAAACCCCGTTCTCTCTAAGAGTTTAGAGAAGTTTAGACAACAAGTCAGGATAATTTAACAAACTTTTTCGACAACAATTAAGCCTAATTTAAATCTTCCTTATTCTAAATTTAACTAAATATTAACTCTATACAAGTTGGCTTACTTATATAGATAACCTCATAAGTAATCTTTAATAGAACAGTCCCTTTAGATTTAAGCAATCCAACGTAAATTAAAAATAAGATGAATCGAGGTTGGCTGCTATCAATATTTCTGCAATGGTTCTTCCCTCGATAGCATCTAACTTAATAATGTCAGAAGAAGTTAACGCGTACTGCACTTAGTTACCGATGGTTTCCTTCTGTCAAAGACTTATTCCTTAATTGCAAAAATCGTCATTTGAGAGGACTAGAGTTATGGCTGTAGGACAAGTAGCTAGTTCTTTTGAACAAAAAGCTTCCTCTGCTATTAGTAAGCAATTGAGAGGAGTTCACCATATTGGTCTCACTGTTGAGGACATGGGAAAAGCTTTAGAATTTTATACGGAGGTATTGGGTGGAAAAATCATAATTCCAGAAATCGGTCTTGCTGGCGAAGTTATGCACAATACTTTGCTGCAAAAAGAAGAGATTGAAGCGATCGCCCTTGGAACCGATCCAAAAACCCTTGGTATACCCAACCTTAGAGATGGGGAACAAAATCTAGACCTTTATTTTATTCAGTTTGATAATGTTGTCCTGGAAATTCTACAGTACAGAGATGCTTCAGAGCAACCCAATGGTTCCGTAGCTTTCCCAGTAAAAAATTCTTACTCCAGTCCAGCTTGCTTCAACTCAATGCATATATCCTTTTATTTAAAGGACGATGTAGATGTCGATGAGTTTGTGAACAACTTGGAAACAGAATGTCACAAGCGCGGAATGGATCGAGTCAAATGTAATCGAATTGTTCGCGTCAAAACAGAACAGGAAAGGGCAAATACCGATCCACAGTACAACTCATGCAAACTATTTGACCCTTCCTTTGGAGATTTTGAAGGATGGACACTCGTTTACTGTAAAGGACCCAACGGAGAGCAATTGGAGTTTAATCAAGTGCTACGTAAAGCCAAAGTTTTGTTTGAAACAGCACAAGATGAGTATCAAAAAGAGAAAGCTGAAATTAATAATTGAAACAAGGAGATAAACAATCATGCGTCAAAGAATAAACTACTACAAAGATTTAGCTGCTGATTATTCAAAGGCTGGACTAGTTTCCGAAGAGCTTAAGGAAAGACTTATCCAGCTATCTAAAGAATTGATTTCCAAAAAAGAAGAAACTTTGCCACCAATTAGTTCTGACTATACTGCAAAACAAGTTGAACAAGAAAATAGGGACTGGTGGCCTACTCATTGTGAAGCATTAAGACAGGGACGCGGTGATTTGTTAACAGGTGAATATCGCGATGACCTCGTTTATTTATGCCAAGACGGTTACTATGTTGGCTTGACAGAACAACAAGAGCGAGAGCAACACTGGTGGGCATTGATTTCACAGCCCGGAGTCACTATGTGTTGGCCAATTGTCATGTTTCATGATGATGTGACTTATTTTGAATGGAAATCTGTAGATGACGAAACAGGTGAAACCATTGCAAAGGGGAACGTGACTTTCCTACGTCGCGGTCATAGAGGAGGCGTTTACTTAAAAACCGAACAGTTGACTTTCTACCGTGATGTCTTTGCATCTCCCGAACTTCTGAAGCTCATTAAACTCTAATAAGTTAACAGTCAATGGTCAATAGTCAATAGTTATTGATTTCTGTTAATTACGGGCTATGAACCATTGACTCCCTATAAGTAGAGCTTTACTCCCTTCCCATCACACGATTACCGATTTTCTTCCTTCGTGTCCTTTGCGTCTTTGCGGTTCATTCAAATAAGCAATTTTCAGGCGAGATAGGATTAGTGCGATCGCAAACCTTCTTATTGACTTCTTTAAAAAAGGCTGTTGATCTCATATGACAGATAAAAAAGGCAAAATAGGTGTAATTATCGAAGAATACTTTGGGGAGCTTGAGTATCAACAATTTAACCACTTCTTTCCCAGAAACGGATATGAAGTAGAATACATTTCTCATCTCTGGAAGCAAAAGCAACTTACTTTCAGAGGGCATGAGTATATATCAGAAGTAACTGTTACAACCGATTTTAAGAATGTTGACCCAACTGACTACAAAGGTATTCTCCTTATTGGTGGATATGCAATGGATCGCTTGCGATATCAAGTGAGTTGCCATCCCGATCAACCCAACCAATCTCCTGCTGTAGAGTTTCTCCGCAAAGCAGTGAAGGCAATGGATACCGATTTATTAAAGATTGGTACAATCTGTCATGGCTTGTGGCTGTTTTGTGCAGCACCAGAACTTTTAAAAGGTCGTAGAGTTACCTGCATTCACAATATCATTGATGATGTGAAAAATGCCGGGGGAGCGATCGTGTATGAGGACGGTCAAACCCGATCTACTTGTATCGATGGTAACTTAATAACAGCACGTCATCCAGGAGTGATCGACGAATTCCTTACAGTTTTTTTAGAAGAACTTGAAAAGAAGGATAAGGCAACAAAACCCACCATTATAGAACCTTCTTTATCAATGCCAACACCTTCTAAAATAAGATAGCCAGAGAAAAAACATAATATGGTACAAGTATATCATAGCCATCCAGAAACGTCAGCGACTCTTCAAGAACACCTTACACAGGCAATTAATTTAGTTTTATCAGAGAACAAACGAGTTTTAGAAAAAATAGGTTATTCCGTAATTGAACACCTTACCGAAAAAATTGCAGGTGCAGAACGAATATTTGTGATTGGAGAAGGTCGTAGTGGTTTGGTAATCCGCATGGTAGCAATGCGGCTGATGCATTTAGGATATTTGGTTTACGTTTTGGGTGAAACGACTACACCATCCTTGAGAAAAGGTGATTTACTTATTGCCTTTTCTGGTTCGGGTAGTACGGGTAATGTTGCTATGATGGTTGCAAAAACAAAGAAAATAGGCGGTCATATTGTTGGTGTAACCACTCAATCAGAATCTCCTTTAGGAAAAATGGCTGATGTATTGATTGAAATTGAAGCCGCCCCCAAACAAGACCACAGCTATCAGTATTCAAAACAGTATCCTGGTTCTTTGTTTGAGCAGGCTGCATTGCTTTTATTCGATGCAATATTTCATGTTTTATCCCAAAGCTTAAATAAGAGTGCAGAAATGCTATGGGAAATGCATACCAATCTTGAGTAATGTGTAAACTCTTTCAAAAAAGTTGAGAAGAATATGACAACACAAACAAAGGGCAAAATCGGTATCCTTATTGAAGAACACTTTGATGAAACTGAGTATCGGCGATTCAATGAGTTTTTTCCAGAGCATGGATACGAAGTAGAATACATTTCTAATCTTTGGAATCAAGAGAGCCTTACCTTTAAAGGTAACGACCACACAGAAGAAGTAACAGTTACAGTTGATGTCAAAGATATTAATCTTTCAGATTACAAAGGGATTATCCTGATTGGCGGGTATGCCATGGATCGCTTGCGCTATCAAGTCCTTCCCAAACCCGGTCAGCCGAACCAATCTCCTGCTGTAGAATTTCTACGCCAAGCTGTAAAAGAGATGGATTTGGGAAATTTGAAAATTGGCACAATATGCCACAGTGTCTGGCTTTTTTGTGCCGATCCAGAACTTATTAAAGGTCGTAAGGTAACCTGCGCTCATAACATCATTTGTGATGTGGAAAATGCTGGGGGAATAGTCATGTATAACGATGATGGAACCCTAAGTATATATGTAGATGGTAACTTGGTTACATCACAACACCCTGGGGTTGTCGAAGAATTTATGGAAGTTTTCTTACAGGAACTTGAAAAGAAAAATCAATCAACGACTCCTGCTCTAATAGGTTGATTTTAAGGGATTTCCAGGAAATAAATTATCTTATACTGTAGGACGGGCGTCCCCGCCCGTCTTCTATATAGTGGCGGGTAGTGGCGGGCGAGGACGCCCGCACCACAAGAAATTTTGGAATATTTTTTTACTTGGAAGTCCCTAACTACTCACGATGACAGGCGAGACGCCTGTCCTACACCACTAACAACTAACCAATGAACAATGAACAATGAACAACATAAACTTTCCAATCTCAGACCTCATAGCTGGGTATGTGACCCACTTTGATGCAGAAAATGATATTTTTGGTATCAAAACTTCAGATGGCAGAGAATTCCACGCGGCCTTAAGTCCAATGACCTATGCCAAACTAGTGCAAAATTTAGAAGAACCTTACCCAGATGCTACTGGAGCCATGAGGTCTATGCTTGTACCAGGTCGGTATTTGTTTGCCTATGGTATTTTCTACCCGGATAGTTCTAAATTTGAAGCCAAACAAATTGTTTTCGTTGGTCGAACTGAAAACGATTATGTTTTTGAAAAACCTCACTGGTGGATCAAACAGATTCAGTCTCTGGCAGATTTTTACCTAAAAGCCCAGTTTGGAGAAGAAGAAATTGACTACCGCAACTATCGCACCGATTTAACTTTAGTTGGTGCTAAGCAAACCTACAATTTTCGCCAAGAAACTGATACGATCTCGCGCATGGTTTATGGGTTTGCTAGTGCTTATCTGTTAACTGGCGAAGAGCGATTTCTCGATGCTGCTGAAAAAGGTACCGAATACCTGCGCGAACATATGCGGTTTGTAGATTTAGATGAAGGTATTGTCTATTGGTATCACGGCATTGATATGTATGGCGATCGCGAACACAAAATCTTCGCCTCAGAATTTGGTGATGATTACTATGCGATTCCAGCCTACGAGCAAATTTACGCCTTAGCGGGTCCGATACAAACTTACCGAATCACGGGCGATCCCCGTATCCTAAGCGATGCTCAGTTAACAGTCAAGCTATTTAACGACTTTTTCCTAGACAGAAGCGAGCATGGCGGCTACTTCTCTCATCTTGACCCTGTCACTCTAAACGCCCACAGCGATTCCCTTGGTCGTAACAAAGCAAAAAAGAACTGGAACTCTGTTGGCGATCATGCCCCAGCATACTTGATTAATCTCTGGTTAGCTACAGGTCAACCAGAATACGCCAAAATGCTGGAGTATACCTTTGACATAATTGCAAAACGGTTTCCAGATTGGGAGAACAGTCCCTTTGTTCAAGAACGTTTCTACGAAGATTGGTCAGCTGATACAACCTGGGGATGGCAGCAAAATCGTGCTGTGGTTGGTCACAACCTCAAAATTGCCTGGAACCTAATGCGGATGTACAGCCTAAAACCCAAAGACGAGTACGTCGAACTAGCACAAAAAATTGCCCAAATCATGCCCGATGTTGGCAGTGACCAGCAGCGTGGCGGATGGTACGACGTAGTTGAACGCCTTCTCGAACCAGGTCAAACGGCTCACCGCTTTGTCTGGCACGATCGCAAAGCTTGGTGGCAGCAAGAACAAGCTATCTTAGCCTACTTCATTTTAGCTGGTTTACTAAAAGACGAAGACCATCTCCGATTAGCACGTGAGTCTGCTGCCTTTTACAATGCTTGGTTCTTAGACACAGAAGACGGTGGTGTCTATTTCAATGTTCTTGCTAATGGTATCCCCTATCTCGTCAGTGGAAATGAACGTCGCAAAGGTTCACACTCAATGAGTGCATATCATTCTACTGAGTTGTGTTATCTTGCCTCTGTCTACACTAATCTCCTGATTCATAAAAACCCAATGGACTTTTACTTCAAGCCCACTCCAGGAGGATTTCCCAATAATCTCCTACGAGTGTCGCCAGACATTTTACCCCCAGGCAGTATCAAGATTGGTGCTTGTGAAATCAATGGAGAAACCTACAACAACTTTGACGCTGAAAACTTAACCGTAACATTACCAGAAACGCAAGAGCCAGTCAAAGTCAAGGTGCAAATTATTCCTAAGTAATCAAGCAACAATTGCACTATAGCAATCCTCAATCATTTGTAAAATTTTCTCTTCTCTCTTTTCTTTGCGCTCTTTGCGTCTTTGCGGTTAATAATTCTTATAACTCAATAGGACTGCTATATTCTGTTCTTGCATCTATAACGGGCTCTTATCATCACTCAAACAAAAAGTCAAACAACTTACAGGAAAATCCTTCGATGTCTATTCTACCCAGTCATACACAAGTATTAGTTATCGGTGGCGGTCCTGCCGGTTCTACCGCTGCTACTCTTCTGGCTCGTGAGGGCTTTGATGTCACATTATTAGAGCGAGAAGTTTTCCCTCGCTACCACATTGGCGAATCGCTCTTACCGGCTGCGTTAGAGATATTCGATCTGTTAGGTGTGCGCGAAAAAGTAGAAGCCCACGGCTTCCAATACAAGCCAGGAGCTCGCATAGATTGGCGATCTGAGGCATGGAACGTCAAATTTGAGCGATCGGTAAAGACTCACACCTACAGTTATCAAGTTCGCCGTGACGAATTCGACCAATTGCTCTTAGAGCATGCCAAAAGCCAGGGAGTTAAAGTTTTTGAGGGAATTGAGGTCAAGAGTCTGTCTTTTGAGGGAGAAAGACCCCGGAGTGCAGCTTGGTCTCAGATTACTGGAGGAAGTGAGACTGGAGAAGCGTCCTTCGACTTCCTGATTGATGCATCGGGTCGCGCTGGAATTATGTCAACGCGTTACTTACGCAACCGTCGTGATGCCAATGCATTCCAGAATATTGCCACGTGGGGGTACTGGAAGAACGCAAAAAGGTTACCCAATGGTTTCGAGGGCGCGATTTCTACTGTCACTATCCCGGATGGCTGGGTGTGGGCGATCCCGCTTTCCGATCAAACAATGAGTATTGGTGCAGTGTACCCCAAATCAGTTTATAAAGAAAAACGGCAGGCGTCTCTGAGGGATTCTTATATTCAGGCGATCGCAGGCAATCCTTTAATAGAGGATATGATTAGCTCGGCAGATCTGGTATCAGAGGTGCGCGTTGAGCAAGATTACTCATATACAGCTAACCGTTTTGCTGGACAGGGCTACTACTTATTAGGAGATGCAGCGTGCTTTCTAGACCCCTTACTATCCACTGGCGTTCATCTGGCAATGTACAGCGCCGTGTTAGCAACAGCCAGCCTTGCTAGCGTCGTGCGTGGTGAAGTAGAAGAAAATCTTGCAATAGCTTTCTTTGAGAAAAGTTATAGTCGATCCTACCTGCGCTTGATGATGTTGATAGCAATCTTCTACAACAAAAACTGTAATTCAGATGCTTATCTTTCCGAAGCCTATCAGCTCAGCCGCTACAAGTCCGAATCATCTAATGATATGGAGTCCAAGACAGAGTCGTTTATAAACTTAGCAACTGGTCTTGAGGATATCTGGGATGCTTATAACCCTACACCCAGTCAGGTTTTAGGAGAGATATCGGAGCGTCTGGAGAAAAGCCTCAATTTTCTGGAAGAAGAGCGGGGTGCTGATACAAGAGTGAAGCCCAGCAAGTTGCAGAAGACAAATGCCCAATTTTTTGAGGCGATCCAGGAATTCATTTCACTATCTGCACCAGGATCTGGCGACGATTTGTATGTTGTAACCAAGCCAAGGTTGGGAATGGGAAAAGCAAGCGCTCCGATTTTACAAAATGTTTAGCAAGTGTTTAAGTAGCTCTAGGAGAATTAACATGACTCAAGCAATTGATAAATCTGCAATTAATCCCATTCCCCAACCACAAACAGATGGTACACAAGTTTGGGATGCAATTGTTGGTCTGCACGGTCACCCAACAGTGCTAGTAGCGCATGAACTGAAACTATTTCCGTTGTTGGCAGAAACACCACGCACTTTGCAGGAGATTAGTCAAAGCCTTAATCTTGCACCACGAGCAGCAAGTGCAGTTTTATCTATATGCACTTCAATGGGTTTTATTCAACTCAAAGATGGATATTACTCCCTGACTCTTGTCGCTTGTGAATATCTTCTTGAAAGCAGTCCCACTTCTTTTTGTGGGTGGTTGGACTTAATGATCGCTAATGCTAATTCTTTCTCTTATGAAGGAATTAAGGAAGCTATATTAACAGATGCTCCTGTTGTTTACGAGGGTGATTCTCTCTATAAGGTTCACGAACAAGAAGATAAAGATGAGCAAACTCGCATTTTTACACGAGCTATGCATTCTGCAAGTGTAGCTCCTGCTTTGGCTTGGCCTACAGCTGTGGATCTTTCTGGTAATACACATATGTTAGATATTGCTGGAGGTTCTGGCGCTCACAGCATTGGTGCGACTCTCAAATGGTCTAACTTGCGATCGACTATTTTGGACATTGCACCAGTTTGCCAAGTTGCACAAGAGTATATTGCTCAGTACAAGCTGCAAGAACAGATTAGCACTCAAGTCAGTGATATGTGGAACGATCCTTTCCCGTCTGCCGATCTGCACTTTTACTCGCTGATTTATCACAATTACGATTTAGAGAAAAATCGTTTTCTCACTAAAAAAAGCTTTGATTGTCTTGAGCCTGGTGGACGGATAATTATTCATCAATGGTTATTTAATCACGATCGCACGGGACCACTTGCAACAGCTGCATATAATATTATGATGCAGCTTTGGTGTGCTGGAGGGCAGGAATATTCTGATGTGGAATTATCAAATCTTTTAGCTGAGGTTGGGTTTGTTAATATTGAAGTTAAACCGACTTTTGGCTACTGGAGTATTGTGACTGGACGAAAAATTAATTAATAATAATCTGCTTGGATTGATGGAATTAATGGTTTTTGAACCGCAGAGAACGCAGAGAACACAGAGGAAAGAGAATGGAGATTTTTACGATTGAATTAGCATTGCTTGTGAACTACACATAGGGCTTTTAAGATGGAAATCAAAACCCTGACAGTTGAAGAGGTCATGTTGGTAGAACTGGCGGGTGAAGTGGATGCAAATACTGCACCGATAATTCAAGAGAAAGTTTTACCCCTAACCCTGCCAGGTAATAAGATTCTGATAGATTTGAGCAAAGTGCCTTATATGTCCAGTACTGGCTTGCGGATGCTCCTGTCGCTCTACCGACGGACAAACGCTCAGGATGGGAAATTAGTACTAGTAGGGCTTTCAGAAGAAATTCAAGATATTATGTCTGTGACTGGATTTCTTGATTTCTTTATGACTAGCGAAACGCTTGAATCGGGATTGTTGCTAATGGCTAATGGCTAATGGTTAATGGTTAGTAGTTAATAGTTAATAGCTAATAGTTAATAGCTAATAGGAATTAGTCATTAGCCATTAACAACTAACAACCAACAACCAACAACTAACAACCAACAACTAACAACTAACAACTAACAACTAACAATTAGCATCATCCATATGGAACGCATTGATATTCATCCAACGCATAGCTATAAGAATTTCAAATTGCGCTGTGGGCGACCGTTTCCTTTTGGTGCTACTCTTGTACCGGGAGGTGTGAATTTCTCAATTTTTTCTAGCTATGCTAAATCTTGTACTTTAGTACTTTTTAAAAAGCATGCACTTGAGCCATATGCAGAAATTCCGTTTCCTGATGAATTTCGCATTGGCAATGTCTTTCGTATGGTTGTATTCGACTTAGACTACGAAAATATTGAATACGGCTATCGCATGGATGGACCTTTTAATCCGAAGGAAGGTCACTGGTTTGATGAAAGCAAAATTCTCTTAGACCCCTATGCTAAAATTATAGGTGGTCGCGATATCTGGGGAACTTCTCCTGATTGGAGTGATATCTACCAACATCGTGCGCGTCTCGCTTTTGACGACTTTGATTGGGAAGACGATCGCTATGCAGAAATTCCACCGGAAGATTTGGTTATCTATGAGATGCATGTGCGTGGCTTTACCCGTCATGCTTCTTCTAAGATTAAGCATTTAGGAACCTTTGCAGGTATCCGTGAAAAAATCCCTTACCTAAAGGAGCTAGGTGTCAATTGTATTGAACTCATGCCTATTTATGAGTTTGATGAGTTTGAAAACAGTCGCCTTAACCCAGAAACTGGAGACTTGCTTTTAAATTACTGGGGTTATAGCACTGTAGGTTTCTTTGCTCCCAAGGCTGGTTATGCAGCTTCTGGGAAATGGGGAATGCAGGTTGATGAGTTTAAAGCCCTTGTCAAAGCACTACATAAAAATGGCATTGAAGTCATACTAGATGTGGTCTTTAACCATACAGGGGAAGGTAACGAGTACGGTCATACAATTTCTTTCCGAGGAATTGACAATAAAACGTACTATATGCTAACTCCCGATGGGTATTACTTTAACTTTAGTGGTACTGGCAACACGCTCAACTGCAATAATCCTATTGTTCGCACTATGGTGCTTGATTGTCTGCGCTACTGGGCGAGTGAATATCACATTGATGGCTTCCGCTTTGATTTAGCCACTATTTTAGGACGTGACCCTTGGGGAGCACCGTTAACTAACCCTCCGTTACTGGAATTACTTGCTTTTGACCCGATTTTGGCTAAGTGCAAACTGATCGCTGAAGCTTGGGATGCGGGTGGTCTCTATCAAGTTGGTAGTTTCCCTGCTTTTGGTCGCTGGGCTGAGTGGAATGGCAAGTACCGTGATAGTATTCGCAAATTCCTCAAAGGCGATCCCGGTCAAGTGGGAGAGTTTGCACAACGGCTACAAGGTTCACCAGACTTGTATGCTAAGGCTGGGCGGGGACCAGCAACATCTATTAATTTCATTACAGCACACGATGGATTTACTCTAGCTGATTTAGTTTCTTATAACGGGAAACACAACGAGGCGAATGGTGAATATAACAACGATGGTTGTAATGATAATGACAGTTGGAATTGTGGTGCTGAAGGATGGACGGAGGATTGGGGTATCCTTTCTTTGCGTCAAAGGCAGATGAAAAATGCGATCGCCATGCTGCTAGTCAGTCAGGGTGTACCCATGATTCTTATGGGGGATGAAATGGGGCGCAGTCAGTGCGGTAATAACAATACCTATTGCCACGACAACGAATTTAACTGGTTGGATTGGAATCTGTTGGAACTCAATGCCAACTTATTTCGGTTTGTCAAAAACTGCATTGCCTTCCGCATGGCTCACCCAGTTCTCAGAAATCGGTACCATTTTCGCAATATTGACTATGTGGGAAGCGGCTACGCCGATATTACTTGGCATGGCACTCAAGCTTGGAATGCAGATTGGTCTGAGCATAGTCGGACTCTCGCTTTCATGCTTTGTGGTAAGCACGCTAAGGGAGGTACTGTTCAAGATAACTACATTTATGTAGCGATGAATATGCATTGGGAAACACACTGGTTTGAAATTCCAGGCTTGCGAGATGGGATGAAGTGGCACGTATTTGCTAACACTGGAGCACTTCCACCAGAGGATATCTGGGAACCAGGAACAGAACCAGTACTAGAAAATCAATCTGGAATGATCGTAGGCGATCGCTCTGTTGCAGTCCTTATATCAGTGACCAGTGACCAGTAACCAGTGACCAGTGAGTTAATGCTGCAAGAAGCTTTTTTCTCTGGGCGATTGGGTCAATGACAAACCGATTACTGATTTAATCCAAAATCCAAAATCCCTCAATCCAAAATTGAACTATGACTTTTAACGCCAGTTTAGAAACAAACAACGATATTGCTACAATTACTCTCTCTGGAGAACTTGATGCAAATACAGCACCAGTGTTTAAGGAGAAGGTAGAAGAAGTCACAACGCAAAATGTCAAACGTCTTGTTTTGCTAGTACAAGACTTAGAGTATATGTCTAGTGCAGGTTTAAGGGTACTGATCTTTGCAAAGCAAAAGATGGGACCGAAGGTTGATATTTACATAGTAGGTGCTCAAGAAATGGTAAAGGATACTATTGAGCACACTGGTTTCCATTATAGTGTGGTGATGCTTGATGGATATAACGAGACTGAGATACAACATGTGTAAACCAGCACCTTTTCCCCACTTTTTAAGGAGGGGTGCTTGATACAACAGACTGACGCTATTCGCTCTGCAATCAATTGCAGAGCCATTGGAGCATTTTTGCATAAAAATAACAATGATGGAACAATTAATAGAACAATTAACTGTGCCTGATTCTCTGGATTCGTTAACAGCGATCGCTAAGTACGTTATGGCTGTGGCAAGTACTGCTGGATTGGATAAAAAAGCTTCTTATAAACTTCGCTTAGCAGTAGATGAAATTGCCACGAATATCATTATTTATGGTTATCAAGAAGCAGGTCGCGCAGGAGTGCTAGATTTACAAGCAGAAGTTACCGAACAACATCTAATTATCTGTATGGAAGATACTGGTTTACCTTATGACTCCACGCAAACAGATACTCCTGACAATCTTGATAAGCCTTTAGAAAATCGGCAAATAGGCGGCTTAGGTGTATACCTTGCTATTCGTAGTGTTGATAAGTTCATTTATGAACGAATCGGGAACCGAAATCGAAATATTTTTATTGTCAATAGGAGTTAGATCAACTGAAGGATGAAAAATGAAATATAAATTTTTTTATCCTTTATCCTTCTTCATTTTTCATCTTTATCCTTAACCCCCCTTCCGCACCCCCTACTGTCATAATCGGTTTTTTCGGATTTTTACTAACTATAAAGGCTATATTTTTTACAAACAGAGGAAAATAGCGATGGCGATCGCTAACCCCAAATCCTCAAACGTTCAAAATTCGTAGTGTGACACTTTAGGGTGCGGAAGGTAGGCTTAATTTCACATATTTACATAGTGTAAAGTGGCGGCATGACTGCCATTCTCACCCACCTCATAAATTGTAATTTTATGAATTGTGCCTATAAGGTTTGAAGACAATGATTTTACTAAATGAGTCAAAGCTGCTTCATCATTCATCCGCCTATTATCAAAAGTCCTACCTAATGTAATATGAGGTTGAAACGCATCTCCAATATAACGATATCCATAGCTAAGATAATTGATTTTTTCTAAATAACTATAGTGAGAAGTATTTTTTTGCTTATCTTCTTCCGTAAGAAATAACGAATCTTTAAGTTCTTCAAAAACAAATCTATGAGCACCATGAAACATATAATTATGAGGGAATTTTAGAAAATACCAACCCGATGGCTTGTATTCTAATTCAACGTCTTTAAGTTCTAAAGAGTACTTTTGTCTGTGGCAATAATTTCGCAATTCTAAAACTAAGCTCATCCAATTAATCTGATTTCTAAACCGCCCTTGAAGAAGTGTGATGTGAGGAATATTTTGCTTGGTTTCTAATAGAGGACTAAGTGGACAAATTCGCAGAGTTTTTTTTTGTAATTCCACAAGAGATTCAATCATCTCAATATCAGGAATCATGGCAATACCAAATTTCATACAATTATCCTGTCTTCATTTTTTATACCAGAAATTAGGCAAATTTAACCTACTTTCCGGGATTCTAGACATTGCAGATCCCCCCAACCCCCCTTAAAAAGGGGGGCTATGCGTAAGTCCTATATACGTAAAAGTGATGGATTTAACTAATTTGACCAGTTAGGTATACAGTACAAAACCCTAAATTTATTTATGAAAAAAATAAATTGTTCATTATTCAAATCCCCTACTTTTAAGTCTGGGGATTCACTGGTCACTGGTCACTGGTCACTGGTTACTGGTTACTGTTAATGCTCTAGAAAGTGAATGTTGCCCGGACAGAGCCTACATAAATGTTGTCATTGTTACTATTATGTTCTGGATTAAAAATGATAAATGCCCCAGGAGTGATGGCGAGATTGTCAGTCATCTTGAAGCGATAGAAAGCTTCCAGATGGTATGAGGTATCTCGATCTTCACGAGTACTGATATCGTTATCTGTTACTTTAGGCGGCATACCGAATACAAAACCTAGTAGGCTTCCTTTTGATCCCACATCAAACAAACCTAAAGTTACTGCCCAGTTCCAAATCTTAGCACTATCTCCTTTTGTGATTGCAGCGCTTCCACCATCTTCAGCGATCGCAGTCGTGTAACCAGCCCAACCAGATAGGGATATGCTAGGGCTGAACCGTAAATTGGTTTGGAATCCATAGTGATTGGCAGAAGTTGCAATGTTACCGAAGGGTTGATTGGCAAAGATGCTACCAGTTGTACCTGAAACTTGGACACCGCCTGCAGGATTATAGTAGGAATGCACATAGGTGAAACCTAAGTTAATCACATCATTAGGTCGAAACGCTAACTGAGCTAAAGCTGCATAAGAACCATCGTAGAGTCCAAACTTATCATTTGGGTTATTGGCGACTCTAGGGTTCGTCATATAGCCCAAAGATATAGCAAGTGGCTTACTAAAGTTATAGGTTAAAGTAGCTCCTGTACCTTCAGCACTTTGACGGTAGATGGGACTGAAGCGCCCG
Organism: Scytonema hofmannii PCC 7110; assembly: GCF_000346485.2. Classification (NCBI taxonomy): domain Bacteria; kingdom Bacillati; phylum Cyanobacteriota; class Cyanophyceae; order Nostocales; family Scytonemataceae; genus Scytonema; species Scytonema hofmannii. Next base: position 11,172,723 of record NZ_KQ976354.1, read on the forward strand.
AATCGGGAGAGCGCACCACTACCACTTGGATCGAAGCCCGGATTGAAGTTAAACATATTGTCATTGAACTCACCTCCAACTGCTGACACATAGACAACCGCCTGCGACGTCAAGGGGAAACGATATTCCAATTTTTGGAGGAAGACATCGTTGTTATCATCATTCCCGTCATACCCCAATCGGGTCATATTGGTACCTGTTACTCCGGTATTAAATGGAGTAATATTTCGGGCTTGCAGACGGGTTTGCAGCCGATCTTTACCAGTGAAACTAGTTAGCAAGTTCAAGCGTACCCGATCGGAGAAGATAGTGTTGAGGTCTAAGTCAGGATTGGAAGCAGTATTACCAGAAGGAACAGCCCTTTCATCACCAAAAACATCAGCAACAGTAAAGATGACTTCACCAACGAGTTTAGTGGTAGCGGAAAACTGATTGGCTTCCAATTCAGCAGTTCGTGCTTCTAACGCATCTACTCGACCCCGTAGAGTTGCTAGTTCAGCAGCAAATTCTTCCTGTAATCGCTGCAAGGTTGCTAAGTCTTCTTTTCTGACTAATTCAGCTGTTGCTGTTGCAATCAGTTCGTTAACCCTATCCAGACAAGCATTTAAACCAGCTGCAAACTCATAACGGGTCAAAGCACGGTTACCACGATAAGTTTCATTGGGATAACCAGCAATACAACCATAGCGTTCAACTAAAGACTGCAATGCTTGGAATGCCCAATCAGTTGGTTGTACATCAGAGAACTGAGAAACTGATGTGACTTGAGACTGAGAATTTTTCTTTCCTTGGTTACTGTACTGATTAACTTGCTCTAAAACTTCACTAGTTTCTTGAACAGTAGTCATATCCATTACAGAAGTTTGAGCTAGCTGTATGCCTGTTGACACATTTGCTTGCACGATGGCGTCTTCCAAATTATCAATGCCAGCTGCAGATGCCTTGGCAGACACAATACCATTCGTTAGTAACAAGATGATGCCCAAGGCGGCTGACCATACTTGTAAGTTATTCCAGAGGATGATTAACATTGTTTTATTCTCACACCTTAACAAACTAAAGCTGTAAATTTTTCAACAGGTTTAGTTCTTAATTTATAGGGTGTGTGTTAAGTCTTTAGAAGCCGTTTTATAAAGAACTACTTATGAGCACTTTCATACAAGTCATATGACTTGTATATTTATTCTAGTATCTGATTGACTGGACAAAATACGATATCACACAACATCTTGATTGTTCAGTAAGAAATACCTAGGGAAAAGCGATCGCCACGAAAACGACTGACTGTATACTCGAACAATTGATTGTGTTGGTCACAAACTTGGCTTTTTGTTGTCAGTATTGGTGAACCAGGAGAAATCTTTAGCAGTTTTGCTTCTTCTTTATAGGCTGCTTCCGTTTCTACCTGAGTACGAATACGACGCGGATGAGTGCCATAATGATTTCGCAGTAAGCTGTACAAAGAGTGGGATTTGTATATGAGTATAGGTAGATTGGGAAATTTTTCCAAAAGTAAATAGGAATCACTAATACACAATGGCAACATCTCCGGTACAGCAGGCTCGGTATTTGTATTCTCTGTCATTGTCGGTGATGCTGCACGCAGAACTTTAACTCGAAACACAGAAGTTCCTATTTGAGTCTCTAGTAAATTAGCAAGTTGTTCACCAGCAGTTAGAACTTTACTACTTACAATTCGGATGCAGGGAAGATAGCCTAAGTTAAACAAAGCTTGAGTAAAATTAGTATTTAAGTTCAGACAATAATCAATTTTTTCTTCTTTTACAAAAGCACCGCGCCCTTGTATTCTATACACTAAATCTTTCTCTACTAGAGTTGTGATTGCCATCCGTGCAGTCAATCGATGGACACCATATTGGGCTGCTAGTTCATTCTCCGAAGGTATGCGATCGCCCGGACAATAAACCCCACTCTCTATATCTGCAATTAGTTTCTGGGCTATTTGGTTATAGAGAGAATTCCCTTTTTCCTGTTGCTTTGTAGGCTTCATAAATCAACTTACTCCGCTTCAATAATCAAACTGTTGCTTGTAACCTCTAGTTGAATAATCTGATTTCACCTCCTAAACTTTAACTAATTAAAAGTAACACTAGCAAAGTCAGTATGTCTTTGACTACACTGTGAAAGTAGCAAACTACAGAGCCATACATTATTTCAAGAACTTGAGTTAATCAGGTAATTCCTTGGTTATTCAAAAGAATAACAGATGGTTCCCTGTCATCAGATCTATGAGCAAATATCTTTTTAAGACAGATATTAAATCACAAAGCTGATTTTTGACAATAAATTAAATCTTTATTTATATAAAAATTCTAAAATTTTTATCAATTTAGGATTTGGTATTTTATTGTTTAAAACAATTGCCAATATATTTAAAATTAAATTATGTATTTAAGATTTCTTAGTTAATTAAAGGTTAAATTATAGTTAATAAGTAATTGAATTTTAGAAAAGTCTATCTTTCCCCAGACGCGATCGCTCATTCTGTAAACAAACGCCCGTCCCGCCCACTATACCAATTGCAGTATATGTAACACGGTACGAGCGCTGATTTTTCGGTAAGGGTTAGGAAAAATTTCCCCTAGTGGTCTACCACATTAATTTTTATGGGTAAACTAATTCTTACGATAATCTACTTAGCGTTGACTCGCTGTCCTGTGAAAGTAAACGTCCCTACAACTGGAGCATCAGTTTCTAGAGGATTTGCCTTTAAATCGTAAAAACGAAGCGTGATGTCCCCTTGCAATGCTTTAGTTTGAGGATTGAAAGTCACGCGATAATTTTGTCGAGCAATGCTGGCGGAACCAGAACTTCCTGGATAACTGAAATTAAGTGTCGTTGCAGTAATCTCTTGCTTGTCAGTATATTTCCAACTACCTTGTGAATCGCTGAAAGGATTGAATTGACCTGGAACACCCCCTTGGTTGGAGTCAACAACAAAGAAGTTACCATCTTGTGTAAACGTGATAATTGAGCGGGATGCAAATTCACCACTAGATGTGGATACAGTTATCAGATATGTACCAGCGAACTTGCGGGAATTAGCCTGGTAAGTATGGGTATCAACCTGTTCAGCCGCTACTTGATGTAGGCTCAAGGCAGGAACGCTGAATGTTGATATGGCACAAACTGCAAACAGTGCAAAAGTTTTACACGTTTTCATCACAAATCCTCCAATAAACTTTGTATTCTCTTTTACGCAAATGTTGCTTTTACTATGTAGAGTATCTAAAGAAGAGGCAGCTTTTGTTTAAAGTTTTTATGAAGTTTTCACCTAAATGAACCACGGATGTAGGGGCGCAATGCCTTGCGCCCCTACATTTGCGATCTATTAACCTGAAAATGGCTGTAAGAGGCAATGTGCAATTTGTATGTATATACTACCCCTATGCTACAGGGGTCTATTGCAACCCAAATACGGCGTATTTTTTCGTTCGCGTAAGGCAACCTATACAAGTCGAGTTACTTGTATAGGTTGCCTCATAAGTAACTTTTAATATAACAGCTCCTTTGGATTTAAAAAAGAAAGCGTAGATTGTCATTAAGATGAATCGAGGTTAAGAGTTCTCAAGGATTCCAACCTGATAAGGCAACTAACCTCATAAGCTAAAAACTTCTAACTATAACCATTTTAGCTAGATAATCTTATACTTCGATATCACTCATTCTTAATTTGAGGAGGAGTTTTGCGCTATGTCTCACCAAAAGTTTTTTACTGCGATCGCTCTTAGCGCAAGCCGTACCCGGCTTATCGCATCTGTGGTCTCTATTATAGCAGTTAGCAGCCAAGTCAACCCTCAAGGAATCAATACTTTACTACAGGGACAATTTAACCTACCAGTCGCTTCAGCTCAAAACCGTCCAATTGTCATGGGATTAATTCCTGCGGAAAATAACCAAGAAATGACCCAGAAATTTGAGCCGATGCGGGCTTACCTAGAAAAGAAACTCGGTCGCCCTGTCAAAGTTTTCACAGCAACTGATTATGCTGGCGTGATTGAAGCCATGAGAAGAGATCGAGTAGACATTGCTTGGTTTGGTCCTCTCTCTTACGTGCTTGCTGAGCAAGAAGCAGGAGCAGAAGCCTTTGCTGTAGGCGTTCGTAAAAATGGGCAATCCACATATCGCAGTATCTTTGTTGTTCCCGGTGACTCTCCTGTCAAATCTTTGCAAGATTTAAAAGGTAAGAATGTTGCTTTTGTCGATCCCGCTTCTACTTCTGGAGCACTTGTACCCAGTTTTATCGTCAAGAAAACTACAGGTAAACTACCTCAAGAATTTTTCGGTAAGCTGACTTACGCTGGTTCTCATGATGCAGCCGAACTAGCAGTGAAAAACAAGACAGTAGATGCAGCAGCTGACAATGACATTACCTACGAAAAGATGCTTTCTCAAGGTTTAATTACCAAACAAAGCAATCGAGTTCTACTGACTTCTGACCCCCTACCTGGTTCTCCCCTCACTTACCGGAACGATTTGGATGCAGCTATCAAACAAAAAGTTCGGGACGCTATTTTAAACGCCCACAAAGAAATCAAGGTAACAGGTTACGGAGATCTTCTGCGTTACGATGCAGTAACTCCGCCTAAATATCAGTCAATTCGGGATATGGTCAAGCAGTTAGGACTCAGACGCGAACAGATGCTCAAGTAGTTAGTTGTTAGTTGTTAGTTGTTAGTTGTTAGTTGTTAGTTGTTAATAGGGTTCTAGCAATTAACTACTACCAACAACTAACCAGTGACCAGTGACCAGTGACCAGTGACCAATCTACTAACCACTAACAACCAACCACTAACAACCAACCACTAACAACCAACCACTAACCAATTATGTGTTTGATACAACTCAATCAAGTCAGCAAACGCTACGAAAATGGATTTCAAGCTCTACATGCCACAACTCTGACAATCAATCCGGGCGAATTCACAGTCATTCTTGGACCTTCAGGTGCTGGTAAGTCTACTCTTTTGCGTTTAATCAATGGCTTAGAAACTCTTAGCAGTGGTGAAATTTTTATTGCCAATCGTCAACTGACGAAAGAAAATCGCCGCCGCCTCCGTGCTAAGGTTGGTATGGTCTTCCAACACTTTAATCTGGTAAGCCGTTTAAATGTAATGACGAACGTTCTTACCGGAAGGTTATATCACCGTTCTTGGTGGGAAAGCCTTTTGTATCTCTTTCCCAAAAAAGATTATGAACTCGCTCACTGGGCGTTAACACGGGTGAATTTGACAGATAAAGCTTGGAACCGCGCCAGCAAACTATCTGGAGGTCAGCAACAACGGGTGGCGATCGCTCGTGTTCTAGCGCAGCAACCTGAAGTTATCCTAGCAGACGAACCCGTTGCCAGTCTTGACCCCGTCACGACTGAAGAAATCATGCACTTGTTGAGAGAAATTTGCAAAAGTGATGGCGTGACTGTGGTGGCTAGTTTGCACCAAGTTGGGTTAGCAATACAGTTTGCTGAACGCATTATTGGTATCAATAGCGGTCAAGTCGTTTTTGATGGTACAGCCTGTGAACTCTTTCACAAACAAGAAATTCTCGAAACTATTTATCGTCGTGCGGATGGAAGCTTAGATGAGAAGTTTAACATGGAAATGGCATTGGCCAAGTCGTGATGGTTTGCCTCCACTTGCACTGATTGCTTTGCTATTAACAATCTTGCTTGCTCTTGGCAGTACTGCTGCATTAGTGGAAGTGGATTTAGTTCGTATCATTCAATCGACAGGAAGACTGTTTGAGTTTGCAAGACAGTTATTTGCTCTTCCCAACTGGGATTATCTCCCAACTCTTGGGGTAAAAATGTTGGAAACCATAGAAATTGCTTTTCTAAGTACAACTTTTGCCCTTCTTCTCAGCCTACCTCTTGGGGTACTTGCTGCTCGCAACAGTACTCCCCATCCTATTGTTTACCACTTTAGCCGCAACCTTCTTTCGATAATGCGTGCTTTACCAGAAGTTGTATGGGCGCTCGTATTCGTTTCTGCAGTAGGCTTAGGTGCTTTACCAGGCGTGATGGCGCTCAGTTTTGTAACCACTGGCTTTATGGCAAAGTTTTTTGCTGAAAGTATAGAGGTGGTAGATAGTAAAGCAGTTGAGGGAATTACCGCCACAGGTGCTAGTTGGTTGCAATTGATAAACTTCGCAATGCTTCCTCAAGCATTTCCAGATATCATTGGTACAGTTCTCTACATTCTCGATCACAATCTTCGAACAGCAACGATTGTTGGTTTGGTAGGTGCTGGTGGAATCGGTTATGAACTTGTGACATCTATTCGCTTGTTTAACTACAGTCAACTCATGATGATTGTGCTGGCGATTTATTTAGCTGTCACAGTACTGGATAGAGTATCTAACCAATTACGTTCGCGGGTGATTTAAAGATGTTACTGAATCAGTCTCAACTCCCTACACTTCCTAAAAAACCTGCCAATTTAGTTCCTTTCTGGTTAGGGCTGTTTTTAATTCTTGTCGGATTAGTCATTTTCCACCTTGAAATTTCATTTGAAACTTTATTTTGGAGTTTCGGTGATATTATCGAGTACTTAGGAAGGTACAGTACACCAAACTTTAGTGACATTGGCAAGTATCTAGGATTGATGGGACAAACATTGGCAATAGCACTTTGGGGAACAGTTTTAGCCTTTATTATCAGCTTTTTCCTAACCCCATTTGCAGCTAAAAATATTTCCCCACATCGTGTTCTTTATAGAATTGTACGCGAGTTACTCATCTTTTTACTAGCATTGCCCGATCTCGTTTTAGCACTCATCTTTGTAGCTGCTTTAGGGCTTGGTCCCTTACCTGGAGTGTTAGCCTTAGGTTTTCATACAGCAGGGTTTTTGTCTAAGTTCTTTTCAGAGAGTATGGAACGAGTTGAACCGGGAATTTATGAAGCAGTTAATGCAACCGGCGCTAACTTTCTCCAACTTGTGATGTTTGCTGCTTGGCCTTCCATTGTTCAAGAGGTCATTGGTTATACACTCTATATTTTCGATCGCAATGTCAGAGTTGCAACTGTATTAGGATTAGTAGGAGCCGGAGGTATTGGTTTGGAGTTAAACGCCAATTTGCGCTTCTTTCAATATGACCAAGCTGCAGCAATTATTGCAATTATTCTCATCTCTATCATCATTATTGATTACATTTCTGGTTTCCTCAGGAAAAAACTCTCATGAGAATTCCTTCACGCTGTCTCTGGGTAAGAGCTTTAACTGCTCATTCATCTCATAAACTACAATCTCTAGCAGAAGATTTAATTGCCCAATGGGAAGTCAATTATAAATCTTTACCACAAACTGGTCTCAGCTTGCTACAAATGGAAGATGGTGTGTTTCACGAACCATACTATTTAGGAGAAATTCCTGTAGCCAATGCATGGATAGAACTCACCAACTCAAGCAATGAAAGTTTTGAAGGCGCAGCTTGGGTTATGAATGATTCTGCTGAATTAGCTGTTGCTTTAGCAGTATGTGATGCAGTGTTAGCTCACCAACTACCAGGATGGCAAAAAGTGGCCGATTTAATAGACAAAGGAATGGAAAAACGCGCTTTAGAAGAAGCTCAACGGAGTACAATTTTAGTAAAAACAAAAGTTAATTTTTCCTTGTTAAGTCAGGAAGACGATGATGATAAACATTGATATTGTTTGGTCACCAGAAACCCAACAAAAGATTTTTCGTAATTTATTAAATTGCATGAGTCTACCAGGAGAAATTGCCGATATCAGCCAACATTTAGGTAAGTCTTCAGCCCTAGTAGGACTACTAGCAACACTGCTGGATAGAAGCGTAACTTGGAGTGACGAAGAAGAATTGGTCAAAAAAAGCGATCGCAATCTTCTTCAAGCACCTACCACCTCTAGTGAAACAGCAAAATTTGTTATTAGAGATGCTAAAAATCCTCCTGAAAAACATTTCTGTCCCAACTTAGGAGAATTAGCCAACCCAGAAAAAGGAGCAACCCTAATACTTCAGGGAACAGCACTAAGTGAAGGAAATACAACACTACAGTTATCAGGCGCGGGTATACCAACAACCCGCCTCTTGCATCTCAATGGATTTCATCCTCAATGGTTCAGACAGCGTCAGAACTGGGTAGAAAACTTTCCTTTAGGAATAGACGTATTTTTAGTCGATTCTACACAAGTGACAGCAATACCAAGAACAACTCATATCCAAATTCCAAACGCACCCTAAAAGCGAGAGCACGCGAACAATCAGCCACTACTCCATTCGGTTCTATAAAATTACCGATCTTCTTCTCCTCTTTCTTCGTGTCCTTTGCGTCTTTGCGGTTCATTTAAATAAGTAATCTTGGGGCGGGAAAAAAGTAAGTATCCTGCATTCTTTTATCAGCGTCCATCAGCGTTCATCTGCGGTTCAAAAACAACTATGGGTTACGTTGCAATCAAAGGCGGCGAATCTGCTATCGAAGAAGCCATTAAACTACTAGACTTCTTAAGAACACAAGATAGCACTGAATCTCCCCTATCTCTAGAAACAATTCGCCATCAACTACACTTTTTACACAGCCGTGTTTTATCAGAAGGAGGCTTGTATCACCCAGAATTAACTTCACTAGCCATCAAGCAAAGTGCTGGTGATACCCTCGAAGCCGCCTTCTACTTAAGAGCTTATCGTTCCACCCGTCCCAGAGTAGGGGAAACCCCTCTCCACAACGGCAAAAATATGCGTCTTATCCGTCGCATTTCCGCCGCATTTAAAGATATTCCCGGTGGACAGATGTTAGGACCAACATCAGACTACTTACAGCGTCTGTTTCGATTTGAACTGCTTGATGAATCACCAAAACAGTTTCGTAAAGTAGCTAAAAATTGGCTGAAAGACATACCAGAGGAAACCCTACCAACAACATTTCCCAAAGTGTTAGATACTTTACGTCAGGAAGGGCTGTTATCACCAATTACAGAACGTCACGAACCACCATTTGACATCACCAGAGAACCCTTAATTTTCCCAGTTCCACGTTCTGCAGCACTATCTACAATGGCAAGAGCGGAAACTGGTTCCATTTTATCCATCGCATATTCCAATATGCGTGGCTACGGCGATATTCACCCCACCGTCGCTGAGTTGCGAGTTGGTTACCTACCAGTTGAATTACCGCATCCCGCTACAGGTGAATTGATGGAAGCTGGAGAAGTGCTTATAACAGAGTGTGAAGTCGTTGCTATGTACGAGGCAAATGATAACAAAGGTAAACCAACCTTTGGATTGGGATACGGTGCTTGTTTTGGACATAACGAAGTCAAAGCGATCGCTATGGCGATTTTAGACCGAGCTTTGCAAAAAGGCATGAGCCAAGGTCCTGATAATCCCTCCGAAGACCCCGAATTTGTTCTTCTTCATATCGATGGCATTGAGTCAATGGGTTTTGCTTCCCACTACAAAATGCCCCACTATGTTACCTTCCAATCTGATTTAGATAGGCTCCGTACCACTCAGAAAAACCATAAACCCGAGTCATGAAAACACGAACGCAATCTTTAATAAACGAAAAAATAGAAACCAAAGAAAGCATATTTGCAGAAGCAAAAAACGAGACTTCTACAATTCAAAATAATGCCTATCGCTATCAATTTGGTTTTTTAGATGAAGACGCTAAAAAAGAGATTCGCCGCGCTCTCCTTAAAGCTGTGGCTATTCCAGGTTATCAGGTGCCTTATGCTTCCCGTGAGATGCCAATTGCAAGGGGTTTTGGCACTGGTGGATTGCAAATTACTCTCTCTCTCATTGGTGTTGATGATACCCTTAAAGTCATAGATCAAGGTAGCGATGATTCTGTGAATGCTATTAACATTCGTGAATTTATTTCCAAAACAAGTCCGGGAATAAAACTTACCAAGCATACGGAAGAAGCTACTTTAATTCAAAGCCGCCATCGCATACCTGAAATTCCCCTAAAGCAGGGGCAAATTTTAGTTCTTCAAGTTCCTTATCCTGACCCTTTGGTTGTTGTTGAGGCTAGCGAAGAAAAGCGCAAAACCATGCATGGTGAAGGAGATTACTCACGTTTGTGGGTCAAGTTATATGAAGATATGGTTAAATTTTCTGAAATTACTATCTCTCATCGCTATCCTACCCGTATCAATGGATTTTATACAATTGACCCCTCACCCATACCTCGTTTTGATGTTCCAAAATTACATCAATCTGAATGCTTAAATCTCTTTGGTGCGGGAAGAGAAAAGAAAATTTATGCTGTACCACCCTATACAAAAGCTGAACCTCTTTCCTTTAAAGATATTCCTTTCCGAGTTGAAGATTTTACCGATGAAAAAGGTCAGCGCCGTGCTTGTGCTCGATGTGGTTCCATCACTAGTTTTCTAGATGAATTGCTCAACAGTCAGGGCGAAAAAGTTTACCAATGTTCTGATAGCGACTATTGCGATCGCAACTTGCTTTAAAGGAGAGAGATGGTGAATAAAGTTTTACAAATTCGAGGATTAACGAAAATCTATGGTTCGGGTTGTTCTGAATGTTCCACCTTAACTGGACCCGAAACTAATACTAATATTTGTCCTCAGTGTGGAAGTATTGTTGCGGCTCAAGATGTTTCTTTTGATTTATATCAAGGAGAAATTCTTGGCATCATGGGGGAGTCAGGAAGTGGCAAATCGACGCTTGTCAAAATGTTGTATTTTGACCAAAAACCCACTCAAGGCAATGCTAAATTTTTCGATAAAGGGAAGACTTATGATTTATTTGCCCTAAATCCCGCTCAAGCTCGATGGTTGAAAAATCATAAGTTTGGTATGGTTTATCAAAACCCTCACTTAGGTTTAAATTTTCGAGTCACAGCAGGAGGAAACATCGCCGAACGACTGTTGATGAGCGATTTATTGGATTATGGAGAAATACGCGATCGCTCCAAAAACCTTCTAGCTCGCACTGAATTTCTAGTTAAGCGCATTGATGAATTACCCAAAAACTTTTCTGGAGGAATGCAACAGCGAGTCCAAATTGCTCGTGCTTTAGCCACCGAACCACCACTTTTATTTCTTGATGAAGTCACAACCGGATTAGATTTATCCGTTCAAGCAAAAATTCTCGATTTAATTCTAGAACTTCAGCAACAGTTAAAAGTCGCCATGATTGTTGTGACTCACGATTTGGGTGTCATTCGACTTTTAGCATCACGCACCATAGTTATGAAATATGGTCGAGTTGTTGAATCAGGTTTAACCGATCAAATTCTCGAAGATCCACAACATTCTTATACCCAGCAATTAGTTGCTTCTGCTTTGTAGTAAGAAAAACTTATGTCATTCAATATTATTTTACGTACAGAAGGGTTGGGTAAACGCTTTATTCTCCACGAACAAGGAAAAGAAATTCCTTCTGCTCAAAATGTTTCTTTAGAAGTTCAAGCAGGAAAACTGACAGCATTAACAGGAACTTCTGGTGCTGGAAAATCTAGCCTCCTTAAGTGTATTTACCGAACTTATTTACCTAGTGAAGGAGCCATTTACTATCGTACAGACGAGGGGGAATGGATAGATTTAGTACAGGCTAGCGAATATCAAATTTTAGAGTTGCGACGTTCTGAAATTAGCTTTGTTACTCAATTTCTTCACTGCTTACCCCGACAATCTACTATAGATGTTGTTGCTAAACCATTGTTTGATTTAGGTATAGAACGTAATGAAGCTAGAGAGAAAGCGAAAGAATTATTAAAACAAATTCATCTTCCAGAGAGGCTTTGGGAAATTTCGCCCTCTACTTTTTCTGGAGGAGAGAAACAACGGGTTAATTTAGCGCGTGCGATGATTCTTCGCCCCCGCTTGTTATTGTTAGATGAACCAACTGCTAGTCTCGATTCTACTTCAGTAGCACGAGTGATTGAGATGATTCGCCAGATGAAAAAAGCTGGGGCTGGTATTTTGGCAATTTTTCACAACCAAGAGCTAATTCAAGAACTCGCTGATGTTGAAATTACTCTCGTTTCTGCAGCTTAAGCATTATAAATGATTCTCAATACTGCAAGGGATACGATAATTAAGGTCTCAGAACCCCTGGAGATGTCAGAACCCCTTTAGGTGTCAGAACCCCGGTTTCTCGAAGAAACCGGGGTTCTAAATTTCTGGCTTACCCTCTTGCTTCGCGCTCTTTGCGTCTTTGCGGTTTTTTCACTCTTAAAAAAACCACAAAGACGCAAAGAGCACAGAAGAAGAGAAAGAGAACTATAGGACTCCTATTTGATTTTTGAACAATTACTGAGCTTCAGAAACCCGGTATCTCCCAGATACCGGGTTTCTTGATTTCACGATTTCGTAGGATTTGTAGAGACTAAGCATGGCTAGTCTTTACGCATATGAGATCTCAAGCTTTGCAACTTAGAAAAACCGATTTTTTGTAATTTTTGTTCCGGCGCTCTAGACAAGTAGCGTTAGTTGTATAGATATTTTCATAACGGATATTTAATAAAATTGTTTCTTGGGATTTAATAAACTCTCTCTAAAGTTAAAAGTGAACGAATCAAGGGTTAGAGATTTTGCCTCTGACTTTTCAAACATAAGGAGAACAATTTCTCTATGCACTGATTGGGGCTTAGAAACAAGTTTGAGCTTAAAGAGTTAAATAGCATCATTCCTGTTGCAAAAAATGAGGCGATCGCGTAAGTTTTGCTCGTGGTAAAAACATTGACTCCTTCTGTGCAGAATCTGCCTTAGCAATGTGATTTTTGAGCGGCAAAACAACGCAACAATGTGACCCATCCATACAAACCGGACTTAGAACTAGGCTAGAGAAAAAAGCGATCGCCCATTTCAACCTCACCCTTATCCCCGTGAAAAGAGATTACTGAATTGTCAGTGTCAACAAATCGGAGAAAACACGATGACAACAAAAAGCATCACTGACATAATTCATCAGCAAGAAGGTATGTACGTTACGAAAGGTTTTGAAATTGGCACATTGAATCAAGAAGAAACCCTTGAGGAATTTAAGAATAACGCAGAAAATTGCCAATTTCTTCCAACAGATAATTTGAGTGAACTCATTCATCCAAACCAGTTGCATGGGTTGTCAATTCATCAACTGGAACAAATTGCCCATCAGATTCGAGAAAAGCATTTGCAAACAGTTGCTACCACAGGAGGTCACCTTGGTCCTGGCTTGGGGGTAGTGGAACTGACTCTCGCCCTTTACCAAACCCTCGACCTCGATCGCGATAAAGTTGTTTGGGATGTCGGTCACCAAGCCTATCCCCACAAAATGCTCACAGGTCGTTACAACAGCTTCCACACCCTGCGACAAAAGGATGGGATCGCTGGTTATCTCAAGCGCTGTGAAAGCAAGTTTGACCATTTTGGTGCGGGTCATGCTTCCACTAGCATTTCAGCTGCTTTGGGTATGGCTGTGGCGCGGGATCTTAAAGGCGAAAACTTCAAAACAGTAGCAGTGATTGGCGATGGTGCTTTGACAGGTGGTATGGCACTAGAAGCGATTAACCATGCTGGTCATTTGCCCAAAACTAACCTGTTAGTCGTGCTGAACGACAACGAGATGTCCATCTCAGCTAACGTTGGTGCGCTTTCTCGTTACCTCAATAAGATCCGCCTCAGCTCGCCAGTGCAGTTTCTCAAAGATAACCTGAAGGAACAGCTGAGAAATATTCCCTTGGTCGGAGAGTCTCTCACACCTGAAATGGAACGGCTACAGGAAGGGATCAAGCGTCTAGCAGTACCCAAAGTAGGTGCTGTGTTTGAAGAACTTGGTTTTACCTACATAGGACCAGTAGATGGTCATAACCTAGAGGAACTGATTGCGACATTCCAACAAGCTCATACAATACAGGGACCAGTGCTGGTGCATGTGGCAACGGTAAAAGGGAAAGGTTACGCGATCGCAGAACAAGACAAAGTTGGTTACCACGCTCAATCCTCATTCAACCTCATTACAGGCAAAGCCATTCCCTCCAGCAAACCCAAACCCCCCAGCTACTCCAAAGTCTTCGCCGAAACCCTGATTAAACTAGCTCAGAATAACCCCAAAATTGTTGCTATTACTGCTGCCATGTCCACCGGTACAGGGTTGGACAAATTCCAAGCCAAACTGCCCCAGCAATATATTGATGTTGGCATTGCAGAACAGCACGCTGTTACCCTTGCAGCTGGTATGGCAACTGAAGGAATGCGCCCCGTTGCAGCGATTTATTCTACCTTCTTGCAACGGGCTTTTGACCAAATCATTCATGATGTCTGTATCCAAAATCTACCTGTCTTCTTCTGTTTAGATAGAGCTGGTATTGTTGGTGCCGATGGTCCCACACATCAAGGGATGTACGACATCGCCTACCTGCGCTGCATTCCTAATATGGTGCTGATGGCTCCCAAAGATGAGGCAGAATTACAACAGATGCTTGTGACGGGCGTCAACTACACCGAAGGTCCTATTGCCATGCGCTATCCACGTGGCAACGGCTACGGTATACCCTTAATGGAGGAAGGCTGGGAAACTTTGCCCATTGGCAAAGGTGAAATTCTTCGACATGGTGGCGATGTCCTGATGGTGGCATTTGGCTCAATGGTTTACCCAGCCATGCAGGCGGCACAAATTTTGAGCGATGGTGGAATTGAAGCAACCGTAGTCAATGCCCGCTTTGCAAAACCCATTGATCCTGATTTGATTGCGCCGCTTGCCCAGCAAATTGGTGGAGTTGTCACCCTGGAAGAAGGTTGTTTAATGGGGGGCTTTGGCTCTGCAGTCGCAGAAACTTTGCTCGATTGTGGTGTGGTGGTGCCAGTAAAGCGAATGGGAGTGCCTGACCAGTTAGTCGAGCATGCGACTCCAGCAGAATCAATGGCAGCACTGGGCTTAACTCCTCCTCAAATTGCAGAGCGAATCCGTATCGAGATTCACCAACACATATCGGAGTTGCAACTAGCGCTTTCTTAAGTCAAAAGTCTCGATGCTATTAGTCTATCATAACTGCGAAATCTTTGCACAGGAAGCTATTTTGCATTTTGCTTGCATATCTTTTCAGTAGGGAGCTTAATTCTTCTTTTTCTCCCTGTACCGAGAGCGACATAAATATGCAAATTACAGCCTGGGTGGTGCTGAGTTAAAAATCCTGAGTCCTGAGTAAAACTTCACCTAGCTTGCTTTGCGCGTAGCGTTATGAATTTAGGTACTTATAACCTCATATTTGAGTAAGGAGTCGATGTATATGTCAATGCTTTTTATACCCTGGCTTTACGTTCCTTTTCCAGAGGAGATTAATGAAAACGCTGAGGCTGTTGAAGAACGCACTCTTGAGTGGGCGTTTAAATTTAAGTTCATCAAAGGAAACCAGCACTACCACCATTTCCGAGCGGCAAAGTATGGTCAACTCGTCGATCGCGCCTGTCCCAAAGCCACTATTGAAAATTCAGTGATCCTTTCTGACTTGATGACCTTTTTCTTCCTGCTGGACGATCAGTTTGATGACCAGCATAACCAAGCTAAGGTTGGCAGTAACCCTGATAAGTTAAGGGTTGTTTTCAGCCAATTGCTGGATGTGATGAAGCAGCCCAGTTTGTATGCTACTGACGCCAATCCATCTTTAGCAGGTTTAAGTGATATTTGGCAGCGCATCTACCAAAGAGCTTCTTCCGATTTGGTAGAGCGCCTTCTTAATGATTTCCAGGACTACTTCGAGACCAATATTTGGCAAGCAGAGAACCGGGCTAGAAATATTATCCCCAATTTGGACACCTATATCAAAACGCGCCGCATAACCTGCGGTTTTCCTTGGTGTTTAACTCTCGGCGAAATTGTCCAAGAGATTAATTTGCCCTCCGAAGTACACGAGTACGATGAGGTGCAAACTCTATTCCGTCTGGCTGACCATGTATGCGGCTGGCTCAACGATATTGTATCGCTGGAAGTCGAGTTAAAGTGTGGGGAGATCCATA
This sequence comes from Scytonema hofmannii PCC 7110, assembly GCF_000346485.2. Classification (NCBI taxonomy): domain Bacteria; kingdom Bacillati; phylum Cyanobacteriota; class Cyanophyceae; order Nostocales; family Scytonemataceae; genus Scytonema; species Scytonema hofmannii. Next base: position 11,188,666 of record NZ_KQ976354.1, read on the forward strand.
ATTTGGTGCTGGTACTACAGCAGGAGTACCAACTCACCCTTCAAGAGGCAGTCAACCGTGCAGCCGAAATGTGGACTGCCGAATTACAAGCTTTCATGACTCTCGAACAGCAGCTACCATCCTTTGGGACAGCTGTAGACATCGAACTAGGTCGCTACATAGCCTCAATGCGCTATTGGATGCGTGCCACAGAACATTGGCAATATCAATCTGAGCGCTATCGGACTATTGTACCGACGAAATCTTTGCAGCCAGTATCAGCTTAATGAAATTAGGAAGAGGAGATACCCAGATGAAACAGCCCAATGGTTCCAAGAGTCCCCCTTTGGTGCAGATGCTCCAGTGGGTTGCTGACCCTATCGGTTATATGAAAGCTGCAAACCAACGTTATGGTGACATCTTCACTGCACAGGTTGGTTGGGGTGTGAGTCCCAATGTGTTCGTTAGCAATCCCCAAGCGATTCAGCAGATTTTTACCAGCGAGTCAAAACACTTTTCCCCCTTTGACAAGTCGCTCGACAACTTTGTTAAACCGTACTTCGGGGAAAACTCATTAGTGAGGGTGGAGGGCGCTCAGCATCGGCGTCAGCGCCAACTGTTGATGCCTCCCTTTCATGGAGAACGGATGCGAGCCTACGGAGCGCAAATCTGTAGCATCACCGAGGAAGTGATGAGCCGATTGTCTCAAAGCAAACCCTTCAAGGCTCGCGACGTGATGCGGGATATTTCCCTAGAGCTGACTTTTCAAATTGTCTTTGGCTTGCAGAAGGGAGAGCGCAACGAACAGCTTAAGCAACGGCTTGTTGCGTGGCTCAATATTTTTGGTTCTCCCGCAGGTACTCTATTGCTGGTTTTACCCTTCCTGCAAAAGGATTTAGGCGCTTGGAGTCCTTGGGGACGCTTCCAGAACCTGAAGAAAGAACTGAGCGAACTGCTCTACGCTGAAATTCGAGAACGCCGCCAGCAATACGACCCCTCTCGCACCGACATCCTGACGTTGCTGCTCTCGGCGAAGGACGAAGCAGGTGAAGGAATGAGCGATGAGGAGATATACGATGATTTGATCACACTCTTGAATGCAGGACATGACACGACAGCATCGGCAATGTCTTGGTTACTGTACTGGGTTCACCGCCAGCCAGAAATCCGCAATAAACTACTTGAGGAACTCGATACTCTAGGTGACTCCCCAGACCCAATGGACATTTCCCGACTGCCATACCTGAGTGCGGTCTGCTCTGAAAACTTGCGGATTTGCCCAGTTCTTTCGCTAAATTTCCCTCATGTGGTGAGAGAGCCAGTTGAGCTGATGGGCTACCAGTTGGAACCCGGTACGAAGGTCATCTCCTGTATTTATTTAACGCACCATCGCCCAGATATATATCCAGAACCCGATCGGTTTAAGCCAGAGCGCTTTTTAGAGCGGCAATTTTCTTCCTATGAGTATTTGCCTTTTGGCGGTGGTAGCCGTCGCTGTCTTGGAGCAGCGCTGGCTGTTTTTGAAATGAAGCTAGTATTGGCAACAATCCTGTCGCGCTATCAACTGGCGCTGTCTGACAGCCGTCCTGTGCGACCGCAGTTACGATTCGGTTCGACACTCGTGCCTGCTGGTGGAGTGAATATGGTGTTCGAGGGTGAGCGTCGGCGTCAAAAGCGACACCTCCCAGAGCTACAGCTTGCTAAGCATTGATTTAACACCAATTACGCCTAACCCGATCTGAAGTGCGATCGCGTACAGGGCTGGAACTTTTGAGTTTAATCTAACAAATTCAGAAGTTTATAGCTAGGTTGCGATGACGCAAAGCGCCCGCTTTCTTGCGATCGCATCTTCTCTGACTGATGTGAACCATTGGTAAAAAAAGAAACCATTGACAAAAAAACAGGAAACTATGAAAAGCATTCTTGAGAACGGCAAACAGCTAACTCATACTAAACCAGAAACACAAGTCGATAAAAATAAGGTTGAGATTTAGTGGTACAAACACGACTGTTATTTCTTAACCCTCTTCTGTCAGCCTCCGAAAACTTTTGCCATTTCTGAATTCTATAGCTTTTGTATAGCAAGCGATCGCCAGATTATTTCCTAATAACAAATACAAGACCTATTTTTTTCTAATAGGAAAACGTGTATTGAGCGGCTGATAAAGCTTTCAGAGATTGACTGTACGGAAAGTGACAGAAGAGGGTTAACCAGACCTCTCGCCAAGATTTCAACAGTTCTAAAACAGACTCTCCACGCAAGGGCAACCAAGATTGATTTCACACCAATTGCGGCTGACGACAAGGTTTTCAGAATTTATCAGCAGTTTCCCATAAAGTCAACCAAATAAAATGAAGAAAAAATAGCCATGATTACACTAGATAATCAAGATATTGACTGCGGCGATCGCCATGCCAGTCTCGGCGGCTACGTTCTCGATCGTAGCAGCATTAAAGAGCAAGTTAGACAATTATCAAAAATCAACAATCTAAAAGCGGCATGGACAATTGTCCAACCTGGTGGGAAAGAATGTGTCTTTCTCCACTCAATAGCAATTTTCATTTAGCTCACCATCTATTTCCTGCTGTGCCTCTTTACAATTTACCAAAACTGCACCATCTATTGATGAGCGATCGCGTCTACCGGACAAAGGCAAAAATTTATCCGAATTACTTGAGCCTTAAAAATGGTGTGCTTGCTGATTTAGTTCTTTAAGAAGCGTCATACCTGTCGATGATTAATTAAGAAGGATGGGGAAGAAAATTACTATTACATGAAGGCAGAAGTACGTAGGCAGATGGCAGAAGGCGCAAAAGCCTTTAAAATAAGCTTTTTGTTTATGACAAATGGTTGCCTTATTTACGCCGACTTGTACTATGTACAGAAAATGGAAATTATCGAGTTCTGGTGCCGGTTGAAGGGTTGTTTAGTAAAGCTCTAGTTTATTATTGGGATATTTCCGTAGTTTGTGAAGTAACACCAGAGCAGTTTGACGCAATAACATCGGGACGGCAACAGTGGAGCGAAGTTTACTTGAACTATCCAGGAATCAAACCAATGACAGACAAAGTGAAAATTTGCTCTAAAGCAGGCGATCGCGTTTTCTATTGAATTTTATGAACCACTCTTTTAGCAGAGTTACAGAAAATAGTAGCGGAGAAAAACTAAAATGGAACTCACAACACAGCAGATTACTCCTACTCATAACTCTCAAACAAATATTCGCTCAAAATTTCCATATACAACAAATGAAAATCTTCAAACAGCTTTTGTTGAAGTCGATTTCAATCTAAATGCCTATCTAGTTGAGCGGCGAACCCAAGTTGAAGCAGCTTTGGATCGTTCCATACAAGTCATCTATCCAGAAAAAATCTATGAGTCCATGCGTTATTCGTTAATGGCTGGTGGTAAACGCTTGCGCCCAATTCTTTGTATAGCAGCTTGCGAACTTGCAGGAGGCTCTATAGAAATGGCTATGCCTACCGCCTGTGCTTTAGAGATGATTCATACCATGTCTCTCATTCACGATGACCTGCCTGCAATGGATAATGATGACTATCGGCGAGGTAAACTAACTAACCACAAAGTCTACGGTGAAGATATTGCAATTTTGGCAGGAGATGGGCTTTTAGCTTATGCCTTTGAGTTTATTGCTGTCCAAACAAAGAACGTTCTTTGTGAGCGGATACTGAAAGTGATTGCCTCTTTAGCACATGCAGTCGCAGCCTCTGGGTTAGTTGGTGGACAAGTACTTGACTTAGAATCTGAGGGGAATGAAAACATCTCTTTAGAAACGCTCAACTTTATTCATACCCACAAAACTGGCGCTCTCTTGGAAGCTTCTGTTCTCTCTGGTGCAATCTTAGCAGGTGCTCCAGAAACCACCTTACAGCGATTGACTCGTTATGCCCAAAATATTGGTCTAGCATTTCAAATTGTAGATGATGTTCTGGATATCACTGCCACCCAAGAAACTCTCGGCAAAACAGCAGGTAAGGATCTCCAAGCAGGGAAAGTCACTTACCCTAGTTTTTATGGCATCGAAGAATCTAAGCACCAAGCTCAACAACTAGTTGATGAAGCAAAGGCTGAGTTAATGGCTTTTGGAGAAAAAGCTTTACCTCTGATTGGAATAGCTGATTATATCACATATCGGGCTTACTAAGTAAGTCGGTAAGAAAAAAGGTGACTGGTAATGGTCGTCATTAGTCATTAGTCATTGGTCATTGGTGAGAGTTTCAGATGCATTTAAATTTTGTAATGTATTTCTGTTTATTCCCGCCCACTTACTTACTACCAATTTGAAAAAAGAAGGCGACGCATACTTAGGTGAAAGCCAGTCTAGATAGGACTTTCACAATCTAAAATCCAAAATCTAAAATCCAAAATCCAAAATCCAAAATCTAAAATCCAAAATCCAAATATGAGCCTGCACAGCCGTAAACCCATTGTGACGATTGACGGTCCTGCGGGTGTTGGCAAGTCAACAGTGACTCGCCAAGTTGCCCAAACCTTGGGACTTCTGTATCTTGATACGGGTGCGATGTACCGGGCGTTCACTTGGCTCGTGTTACATAAAGGAATTGCTACGGATGATGAAAAAGCGATCGCCACCTTGGTCGAACAGTGCCAAATTCAACTAACAACCAGTAACAATCCCCAATTCCCAACTCTAGTTTGGATTGATAACCATGATGTCACTCCAGTGATTCGCACTCCAGCAGTTACGGCTTACGTTGCTACGATAGCCGCTCAACCTGCAGTTCGGTGTGCTCTTGTCAACCAACAACGGCGTTACGGACTCAACGGTGGTCTCATTGCAGAAGGACGCGACCTTGGTACTCACGTGTTTCCAGATGCAGAAGTCAAAATTTTCCTCACAGCTTCAATTCAAGAACGAGCGCGACGACGGCTGCGAGAATTACAAGAGCAGGGACTCGAAAGGTTGAGTCTAGAAGAGTTAGAGCAAGCAATTATTGAGCGGGATTGGATGGATATTAGCCGTGCGATCGCTCCACTTCGTCCAGCAAAAGATGCAATTGTGCTTTGCACCGATGGATTGAGTGTTGCTGAAGTAACAGAACAAGTCGTGGATTTGTATCAACACAGAACAAATTCCTTTCCCGCCCGAAGACTACTTATTTAAATGAACCGCAAAGACGCAAAGAGCGCGAAGAAAGAGGAAAAGAAATGCAAACTCTCCCAACTTCAGTCACTTTCACAACCCCTGAGCCTCAACTTTCTACTGAGACGAGCATCCAACGTCGCAAGACCCGTCCTGTCAACGTCGGAAACGTCACAATTGGTGGTGGCTATCCTGTAGTCGTGCAGTCCATGATTAACGAAGACACCCTAGATGTAGACGGTTCAGTGGCTGCAATTCGTCGTCTCCATGAAATTGGCTGCGAGATTGTGCGTGTCACAGTACCCAGTTTAGCTCATGCTTATGCGCTGGCAGAAATCAAGCAGAAGCTCGTTGAAACCTACCAGCCTGTGCCTTTGGTGGCTGATGTACATCATAATGGCATGAAAATTGCTTTAGAAGTGGCAAAGCATGTTGATAAGGTGCGGATTAATCCTGGTCTGTACGTGTTTGAAAAGCCCAAGTCAAATCGCACTGAGTATACCCAAGCTGAATTTGACGAGATTGGTGATAAAATCTATGAAACGCTCGAACCGTTAGTCGTGTCTTTGCGCGACCGGGGTAAGGCTATGCGGATTGGGGTCAATCACGGGTCTTTGGCAGAGCGTATGCTCTTTACTTATGGCGATACCCCAGAAGGCATGGTCGAATCTGCCCTAGAGTTTATTCGTATTTGTGAATCATTCAACTTTCGCAACCTGGTCATCTCTCTGAAAGCCTCGCGGGTACCAGTGATGCTAGCTGCTTATCGTCTGATGGCACAACGAATGGATGAGTTGGGTATGGACTATGCCTTGCATTTGGGCGTGACAGAAGCAGGCGACGGTGAGTATGGTCGCATCAAGTCCACTGCTGGGATTGCGACTCTCTTGGCTGAAGGAATTGGCGATACCATCCGAGTGTCCCTGACAGAAGCCCCGGAAAAAGAAATTCCCGCCTGCTACAGCATTCTGCAAGCTTTAGGTTTGCGGAAAACGATGGTAGAGTACGTTGCTTGTCCCTCCTGTGGACGCACTTTATTTAACCTAGAGGAAGTATTGCATCAAGTTCGGGAAGCAACAAAACACCTAACAGGTCTAGACATTGCTGTGATGGGTTGTATTGTCAATGGTCCGGGAGAAATGGCAGATGCAGACTACGGCTATGTAGGTAAACAACCTGGTTACATTTCCCTGTACCGTGGGCGAGAAGAAATCAAAAAAGTTCCAGAGTCTCAAGGAGTTGAAGAACTCATTAATTTGATTAAAGCAGACGGTCGTTGGGTCGAGCCTTGAGGCAAAGAAATGTACCATTTTGGATTTTAGATTTTGGATTTTGGATTGAGAAAGTCATATATAGACTGGATTCGAGTCAACTATCTGTCACATTCTTTGTTCAAATTGGTATAAGTTATCCTAAATCCGAAATTAAAGTGTAGGGGCACAAGGCATTGCGCCCCTACCATGGGATGATTTTTTAATTGAAGTCCCTGCGATCCTTCAATTGACTGTTGTATTCACAATCCTACTATCATGAAAGCAATATCTATTCTTGGCTCAACAGGCTCTATTGGTACTCAAACACTGGATATTGTCACCCAATACCCAGACCAATTTCAAGTTGTGGGATTGGCAGCTCGCTCCAATGTGGTTTTGCTTGCTCAACAGATTCGCGAGTTCCAACCTGCGATCGCAGCCATTGGCGAAGTACAGAAGTTGCCAGAGTTACAAGCAGCGATCGCCGACCTTGACCCCCAACCAATTCTGCTAGGGGGTGAAGTTGGAGTGATTGAAGTTGCTCGCTATGGTGATGCTGAAGTTGTCGTCACCGGCATTATGGGTTGTGCAGGTCTATTACCTACAATTGCAGCAATTCAGGCAGGCAAAGACATTGCTTTGGCAAACAAGGAAACCCTAATTGCTGGGGGACCAGTTGTTTTGCCACTTGTACAAGAGTACGGCGTGAAGCTATTGCCAGCCGACTCAGAGCATTCAGCAATTTTTCAGTGTTTGCAGGGAGTACCAAATAAGGGACTGCGGAGGATTTTACTAACTGCTTCAGGTGGAGCATTCCGGGATTGGGCTGTAGAGAAGTTATCAGAAGTTACTGTGAAAGATGCGTTAAAACATCCTAACTGGTCAATGGGTCGCAAAATTACGGTTGATTCCGCTACTCTTATGAATAAAGGGTTGGAGGTGATCGAGGCTCACTGGCTCTTTGGCGTTGATTATGACCAGATCGAAATTGTTATCCATCCCCAGAGCATTATTCATTCTTTGATCGAGCTGCAAGACACTTCGGTGCTGGCGCAATTGGGTTGGCCCGATATGCGCCTGCCTTTACTCTATGCTCTATCCTGGCCAGAGCGAATTTATACCGATTGGCAGCCGTTGGATCTGGTAAAGGTAGGAGAACTGACCTTTCGTACCCCAGACCACCAAAAGTATCCCTGTATGCAACTCGCTTATACTGCGGGGCGAATTGGGGGTTGTATGCCAGCAGTCCTTAATGCTGCTAATGAGCAAGCTGTGGCTCTCTTTCTAGAAGAAAGAATTCAGTTTCTAGATATTCCGCGTTTAATTGAACGGGCTTGCGATCGCTACCTGACCCACAACCACTCTACTCCAACTCTTGAAGACATCATTGCAGCAGACCAATGGGCAAGACAAGAAGTTGCGATCGCCAGCCAAAGCTTGGGATCTGTATTGCAAAAACTTTAATAATATCAGGAATAAATACCAAATGGATACTAAAGCCTTCAAACGAGCGCTCAATAGTTCTGAACAGTACTATCGTAAGGGATTTGGACGAGAAACGGAAGTTGCGCCTGTCTTACAATCGGAGTATCAAAGCAATCTCATTCAACAACTCCGGGAAAACAACTTTACGCTGCAACGAGGTGAAGTCACAATCCGACTTGCAGAGGCGTTTGGTTTTTGTTGGGGTGTGGAACGAGCAGTTGCTATGGCATATGAAACTCGCCAGCATTTCCCTAGCGATCGGATTTGGATTACCAATGAAATTATTCACAATCCCTCGGTTAATTCCAATTTGCGGGATATGCAGGTAGAATTTATCCCTATGAAGGATAAGCAGAAGGATTTTTCTGTCGTCGGTAAAGGGGATGTTGTGATTTTGCCTGCCTTTGGTGCCAGCTTCCAAGAAATGCAGCTTCTTAACGAAAAAGGATGCACAATTGTAGATACAACTTGCCCCTGGGTTTCTAAAGTTTGGAATACGGTTGAGAAGCACAAAAAAGGCAATTACACCTCCATCATTCACGGTAAGTACAATCACGAAGAGACCATCGCTACGAGTTCATTTGCTAACAAGTACTTAGTGGTGCTAAATTTGGCAGAAGCTGAGTATGTCTGTAACTACATCCTCAAGGGTGGGAAACGAGATGAATTCATGGCTAAATTTCACAAAGCCTGTTCTGCGGGTTTCAATCCCGATACTGACCTAGAAAGAATCGGTATTGCCAACCAAACAACAATGCTCAAGGGTGAGACCGAGCAAATTGGCAAATTGTTTGAGCGCACGATGATGAGGAAGTACCGCCCAGGTCAACTGAATCAGCACTTCCTCAGCTTCAACACCATTTGCGATGCGACTCAAGAACGTCAGGATGCTATGTTCAAATTGGTGGATGAAAAACTCGACTTAATGATAGTAATTGGTGGTTTCAATTCTTCCAACACAACTCACCTGCAAGAAATTGCTATTGAGCAAGACATTCTTTCTTATCACATCGATAGTGCCGAGCGAATCGGACCTGGTAATCGTATTCAACACAAACCACTGCACCGGGATTTGGAAGTGGTTGAAAATTGGCTACCCCAAGGTTCAATTGCGATCGGAATTACTTCTGGAGCTTCAACACCAGATAAAGTTGTTGCTGATGTTTTAGAGAAAATTTTTGAGTTGAAGGCGGCTACTGTTGTGACTTAATATCACTAGCGATCGCCCCTATTTTGCTCCTCATTGACCTGACTGACCAGGTGGACGGAAGTAACTCACATTATCCAAGGCAAAGCGACCACCAGCATTGGAGAAGGTAATTGTGACAGTCTTGACCGCCGGACCACTGTAGTTGTAGCGTCCACCAACGAAAAAAGGATCGTTGGTCGTAGTGAGTTGGACTTCCTCACGGAGCAGACCTTCCCCTGGACGGTTAAGAGAGATAATTACCGACTGAGGGACGCCAAAAACGCTTTGCGCTACTCCAAATCCGAACTCTGTTGTAGGCTTGTCAAACGTAAGGTGAAGTACGCCGGACGCAGTGCCTTCAATGTTAGGGGGGTTAATATTGTTGGTGGCACCTGGTCCAAAAAATAAACCAGCAACACAGTCTGAGTTAGGCGAACCGCCAACGGTAAAAGAATACAAAACACCGTTCAAATTCAAGCCCTCACAGCTAACGGGCTGAACGTTGAACGTCTCAGTGACCACGTTCTGGTCACCCAGTACAGGGCTAGCAGCAATTCCTACCAAACAGAAACCGACCAGAGAGATCGACCAGCTGAGCGGTCTAAACAATAGTTTCATGGTGTTTATCCCTAATTATGAAAATAATCAGAGTGTAGTTGTTAACAAAGATTTCTCATGTATGACAGCCATTTAGTAAGAACTTAGGGTCTTTCAAGTTCTTATAAATATTTGCAATACAAAAACTCTCATCGAAAATTGAGTATAAAATTCAACTTCTTGAAAGTCAAGAGGAATTAAAAGCTTTTAATGTAATTCTCAATTTTCAAAAATGCATTTTGTAGCTAAAATTACCATGTTTTCAATTGAAATCAATTTTTAGAAAAAAAAATTTACAATTAGAAGAAATGTCAAGATTACTTTTACTTTTTTAACAAAAAAGGCTGAATTAGGATCGGATTTTCCATTCCCCAATGCCCAATGCCCAACGCCCAACGCCCTGTGACCAGACCCCTGTCCCCAGACCAGCAAGACCATCCATCCCAGTCACCAGATCCGGAACGCAAATACATATACATTTTTAATACAATGTCTGGTTAGAGCCAAAAATCAAAATAGGAACCAAAATAGGCGATCGCATACCTTTTCCCTCACTCGCCACTCCCTATGTTTCTTAAAAGCGTCCGACGGGCGGCGATCGCCATCCGTTACGAATGAAAGAAACAAGTAAAATCCTCTTACATAGCTGCCATCTGCCCTCTGCCATCTGCCTTGTTTCTTGAGAGTCTTATAACTCGTAATTAAGTATACAAGCACTAATACTTATATGAAAGAGTTCATAAATTTTTTTTAATAGAACGATCCCTTTAAATTTAAGAAAATTTTTGTACATTAAAAATAAGATGAACCGAGGATTTAGAGCGGACTCTTGGAACCGTATAGGGTGTTTGAGATGTAATACAAGCTCTGCACACAAGAAAAAGCGCGTCTTCAACCAGAAGGGTGCATCTTCAAATATGGAGAAAAACATAGTCGCGATGTTTGTACTTGCACGCCAGTTGCTTCTCTTACTAAGACGCTTGGCAAACAAGGAGGGCATTGCCGCTCAACGCGCTAACTGGGTCATACACACGAAACCGCTCGTTCTCAAATTTCAAGCTAAGGTACTCCTAGTTCACATTTATACAGCCTACGTTTGTGTATTTATAGACACAAATGCTTAAAGGCTATTTGTCGCTCAAACACTTTCTAACTCAACTTTTCTCGGCAATACTTAGGAGTATATTTACACATGACACAACTTGTACTTTCTCAGCAAAAGAACTCTCACGATCGGCAACCTCTGTGTCTCAAGAAGCCACTCGTCTATCTTGAAACATCCATATCTGAAGAGTTATCCAAAACTGAATTCGACAAACTCAGCAATGATTACTCTCTGAAAGCTGAGTTTGATATAGAACATATATCAAAGAAAGAATCAGAGAGACAGGCTTCAAGCGAAAACTCAATATTGCCAGCATTACATCTAGCTCGGGTTTCTGAAAGTGGCATAGCAGTGTCTCAACAACGGATATCTGGGTTTAGACGATGGAGTGCGCTGAGTGAGTACTAACATTGACTTAGTACAGAATTGCACAAGTTGATACTTGAGAGAATAACATCTCTTGTTCGTAGTTGCGCTTTAGCACTAAAGCGCAACTACAAACTAAAACGTTACGAATATAGTAGTCCTATTTGATAGGTAAAAATTATTAACCGCAAAGACGAGCCAGTGCGTTGGACGGGTTCCCCGGCTTGAAGCACCTGGCGTCGCAAAGAGCGCGAAGAAAAGAGAGAAGAGAGAATTTTACAAATGATTTAGCATTGCTATACATGAACATCTGTACTTGGGTTAATTTGAGTTCTGGTAGCAAGAAATACTATTAGTGAAATGTTTAGAATCTCCAAAAACTTTTGATGAGCCGTAGCTTTACTCATAATTATCTGTAGCTTTCAGAGCAATAAATCAAAGTTTAGTTGTTAATATTATAGATGTAATAATCAATGATTAAGATTGCAACTACCTGTAGGAGATTACTAAACCCTCCTGCAAATTTCTGGGTTTCTTTGTTAATTTCAAGTGCTGTAGTAAATTCTGTGTCTTTGCAGGCGCTTGCTAATGAAATTAATCAAGTTCAAGAGCCTTTAGTTATCCCTTCAACTACTACTTTAGAAGCAAATGTTGTTCAAAGATCCACTGAAGTGCCAATGAGTAGTGAAGTTCTTCCTGTGGCAAATCTCTTAAATGAAGAAAACGTTAATACTCATGACCCCATGTCGCAGGTCACGAATACGTCACAGTTGCAGGACATTTCTCCAGGAGATTGGGCTTATGAAGCACTGCTCTCACTTATCGATCGTTACGGCTGTATTCAAAAATACCCAGATGGCACTTATCGGGGTAATCGGGCAATCAGCCGTTATGAATTTGCTGCTGGTTTGAACGCTTGTTTGCAACAGATTGAGAAATTGATAGCCGTCAGTTCAACTGAGTTTGTGAGCAAAGAGGATTTAGCAACACTACAACGCTTGACTGATGAATTTAAGACGGAACTGACAACTCTGGACAAGCGGGTGGATCGATTGGAAGAGCAAGTCACCCTTCTTGATCGCCAACAATTCTCTACAACGACCAAGCTGTCTGGTCTAGCATGGTTTAATTTGACAGGAGCTTCGGCTGGTGGTAACGTTAAAGCAGAGACAACAGATCTTAGTGGCATTAATAACGATCTTGCACTGAGACGACCAGGTCGTGAGAACGGCAAGCCCGCTGTTCGGATTGTCAGAAATAATCCCAGTATCACTTTCAGTAACCTAGTATGGCTGACTCTAGACACGTCTTTTACTGGTAAAGACAGCTTGATAACTCAGTTGGCTGTGGGTAATGGCAACTCGCCAGCCAATGTTTTTGCTTCTGCTGGTCTTTACGACACATTTGGGACTCCGTTTTTTGACCAAAGTTCTGGGGTGCAAACTGGAGTTAACCAAGTTGTTTTGCGGGAATTAGCTTACAGATTTCCAGTTGGAAACAATATTCAGCTAGTCGTTGGTCTCCGAATTAATTGGAATCGCTACTTTGATGACAATGCTTTCACTTTCATCTTAACAGGTGCAAGTAGCTTCAATTCTGACGGCATTCCTATATTAAGCACTATTGACCGTGGTGCTGGAGCGGTTTTGATTTGGAACATCAATAAAAAGTTTCAGTTACATCTTAGCTATTTAGGTGAGAGTGATGAATATTTGCCTGGTGGCTTGTTTAACTCTGCATCTAACCCACAGCAAGGTTTGTTCAATGGTACCAATGTGATTTCAAGTGAGTTGACTTTCTCTCCCAGTGAAAACATTAACTTACGGTTTATCTACAATCGTTCTAATATTCAGCAAATTAATGGATTCATTGGCGGTCCCATTGGTGAACCTATTTATGGCTTTGCTGATGACGGTTTTGGCGGTCCATTGCGTAATGCTACAGCTGATATTTTTGGCTTTAACTTTGACTGGCGAGTGACACCGGGCTTTGGTGTTTTCGGACGCTATGCCTATGGCAGTACACATCTGACTCCTGTTGATTCAACCAAACCCAAAGGTGATGTTAATGCCCAATCGTTTCAGCTAGGAGTGGCATTTCCTGACTTAGGGAAGCAGGGAGCACTAGCTACCATATCTTACTTGATACCGTTCTCGGTTCTGGATGGTCGTAAGTTTTTGGTCTCTGGTGGTGGTGATGGAGGTGTTCAGTATGAATTTGAAATGACTTATTTTTATCCACTGACTAATAATATTGCAATTGTCCCAGCCTTTTACCTAATTGGAAATGTCAATAACTTTAGCGATAACCCTAACATTTATGTAGGTAACATAAGGGTGCAGTTTAGTTTTTAGCAAGGGACAGTAGTATCAAAGATAAATTATCAACTTATACAGCATTTTTCAGGTAAATGAAGTACATCGGTAGGGGCGCAATGCCTTGCGCCCTTACAACAATCTGTACCTCACTTAGTTGCAACCTGCTGTAGCTGTTTGCAATTGCTTGGCTCACCGGAATGCATCTTTTAGAGCCAGGATGAGCAAGATGCCCATCCCACGAAAATTTGATGAATTTGTGGGGTGGGCGTCCCGCCTGCTCTTAGAACTGGTGCATTCCGGTGAGCCTTTCATATCATGACCTACTCAGGTCTCAATACTGCTCGGTTAATGATAATTGAGGTGTCAGAACCCCGGTTTCTTTAAGAAACCGGGGTTCTAATTTGCGCTTATCCAAGTAGTATTGACTCAGGTCTTATACCATTTCACGTTAATAGTAATACTCAAGAATCTTGTATTTACCGTAAATTTACAGTAAATACAGGTCTGTATTTGTATCAAGAGTTTTATGAAACGGTCTTGCGTCCACTGACGACGAAACCAGGCAAATAAGCAGCAAAAGACTGTCCAGCTTTATCTGCTGTTTCTAAGTGGTTCCACCACTCTTGCAACTAATGAATAAAACGTTTGCCTCCGCCACCAGCCATTGGCACTTTAGAAAATCCCTGACAGGCAGCTTTTATGAATTCATCGGGAGCAATGTCTTTAATAATTTCGCTAAGCTTCTTTTCATCGTATACCGAATGCATTGTTTGCCATTTATAGTCAAGAAAATCTTTTTCAGAAACTTCTGCAAACTTAAGAGTGCTCCTTGAACCCATCCTTGTCTGTTTGAGTAAGCTTCACCGCAAATGTAGACGTTAGCATTTTCGACTGGGTGTCGCATCTGCTTCAACCCAGATCCTACGCGCCCAAGAATCCCCACCTACCTTGTACGTATGGTAGGGGTCTTCTAGGCGCGACTTGATAAACAAAGATTATTTTTTATTTCAATAAAAACTTAATCAGAAGCGTGTAATCCATACAGAGCAATCATTTTTCAACATTCAGACTATATAAGTAAGCATACTTGTATGGTCTCGTTCATAACTAATTCTTAAAAGATCTGTCGGTTGGAATTTAAATAACTCTTTGTAATTTGAAATAGAACCAACCAAGGTTAGATAATTTGAAAGCATCCCCAGTATATGCACTACGCTCTTATCAAACTTTGTAAAGACAGCACATTTGGGATGCTCCCGATAATTTGGATTTGAAGTTTAAAACTCATTGTGGAGAAAAAAGAGGAAAAATATAAAGTTAAAAGACCATATGAACCTGCACAGCTGTAAACCAATTGTAACGATTGATGCTCCTGCAGGTGCTGGTAAATCAACAGTAACCTTTTCAAGGTAAAAGTCGCTGATTTAACAAATTTTTGAAACAATTGAGACCATGGGTATACCGAAAATTACGTGTGTCAGAGTGGGATACGGTCATGTTGCTCAAATACATGAAAGGAAAATGCAGGAATGCGGTGTGAAAACTGTTGCTATTGTTGAAGTGGATAAACAAAAGCAATTGCAGGCACAAGGAAACGGCTTCACTGTATTTAGTTCTTGCTTGGAAGCAGCAAAACTCAATCCCACTTTTTGGGATATTTGTGTTAGTACTAATCAGCACTTTAAACTCATTCAGAATATATTAACGATTGTACCGCAAGCCAATATTTTCGTTGAAAAGCCTGTCTGTCTCTTCTCTGAAATTCCTGCCATAAGGAAACTTTTATTAAATTTTAAGGGAAAAATAACGGTCAATGAGAATTATGCATCTTCAACGATCAAAGATATAATGCGAAAAATTGCTTTGAATGATTTAGAAATCAATATTCAAAGGGTAGTTGTGGAATTTACCAAAAATCGAACATTAAATTTTGCTAGTGGTCGATTTATTGATGACGAATTAGGAGCACTTGGTTACGAAGGCTCTCACATGGTAGCGCTAGTTTCCGAATTCCTTGAAGAATATGTTCCCTACTGTATGCTGGAAACTCAGTTTAACGACTTTGTTTTCAAGGCTTCTCAACTTCGTCTAGATAATCAAGGTAGTGCCTACATTCATTACAAATCAACCTCTGGGGTAGGAGTGGAATTATACACTTCGATGATGGGTCATGTAAAATATAAATACCCATTATTTTTTACTGAGGATATACCAGTACAAGATTTAGATTCTAAATATAGAATCATTGCTTTATATGGCAGTAATTGTCAAAAGGATGATTATTGTATTGTCGGATTTTTAGAACCAATAAAATGTTTTAATCGGTGTTATGGAGCAGTTTATGTAACCAAAAACAGTAAAATTGAAAGTATCATTGCTCCGATTTTGGATGATACAATGCTGTGGCATTTTAAAAAGACCTTGAGATATTTTCAAGGTGAGGCAGAAAATCCCTATCCTGTTGAAAAGGGAATCAAAGTTGTTGAAATTTTACATTCTTTGAGCGAAAACAAAGGAAGAGTTCATGCCACAAGTGAATCATTTTGATGTGATTATCATTGGCACGGGTGCTGGTGGTGGAACGCTTGCTTACACTTTGGCTCCTTCAGGCAAGCGCATATTATTGTTAGAGCGAGGTGGATACTTACCACGTGAGAAAGACAATTGGGATACCCGCGCTGTTTTTATCGAAAAGAAGTATAAATCCCAAGAAACTTGGTACGATGAGAACGGTGAAGCACATCGTGCGCCCATTCACTACTGCGTTGGTGGTAACACCAAGTTTTACGGATCGGCCTTAATGCGCTTTCGTTCCTCAGATTTTGACAAAGTTGTACATTACGACGGTATTTCCCCAGCTTGGCCACTCAGCTATGAGGACTTTGAGCCTTATTATACCCAAGCTGAGTTTCTCTATCACGTACACGGACAACGCGGTATCGATCCTACGGAACCACCTGCAACTGCTCCTTACCGCTATCCAATGGTCAAGCATGAACCCCGAATTCAGCAACTGTTTGATGACTTTTGCAAGCTTGGTTATCAACCCTTTCCTTTACCGTTGGGAATCATGCTTGACGAAACAAACCCACAAAACAGTCATTGTATTCGTTGCAATACTTGTGGTGGCTATCCCTGTTTGTTAGAAGCAAAAGCGGATGCTCACACTGTTGGCGTACAATCAGCACTTCAATATCCAAATGTCAAGCTGATCGCTCATGCTTTAGTCAAGCGTTTGGAAACCAGTGCTTCTGGTCGCGAAATTACAAAGGTTTTAGTCGAATGTAATGGTGTTTTTGAAGAGTACTCTGCTGATATCGTAGTCGTTGCCTGTGGTGCGATTAACTCAGCTGCATTGTTATTGCGATCGGCAAACGATAAACATCCCAATGGTTTAGCTAACGGTTCGGGTGTTGTAGGTCGGCACTATATGCGCCATACCAATTCCTCTTATATTGCAATTTCTCACGAACCTAATCCCACAGTCTTCCAAAAAACTTTTGGACTTAATGACTTTTACTTTGGAACTGAGGATTGGAAATACCCTATGGGCAATATCCAGCTCCTCGGTAAATCAACTCCAGAGTTACTCCAAGCTGAATTGCTACCTTCAGTACCAGGAATGAGTGTGGAAACCATTGCTAAACACGGTATCGATTTTTGTGTTATCTCAGAAGATTTACCAGATCCAGATAACCGAATCACTCTTAATAGTAATGGAGAAATTATCCTTAATTACACTAGCAATAACTTAACAGGGCATAAACATCTCATCAACAAGTTTGAGGGAATGTTGAGCCAAATAAGTTGCGAAGATTATTTACTGTCCTCTTCATTGTACGTTGGTAAAAAGGTCTCTGTTGCAGGTATCAATCACCAATGCGGTACAATCCGCTTCGGACGCGATCCTGAAACTTCAGCCCTTGACATCAATTGTAAAGCACACGAGTTAGATAATCTTTATGTGGTTGATGGCAGCTTTTTTGTTTCTAGTGCGGCGGTTAATCCAGCACTAACTATCATTGCTAACGCATTACGTGTTGGAGACCATTTAAAAGAACGACTGAGATAAGAAATATACCACTTATATCATTATGGTTGCCCAAGAAGATAGACCAACATCCCTTTCCAACAGCATACCATCCTTGGAAATGCTTCACTTAATCACTAGCTACCGCGTAACTCAAACGATTCACGTTGCTGCCAAGCTAGGAATAGCAGATTTACTAAAAAATGGACCCAAACGGAGTGAAGAACTCGCCGCAGAAACTGCTACCAATGCTCCGGCTCTCTACCGAGTGCTACGTGCTCTTGCCAGTATTGGAGTTTTCAGAGAAGTTGAGTATGACCTGTTCGATCTCACTCCCTTAGGGGAATCGCTACGGAGCGATGTTCTAGGTTCCATGCGGGCTTGGGCGATGATGGTCGGCGGAGAGCATCACTGGGAACCTTGGGGACACTTACTTCACTCCGTCCAAACAGGTCAACCAGCATTTGAGCACGTTTTTGGTATGGGACCGTTTGAATACTACAACCAAAAGCCGGAAGCTGGTCAGATTTTTCAGCAAGCCTTGAGCGGTCTTACCCAAATTATTAATTCCCAAATTCTTGCTAATTATGACTTCTCATCGATTCAGAAAATCGTTGATGTTGGCGGTGGAAAAGGCAGCTTAATTGCAGCATTGTTGCAGGCAAACCCAGGAATACAGGGAGTGCTTTTTGACCAACCCGCAGTGATTGAACAAGCGGTTGCACTTCTCGTAGATAAAGGTGTCCATAACAGGTGTGAGCTGATTGCAGGAAATTTCTTTGCTTCAATCCCGAAAGGTGGAGATGCCTATATCCTCAAACATATTATTCACGATTGGGATGATGAGCAGTCAATTACAATTCTGAAAAATTGCCATACAGCTGTGGCGGATAATGGCAAACTGCTGGTTGTTGAAATGGTCATTCCTCATGGGAACACGCCTTTCTATGGCAAATTTCTTGATATCGAAATGCTAGTTGGATATTCAGGTAAAGAACGTACTGCTGATGAATATCAAGACTTATTTGCCAAAGCTGGTTTTAGGTTAACGCAGATTTTTCCTACGGAAGCTTTGGTAAGCCTTATTGAAGGAGTTCGTGCCTAATTGATTTTCATTCAATAAATAAGTAAGTCGGCGCAATAATTATCACTGGCTCGTAGTTGTGCTGTCTTCGCGCTTAGCGCAACTACGAGCCAAATACAGGGACTTTACTTTTCGTTACATAGTTTGGTTTTTTCTCACCGACTTGCTTAGGGATGCCAATAACTTTAGCGATCGCCCTAACATTTATGTAGATAATATAAAGGCGCAGTTTAGTTTTTAGCTGTACTAGCCTATTCGTATTTTAATGAACTACAAGTAGATCGCCTACCAGAAGCCTATGCCTACACACTTAATGGAGCGCAGCAACAGCAACAGCAACAGTAACAACAGAGATCTCGTCGTTACCTCCACAGCGCGATGTTGAATTCTGGAACGATAATGGGTATTTTGTCGAGTCATAAGCTAAAAGTCAAAGTTAAAGTCACTTTCAAAAAAAGAAGTAATTACTTCTTTTTTTGTACTAGATGATGTGGAACTAGGCAAAGAAGAATTCGTAGATGTTCGCCAACAAAGTCACAAAATCCGCAACTTGCTTTTTTGTCCAAAGTCCAAAATAATTCAAAGGAGTAGTGTTGGGCGCAACACACCCAACACAAGTGTAATAATGAAACCTTCCTAGCAATCTTTCTTCTATTAGCGTTGTGTAGATGATGCGCTTAAATGCATCATTTTAGAATGCTCCCAACCCAAGAATGCTTAAAATTCCTAAAAGTCCTTGGGGAGGTGCTGGTTCAACTGGCTCAGGTGGTTCAACTTGTTGAACTTCTCCGTCAATTATCACTATTGGTTGGGTAGGAGGAGGGGGAGTTAACCCTAAAAGTCTGAGTAAACCACCACAAACTTGTTGTAACTCTTGGTTAGAGATTTCCAAAATTTCAGGCTCAGGAATATCCTGAATAAGGACTCTGTTCATAGATTTGTCCATTGTGATACCTTGTGAGTAGATTTATTTTAAATTTCAACGCCCACTAGAATGTTTGCCTATAAACAGTTTTTTCAGCAAGAGTTTTGGACATTTTAAACGGACATTAATCAAGGCATTTTTTCTTGATTGCTACTCATGAAGCGTAAATTAGAACCCCGGTTTCTATAAAAAACCGGGGTTCTGACACCTCAATTATCGTCTCCCTTGCAGTAATGCAAGTTAAGCTATACAAATCCCTTGAGTTGTATAGAGAATTTAATAACTAAATCTTTCATAAAACTAATCTTTTGATTTAAACAAATTTCGATAAATTAAATTTAAGAGAAACGTAGATTTACAGCAAATTTCATGGATGTCAAAAGCAAATAACTCGTTCTTATTTGCATCTTGGCATGAAGACAAAAAATGCAATACAAAAAATCAATTTGCAAGAGTAAGGTAGGAAACAAAAATGACTAGACACTTATTTACATCCGAATCTGTGACTGAAGGGCATCCTGACAAAATTTGCGATCAAATTTCCGATACTATTTTGGATACTCATCTTTCTCAAGACCCTAAAAGTCGAGTCGCAGCGGAGGTGGTCGTCAACACTGGTTTGGTATTAGTAACAGGTGAAATTACCTCAAAGTCTAAAGTGGACTATGCCAAGCTGGTGCGACAAAAAATTGCGGAGATTGGTTATACCGAAGCCAATAACGGTTTTTCCGCTAATAGCTGTGCAATTTTGGTAGCCCTTGACGAACAGTCGGCAGACATTGCACAGGGAGTCAACGCCGCTCAAGAATGCCGAGAACAAGGCAGTCAAGATGATTGGGATGCTATTGGATCTGGCGATCAAGGTATCATGTTTGGCTACGCTTGTCAAGAAACACCTGAATTGATGCCACTCCCAATTAGTTTAGCTCATCGATTGGCTCGTCAGCTGGCGATCGCTCGTAAAACTGGCAAATTACCCTACCTGCGCCCTGATGGTAAAACTCAGGTCACCGTGGTTTACGAGAACGGTCAACCTGTAGGAATTGATACGATTTTAATTTCCACTCAGCATACAGAAGAAATTAGTCAAGCTGAAATCTACCAAGACTTATGGCCAGTAGTAGTAGAGCCATCCTTTGCTGAGATAAATATTAAACCATCCGAGTATACCCGCTTTTTAGTCAACCCCACAGGTCAATTTATCATCGGAGGTCCTCAAGGAGATTCTGGACTGACTGGTCGCAAAATCATCGTGGATACCTATGGCGGGTATTCTCGTCATGGGGGCGGCGCGTTTTCTGGTAAAGACCCTACCAAGGTAGACCGCACAGCAGCTTATGCTTGTCGCTATATAGCTAAAAATATTGTGGCGGCTGGTTTAGCTGACAAATGTGAAGTACAGCTGAGCTATGCTATCGGGGTTGCTAAGCCCGTGAGTATTTTTGTAGAAACTTTTGGCACTGGTAAGCTACCTCAAGCAGATTTGCTGGCTTTAATCGAGCAAAACTTTGAACTGCGACCCGCAGGTTTGATTCATACCTTCAACTTGCAATTCTTACCTCACGAGCGAAGTGGGCGCTTTTATCAAGATGTCGCTGCATATGGTCACTTTGGGCGCACAGACTTGGATCTACCTTGGGAACGTTTGGATAAAGTTGCTGTGTTAAGGGAAGCGATCGCGGTAGCAGCGATCTAGAGATATTGTCGTTATCTAAGGAGCCACCATGATGATTCAGCAGTCTATCGAATTTGGTAAAGACAGTCAACGACGTAGCTTTCAAACAGCAGTCCAAACAGGTGAATTTCTGATTACAGCAGAGGTGGCTCCTCCAAAAGGAGGCGATCCGTCTCACATGGTGCAAATGGCATTAGCACTAAAGAATCGGGTTCACGCAGTTAACATCACTGACGGGAGTCGAGCAGTTCTGCGATTGTGTCCGTTGGCTGCTTCAGTCATTTTGCTACAGCATGGGATAGAACCTATTTGTCAGATGGCGTGTCGCGATCGCAATCGCATTGCACTCCAGTCCGATCTTATGGGGGCTAACGCTCTTGGTATTCACAATATTTTAGCTCTTACAGGCGATCCAGTGAAAGCAGGAGATCATGCCGAGGCTCGTAGTGTATTTGATGTGGAATCTGTCCGGCTTTTACAGATTATTGAAAAGCTTAATCGCGGTTTTGATAGCAACGAGCGACCATTAACTGATAGTGCAACTCAGTTATTTCCGGGAGCAGCCGTCGATCCGCAACTACCTAATTGGTCTAGTTTGCAACGACGTTTCGAGCATAAGATAGCAGCAGGAGCACAGTTTTTTCAAAGCCAGTTGATTGTTGATTTTAATCGGTTAGAGAAGTTTATGAGCCAAATAGCAGTTAACTATGGCAAGCCAATTTTGGCTGGGATTTTTTTGCTAAAATCTGCCAAAAATGCTCAATTCATTAATCGCTGTGTTCCGGGTGTGAATATACCTCAAGCAACCATTGAAAGATTAGAACGTGCTTCTAATCCACTGCTTGAAGGAATGATAATTGCCGCAGAACAAATTCAGCTAGCCCGTCAACTCTGTCAAGGTGTGCATTTGATGGCTGTTAAACGCGAAGATCTGATACCTCAGATTCTTGATATGGCTGAAATCTTACCTCTAAATCAACCTGTGCTTGCTCAACCAGCAGTCACCACAAAAGTATGAATTGTGGCAGATAAATGGGTTATTTTCCAAATTGGCTTACTCACCATTTCAATACTACTTGGATAAGCGTAAATTAGAACTACTAAGAATCAATTAGAACCCCAGTTTTTTAAAGAAACCGGGGTTCTAATATCTCAATCATCATTAATAATATTGTTTGCTATTTTAAGAAAAAATCATTATTGATATCATTGTATAAAAAGAAATTATATTATGCAATTAGATAATTCAAAATATTTAATAAAAATATAGGAATCCTAAATGATTTATGAAAAACTTGAAGTACCGTAGGGTGGGCATTGCCCACCGCAAGCTTTAGTTGGTGGGCAATGCCCACCCTACGTGTAGTTCAAAAATCAAATAGGATTGCTATATATAAATTATTCTCAAACTATACAAGTTAACTTACTTATATAGAGTCAAACATAATCAAGTTTTAATAAAATTAGTCTCTTGGATTTAATAAACATTTCATAAAATATAAATAGGATGAATTTGTAAATTTTTCATATTTAAAATAATGTAAGTATTAAATATATATTTATATTTTTTTTGCAATAGCAGGATCAAAATTGTTGGGCAATTAGACTAGGATAAAAGGAAAAACAAGTATGTTATATTCACACAATCAACTTGTTCTTGGAGAGTTTAATACCGGAATTAAAGACATAACCAAAGGAACTCTACAGCTTCCACTAGCTAAAGCATCTATAGAGACCGCTGAGCGTGCTTTAGTTCTAAAACCAAAAGACATGGCGCTAGCTTTGTTAGTAGAGATAGCAGCCGATGATGAGAGGTGGGGAGGTGGTGAAATAACGGCTTCTGCTTACAATACTGCTTGGGTTGCAATGGTACGCGACCCACACAACCCGCAACAACTTGCTTTTCCAGATTCGTTCAACTGGCTTCTGAAACATCAAGCATTAGATGGTAGCTGGGGTAGTTCTTTTCCTTACACTATAGTACCGACGTTAGCCTCACTTCTAGCTTTAATGAAAGCTCCTGAGCAAAGTCATCAGATTCATCATGCTGCTTTATGGGCAAAAGCTTACTTGTGCGATGCGCTACGCCAATGGTCACTTAAAAAATCCGAAAGTATTGACTTTGAAGTTTTAGTACCCAATCTCCTTCAAGAACTAGAGAAGCTAGGAGTCGTATTTGAGTTTTCTGGAAAAGAGGAACTGTTGCTAGTGTATGTCGAAAAGTTATTAATTGACGCACCAAAACTAATTTACAACGGTCAATCCAGCTTAATTTCTTCCCTAGAAGCTTTTGGTTCGTCTCTCGATTTCAAGCGTTTAAAACAGCAACAAGGGAAGAACGGTAATTATGGCAATTCACCTGCGGCTACAGCAGCTGTCTTGATTTATAATCCTGAATGGGATACGGCGGCTGCTCAATGGTTAACCCATTTATCCGGTTGTGCTTTCGATGATAGGCCAGGTGCTATGCCTACTGCATATCCAATTGATACCTTTGAGAGAGCTTGGGTTTTGTACAATTTATCTCAAGGTGGCTTTAATCTCAACAAAGAGTTTCCTCAACCGCTTCTACAGAAACTGGTGAGATGTCTGCAATATTACCTGATTTTGCAAACAGAAAGCTGTAGTCAATCTTTGGAAAAGGTACTCACTCACTCAGATAATATTGGGATGGTTTTGGTAGCCCTTCACAAAATTGGGGTAAATGTTTCTGTAGATTGCTTGTTGCACTTTGAGCATCTCAACGCTTGCACTTGCGATCGGCAAAATCAGGAAATTTCAGTAAGTGCTAACGCTCACTCACTAGCTGCATTATTAAGCCTTCCTTCCTATGTATCGAATAATCTGACTACTAGTATTAAAAAAGCAGTTGATTTGTTGTACTGTGTTAGAAACGATGGAGGGTTTTGGGAAGACAAAAAAAACCTTAGTCCTTTTTATCCTACAGCTCGCGCTGTTATGGCTCTTACCGAACATCCCGATATCTTAGTGAGAAATAAGTTGCAACCAACTATTGAATGGGTTTTACAAACTCAGTCAAGAAGTGATGGTGGTTGGGGTTATGGTACAAGCTCAACATTAGAAGAAACGGCTTACGCTCTTCAAATTCTACAATCTGTTCCAGACTTGATAGAATTATCAGATTATCGAGCCTATAAAAGGGCAATTCATAGAGGGGTAGGTTATTTATGGCAGCACCTTGATGAGTTTTCCCCTAACTACGGTATGGGACTGCCCAAATTATGGGTATGCAAAGAATTATATATTCCTATACGAGTTGTTTTTTCAGCAGTAGTGGCTGTGTTACATCGATTTGGTATTTAGCAACTAGAGCACCACAGGCGGAGATTACCCACAAAGAGGAAATGAAAATAATTGTTTTCCAATGCCCAATGCCCAATGCCCTATTTTCAAAATAAAGTAAATGCCATGAAAACTTATTTAACCAATGCACAAGTTGTCTTAGTGAACGAAGTTATCAACAATGCCTCATTAGTGATTGAGGATGATACAATTATTGCAATCAACCCGATATCAACTCGTAACGCTCAAACTATTGATTTAACTGGCAAAACTCTAATGCCGGGTATGATTGATTTGCACTGTGACGCCATTGAAAAGGAAATAGAACCACGTCCTGGTGCTTTATTTCCAATGCCTTTTGCGATCGCACAAATAGATAGGCGCAATTCCTTGGCTGGAATTACGACTCCTTTCCATGCAATTTCCTTTGCTCATGAGGAGTTAGGGGTTCGGAATAATGATATAGCAGCTGAGGTTGTACAGGCCATTCATGCTTACCAACCTCACGCCCTAGTAGATAATCGCGTGCATTGTCGTTACGAAATTACTGACCCAACCGCTTTACCAGTACTTTTATACCTACTAGCTGAAGAGTGCATTCATCTTGTATCTTTAATGGATCATACTCCAGGACAAGGACAATTTAAAGATTTACAATCTTATCAAAATTATCTGTCTCGGACTTATAAAAAAAGTGCTGCCGAAACTGAAACAATAGCACAGAGAAAAATAGAAAATGCTGTAGGCGCACAGTCACGAATTGAAACTTTAATTTCTAAGGCTTTGTCCCAAAATATTCAAGTTGCTAGCCATGATGATGACACACCAGAGCGAGTGCAGGCTATGGCGAATATGGGAGTGAGATTAAGTGAATTTCCTATCAATTTAGAAACAGCTAAAGCGGCTACAGCGATCGGAATGTCTACAATATTTGGCGCACCGAATATTTTACGCGGTAAAAGCCAAAGCGGTTCCATCAAAGCGATTGAAGCTGTTCACCATCAAGTTGCCAGTTGTTTGTGTTCTGATTATGCTCCAGGAACACTACTTGCGGCTGTTTTCCGACTTTTGGATATTTCAAATTTGACCTTACCGCAAGCAATTGCTCTGGTGACTTATAACCCCGCACAAGCTTTAAAATTACATGACCGAGGGGAAATTGCTGTGGGTAAACGAGCTGATTTGCTAGCAGTAGAAATGGTTAATGGGTTACCTCAAGTTAATGCGACTTTGGTAGCAGGTAAAATTGTTTATAATTGCAGTTTATAGTTAAATGACTCACCACACTAATTTTGAGGGGTTAGAGAAAAAACCTTACTAGGCGCAGAGGGCGGGAGATAATACTCCCCCTCGACCTAACTATTAGGTAATAGTTGTGATTGACCGACCTATGTTGATTTGCAGGTTTTCTAGAGATTGCTGACTTTGAATAATGCCAATCAATTGCTCAGAACCATTACCATCAAACCGATCGGCATCGAATAAGATCCCTAGACCGGAGACACCATTAGGTAGTTTGACATTTTCTAGCTTATACTCTACCGCTCCTTTAAGCTGAATTATATCTTTACCCGGCTCAAAGTCAGTAATTAAAGCGTAGCTTGGTGGGGGTTCATTCGGAGACGGTGCAACGATGAATCGAATTTGACTATCATCATAATAAATTTTAAAGGGATCTCCAAGAACAAAGGTGTCTCTACCCGCACCACCAATCAATATATCCCGCTCTAACTGACCTGGTTGTTCATCTAAAGGATTTACACCAATGAGGATATCATCACCTCTGCCACCATACAAATTATCATTACCATTACCACCGATAAGTACATCATTACCATTTCCACCAATGAGCAAGTCTTTACCACCAAAACCGTCGATCTGATCCTCAAATGGAGTACCAAAGATCCAATTATTGTCTTCATTGCCGTTGATAATTGTCATCTCAACTCTTCCTTTTTAAACATGAAATTACCTCTGCCGATCGCTGTAGCTACAGCTAATTTTGTCAGGTTGTTATTGAGCATGATTTTCTTTCAGTAAAAATATTTAGATAGCTAAAATAAATTATACTCTTATTTGGACAATACATTCATCACCTATCTACGTCTGGAAGGACTAAATTAGTATCTATTATGGCAATTAAATATCAGTAGCGATGCTAGGTAAGGGATTTCCAAGAAATAAATTACCACAAGAGATATTTGAAGACTTTTTTATTTGGAAGTCCCCAAAAGTCAATGAGTTCGCATATTGTCAGGTATCTTGATGTACTCAGCTTAATGTTTCATATTAAGTATTTTCTTTTCAGAAGATTACATAAACGGATTTTGTTTTGATTAAAAAAATATCATAATATTTGAAGAATTATTCTGGGGGAAAGTTATGTTTTTAAAACATAAAAATATGAAAACCCTAATTGAAGTTTTGACAATGCCAGACCTTTATAATCCATTTCGTCAAGAAATTTGGGGGCAAAGTCATGCAGGAGAAGAACTCCAAGAGCCAGCTTTCTTTGAGAAGTCTGACTTGATATTTCCTTCTGGTGAGTCGTTACCCAGTTGCTGGTTAAATCCTCATTATCTAGAGCCAAATACTTTAGTCAATACTTTGAGTGCGTACCAATCTTAACTTTAATTAGGTAATTTTTGATGTTGCTCCCGGCTATATTGACTGCTGGGAGCATCGCCTTTGAAAAGTTTAAGCGGAGCGAACTTGCCGAGTCTTCACAATGACCAATTCAAACAAAAATATTTACTGTGTTGATACTTCCTTACCAAAGAGAGTACGGTACATCAAGCGATAAATAGCTGTATTGTCCACAGTTCCATTCAACAAATTTGCATTTAACCCATGTGCTTTGGAAACAATTGCTCCCGAATTATCATTAAAACCCGACCAAACAATAGCAAAGGGGAAGCGCAATCCTTGTTTATCGGGTGCTGAGACGAATGGTAATGTTGCTGTCCCTTCCCTACCATCTAGGGGTGCGCCGTTTTCAGTTTTTTCAGGAATGGGCTTATCCAGGGGAAAATCTTGAACTGTCGCTCCAACGACTTCTAACCCCCCAGCATCACTATCTGCAGCAGTTACAAGGAGAGTATTGGAGTTCTTTTCAATAAAATTCATAGCTACACCGATCGCATCGTCAGCTCTTTTGATGGCTTCAATGCAACCTACAGCATTGTTATAATTACAAAAATTATCGCTGCCTTCCTCTTCCAAAACAATGAAGAAACCATTGCGGTTTTGCGACACAATTTTAAGAGTTGCTTGCAACATTTCGGCTACTGTTGGCGCAGTGGGAACATACAAAGGCAAACCCCGCTTTTTCAAAGCTTCTTCTGAGGCGTCATTGTAAGTATCTTCAGCCGCAAAAATCCCCAAAACTTTTTTAGTATTGCTTGGTAAATTCAAAAGTTCATCACGGGTGTAAACGATGGTGTAACCTTTGCTTTTTGCCAGTTCTATCAAATTGAGCTTATCAGCACGTTGAGCTTGTTGTGCCGTTGTGTATCTTCCTGCAGTCCCTTTGGGAAGATACCATGCTTCACCACCTCCCAAAATCACATCTGCACCTGACTCAACAATTTGTTTGGTAATTTCATCAAAATTACCACGACTTGCTGACTTGGCTAAAAATGCACCTGTTCCTGGTTCGGGAATAATACCGGAGTTGATAATCGCAGTTGCTTTTCCTGCAGCTATCGCTTCCTGCATAATAGTCTTAGGTTGACCGGAAGCTGCTACCACTGGTTGACCCTCTGCATCCAAGCCAAAAGAGTCAGCATTCACCTTCACTCCCGTTGCGTGGGTGACTGCACCTGCATTGGAAGTTGCTGTAAGTTGGTTTTTCATGTGTCCCAGGTAGACAGCGAGATTGGACATTTTATCCCAATTCATTCTGCCATCAGGACCGTAGTGAAGCATTCGCGCTGCACCCCAATGAGATGCACTCGTACCGTCAGGATGAATAAATATAACATTACCCTGACTTGAACCAGTATTGGTTGTGGGTAGTGAAGCACAACCCACCATAGTTGTCAGAGCCAAAATCGCTAAATCAACAATAAATTTTCTATTAATTGTTTGTACAGCCTTGAATCTTATAAGCATATGCTTTAATTTAAGTCAATAGCCCAAAGTCATAGACGGCGGTTCAACAATTATGTTCCTTTTTAGCGTTTTTATATCAAGTCCGCTTAATTTGACTTAACCCATGCTCTCGTAAAAGCTGTTCGTGATGGCTGTTGACTATTACATCTGTCTTTGTCAGTGATTGTACGCAAATTTTTTCGTGATTAACGTCACTTGTAATGTTATTAACATTACACTATAAAATAAACGAAGGTGCATCTACTTGTACTTGACTACAGGAGATAAATCTTGCTTGCCACACATAAATATCTGAACTACACTTGCACTTCACTTTGTAAAATTTCCCTTGTTAGAAGTCAAAAGTCTTTTGCTTTGTAACTTCCGACCTATTTTCGTCTGGTCAGCTTTTTCTGCCAACCTGCACTAGTACTACAACGAGAGATTCAATTTAGTTTGATCGTGAACCTCTGTTCTATGAGTTTTTCGCTAACGCCTAAAGGCGTTAGCGAAGCTATTGCTATGCATGTTGAACTAGCGCTTACAACCTTCATTACTTCGTCAAAGTCTCGTTGTCGTACTAGCCCGGTGAGGTTATTGAAACAAAACCTATCTTCATATTGTTCAAGTCACATGAAACGTTCCAAAAGCAAAGTTTTTTTTAACCATTTCATTCAAAATCCTTTGCCAGTTGTAATGTCTAGTTCAGAAAAAATCGGCTGGCTTCAAATAGCGTTCCGGCTAAAAGGTTCGGTTCTTAAATCTATTTACCAACGCGTTATCGCCTGCGGTTTGTTTGGTATTTTGATTTCTGTCTTGTATCATTTAAAATGGCCTGTATCCCACCCTTGGACAGAGGGGGTTATTCCCAGTATCGTTTTAGGCTTGTTACTAGTATTTCGCACGAATACAGCTTACGAGCGTTTTTGGGAAGGAAGAAAAGTCTGGGGTAATATCGTTAACGATGTGCGAAATCTGGCTAGGCAAGTTTGGGTAACAGTAGATGAAAGAACACTGGAGAGTAGAGATAATAAAATGGAGGTTTTGCGGCTAATAGTCGCTTTTGCAGTAGCAACTAAAATACACTTGCGGGGAGATGTAAATAATGAGTTAGAAACATTGATGCCTACTGCTAGATATCTAACGCTGAAAACAATGAACAATCCTCCTTTGGAGATAGCTTTTTGGATTGGAGATTATTTACAACTACAATACAATCTCAATTGCATAAATAGCTATCAATTAATCGCTATGCAAGAATTGTTGAATAGTCTAGTAGACTGTTTGGGAGCTTGCGAACGCATTTTAAAAACTCCTATACCGCTAGCCTATACTATTCATCTCAAACAAGTGTTATTAGTTTACTGTTTCTTAATACCTTTTGAACTAGTGGAAGGTTTGGGTTGGTGGACGGGATTATCCGTTGCTTTGATTAGTTTTACTTTGTTTGGCGTTGAAGCCATTGCTCTAGAGATCGAAAACCCTTTTGGTCACGATCCTAATGACTTACCCTTAGACACTATTTGCAACACGATAAAACGCAATATTGAAGATTTAATGACCCTAACTCCTAGTGTTCACTCCCATAGACATCTCCGAAATATAGATACTTTCTAGTTAAAGGATATTGTAATAAAAACGACCAAAAATAGAACTGTCCCAGCAATTTTCTTGCTGAATTTAGCAGCCATAGCAGCACTCCATCAAACAAATTTAATTTTTAGTTTCTCATCCAAAAACTACTGAGCAACAGCAGAAGGAAGAATTTCTAAACCGTATTTAGGAGCAGTAAAGAGCAATTTTTCGATGTCTTTGGGAGTCACACCAGGTGATGTAGTATTTTGCTCTGATACTGGTGTACCCACTTCGATAAAAAGTTGCTCCAACCCAGATGGCGTTAACCAACATAAGAATTTAGCTGGTTTTGCGCCGATGTTACGAAAACTGTGGGGCTGTCCCTTTGGGGAATGAACGAAAGTTCCAGGTGTGGCTATAAGACTTTGTCCCCCAAGTTGGAACTCTATTTCACCTTCTTGAATGTAAAAAGATTCGTTTTCGTGGGTGTGAATATGGGGCGGAGTTGCGCTGTGAGGTTGCATGACAATCTCTATCAGCGCATAGGTTTTACCTGTATCGTCGCCCTTTGCTTTAAAGGTGTATAAGTCTCCTAGTACCCAAGATGAAGAACCTTCACCTGGTTGTAGACATATGGCGTTTAGATTAGCTATCATAATAAGTTGGTTAGGAATAGGGTAAGTCGATCGCTGAGTATGTATGTGGCATCACCAAGCTTGTAGTGCCGATAACCACAGCGAAAATGACCCCAAGGGCGTATGAGTGAAGCTGGATGCTCTAACAGAGCAGTCACCACTGCTGCGGAAATCATAAAGATGCCTAATCCCGCAGCTTCCATGAAGTACTCTGGATAGTGTTTCCTTAGTGCTTGCATAATTTATTCTAGGTAGTGGGAAGTGGGGATGCAAGACCTTGCGCCCCTACTAGTTTGAAACGACCATTAAAAACAAAATAGTCACTTAAGCGATGGGAGTGGCTTCCACTTTGCCAGTTTGGGCATCATGACTAACATTAAGGACAGTATCCATTGCATCAATACCCATTCGAGCAGCCATTTCTGGGCAAGGTTTGCTAGCATGAACGTTGACTTGAGTGCTGTCTTTCTTTTCCAAGTTGACTTCTAGCCGCCCATACCTAAGCACCGTTGACATCCAAATCAACTCATTCATAAACCGTTCCAAACGGCGAATGTAGGTTGCTTTGTCAATCAGATTCCCAGATTCATCAAACAAATTTTGGACGTTGCTAAAGTTGAGGTCATAGAAAATTGTCATTAGCCCCAACTCACGCATCACAGGCAAAAGGTTTTGGATAACCCGTGTACCGCCAAAGGGTCCGGCTGAAACACCACACAGCCCGACGGCTTTATGGATGTATTCTTTGAGGCAAGTGTCAAGTACATGCTTGAGCAAACCCGGATAACCGTGATTATACTCTGGTGCAACGATAATTAATCCGTCCGCCCGTTCAACAGTACTGGAGAACTGAGGGTCTTTAATAGACTCACCTGCGTCATTGGTGGTAATTGGAATGTTACGAATATCAATCAGTTGCGTTTCTACATCATCTCGTACCGCAATCTGCTCGACAATAAATTTGGCTACATGTTCACTTTGGCGACCTTGACGGGGAGTACCCAAAATGACAGGAATAAACAGAGGGGTGTTTGTCATAATTGCTCTTTTGTGACTGGTGCAATTTTGGACTTTAGTGAGATATTAAAGTATTTACTGCTCCTGATAGTTCCAAAGCAGCCCACCATCTACAAAAAAAGTACTGCCTGTAATATAGTCAGCATCAGAGGAAGCTAAGAACACTACTAAGGAGGCGACATCTTGTGGTTGTCCAAGACGACCAAGAGGAATATTCTGCAACAAAGCACCCAACTTTTCTGGGTTGTTCAACAGTTTGGTGTTAATGGGAGTTTCGATCGCTCCTGGTGCAACGTTGTTAATTGTAATCCCCAAAGAACCCAATTCAACTGCCAGGTTACGAGTCAACATCTTCATCCCACCTTTGCTGGCACAGTAAGCTGTAAAATTCGGAAATGGCAATTCCTCATGCACCGAACTCATATTGATGATTTTTCCAGTCCGTTTTGTTTCAATCAGGTGTTGAACAAAGGCTTGAGTGGCAAAGAATACACCCTTTAAATTGACATTCATGACAGCATCATAATCTGCTTCTGTCACTTCCCAGAATGGTGCGTGTTTTTCAATCCCAGCATTGTTTACCAGAATATCTAGCTTGCCAAAATGCTGAATACTTTCCGCTATAAGTTGACGCACCTCCGACACGCTGCCCAAATCTGCTTTCAGGGTGTAGCCTTGAGATTTGGGACACTGAGCCATGTGACACCTACCGCCAATAGCCTCTATTTTGGCTAAGGTTTCTTCTGCCCCTTCTGGGTGAGAGCGATAATTGATGACAACATCGGCTCCTTCTTGAGCAAGACGCAGGACAACACCTTGTCCGATACCTTGACTGCTACCAGTCACTAAGGCAACTTTACCTTGTAGTTTCATAATTTAATTTTGGATTTTAGATTTTGGATTTTGGATTGACGGATTTTTTGCATTCTTTTTTCAAATTTCAGTCAATATTTAACTTTTTAAACTGGCAGCACCAAAAGTGGCATTGAACTTACGACACCAGATAGCAACAGACTTGTAGTTTGCTAAATTAATGTTGTTAGGAATCGCATAAGTTTGAGCACCACTAAATTTTTTTAAAGGAGCAAGAACAATGTAATCTCCTTTTTTTAAAGGATATGCTGGTGGCTTAGTTGAACCAATTACGTTATCTGAACGATGTAAAATGACTACCAAATCAGGTCCCATTTCAGAAGTCTTAAACGACTGCTCAAGCTCTAGCACTGATTTCCCATCTTTACTGGTAATACGAGCTTTGCCTTGAGTTGTATGTTCTCCGGAAACAAACGTGCCAGAACTTATAGCAGTTGCAGTTTGAGACTTCACCTGAGTCATTGATATCGGAATTGATTTATTTGCTGAAGCAGAACTTTCAGTCAACTCATTCTTGGAGATTTCTTTTGTACAGCTAACCATAACACTAGCAGCTAGAATCATTGTGAGTAAATATCCTAGTTTCATAATTTAAAATACCTCAATACATCAACTAACGGTGGAATCTTTGTCTTGAACTGAAACTAATTATTGCTTGAATAATTTATCGATTAATTATTAATCACTAAGCATTAACATCTAGAAAGCTGAAAATTTGTCTAGAAATTTCTCATATATTTCTCAGCAAAATCTAAACTTTCAAAGTATTGCGATTAACTAGTCACTGGTCACTGGTCACTAGTTAATTTACATTTCTTTATATAAATTTTCATAATTCTTCTACATAAATAACACATTTGTATAGTAATATTTGGCTCATCAAAATTATCAGGATATCCAGAATTAAAACTTGGAAAATCCAAAACTTATACATTCATTCAATTTGCTAAACCATGTAACAAGCATCCATGAGCAAAGCTAATGATGAAGATCTGTTGTTGCAACAACCTTGGCAGCGCGAGCGGCTAATCATAGCACGTTTATCCTCTTTGAACTATCGCACTGGTGAACTAGGCAGCTATTTGCATAATATTGCCTGCGGAGTCAGCGAACTGATTGGAGTAGATTGGACGGTTGTTACCTTTTGCCAAGAGGGATTTGAAACTATCCTAGCCAGTAGTCTGGAAATGGCTGAAGATACACCCCGTGTTTACGCGTTGCATGGTAGGTTAATTGCTACAGTTATTCAAATTGGTCGTACATTAGCTGTTGAGGATGCAGTGGCTCATCCAGAATATGGCAGACCTGCACCTGGGTATAGAGCATATTTGGGTATACCATTACAAACCTCTGAAGGTCAAGTATTCGGTACTATTTGCTCTTTTCATAGGCAAGCAAGGGAATTTGCAACAGAAGAAATCCAAATTGTGGAACTGTTTGCGGAACGTGCAGCAACGGCGATCGACCACTTTCATCTTTACCAAAAACAGTGCGAATTTAATCAACTTTTGGAAGCTGAGGTAGAAAAACGCACTGCTCAATTGCTAGAAGCCCAAGCCAAGCTTGTAGAACAGGAACGCCTAGTCGCTATTGGTGAATTTGCGGCGACGATCGTGCATGAAATTCGCAATCCCCTAACGACAATGATTATGGGATTGAAGTATTTTAAGAAAATTATTTTGACTGAACCAGCTCAAGAGCGATTATCTCTAGCGCTGGGTGAAGCTAGTCGTCTAGAAAATCTACTGAGTGAAATTTTGCTCTATGCCAAACCCCAGGTGCTGCAATTAAGTGAATTGGATGTGAATGAATTCATTCGTGAGTTGCTTGTGCTAATTCGTGAGATGCCAGAAGCTCTGTCACGGCAAATTGAATTTATGCCAGCGTTATCTACGATCAAAATCTTGGGGGACAGAGATAAGCTAAAACAAGTTTTTATCAATATTGTTCGCAATGCCTGTGAGGCAGTCTCAGCAGGAGATGTCATTAAGTGGCAAGTAGACACTTTGTCTCAAGGTAACGTCTGCATTAATGTGTGCAATAGTGGTGAACCCATTCCTCCAGAAATTCTCTCAAAACTAACGCAGCCTTTTTTTTCTACAAAACCTAGTGGTACTGGGTTAGGACTTGCTATTACCAAACGCATCGTCAATGCTCATGCTGGAGAATTATCCATTCAATCTGACGCAGTCACAGGAACTACAGTATGCGTTCAATTACCGATGGTTGCTGCTGGAGGTTGTGGAATGCTAAGGGAAGGATAAAAGCTGTTAAGTTACCAAATGCTAGGAAAATCGCTAATTGCTAATGGCGTTTCATGAAGAGCAATTAGCGATTCAAGGAGCGCCTAAAATCGTCAATATTTTGATATTTTCTTTCTACTTAATAACAACAATCATCCGTATAATATGCGTCATCTATGCGCTCGGATGAATATCTACCTTTGATGTTTTCGTTGAAAAATCTGCCAATAGAATCAGCCTCATGTAAATCTTCCCAAGTGTCAGATTCTACCCCAGAATATTGATATACTGCTCCGTTATGAAATTCGACCTGCAAAACTTGTTCGTTTGAATCGTACCCCACAGCGTTAGCCATGGATGAACTTACAGGTAACATCTCTATTGATTCCGGTAATGAAGGAAGTGCAGGAGAGTCAGCAACGATCGCATTCAATTGCTGTAGTCCTTCATAAGCTTGTATTGGCGCAGGAATGGCTACGCACTCAAACTCGTCGCCTCGGTCAATTAACAATTGCAAGTATTCATCTGAGTGAGCGATCGCTACGAGATTACTCAAATCTATCTTAGACAGTTTCATTCAATTTTTCTCTCCATTTGGTATAATAAAGAATTATTTAACTAGTCGAAATCGCACTCATCTTTTGCTCTGTTAAACACTTTTATAGTACAAAAATACCATAAAAGAATTCAGAGGTCAAGCGGTATCCAAAGAAATTATTTACAGCACTTTGTCGTATGAGGGATTTCCAAGAAATAAATTACCACTACTTGTGGTACGGGCGTCCCCGCCCGTACTATACTAGTGACGGCTTGTGTCGCCCGTACCACAAGAGATATTTGAAGACTTTTTTATTTGGAAGTCCCTTATCTAATTGCGTTGTAGCGTAATAAGCAAGGGCATTTCTGCAAGAACTCAGATGCTTTACGCTCTGCATCTGGGTTATGAAGATGTGCTATTGTTGGTTGGATAGTACCATTAAACAGGTCATCCAAACCATAAGGCGTGAAGAATTGCCACTGCCCATCTCTGTCGATCCGAACTCCTACTGTAGTAGCAGTGTGCAACCAATTTGTAATGCCATCTTCTGTACTGTCATATGTTTTGTTACCGGGACGCCAACGACCAAAACTAGCTTGATTTTTGACATCAAATAGGTAATTGGGAAATTGTTCCGTCAGGATTGCTTTGGCGGCTAGTTCTTGAGAGCGATCGCCCTCCGCATCAAAAAAGGCAATATCAAAATCTTTGATAACCAACTGACAGTCTTCCCCAAACAGCTTTCTCCATACAGTATTTCGCACTGCACCGCCAGCCAGCCACCAATTAGGAAGGTTAGTTTGAGCGATCGCAGGTAGCACAGTGCCAACAGGGGAATCAGTTAAGAGCGATTGAAGGCGATCGGTAGTATTCATAAAATTTACAATCATCAAATTTTATAAGGTCAAAAGCTGCTTCTCAGCTTCACAGTTCATTTCTCATAATTAGGGTCGCCGGTGACATAATTCTATAGTCATTGTGGAGCAATGCCCAAAAAGCATAGATCGATCCCCAATGAGCGATCGGGGAACCTAGTTTTATAAGTGAAATGTTACGCACTGTGACAGTTATACAATTTCTTTAAGAAACGTTGCGACTCTTAAACACATTTGTTAACTTGATCTTGTGAATCAAACCAATTAATGAGGATTTATACTCACAGGAGGTTTAATCATGTCAAGTTCAATGATGGCAGTTGTAGCAGTGCTAATCCTGGGTTGGATTCTAGCTTCTACTATTGGGACTTGGGCTTACTTTGCCAATCAGCCTAACAAAAATGAGCGATAATCTTTCGTATGCGTGAAGAAGGCAGCGGGCGCTAACAACGCATAAATCAATACAGAATGTAGAACCAGAAGTTTAAACAGAAAAGAAGAGGTCAAAGTCATTCGTGTTATTACCCCACTGATGAAGAAGAGGGCTTGAATTTGGAATACAATTTACTTTTTTTCATCAAGAAATTGAGGTCTTCCTTAATTTATTCATGATTAATTCGTAATTAGGAAATTTTTCATGACTGATTACGAATTAGTAATTATTTGGTCGGGCTTCAGTCCCGTGAAGACAACGCGTGAGTATCCATTGCGCCCGCTGCCTTTCGTCTCTCGGATTCGGTAGTTTTGCTTGACACGTTTTTTATATTGTCGTTTCAGCCATGAGTCTCTGGCTAGAAACCCAGTTTGTTTCGTGTGAGTGCGTAAGTCCTGATTATAAGACCGCACCACTTTTTAAGCAGTGCGGTCTGGATTAGTATAAAGAGTTAATTAAATTAAAATTATTTGAGGCTTTACCTGTCGTCAGTTGACCTCAGTTTTGTTTATCTATCAGGAACTACAACATCAAATCCCACCATTCCAGATTTGACTCAAACATTTGCATAAACAAAAAATTAATGAAGATAAGTTTTTTGCCAAATTGGCGATTTTTTATAAACCTCACTGGATAGATTAATACAAGAAATCGTCATGCACATCATCTTTGCAACACCGGATGCCCTAGATTTATAATCTAGGGTTTTGTTTTATATTCGGTGACCAGTGGCCAGTAACCAGTAACCAGTGACCAGTGACCAGTGACCAGTGACCAGTGACCAGTGACCAGTGACCAGTGACCAGTGATCGGTGACCAGGTTAACAAATGTCTAATGAAGTTGGGTTTTGTTCTTCAAACTAACCTAACTTTGATTTTGTTTCTAATGTTAACTGAACTCTTTTGCTCTATAAAGATTTTAAGAAAAAACAATTAAGAAAAAATAAGTATTAAATTTCTATGGCTCTAAGAGTGTAAAGTTAACTAAGGTTGGGATTTACATGAGTAAATTCCTCACCGAAAAAAACAATGACAGGGTTGTATAATGAATGCATCTTACCCGGAAAAATAGCACGTGAGGCTGGTAGACCGTTGAATTCCGCTACCTTAACATGGGGCATATGTGGCAAAAAGAAAAAAAAGATAGTTCGACAATCAGTTTCTCTTTACTGCTGGCATTAATACTTACCCCAGTAACAACTCTTTTCGTGTCGGACTTTGCACGGGCGCAATCTTCTCCTAAGGCAACATCATCCCCCCTTCCAGAAACTGTGAATGGTCTTAAGGTGCGGATTGATGGTTCGGATAGAATGTTAGCAATT
The DNA here is from genome assembly GCF_000346485.2 of Scytonema hofmannii PCC 7110. Classification (NCBI taxonomy): domain Bacteria; kingdom Bacillati; phylum Cyanobacteriota; class Cyanophyceae; order Nostocales; family Scytonemataceae; genus Scytonema; species Scytonema hofmannii. Next base: position 11,226,704 of record NZ_KQ976354.1, read on the forward strand.
AATCAAACATTGAAACGAGGTTTTGAAAACCAGTTTTCTGATACAGAAGTTGAAGTTGCTGCTAGTGGATCTGAGACTGCGCTCAAAGCACTGCAAGATGGAAGTATTGATATAGCAGCAATTGGACGTGGGTTGAAACCAGATGAAAAAGCCCAAGGTTTGGAATTAGTTCGCTTGCGACGCGAAAAAATTGCCATTGTGGTAGGTAAAGATAATCCCTTCAAGGGTAGTCTAACAATTAAGCAATTTGCCAGAATTGTTCGAGGAAGAATGACAAACTGGTCGCGGTTGGGACGCACTCAAGGTAAGATTCGTTTTATCGATCGCCCTGAATCAAGCGAGATGTGGCAAGCAATTCGCGGATACTCTGTCTTTAAATCAAGGAACTTTACCAAGAGTTCCAATGCAATCCAGATAGCTGAAGAAAACACCTCAGAACTGGTGAAGCAATTAGGTAAAGATGGTATTAGTTATGTCAAGGCAGATCGGGTATCGCAACTGCAAGGTGTACGAGTTGTGCCAATACATGGGACTTTGCCAAAAGACCCCAAGTATCCTTTTTCACTGCCCTTAGTATACGTTTACAAGAAAAACCCTAGCTCACCTGCGAGCCGTTTTCTAGCTTTTGCCAAAACGCCTCAAGGAAAGCAAGCTATAGAAAATGCTAGGGACAGTGAAACCGTGACTGTTGCTCAAAGCCTAGCTGGGACGGTTATCAAAAACACAAGTCTCTCAAACCGAACTTCAGTCACAACTAACCCTACTATTTCACCAAGCTCTGAGGCGACGCCTAGCCCACCATCCACGAATACTGTCATTCCAACGAAGACTTCTGGAGAATTGGTTTCTCCCAGCCATCGAGCGTTTGCACCTCCTCCCGATCGTCGTGAAAATAATCAAGCAATAGCATCTCTGTTTTGGTTAATGGTACCTCTAAGTTTAGGTGGTTTGATTTTATGGCGTTCCTATAAAAGACGATCGCACAAAGATGAGGATTTCCAAACAGCAGCAATATTGTCTCCCAATTCATTCCAAGAACAAGGGAACAATGGGACAGCATCTCAGTTGAGAGAAAATACTGCAAACCCAAAATCTCGTAATGGAAAAGTTTCTCACAACACGCCGTTTACACTCTTATCCAAATTGACAGGGAATCTTGTGAGTGTTAATGGAGGTGCTGCTTTGGCTGGAGGTGCGATCGCAACTGGTACAGAGCTACAGTCCAGAGAGTTAGATACAGTGAATAGTGTTGTGCAACCGCAGGTGAAACAAGGTAAAGCTTTGTACCCTCCTTTGCCAGATATCTGGGATGAACTGGCGGCTGACGATCGGGAATTATTAACTCAAGGTGCAACTTCATCTACATCCGTTCAGCCACAAGATTCGCAAGAAATCACAACAGATGTGGAAACATCAACAGAGGTTGTTAACGATGCAGATGCTAATGTTTCCGATAGCATCAAACCCGAGCCAGGAACTACAAACAATGATTTGCCAGACTATGACAAAGCATTAGATTTAGATTGGGAAGCACCAGTAGCAATTGTCACTCCTGTGTATCCTAAATTCCCAGATATTGCTGCAATGGGGTCGGGTTTGCCACAAGAGGGAACTACAGACCCAGATTTGTGTCCCGAATTGCTGGATGATTCAGTGACCAGTGACCAGTGACCAGTGACCAGTGACCAGTGACCAGTGACCAGTGGAACAGAGGGATAGTTATAAAGTCAATTGATACACGATATATATCTCTCTACTAGAATGATACGGAAGCCCAATTTTAGGAAAGCGATGGCAGTGCTATCTCTAGTAGGGGCGCAAGGCATTGCGCCCCTACAACTTTCCGCGCCCCTACAACTTTCCGCGCCCCTACAACTTTCCGCGCCCCTACAACTTTCCGCGCCCCTACAACTTTCGCGTATTGCGACTCATCCTATCAATGCTAGTTCTGCCTCAATTGCTCAAAACCCTGTCGCCTCACTTCAAGAAAAAAACAGTCAATTGATTCGCACTTTTGTTGGACATACAGCTCCTGTTCGCGCTATTGCGATCGCTCGGGATGGTCTAACTCTTGCTAGTGGTGGTGATGATAGGACGGTTAAGCTGTGGAGTTTTCAAACAGGACAGTTACTGAGTTCTTTGTCCGGTCATTCAACGGGAGTAGAGTCTATTGCTATCAGTCCAGATGGACAAACTGTTGTAAGTGGTGGTATTGATGGAACAGTTAAGCTGTGGGATTTGAAAAAAGGACAGTTGTTACGCACTTTGACCGGACATAAAAGTGGAGTTAAAGCAGTTGTTATAACTCCAGATGGACGAACTCTTGCTAGTGGAAGTGCAAATACAATTAAGGTGTGGGATATGACAAATGGAAAGTTGCTACACACTTTGAAACCAGGGGCTTTTGCTCTTACCGTTAGTCGCGATGGTGAAACTTTGTTGACAGGTCATGATGATGGCAAAATTACATTATGGAACTTAAGTACGGGTAAACTGTTACGTAGTTTTGTTCCTCCTCAAAAATCATCTGGAGTAACTTCAGTTGCGATCGCACCTGATGGACAAACTCTAGTTAATAGCAGTGGCGATGATAGTTTCCCATCGCTACCACAGACAGATGGCAAAAATATCAAAGTGTGGAACTTGCAAACGGGAAAATTACTGCACAATTATTCAGCCCATCTTGGTAGTGTAGAAAGTGTTGCGATCGCTCCTAATGGGTTGGTTTTTGCCAGTGGGGGTCAAGCACGGAGAGTGCAACTGTGGAGTTTGAAGACAGGGAAGCTACTTCGTACTTTTGAAGGTCATGGAGGGAACGTTTATGCTGTTGCTTTTAGTCCCAACGGGCAAATGTTGGTGAGTGGTAGCGGTGATAAGACAATTAAAGTTTGGCGGTTGTTACCGTCTCCTTCACCTCGCGTTCCGGTGAAGCCTTTCGATTCTGTTGGTATGACCGTTTCCGAAAGTAACGTTTTTTGCTTTTAATATCTGAAAATAGAATCGATTGATGCTACAAAGTTATCAGCTACATCGTTTATTCTAATTAATACCGTTTACAATACTAGAAAAACTATGAAATTTTCACGCATAACAGTGAATTCAAATCAAATGGGTGGTGTCCCTTGTATTAGAGGGTTACGAATTCCAGTCGCTACTGTAGTTGGAATGTTGGCGGAAGGAATGGGAGATGAGAAGATTTTACAAGCATTCCCAGATTTGGAACTCGAAGATATTAGAGAGGCTTTACGGTATGCTGCTGTAGTAGTTGCAGAACGTGAATTACCACTACTAGTAGCTAATTCATGAAATTTTTTATTGATAATGCTTTATCACCTCTAATTGCTGAAGGGCTTCGTCAAGCTGGTTATGATGCTGTCCACTTTTATATAGGTACTAGAACGCCTGCCAGTACCTATATAATAGGTACAGTACCTATTTCTTGCGCCAGCGAGCATCTGGACCTCGCCCCAAACATTCCATTCGTCCAGCATTTCTCTCTTGGCGGAGAATACGGCGAATCAAATCGATCCCTACCGTAGGACATCTTTCTTGTAAATCCTTGATAGAAAAATCTCCGGGTATATTGTTAACAGCACCTAGCACCATTGCGGTTTTGGCACCTTTTGCAGAACTTACCAATCCAACCCGTTCCTCGAACTCTCGATATGCTGACAACACTACGACTCCCAGAAAATATTCCCACCAAGGTGATAAGTTGTGCTTTCCTGTATGCCAACTTTGTGAGGATTGGTAAAGCGTGTCGTAGTAGCTTTCCTTTGTACGTTCTACAATTCGTTCCAAACTGATAAACCGACCGGCTTCGTAACCTGCTTTGTACAGAAGCAGTAGCGTCAGCAGGCGAGCCATCCTTCCATTACCGTCACTAAAAGGATGAATGCACAAAAAATCTAATACGTAAGTTGGAATCAGCAATAATGGCTCGATCTCTTCAGATTGCCAAAGAGTATTAAACCTTTCATGTAAGCTTGCCATCGCTAATGGTGTTGCAACAGCTTTCACTGGCTCAAATCTAACAATTTTTGTACCATCTGGGTAAGTTGCGCTAATAACGTTATCTACTGACTTCCACCGTCCACCTTCACCAACAGTAAACTGGTAAAGGTCGCGATGGAGCTGTAACACTACCCCAGGAGTGAAGGGAATGTGAGCATAGCTACTATGAATTGTATTGAGCACGTCTCGATAGCCAGCAATTTCTTGTTCGGAGCGATCGCGAGGTGTTGTTTTTTCAGCGACTAGTTCCTTAATTCGTTCTAGAGGTACTGTAATACCTTCTATCCGGTTAGAAGACTCGGTACTCTGAATAATTGAAGCTTGGCGCAGGGTTTCAAGAACTTGAGGTGACTGTTCTTTAAACAATTCCTGCTTACCTTTGTACTCTCCAATCAGCCGGATGGTACGCAGTAAATTTTGAGAAATTGGTTGGTGCTCAATAAAACCTGGTTCAAACGATTCCATGAAGTGACCTTATCTCCGTTAAATAGGTACTACAAAGTAGCTCAGTACCTATTTAATATGTATAGTACTTATTTCTGTCGCCAATCAGTAAAATATTAAGATACGATTACCTTTCCTGAATCAACTGCAGTAACTCCTCAGTTGATATCTTGCCACTCATCTCCGCACCTTCCAATAGACTATCCGCCAAGTCTCGCTTGTGATGATGCAAGCTAACAATCTTATCTTCAATGGTATCTTTTACTACCAAGCGATAAATAGTTACCGGGCGTTGTTGACCGATGCGGTGGGCGCGATCAGAAGCTTGGTCTTCCACTGCTGGATTCCACCAAGGGTCCATATGAATGACATAGTCAGCAGCAGTGAGATTAAGCCCCGTACCCCCCGCCTTCAGACTGATTAAAAATACATCCCCTTCGCCAGACTGAAAAGCATCCACCCGTTTTTTGCGTTCTGGTGCGGGAGTACTTCCATCTAAATACTGGTAATGAATCTGTTGCTTCTCTAGATACTCGCGAATAATCTGCAAATGGTCAACAAACTGACTAAACACCAAAACCTTGTGGCGATTTTCTAGTAACTCCTCCACCACCTCACCAAAAAGCTGCAACTTGGCGCTCGGAAGTGGAGCATCTGGTATAACTAAACGCGTATTGCAACAGGCGCGACGCAGTTTCATGATTTCTGCTAAAACTTGTAGATGTTTCTGACCTCCTGCTACCTCACTATCCGTCAGTTTGGCGATCGCATCCCGACGCAGCGCTTCATACAATGCCATTTCCTCTCGACTCAAATCCACGTGTAAGGTAATTTCAGTCCGAGAAGGTAACTCTTCCAGTACCTGATTTTTCGTGCGCCGCAACAGGAACGGTTGAATCAGTTTTTTCAACCTGTTACGTGCTTGTTTGTCCTGAAATTTCTCAATGGGAATAGCAAAACGTTGGCTAAAACTTTCCAAGGAACCAAGCAACCCAGGATTGATAAAGCGGAACAAATTCCACAGTTCACCAAGATGGTTCTCAATCGGAGTTCCTGTCGTAATCAATTTAAACCCGCCTTGGAGTTTCATTGCAGACTGGGAACGTTTGGTTGCTATATTCTTGATTGACTGAGCTTCATCCAGAACAATGGTTTGCCATAGTACCTGAGACAACATCTCAGCCACTTCTTCCTGCTGTAACAAACCATAGCTGCAAATCAATATGTCAAATGGCTGTAGCCGATCCAACACCTTTTGACGATTGCCACTGCCAAATTGAATAATATTGAGGGTAGGAGCAAAACGCTGCGTTTCACTTACCCAGTTCAGACACACTGAAGTAGGAGCCACAATTAGGGTTGGTCCTTCATGAGCGCGAGTCAGGATGACAGCTAATGCTTGCACCGTTTTTCCCAATCCCATTTGGTCGGCTAAACACGCCTTCCAGCCGATTGTCCTTACCAAGAATTTCTGCAATCCGCCGATGTCCAGCACCAATCTCAATCACTTTTATCCGAGTTGGGGTTTCTTTAATAGCCAAGATTTCCTGCTTTTCTGGAAGCTTGGGAAAAAATTCCAAAGTTAAGCGATCGCCCTTGGTGCAAGACGTATCCAGCTTATCCCCATTCCCCTTTTTCACCAGCAATTCCGGTTCTCCTTTCACAATTTCTACACGAGTCGTTGGAGAATTTTCCCAAAAAACAAAAGGATGTCCGACTAACTCACAAATCGCTTTTTCATTTAAAGTGTACTCAGTTTTCCCGAATCTTCAAGTTGCTTATTAATAAAACTGAGGCTGTGACTGTAAAGACCAATACGGACTTCCCGCAGCAATTGACTCTGACTTTTGAAATACCGAGGTCCATCTTCCCACCGAGTTTTCACAGGGAATTTTTCCTGCACTGCTTTAACCAGTGCATCAAACCTTCCAGCTTTAACTGCATCACGAGTCGCGACTTCCACAAGTAAAGGATGACATTGAGGACCCTGTCCAATTGGTTGCACCAACAAACCTGCTGCTAACAATTTATCAATATAGGGCTTTAAAGTTGAAGCATTAAAAAGCTGACCCTTTTCATTACGTGCGCCAACATAAGTAAAACACTCTAAAAACGAAGTTCTATTTATAGACTCATAAATAACCGAAAACAATTGGACAATACTTTGTTCCAACACTGGTAGCTGATGATAGTCTTTCGCAAGTTGTGAGCGAAGCAGATCGCTATTAGCCCCAGAATTGCTCGTAGTATTCATCAGAATTACATAGATTTTTTATACTAAACTTGTTGATAACAGACTAGACATTATAAACTAAAATCTCTACAAAAAATAACTTAATCTTTATTCACATAAATCCTCTCCCGCCTCTCTTACCTCTGCGTACTCTGCGTCCTCTGCGGTTCAAAAAGTTTCATGACCTCAAGATCCCCTCAAGATCCCCGACTTTTTGAAGAAGTCGGGGATCTAAGCAAGAAGTCTTGTCAATAATTTTTATTTGCTGTAATATAAAATACCTTAAAAGCTCACCTAAAAGTACGCAGTACTCCTCTTTGAGTACTATCGTCGATTTTTTTAGATTCAATGGACACAAGTTCGCCGAGTAGTCACAGTAGTTACCTCCCAAACGCTTGGTGAGTTTGTCTCCCAGCGCGAGGGAGACATTAGGAGGTTTTTATGCTCACCTGGGAAGGACGTGCTGAACTGTCAAACATTGCTGACTTAAACCAGCTAAAAGTTGAACTCAATCGTTTACCAGCTGTTGATGTAGGAGACTACATAGTCGAACAGCCCATCGAAAAAAGAGCGATCGCATTCCGCTTGCTCAACAAAGATCAAGCGATCGCAGTGTTTGAATACTTACCCTCAGAAGTCCAAGAAGAACTGATTGAAGCACTTCACGCCACGCAAGTCTGTCAAATTGTGGAAGCAATGAGTCCGGACGATCGCGTAGAGTTGTTTGATGAGTTACCCGCAAAAGTTGTCAAGCGTCTGTTGCAACAACTCAGCCCGGAAGAAAGGCAAGTAACAGCAACAATTCTCGGCTATCCTGAAGGAACAGCTGGGCGCGTCATGACAACCAAATATGTCCGCTTGCAGCAAGGCTTAACAATCGGAGAAGCGTTAAACAAAATTCGCCGTTACGATGAAGATAAAGAGACAATTTACTACGCCTACGTCACAGACGAAAACCGCAAGCTTGTGCGAGTCGTCTCCCTGCGTCAGTTGTTGTTTACCATTCCTGAAGCTTATGTCAGAGATGTAGCCAGCGATCGCGTCGTCAAAGTCAAAACAGAAACCCCCCAAGAAGAAGTCGCTCAGATCATGAAGCGCTATGACTTGATAGCACTTCCTGTCGTGGATCGCGAAGATAAACTTGTGGGGATCGTCACAATTGACGACGTAGTAGACATTTTAGAAGAAGAAGCCACAGAAGATATTCAAAAACTTGCAGGCGTAAGTGGTGGTGATGAAGCCGCCCTGTCACCCCCCCAAGTCACCCTCCGCAAGCGTTTTCCCTGGCTATTGGCTAATATTGGCTTGTATGTGGGAGCCGCGAGTGCGATCGCGCCATTTCAGCAAGTCATTTCCGTAGTACCAGTTTTAGCTGTTATCATGCCAATTCTATCCAACACCAGTGGTAACGTTGCCATTCAAGCCCTATCCGTAACAGTACGGGGGTTAGGAGTAGGAGAAGTTACACCCAAAGATACTTTCAAAATTCTTCGTAAAGAAATTCTAGCAGGATTGGGGACATCTGTGGGGTTAGGATTATCCTTGGGTATATTATCGTTGATTTGGTCGCCACCTCAAGAGAGATGGGTCGCAATTGTTGCAGCTTTAGTAATGGCAGTTAACGTATTTGTTGCAGCTAGTATGGGTACAGTGTTGCCAATGGGTCTTAAAAGGTTAAAATTAGACCCTGCGTTGATTAGCGGACCGTTGTTAACTACATTATTGGATGCAGTCGGATTTCTCACTTTCCTGACGCTGATTTCAGTGGCTTTGAAAATTTTTCGTTGAGATTGCCCTCATCCCCAACCCTTCTCCCTCAGGGAGAAGGGCGTTAGAAGGTTGCCAATGCTACTTAGTTAAGCGTCTTTTAATTGGGTCGTAACTCAGCGTCGATCCTCTCGGCAATGGAAGTCGCTTCAAGGCGAATCCGATCCGGATTTAGGGTAAGCATTTCACGTTTGTGCATGAGAACTTTCCCATCCACAATGACAGTATCAACATCTTGGGCATCTGCTGTGTAAACCAGATGGGAGATTGCATCGTAAATTGGGGTTAGATGTGGTTCGCTAAGTTGAACTTGAATCAGATCTGCTTGAAGTCCCACCTTAATCGCACCAATTTTATCTGCTAAGCCGAGTGCTTCTGCACCACCAAGTGTTGCCATACGCAAAACAGTCTTAGCAGGTACAGCAGTGGGATCGAGAGTTGTCCCTTTATGAATGAAAGCAGTGAGGCGGATTGCCTCCCACATATCAAGATCGTTGTTCGAGGAAGCTCCATCCGTACCCAGACCAACTTTAATGCCCGCTTTCAACATCGCTGGAATCGGAGCAAAGCCAGAAGCTAGTTTTAAATTCGAGTCAGGATTGTGGATAACACCAATACCGCGTTTCGCCATTAAGGCAATTTCGCTTTCGTTAGGCCATACGACATGGGCGGCGAAGACACGCGGCTCCAAGAAGCCGAGATTTTCCAAGTGTTGCACTGGGGTCGCGTTATAGCGCTGTTGAACATCTTCTACTTCGGTTTTTGTCTCTGCTAAGTGAATTGTCAGGGGGACATCGTATTGACGTGCAGCCTCAATAGCTTGTGTTAGATGCTCTGGCGAGACAGTGTAAGGAGCATGTGGAGCAATGGCTGGTATAATACGTGGGTTCTTGCCCTTCCAGCGTTTTACAAAATCTACAGCTGCGGCAAACGCATCATCCCACCCTTGAAAATTAGGGCTGGGGAAATCTATTGACGATGGTGCAATAATGGCACGCAAGCCGCATTCATCCACCACTTCACTAGCAACATCTGGCTTAAAGTACATATCAACAAAAGTCGTTGTTCCTCCCCGTATCATCTCCCAACAAGCTAGTTGTTCGCCAATGCGAATAAAATTTTCGTCAACGAACTTTGCTTCCGCAGGGAAGATATAATTCAAGAGCCAATCTTCCAACGCTAAGTCGTCCGCCAGACCGCGAAACAGCACCATTGCTGAATGAGAGTGACCGTTGACAAGACCGGGCATCAACACCATGCCTTCGCCTGGAAGCGTCCTGTCAGCTTTATATGATGCCAGGATTTGATCTTTTTTGTCTACCGCAATAATTTTGCCGTCCTTGATAGCAACTGCACCATTCTTGATAACGGGTTGTGCATCGTTCATAGTAACGACGAAATCACCACCGACAATCAATTCTACACTCCGCGTTCCTTGAGCATCTGAATTACTATTGCTCCACGCGATGACTATCTGACTGGAAAAAACAAAAAACAATGTGCAAACGAAAAAAATTAATAGCTTATAGTATCTTGGAGGCTGGCTTTTCACCCTATTATCCTATTTTCACTAGTGGCTTTATCATCCATCATTGCTAATAATAAGACAGCTTTGCCTCTGGTAAAACTTTTTATGCAATTTACTGATTGGAAAATAGAGCAATGGGCATGGGGCATGGTAAGAAATTATTTCTTGCCCATTGCCCATTTTCTTTAGGTGGGTTATATAACTTCAAATGGTAGACTTATTTAAAATCCAGATTGCCGTACATCCTCCCCTATTTCCCACATCAACCCATTTGGCATAATTGCATCTGTAAGATCGGCACTTGCCAAATGAGCGCCCTCAAGTCTAGCAGCAGTTAAATCTGCACCCACTAGATAAGCGCCTCTCAAATCTGCACCCCTTAAGTCTGCACCCCTCAAATCTGCATTCCTAAGTTCAGTACTTCTTAAATCCATTCCTCGTAAATCTGCTCCTCTAAGGTTACAGTTTATACAGTGTTTTGATTCCCGTAACTGTCTTATATCATTTGGATTTTCAATAGTAGGGATATTAATGATTTCTGGGTGGATTGTGACAGGTTCTATAGCAGCTTTATAATTGCAAGACAGGATTGCGATCGCACTCAATAAACATAAGCTTTGCAAAGCGACTTTAGCTGTTTTGAACCCCACATCGGTGCGTACAGTGCCAATAGAATTGATGGATTTGAGAAGACACAAAGCCGCGTTAGCATTGGGGAAGCGATCCTGTGGTGATGGTGCAACCATCTTTTCCAACCAACAGACTAACCGTGAATCAACTTGCGGAAGAAGCGAGTTCAGATTAACGTGAAAAGTATTATCAATTAAGTTACCAACTTGAGTTGATTTTGTCTGTGTTAGCAAGCAGACAAGAGTGACTCCAAGGCTGTATAAGTCAGAAGCCAAAGTCAGCGACCGACCAAAAAGCACCTCTGGTGGCATAAATCCTAACGTACCTTTGACAGTACTGCTAGCAGATAGGTCTTCACTTCCAATTCTGGCTAACCCAAAATCAACTAAATAAACATTGAGATGCTCATCTACTAAGATGTTTTCCGGTTTGATATCGCGATGAATAATTGGAGGGACTTGTTGCTGCAAGTAGACTAACACCTCAAGAACAGCGATCGCAATGAGTTGAATGCTCTCCAGTGTAAAATGCCGTGGTTCTGCCAAGGAACGAGCATCTTTATATTCTTGTACCAAGCAAAAACCACAATCGGTTTCAAATGTTGCTAGATACTTGGGAATTCTGGGGTGTTGCAGTTGCTGTAATAGAGCAATTTCCTGTTGCAAAGCTTCATATCCCGACCAACTCGATCCCACTTTAGCAAACTGAAATTGCTTAATAACAACTCTTTGCTGAGTTTGGAGACAGATAGCTTTGTAAGTAACTCGTCCACAGTTAAGATTGTGTCCTAACTCTTGTTCTATTAAATAACCCTGTTGAGAGAAATCAGGAAATTGGTTGGTATGAGAGTTTATCAAGTGACTGGGGATTTCGTTCATAGCATTTATAGTTATTTCAAAACTTTACTTTTTTCAACCAAGCGGATAAATTCAGCCCGATAACCATCCAAATCAGGTCCTTGAGACTGACGCGCTAGTTGCAAAACACCATCCAAAGTGGCAGTTCCTTTATCCGGTGAATTTCGCAAAACCATGCCAAATTCTGCAACAGCCGAGGCAAATTTAAAATTTGTTGTTGTTTCACTCAACTTAACACCTCGGTCAACAACAGGATAAGTCAGTAGTTGAGAAGTGGACTCTTGGGGTTGTTTGTAGCGTACCTTCACCTGCATGATTTCGTCATGACTTGACAAACTTTTTTGTTGATATTTTAACGTATCTACTTTTGGTAGCGGTACATCATTTTTTACTCCAGTGGGAATAATTTCATAAAGTGCTGTAACAGAATGTCCTGCACCCAACTCACCTGCATCTTTTTTATCGTCATTAAAGTCCCGATCTGCCAAAAGTCGATTTTCGTAGCCAATCAGACGATAGCCTTGGACTTTGGCTGGATTAAACTCCACTTGGATTTTGACATCTTTGGCAATTGTCAAAAGTGTTGCTCCCATTTCTTTAACAAGAACTTTCTTCGCCTCAAGTAAATTATCGATATAAGAGTAATTACCGTTTCCTTTATCAGCGAGTTGCTCCATTTTGGCATCTTGTAAGTTGCCCGTACCAAATCCAAGTACAGTTAAGAAAATACCCTGTTCTCGCTCCTTCTCAATCAGACGCACCAATTCCTCATCACTAGTTACACCAACATTAAAATCGCCGTCTGTTGCTAAAATAATGCGATTGTTCCCCGACTTGAGAAAATTCTCCCTAGCAATTTTATAAGCAAGTTGAATCCCTTCTCCACCTGCTGTTGAACCACCAGCTGCTAATTGTTCTATGGCATCAAATATTTTATCTTTTTGAGAACCTGGGGTGGGTGGTAAGACTAAACCCGCATTTCCAGCGTAGACAACTATTGCGACTTTATCGGAATCTCGTAGCTCATTCACTAACAAACGCAATGCTGATTTCAGCAGTGGTAATTTGTTGGGGTCTTCCATGGAACCAGAAACATCTAACAAAAAAACAAGATTGTTAGCAGGTAAATTTTCTGTAGAAATCCGTTGAGATTGCAAACCAATTTGGACGAGTTTATGTTTGGGATTCCAAGGTGCATTTGAAACCTCTGTTGTCACGGAAAAGGGTTTGTCGCCGTCAGGTTGGGAGTAATCATAAGAAAAGTAGTTAATCATTTCTTCAAGACGGACTGCATCGGATGGTGGCAGTTGACCTTGGTTGATGAAACGCCGGATATTACTATATGAGGCGGCATCTACATCAATCGAGAAAGTGGAAAGGGGATTGACACTGACATTCTGAAACTGATTGTCTTCATTGTGTTTATATCCCTCACGATTGAGACTTCCCTCGCGATCGCCCTGCTGAATTGATGACGTTTGACTCAATAACGGTGTTCCCATATTTGCCATGGGAGATGCCGCTAGGGGGCGAGGTGCCGAAAGTTTTGGTAGTGCTGCACGTTGTAGTTGCTGCGTTGGAGATTGCTTGTTAGATGCTGGTGCTTTTACTGATTGATTTTCTGCTGGTGCTAATTTTGTACTCATGGTAGTTTCAGGTTGACTGCAAGCAACCAGATTCCCCAGCAAAACAGCAATTCCAAAAAGAGCAAGTGTCCGGTGCGGGTGATTCATAAATTCTGCTATGTTATAGTTGAGGATATGTAGAAGTAAGGAAGTGAGGGCGAAGAGGTTTTCCTAGTTCTACAATCGGTATCTGGCTTTTTACGGCTTGGTTACAGAAAATGTAACGTTGACCAGTGACCAGTGACCAGTGACCAGTGACTAGCTAGCCCTGTCAAGGTGACTCATAAAATTTTGATTTAGACGGCTATTCTTCGTCTTTTTTCTCTGCGCTCTCTGTGCCTAGAAGGTTTAAAAATAATTGATTTAACCGCCGAGACGCAGAGTACGCAGAGGTAAGAGGTGAGGAAGCTATTGATTTCTTGAAGTTTTTACTCACCTTGACAGGGCTAGCAATGCCCATCCTACGTGTATTTCAAAAATCAGATAGGAGTCCTATAGAATTCAGGGGCTATACAAACAAAGCCCGCCTGCACGGGCTAATTTTTTCATTTTCTTGTTACCTGAATTACAAATATTAACAAATTACTTCATAAACCACATACTATGTAAAAATTCCAGAATGAAAAAAATAAGGAGCAAAGAATGCAACTTAAAATTGAATTAAAAAGAGGTATTGATAACGTACCTGTTGAAGCTTATTTAGTACAGTTAGCACAAAAACATATTGATGATTATGTTAATAACTGGATAAAACAATTACAATTGTTTAATCAGGAGGATAAATATTGGGATTGGGTTTTCAAATTAAGATATATTGCGAATCAAGAAAACCGTGAAGGTTATGCAGTTGAGTGTTTAGGTCAAACTCAAGGATTAATGATGATCGAAACTCTTCTTCATGGTTCTCGTATTAATATTGGGAAAAGGCTTATTTATGTGGATGGAATTGCCTCAGCCCCGAATAATCGATCAGCAATACAAAAACCGCCCCAATTTAAAGGTGTTGGTACTAGGTTACTCAATTTTGCAAGACTTAGAAGTGTCCAACTAGGTTACTCTGGAAGAGTTGGGTTACATTCACTACCAGGTGCTGAAAATTTTTACGATAAGCAAAATATGTTTAATCTGGGTAAAGATGAAGAATATGAGGATTTAGTATATTTTGAATATGGTGTTTACAGAGAATTATCAAAATAAAATTGAGGAGAAGCTATGAGCCAGGTACAAAATTCGGATACTACACTTTTTGACGACGATGCTGTCACCCCTCAAAGGGCTATGGAACTACTTTTCGGTGAAGATTCGCTTGAAAGAGCCGTACAAATTGAAGATGAAGCAGAAGTAGGTGTTATCGGTGCAGGTTTAGATTGGGGTAATGCTATGCCGAAATTAATGCTTAACCCTACCTTATTTGGTCGTTTAACGACTTTGCGTATATCCCTCAATCTTGAAGTGCGTCTTTTAATCGAAACATGGAACTTAGGTATCGGTACAAAAATTGCGACTACAACTGCAAGAATACATATCAAACAACGTTTACAATCTCCCACTCCCGAAGCTGAACAACACCTGCAAGCAGTTTTACTACAAGATGATTTGTATGGTGAAGAATTTATCAGGAATAGCGAAGTACTGCGATCGCTCCTCAAAGTCTTGTTAACTGAGTCCGATTGGCAGGCGATCGCGTTATCAGCATCTGATGAAATACGCAAGCAAGTTATGTATCAGGTAAATGAAAGTCAAGCAATTACTGCATAAACGAACATACAGCAGATTGTAAATCAGTTACGTACTGCTTTAAAATTCAAAGAAGAATTTATGGAATCGACTGATATGACTTTGTAGCAGTTAGATACGTTGAAACCGTGTGAAGCAAGCCGCAATTAACCCCCAGGGGGGCGATCGCGGCATCATTTCTAGGTAAAAAATGCCAATGGTTCATTGACTTTGCGATGCTCCTAATTGTGTTTGTGGGTTTTGAGTATACCAGTATGCCCAAGCAATCAGCACTGCCTGAAATGGTAATCTTACTAAATAAAGTAATTGACTGTGGGGAATTCCTTCCACCTTAATGTTATGCAAAGTCATGTAGATGTTCGCAGGAAATACGCCAATAAACAGAGCAATTAGTCCCCATGCTGCAGCTACACTCACAGACGGAATCATTAAGCCAATACCGCCAAGAATCTCAAAGACACCGCTAATGTAGACGGATGCTAAGGGCGGAAATACTGGCGGTACAATCCGGGCGTATTGGTCTGGCTTCAGAAAATGAGTGATACCAACAATGATGATAGACACCGCTAGAACACCACGGAGAATTTCTTTGCGTCGATAAGAAGATGCAGAGTACATAAGAAAAACAAGAAACACTGGTCAAATGGTAGAGATTGCTCTTGCTCGGTACTTCTATCTAGAGTGATACCATTTTGGATTTTAGATTTTGGATTTTGGATTGGGAAAGCTTTGCTTGAACTAAGTTGCACAAGTTTTTATCAATTCAAAAGCTAAAATTGAAACAATTAAAAAAAAGCTCGATTATGGCGAAAATACTCATATTTCACTCAACTCAAAATCTCAGTTTTAACACGAAGAATTGATAAAGAAATCATACATATTCTACCGAGTAACTTTGTAGCTTGATGATACGATTTTAGAGAAAATTATAATTTTTAAAAACACAATATTAAGAAAATCTTATCATTCGGTGATTCTTAGAAATTAGCGTGGATAGAATATGGACGCACATCGCTCAAGAATTTAGAAAAATGGGATATTCTACATCTTGGATTGGCAACACTTTCAGTGGGAATCGTAAGTGGGTGCAAATTAATATAGAAGCAATGTATGTTGCTCCTGATGGTACTGTTTACACGAATAGTATCTGGGATGAAGCAGCAAAAGAGGCGGGTATATATAAAAATGGAGATGTTGCTGGTTTTGCCGCCGATTTACATGGTTGGGAGCGTTTGGGTGGCAAAGCGGTAACAGCTAATTCGCGTTACTTATACGTAGGAATGTCACAAGGTGCAGGTTCGGGTAAACCGGGTGAGGATTATCCACCAAAAGGAACGATTTGGTACTGCATCCGACGTTATAATTTATCCGGTCAGCAAGCACCTTTTTCCGGTGGGCGTGGTTGGGATAAGAGTATGGTTATTGTGAATACGAGTAGCCCCGTCACTGGATTAGCCGCTACTGATAATGAGGTGTATGTTAGCGATCGCACTGGTAACAGAATTGTTGTCTATGACGCTAACTCCATGAACCAACTCCGGAGTTTCTCTTTTTCACGTCCGGGAAACATAGCTATTGACCGACAGAAGAATCTTTGGATTGTCCAACAAAAAGAGAACTCTTCCTCTGCTGCTATTTTGCGGTATTCTCCCCAAGGAAAGCAGTTATCGGAAAAAATTACCAATGTTGCGGAACCAACTGCGATCGCACTCGACAATCAAGGTAGATTGTTAGTTGCTGATAACGGACCGCGCCAACAAATACTGATTTATCACATTACGGGTTCTCCCTCCCAAGTTGGAACATTTGGTACTGAACGAGGTGTTTATTCAGGAACCCCTGGTCAGATCGGGGATTTAAAACTTTACGGTATTAGTGGAGTAGGCACTGATGCACAAGGTAACATTTATGTTGCGAACGATGGTTTTAACAACGCAGGCGCTGACCTGAGGAAATTTTCTCCCAATGGTGCATTGCAATGGAGATTGTTAGGGCTGTGTTTTCTGGATACCGCAGATGCAGATCCCGGTTCTGACGGTCGCGATGTGTTCACAAAAGAAGAACACTATGTCATGAACTATGACAAACCTAACGGTCAGCAGTGGACTTACGCTGACTACACGGTCAATGCTATTAAATACCCACAAGATCCCAGACTCCACACCACAGCCACAGCAGTTTTCTTCCGAAGAGTTCAAGGTAGACCGTTGATGTACTTAACAGGTATGTACAACAGTTGGATGCAAATATATCGTTTTGCACAAAACTCTGAAGGTTGGACGGCAATACCAAGTGGAATGTTTGTAGGCACTCCAGCAGATTCTAACAAGCCTTTTTTCACCAAAGGGAATTGGCCTCCAAACCAGCCTAAGACAGGTGAGTGGATTTGGCGCGATGTTAACGGCAATGGTGCTTTCGACCCAGGCGAATACGATACTAACAAAGACGATGTTTACATTGGTGGTTGGTGGGTAGATAGCCGAGGTGATGTGTGGAAGAATTTACGCACTGCTAATGGTATTCGGCATTACCCTCTCCAGGGTTTTGATGGGAGTGGCAATCCTATCTACACTTATGCATCCATGAAGAAAATAGCCACACCAAACTTCTTCACCGACTTGCGTCGAGTAGAATATTTTCCAGAGACAGATACAATGTATTTGACAGGATTTACCAAAGAAAACCCTGCACCATACGATG
This sequence comes from Scytonema hofmannii PCC 7110, assembly GCF_000346485.2. Classification (NCBI taxonomy): domain Bacteria; kingdom Bacillati; phylum Cyanobacteriota; class Cyanophyceae; order Nostocales; family Scytonemataceae; genus Scytonema; species Scytonema hofmannii. The sequence continues at coordinate 11,244,239 of NZ_KQ976354.1, forward strand.
ATGCCAAAGTTGTTGGGTCTGAATTGGTACGTTTTGATAATTGGAGTAAAGGAAATAGAAATCCTGCGTGGAGAACTAAGTTACCTGCAGATAAACGTCCTGAAGAGAAACAAACTGTTTACCCTGCAGCAATCAGTGTTGCGGGCGATTATGTATTTGTCGCAACGGTAAAAACAAGGCAAGTTTACGTTTATAGAACATCAAATGGTTCGCAAGCAGATATCATGACACCCGATCCTAATGTGGAACCAGAAGCTGGTTGGGTAGATGTTCCTTATGGTGTTCGGGCTTATCGTCGTTCTAATGGAGAATATATCGTTTTTCTTGAAGAAGACCACCACGGTAAGGTTTTATTCTTCCGTTGGAGACCATAGCAATTTAAAAAGCTTGGGCTTTAGCCCAGGCTTTTTATACTTAGAGGATGTTTGAAAAGTCATGATTGATGTATCAAATATTTTTTACCCCACCCTAACCCGGACCTTGGAAAGGAGAGGGAACTGAATTTTTCTTGTTTCCCCCCTTTCCAAGGGGGGATTAAGGGGGGTAATAATGCGATAAAAATCACAGCTAACCACTTTTCAAACATCCTCTTAATTTAGAAGCCACCACCGAAGGTATCGCCACCACTACCAAAGGAGGGATTAGAGGGGTTAACACCACCAGCAAAAATGTTCCAGAAGTTATCTCCAGCAAAGGGGTTACCGTTATAAGGTAGGTCTTGGATGTTAGAAGAAGAACTACCCATTGTAAAGGGGTTATCACCACTAAAAGAACCACCAACATTGCCAAATATATCTTCTGGTCCATTTACGCCTTCTATGTCAAGCAAGCGATTGAAAGGACCAAGATTAACTTCATCCATGTTGTTTATCCTCTTTTCTGTTATGAACTAGTTGCCATACATTGAAGGTAACTTTGATATTTAACTTTGACCAACCAAAATTATTTTGATTATTTGACCTTTTTTTAGAAGAAGCAATTATGGGATCTGATAAAATTTTGATTTAGACGACAATTCCTCATCGTTTTTCTCTGCGATCTCAGCGCCTCTGCGGTTTTAAAATCATTTATTTAACCGCTCCAGACGCAGAGTACGCAGAGAGAAGAAGTGAGAAAGCTATTGATTTCTTTTAACTATGAATTTTTAGTAATTTGATCTTTCTTTTGGTAGAAGAAAATTAAGTTGAGTTGAACTAAGCTTTGCCAAATATTGACCTCGATATTTTAACAAAATATTGTTGTAGTAAATCTAGTTTGACAAAATACGTCTAATGTTAGTGGTAAGGATGAAACCCCATCTTGAAGATAGAGGAAAACGGTCTGTATCAAAATAATGTACTGCGATCGCCCTTGGCGCAAGCCGTACCCGGCTTATCGCAAAGCGCAAGCTGAAAGAGTGCTTATTGCCAAAACGGTTCCTACATTAATTTGTTTAAACTGTCACCTGTAAAACACTGCTGCATAGTTAATCAGATCGCTAACCCATAACTTATCAAGAATGAGGCTTCATGGAACCAACACAACTGAGTCAAGAACTGCGTGAAGGGAACAATCCCCATATGACCCGCCGCCGATGGATTATCGGTTTATCTACACTTGGGGGTTCAATGGGACAAATTGTTTCGCTTTATCAAACAGGGATAGTTAAACATTTACCCGATCCGCCAGTTCCAGTGTTTGATGCAGACCGAGTGGACGCATCTGACTACGCCTACAGCCGATTCAATTCACCTGACGGTCCAATCATGGTGCTTAATTACGCCATTACGGGCTGGTTGGCTGCAGCTGGTGGTCTAGACCGCGCACGGAAAAATCCATGGCTACCAATTGCAATGGGTGTTAAGATCCTTTTAGATACAGTTGTCTCTGCCGAGTTAGCTCGTGAAGAGTGGGCGGAAAACAAAGCATTTTGTGAGTATTGTCAAGTGGCAACTGTTGCCTCAATCGCTTCCTTAGTACTTGCAGCACCAGAAGTACTTGCTGCTTCTCGTGTTCTACTAAGTCGCCGGGACAGCAAGAAAGCTGAAGCACAGAGCAATACACAATAACGAATACCTTTGATTGCTAGAATAAACTTTTACAGAGACGTTACGTTTAACGTCTCTGCTAGTCTATAGCATAAGTTTTAATGGGTAATTTTATTCAGATCCCCGACTTCTTCGAGAAGTCGGGGATCTTGCAGCCTTTTAAAATTAGTGCGATAGACCGCTACATTTATTGGGGCTTGAAACTGTCACTTAATTTCTCGCCACCTCTTGCCATTTCTTCCGAAATGGATAGATAATAGAGGGTAGTATATGACAGAAAACTACAATGACCAACATTCCAGAAATGACAATCAGTATTGGAGATGCAGCTAAAGAACTAGGCGTCTCAATCACAACTTTAAGGAGGTGGGCTGACTCAGAAAAAATTCGTTCAGAGCGTTCACCGTCAGGACAGAGAAGGTTTTATCTAGCAGACATTAAGCGCATCACACCGCGTGACTTGAAGCAACTAGATGAACGCATAACCATTAACTATGCTCGTGTTTCAAGCCACGACCAAAAAGAAGATTTAGTGCGTCAAGCCCAAGTTTTAGAAGCTTTTAGCTCTGCTAATGGATGGCAGTTTGAAACTATTCAAGACTTAGGATCGGGATTGAATTATCAGAAAAAAGGACTTCAAAAACTACTCAAACGCATCATGCAAGGAGATGTAGCCAGATTAGTACTGACTCACAAAGATAGGTTATTAAGATTTGGTGCAGAGCTTGTATTTGCTATGTGCGAAGAGTTTGAAACCGAAGTGGTCATCATCAATAAGACCAATGAAGAAATTACTTTTGAGCAAGAGTTAGTACAAGACATGATTGAACTTATCACAGTATTTTCAGCCCGTCTGTACGGTTCTAGAAGTAAGAAAAACAAAAAATTAATTGATGGTATGACACAAGTAGTAAACGGAGTAAAGTAAATGCTGTTAGGTTTTAAAACCGAATTGAAATTAAATAACCAACAGCGAACAGAGTTACTAAAACATTGTGGTGTGGCACGTCACGCATGGAACTGGGGATTAGGTTTAACCAAGCAAATTCTTGATTGGAACAAAGCAAATCCCACAGAAAAAATCAAGTTTCCGACTGCAATTGACTTACATAAATGGTTAGTTGCATTAGTAAAACCTGAATGCCCTTGGTATTACAAATGCTCTAAATCTACACCTCAAGAAGCTCTGAGAGCATTGAGAATTGCATTCAGCTAACTGGAGAAAAGCCATGACTAAGATAGCTAGACTGCATAAAAAAATTGCCAATATCCGAAAAGATACATTGCACAAGTTGACCACACTATTAGCCAAGAACCACGGCGTAATCGTTATTGAAGACTTAAATGTATCTGGCATGATGGCTAATGGCAAGTTGGCAGCAAGTATCCAAGACATGGGATTTTTTGAATTTCGGAGACAGCTAACCTATAAGTGCGAACTGTATGGCTCAAAGCTTGTCATTGCTGATAGATGGTTCCCTAGTTCTAAGACTTGCTCCAATTGTGGAACAGTTAAAAAAGAACTGTCTCTCAAAGAAAGAGTTTTTAATTGTGGCTGTGGCGCAAGTTTAAACAGAGATTTGAACGCTGCCATCAACCTAAGAAACTATTCGTCCATCGCTGCTAGTTAGGCAGTGTGAGCCTGTGGACTGGTTAGTGCCGACACTGCCAGATTGAAGCAGGAATTAAGCATCAAAGTGAAAGCTAGATACTAGTGACGAGAAATGTCTAGCATTGATTAGCTTTGTATAGGTCTTTTATAACGGTCTTATATGCCTCCTCGCAAACGAAACAAATCTGAAAATGTCAATCCGGATATTCACGAGTCTGTTCCTGAAGAAGTTACAGTCAATGCTTCAATAGTAACCACTGATGAAGGCGGATGCACGCAGATGGATACTACTAGCTCCGATCTGCTACAGGATACGGTTGAAAATTCCAAATCAATCGATCCATCTCTAAGTTCGTTAGTAGAGCAAATTGAAAAACAAAACTCTAATCTATCTGTTAGAGTAGCGCGTCAATTTTGCTACAAATTAGTACAAACTCTGGTGGAGGTGATGATTAGCGAACCTCGTAAATTTAATGTTTTGGAGGAATTTATTCTCCGTGCAAGTATTGAATTTACGCCTCTTCCTACATTACAAGAATTGGCAAGTGTACTTGGGTTGGATCTTGTATTTGTGAAAAGTACTGCTGACAATTTAGTAAGATTTAAGAGTTTGAAAATTTCCGAAACAGGTGCAATTAAGATTACACCACAAGGACAGGAGTTTTACAAACAGGGAAACGTCTCTCTACCACCATCTGTGAAACAGATTTATGCGATCGCCGATCCTTTTGCAGAAAATCTGACTTTTCAGTTTGAAGCTTTACCAATGGGATTAGTCGATTTACCCGATTTAGCAGAGTTAGTTTCTATTGAGAATCATCTTCCCCCTTTTAACACTCTGACAATTAGCGATCTTCAAAAACTGATTCAAGCAGGAGGTTTAGGGCTTCACGTACCTGAAGAAGGAAAAATTGTGACTAATTTTCAGATGATTGGCAAGCCTCAGGTATGTTGGAAGACTATCTCAATCTTTGTTTTACTTGATGTTCTAGAAAACAAACATATTATTCAGGTTAGACGAGATAAGCAGGTCTTAGAAAAAGCATCAAATTGGCTGACAGAACTACAAGGGCAACAAAAATTTGATTTGAATAATTTGGGTATTATAGTATCACAAGAAAGTACTCCTGTGAGTTATTCAAAACCCCAAGCTAAACGTCAAAGGTCAACAACAAAGAAAAGCCAAAAATAAATAATTTAACGTGAGTTCGACTTTTGTCAGCATTGACCAAAATTTGGTCAGTTCAACATAGCTGACCACTTTTTTTTGACGATATAGATGCGAGCGCCTTTGAAGTTCGCATATGTTCCGCCCATAACTGTGGATATATTGAGTAAAGTTTTATAATACTTCGCTGCGAACCAAGTTCAACAGCTTACCCTGAACAGATTCCAAAATAAAATCTCGGATGTAATTACTGGCATTGAGAATTTCCACGCCAATCAACTCTCCGGCTGCATTTAGTTCAGCAGTAACATTTGGACTAATTTCAATACTTGCTGATTCTGGCTCTTCGGAGATTAGCAGGTGAAGAATATCCTCTTCTTTGAAGTAGTTCATTTGTGGCAATTGTTGCTTGAAGTCAGACATTTGTGATAAACCGTCCAGTTTTGAGACGAAATCGAATTTGTTGTCGAGTTGTGGCGTGAATTGTAATCGGTGTAATCGTGTTTTCACCTTGTTCGTAGGGAATTAAAACTAGCTGCTCACCATGCTTTCCAACTACAACCGCCCGATCTGTTTCTACATCATAATATCGTTCGCTGGAGAAGCGTAGGATATTTTCAATTAGATCGAGATCAAAACCTCTTCGGATTGCACGGTAACGAAGATAGGATGTCCAGCTAATCTCAGGCATGGTTCATGATTAGCGGTCGTTGTCACCCATTGTTATTGTTGTGATTACGCTATCTTTCCCCTACTAGCATACCTTACCTGGCTGGAAACCGCTATCCGCTATATGCAAAGAAGGCTAATTTAGGACGAAAGCAAACAATTGGTAAATTTGCCCAGCGTCCATTGTCTCTCGCTACCAAGTTATATAGCAGTCCTACATGATTCGTCAAAAATGCCGTCAGATAGAAACGCTTTGGTTTCTCGAACAAAATCAAATAAAGACGCGTGCGTATGAGTGACATTACCTTACCAGCGCACTCCCAACTCCCCAAGAGCGAACTGGCTAGTTTAGCTTTGTTATGGTAGCGCAATCAGAAATATGCTAATCTAATCGCCCACATTCCGCACTTCAAATTGAAGTACAAAAAAACTACAATCAACGTAAAAGTCAAACAATTAGGATAATTAAGAAAAGAATATTGAACCAATCCGTGGCATAAAGAAAAATTATCAATTATCAAATATTTAACTGATAAAACAGGTTATTTAAGCACTAAAAATTGGAGGAATAATTATGATTTCCTCGGAAACTGAGAAATTTTTATTCACTCTCCATATACTGCTTAAATTAAGAAAGCAAATAATATTTTTGACAAGATGATGGCAGATTATTCAAAATAAAATGACGCTCTTCTGTTAAATTAACTATTTGACTAACACCGTTTAAAATTAAAATATGAATTCCTTGAAAACATTGAAATACCCACCTTAATGTAGGACTAAAAGTTAATTTTCCTAATTGATTTTTGATTCCCATCTTGACTCTTTTTAAGCTGTTTCTTAGTTGCCTTTGACCGAGATTATAAACTAATAAACACAGAGACATTAAAAATAACATCGTCTCTATTCTTTCAGGATTTTCTACAAAAAAACTATCAACAAAAAATAATGGGTCTTTCAGAAATCTAAATCCTCGTTCACATGATTGTTGATTTTTATAATTTCTCAGAATTTCTTCTGGCTCTAACTTATTCTCGTCTACTAAATTAGTTGCTAAAATAAACCTTCCTGCTTCTTTTCTTTGGATTTCTATCTCTTCTATTTTTTCATGAATGACTCCTGATATTTTATAAATAGTCTGATTCTCTTTTGATTGACTTTCAAAAATTTGAACATCTTTAATTTCAAATAGTTTCAATTTCTTATTAATGGCTTTTAGTCTGTATCTGGCTTGCTCCGGTGTTTCAAAATCTTCTTTTTTGAATGCTTTCAACTGCTTTTCAACTTTTTCTTTTTCTTTTTTTAGCTTTTTCTCTAGCTTTTCTAAATCACTAATTTTTCTGTTTTGACTTTCTACTATTAGCCATATTTGTTTAATTCCACCATAATTTACTATTTCTTCTTTCCATTTATATCCTTCTAAGTTTAGGGCTGCTCTTTTATCTCTTTCTTCTGGACTTATCTCTTCTATTTCTACAAACTTCACTAATCCCTGTGCTTTTTTAATTGTCATCGGTACTCTACTTATCCATTTTAGATGTTCAATTAATTGGAGATTTTCTTGACTATATAATGCGCTATCGCAGACCATAATACTTTCAAAATCTATTTGCTTTTTAAACTCTACTAAAATTTTTCCAAATACGGCTTTATCCGCTTCATTACCATCTCCCGCTCTCATTAATAATGGTATATCTCCATCACTACTCGTAATTAAATCTAAAATACATTGTTTCAAATCTGGTCTATGGTCACGAGAATATCCTTTGGTTACAATTATTGGTCTTTCTCTGCTTACTTCTTCTTTTTCCTGATTTTCTCCACTTTTATATTCTCCATGTAGATGAAATGATGTCGCATCCAGATGTGAATATTTTGTATTTATCTGAAATTTTTTAATCACTGATAATCCAATTTCTATAAACAGATTATTCAATCCATATTTATATAATTTATCCATGACTCTTCCCAGTTTATCGTCATTCATATAATCTTTTTTTACCTCTGAACCCAATAATATTTCGATTCCTTTATCTTCAAAAAACTGGCTAAATAAATATAAAGGTCTTGATACAAATCCTAATCCATTGATTAAAATTGCTTTCACCAATATTCCCGCTGAAATCTTCTCTCGGGTGTCTATTCCTAATTTAGAATTTATTATTTCAACTATTCCTATTTCGTCAATCAGCCCAGCTACTATTCCTAAGTGGTCGATATTCTTAATTTTCGCATCTGAGATTGGGAACATTTTTTACCTATCAAAGATTTTTGAGTTTTTCTGATTGTCCCATTTGAAATTAATCAATGTATATTTAGTTTTATCAAAAGCTGGAAATCAATTTTCTACTTTGCTTTTGCTTTATTTCTTCATGCCAACTCAATGCCGAACTACTGAAAAAATTCGTGTATTTTTATTTACCTGCATCTGAGAAGAATTATGTGACTCTCTGTACTACATTTTGAAGTGCGGAATGTGGGTAATCGGTAAATACAAATTGTATATACTAGAAAAACAAAAAGTTGGCTACCAAACTATTGTTGATGAAGCACTATTGGAGCAATTTGGCGCTCTAGTAGAACTTAAGCTATCTTAGATATACTTATTATAATTGTGAGATAAAATATGATTGATAGAGAAGTTACAGGAACTATAAATAAAGATGGTTTTGTTACTTTTGATGAGGAAATCGAAATAACTGAGCCTCAAAATGTTACTATCATTTTCAGAGGAACTAATCAAGATAGTAAACCTGTAAAGCTTAAGACTCAGCAAGAACTAACGGATAAGATCATTCAAGGTCTACATGAAGCCATTACAGGTAAAACAGTTCCACTGTCAGCGTTATGGGATGAAGTAGATGCTGACTGATGATAAGCCTGTTCAAGTAGTACTGAGCGAATTATTCTTAAAAGAGATTAAAGATTTAGCTAAGTCCTATCGTTCTGTCAGGAAAGATATATTACCTTTAATTAATAAATTGAGTAATGGTGAAATCATAGGAGTTCGCTTACAAGGATTTGATTATGAAGTTTATAAAGTAAGAGTAAAAAATAGTGATAATAAGAAGGGTGCTAGTGGTGGATATAGAGTAATTTATTATGTTAAGACAACTGATTTTATTGTTTTGAGTAATATTTATTCAAAATCAGATTACGAAAATATAGATGATAGTTTAATAGAAAAGTCAATCCAACAATATTTAGAGAATTTAGAAAATAACTTGTAAACACCAACCTGAATATAGAAAGTTGGGCAGAGTAAAAATTTTCTTGCAAGCGATTAAGATACTTTCTAATCAGGACTAATTGTTTTTTGATACTCCTCCAATGCTTTGGCTGCTTCATCGTGCCTTGGGTTAAAACTGCGAAAGAGAGCGATCGGCTAGTTAGGGCTTGCTGAAAAAGTCATAAAAACGCAGTAGGAGAGTCGATCAGTTATTCAAGCAAGAGTCTTAGATAGTTTTTTATTATTGATGATAAATAAATCATCATTTTTAGTGATGAAATAGAGAGAAAAAGGTGTGATTTTAAAAAATTGGCATAAAAAGACATAAAAAACCCGCAATAACCTTGAGACATGAAAGAATTACGAGTTGGGAAAATCCCATTGAGAAAGCAGTTTGGCAATTAAAACAAGTGTGTAAGAATTTACCCACTAGACCAATTACTGTTTGGGACAGTGAATATGGTTGTGCGCCATTCATCTTAAAGACTGCCGATGTTTGTGCGGACAATAGGCGTGAGATTACGTTCAAATCTTTGTTTGTGGGGCGAACCGGAGGCTTATTCTGGCAGAGGGCGTCCGAAAAAGCATGGTTCTCCCTTCAAGCTCAACGAACCCAAAACATGGAGTAGTGCATCATCTACCTTAGAATTCTTTGACCCAAAACTAGGACGGGTGCGGATTAGCCTCTGGAAAAATCTGCATTTCCGCAAAGCCGCTACACCTCCAATGTTACTGATTCGGGTGGAACGTCTTGATGAGCATGGCAATTTAAGAGTAAAGAAACCATTATGGTTGGCTTGGGTGGGCGCTGAAATGCCCACCCTTGAAGAAGTCTGGCGTCTGTACTTGCGTCGCTTTGCAATTGACCATTGGTATCGTTTCTTGAAACAACGCCTACACTGGACTGTTCCAAAACTAAGTACTCCCAAGCAATGCGAAAGATGGAGTGACTTGATGCCTCTAATGACTTGGGAGTTATGGTTAGCTCGTGATATCGTTGCTGATAATCCTTTACCCTGGGAGAAGTCAATTGACAAATTGACTCGAGGAAGAGTTGCCCAAGCTATGGGTGGAGTTTTAGCCGCGATTGGTTCTCCTGCTGTTCCACCCAAACCTCGTGGAAAATCTCCCGGCTGGACTCCAGGCAAAACTCGTATGCGTAAAAACCGATATCCAACAGTTAAAAAAAGAGCAAGCTCTCCCCCTAAAGACCCACCTGTTGCAGTCTAACACCAAATATTCGTCCCATTTTTCCCAAGTCTCTGATTAACTCAGCCCTGCTGAGTCGTTTTACACTGCTTAGTCTAAACTCCAGAATTTAATGTTTTGGAGGAATTTATTCTCCGTGCAAGTATTGAATTTACCCCTCTTCCTACATTACAAGAATTGGCAAGTGTACTTGGGTTGGATCTTGTATTTGTGAAAAGTACTGCTGACAATTTAGTAAGATTTAAGAGTTTGAAAATTTCCGAAACAGGTGCGATTAAAATTACATCACAAGGGCAGGAATTTTACAAACAGGGAAATGTCTCTTTACCACCATCTGCGAAACAGATTTATGCGATCGCCGATCCTTTTGCAGAAAATCTGACTTTTCAGTTTGAAGCTTTACCATTAGGATTAGCAGATTTACCCGATTTAGCAGAGTTAATTTTTATTGAGAATCATCTTCCCCCTCTCAACAGTCTGGCAATTACCGATATTCAACAACTGATTCAGGCTGCAGGGTTGGGGCTTCACGTACCTGAAGAAGGAAAAATCGTGACGAATTTTCAGATGATTGGCAAGTCTCAGGTATGTTGGAAGACTATCTCAATCTTTGTTTTACTTGATGTTATGGAAAACAAACATATTATTCAGGTTAGGCGAGATAAGCAAGTCTTAGAACAAGCATCAAATTGGCTGACAGAACTACAAGCGCAACAAAAATTTGATTTGAAGAATTTGGGTATTACAATATTGCAAGAAAATATTCCTGTAACTCATTCAAGACCAAAAGCTAAACGTCAAAGGTCAACAACAAAGAAAAGCCAAAAATAAAAATGCAATTGTGTCTGATAGGATTTCTAAATCATTTGTGAGAAAATTACCCGACTTCTCAAAGAAGTTGGGAATCTGAGTGAAATGTTACTCATGAAGATAGGATGGTTTTGTAGTGTTAGAGATTGTCAACACTTCGCTTATTGCTCTCTGATACAATTTTGTGCTTTTTTCATTTCTCCTTCTCACGCTCCTAGGGCAAACGCATCTTATTTTTAGAATGCTTGCTGAACAAAGGTTTCAGCCATTATTTAGTTTTGTTGCTAAAATTTGAAACCCTTATAGCACATGGCTTTCAAAATTTTAATGCGTTTGCCCTACTCACGCTCCCGAGCAGCCATTCGGGCTTTTCTACGGGCAGTATTTTTAGCAGCCTCAATTTGCTTTTGATCTTCTTTATAAAGAGGCGTGCCTTTTTCTGCTGCAACCATTTTGTCAAACTTACCTCGACCGGCATTCAGTTTTCGCTTTGTGAGCCAACCAGCAAAAGTGACTTGTAGCTCCTCTAAAACCTTTCCAAAAGGTGATTTTGATGATGGATTTGGAATACCAAGATAGTCGATGACGACTTCGTCAAGTGCCTTATCGCTACCAGTTTCTAGTAAACTGCGAACTTCGTCATTTGTGGCCGCAATGATTGTCATCTCCTTAGAGATCTTTTCATCCAAGCTCTTAATTGCTTTTGCTTGGCCTGCTTCAACTTTCTGTGCAAACTCTCGCATTGCCTTTTTTGCGGTATCCTTTGCATTGCCTCGTGCTTCCTTAGTTTCAGCTGTAGCAGTAGTTTGAACTGTACCTTGAACAGCAACAGCAATAGCCGTACCTACAGCAACATTGGCACCTGGTATGAAGCTAGTTACGATTGTACCAATCACACCTGCTAATGTGGGCAGCAATCCCCAATAATCACTGGGATCTCCCTCCAGCTCGCTGTTAATTTGTTGCTCTGCTAAGTCTTTAAAAGCATTGACGGCACTCATGACCTCGATCTTGTGACCATTCAAATAGGTTTTGGCGCGTGTTAATGCGTTTCCAGCTCCTCGGGTCATATTCATCTCTAGTTGAGTCGCTGGATTGTAGCTTAAACGACTTATGTTGTCCTCCTCGAATATAATTGCGTTATCTGCTGATTGAGATACCACTGTCTGGTTGCTTAAATCTGCTACTTTATCCGGTTTTCTCCCTAAAAAATTGTTGATCGCTTCTTGCTGGTCTTTATTTATCTTAGCTGGGATGACTGCTTCCATAGTCATCTGTAGCCATTGGTCAAAATTGGGTTTCCTAATTCTATATTTTTTTGCCTGGACAACGGCTATGGCTAGTTCCACCCTCTGTTGACCATAGGGGGCTGCCGCCTTAGAATGCTCCCTTAAACCTTCCAGTTCTTCGCGATTGAATCGCGCTAGTTCCTTCAGCATATCTAACATTGGAAGTGGGCCTAGATAGCGAAATTTGTTATCGTATTTTGTCCACGTATAGCTTTGTTCTTGCCATGATTGATCCATGTAGTTTACTTGCATTGGGGTTTCTCGTGCTATTGTCACTCCCGTCTTTGAGACGTCAGTCATTGGCTGGGTACCAAAGAGTGCATTTGCTGCCCTGTTCGCTTCTTGTTCAGCAGCATCTTGAGGATGGCTAATTGTCAGGGGTCTTTCGGAAGTCTGAACATGATTGCTTTGCTGAATAGTATGGGTTAATTCATGTGCAAGTAATTTTTTTCCTTCTGCTGTTGTTGGTGCATACTGAGCAGATCCAAAAACAATATGATGATTTACAGTATAAGCTAATGCATTCACAGCTCGCGCTGACTCAGCTGCTTGTGCATTGGTGTGAAGTCGAATGTTGCTGAAATTTTGTCCAAAGTGCTGTTCCATCAATGCACGAGTTTTGGTATCCAGAGCTTGACCGGGCGATCGCAATACTTCATGTACAATGGAAGGAACCTTAGTAGGTGCTTCTGAATTTGCAGCATGACGCTGTAAAATGCTTCCCTGAATAGGCTTTCCTTCATTCCTTATCTGCAAAGCTAGTTGTTTACCACAAGTTTTCTGCAAGTTCCTTTGACAATTATTCCCTAAACCTCGACTCCAAGAACTTAACAGAGATGGTTCAAAACTTGGTAAATGCAGTCGATGTTTCTGTGCGGCTACTAGTTGAGAATGGCTGTTATTTGCCTCATTCTTAGTTTTATTCTTGCTGGTTGGGGCATATAACATGGTCTTTTCTCCTGAATCAATTTTTTCACTGCAAATTTATTTGTTCCAATTACCTGGAAATAGTAATTTAATGACTTGGTGAAATGATGCAACACTTCGCCCGATCGATCTTGTTTGCCAATTAAGGTTTGATATCACTCGTTATCACTTTTAATTCTCCATAGCTCGGTTAACTGACGACGGCAATCATAATATCCAGATGTAATTTGTCCTTCCCCATCAACTGAAATTACTGCAAGTGGTGCGTAATGATGAGCAATACCGTGGGGTGATAAGGCTTTGGGGTTGTTAACAGAGCCAGCCCATTCCACATCACCAGTAGCTGTGCGAGCAGGAATTAACCAGTAATCACCTGTTCGGTATGTAGGTGGCTGCTGTTTTTCTAGTGCGGGAAACTGGATTTGGACTCTGTCTTCTAAGACTATCCACTTATTTTCTTCAACAATTTGCGTTCCATGTGTGAAATCGTTTTGATTATTTGTACTAAATTTTTGATCCCACCGCCGTAAATATGGGTGTTTTTCTAAATATCCTCCAACAGTGGAGTTAGGTATTTCCGTTCTGGTTAGCGTTACCGTAAAGTTAACGCGATCGATTGAGGTAACCTTAAATAAGGGTTCGGCTCGATTTTGCAAAATGTAGTCATCATCAACAATTTCAACCCAATTCCCTTCAGAGAGGCTAAAACGACTGTCTCGTCCTAAGTGTGCTAGAGTAACGGTGACTGTTGAAGCCGTACCTACTGTAACTGGTGCAATTATCGGAAATATTACCGAGCTATTCTCACGAGACCATTTGAAGGTTGCTTGTCCATCTTTGCTACTTTTATGAATCTCTACTCGGTAGAGTTGGTTTTCAGCCCCTCGATAGTGGGCTTTAGGGGCTATGATACAAGGCTCGCCGCTATCAGAATTGAGTTCCTGCGCCTTTGCTATCAGCTTCCCCGTTCCCGTGCCTGAATGTTCAACCACTTCACCCAATTCTTGCAGAAAGCTTGAATAATTATTTTTAACCGTACTTGCGTATTCTCCTAACTCATCAAGATTTTGGTTAATTTCCTTAACCTTCACCTGCCACACCAAGCGCGATCGCGTTGCAGTGTCCGATCCACCTAGCGCAACTTCACGAATACTAGGGATGACATCGCTTTCATCCTCTACGCAACTAATATGGCGTTCCCATGCATCTAAGTAAACTAGATAATTTCCCCGTTTCAACTTTTCGCGATCTTCTACAGGATAGTTAAACTGGGTTTGATAAGTGATAATTTGACGAATTTTAGAAACTTTTTGAAGTTCATCATCATCAATGGGAAAAACAGGAGAAAAAGTTAACAGCCATCGATCTAGTTCTTTAATAACTTCAGTAATTTGAACGATAATTCTTAGATCATCCTGATTTCGGTTATCTTGGTTTGGATTGTCTTGAATAAGGTAAATATATTGACCTTTTTTCAAAAATATGTTCTTATCACTTTGTGTAGCAATTTTGACCTGTCTTCCATTCATAATTTCCAAAATAGGAACATCGACGGCTTCTGATGCACAAAGCAAACCATTAACGTAGTAGTGACCAGAGCTGATGATAAAGTCAAACTTAAGAGGATCGGCAGCAATGGTTAGGAATCCCATCTTTTCTACTGGTCCGCCATGTGGTCCAATTAAATCTGCTGCCAGAGTTTGTAGATAGTGCAAGAAAATAGCAACTTGTTCATTCCAGTCAGCATCAAGTTGAACCCGACCCTGCTGCATCAGTACCCGTAAGAATTGTTTGTGAGGGTTAAAGGTGTTGCGGGTAAAATCTCCTCTAAATTCACCTTGCATATATTTCTCCTAGCTGGCGTAAATAATACCAATTTCCATTTCGGCTGGCGTGTATTCATTTAGACGAGCACGCAGATTTGCGTCTCTTTGAGGTTGGTAGAGGTCGTGAAAGACCCCCATTTCAGATTCATCATCAGCACCCTGTTTAATTTCCCCTGCACAAGTGTTGGCGAGTTGGCAGTAAGTAGGAGTACCGTAACGGGTGCTGTTGAATTGAGGATGAATGCGATCGCGTTCTACCTGCTGAACAGTTCTTAAGTCTGCCTCCGTAGGCTGAGGTTTATTTGCTTTAACAGCAGTATCCTTCAATTCTTGAGCGATGGCGGCTTCTACCAAATCTGGCTGGCAGTTGTACCGTCGCGGTGTGCGGGAAGATGGAGTGACGTAGCAGAACCGCATACAACCTTGTTGCCGACGGGCTACGGTGACAATGCCATCAAAGATGCTGTTCTCTGCTAAATCAATAGAATGTACCAAAACTTTACCGAATATGGTACAACACTGGATAGTCAATCGAGCATGGGCAAAAGCACAACCTGGTGCATCTAGCGCCTCTCTTTCCATACTAGTGGCATCAAGAATACTATTGCGGATATGAATGGGAATGGGGTCAGCTTGTACCTCATCTTGGTTGATTTGAATTGAGCCAATAATACTGTGTTCAATCTTTACTTGCCCCTTGAGGTTCAACAGTTCCAGACTTGGTTCCGCAGGGCGCTTGGGTTCACAATCGCAGTGCAGCGCCCAACCGGGGACAAGGGTTGAGTGACGAATAGTGATTTTGGAAGATAAAAAACTTTTTGCGTCTTCATATTTGTTTTCCCCTATTTCCTCTTGTGCTGGTTTTTGTTTTTCTTCAGATGACACTGGAAAGTCAAGGATATCCTGTTGCACTTGAACTCCTCGACCCACGATCAATAAACCATCTAAGGTGAAGCGACTCCCTGGTTGGACTGTGACGCGCAAAGAATCGGTTGTTTCTGCCTGATAATCGAGAAGGCGAATGACAGGACGGGTGTGGTTAGCTGCCCGGATTTGCAAGCTTTGATTGGCTTCTAGATGCAGGTCAAACCGCTCGGTATACACGCCGCTATCGGTAATTTCAATAACCGCATGACGATACTTTTCTTCGTTCGGATGTTCTTGATACTCACTCCACCACTGGTCGATAGCGGCATTAATACTCGTAAATTCTCCTAGCCTTCCCACTTGGTAAAGCTTGTGTTGCGCGGGTTGCAAGAGCATCCTGTCATACTCGCCACCCCCAATGTTGGCACTAAAAGCATATTGGTAAGTCACCCAAACCCCTGCTTTGGGTACCTGACGCGGCGGAAAGACAATGCGTCCTAGCACGGGGTCAACAGCTACTTTATCTTGGGGAGGTCGATACTGCCAGTCGCTCAGATCGGCGGGAATAATTTGCTCAAAGGGAATCGCAACGAAGTTAAAGGGTGTTCCTACTGGCGTTCTCAACCAAATTTGCAGACTTTTACTTTTATCATAGTAAAGACTTGTGTAGGTTTGGTCGCGTACTTGGCTTTCATTAAACTTGCGCTTGTCTATCTCTAAAGCTCGGCGACGAATAGGAATAGGCAAGTTGAGTTCTTCTGCAATGTGGGTTGGTTCTGCCTCTGATTGGGGGGAAACATAAAGTTGGGTATCGTTACCCAAAACGCTGAAGCTGTAGCAGTTGGGGCTAACTTCTTCCAGACAGTAGGCAGGGGTTTTGGTGACGGAATAAGTTTTCAACCGCCAAATAAAAACCCCCACATTTGGAATGTTATAATGTCCTCGATCGTAGGGTGATTGAATTCGGCGCACATCCACAGTATGAGCTATCTCGTCAAAGGGCCCATTTAAGCGATCGAGGGCATCGCCTTGGCGTAAATCTACCGTTCGACCCTGAGAAATTCGCGAGTGGTTGACATCTTGCGTCCAACCCAAAAGCTTGTAGAATTCTACTGCCCGTACAGACCAACCTGCTACATCATTTGCCAGCAACTCTAACAGTGCTAAAGTACCTTTACGCTGCCGATAGCGAATTGTGTTGGCAACTTCCCGTCGAGGAATTAAAATTTTGTTGCGCTGTTGTCCCCCAAGCATCCTGACATCTCCTGGTTCTCCGGCTTCAGGTACGGGTCGATAACCAATTAAATCGCCGATGTAAGGGACAACCCAGTCCTGACAGGTTTCAATGAACCAGTTCTCATACAACTGAAAAATATCTGCTTCAACTACATCCACCTGTTCAGTAATTACCCGCAATAAATCCCGTAGAGGGTAGCCTTGTTCGGCATCCCGTTGGCGATAAACCACTGGCAGAAGTTCGTAGAGACGGTCTTGTGGCTTACTCATAGGTTCTCCTTCAAAGGATTGAGAATCAGAGTCAGAGGTTGGGAGGAAACGAGCACAGCTAGTTGAGCCGGCTGAATCATTTGCTGAGTCGCTTTGGCAAAGTTAACGGTAATGCGTTTTCGAGGTTGTATATCATCCTCAAGGTTCTGTGTGTTTTGCCTTTGGTAAGTCTTTCCCTTCGCTAATTTCTCTAATATCTGGATAAGGATGTCTGGATTGGCAGCTTCTGTCTCAGAGACGCTATCCAAAATATCTACATCCACAAAATCAACGCCTGGAACCTTTTGCATTGTGCTGATAACTTCGCTAAAAGTGACATCCTGCCCCAATTCTCGACGCTCGAAACTAAAAGTATCGAGCAATGTTTGCCGCAGCTGTGGTTCGACTGACTCCCACTGATAGTCGGGTAAAATTTTGACTTTGGCACTCACGAACAGTACCATCAGTTCCCGCAGTTCTAGTCGCACGGGCTGATTGGGGTCACCAAACTGACGCAGTGCTTGATACAAATTGCGGTACAAATCCGATTTTTCATCAATAGGAATGTCGTCCACTCCAGCAATTGTCAAATGTACCACCTGACGGCGACCATCAGATACCAGCATGGCACTGGCTTTACCAATCCCTGCAAAAGTGCGGGCAAAGTCGGCGTAGTCTTGTACAGATACCAGGCGGTTTAAAGCCATGACTTGCAAAGGTGCATTCTTACGTGCTTGGTCGCGGCTTTCTCGGTCAGCACCTCCAGTTGCAGGTAAGGGATTGATGACAGCTTTCAACCCTAGAGGACGAGATGCCAGCAAGCTAATTTGCTCTGCCTTGACATTGCCTACTTGACCAATGCCACTGCGGTACACAGCCCTAATATTTTCCACTCCTGTGGGTAGCCTTGTCCCAAAAATAACCGTATTTTTTCCGTCATCATCAGTTTTGGTGATGTATGCACGCTCCGTTGGTTTTAGCCCTGCAAGGGTTTCTGTTTCATACCAAAGAATGTCATTGACTCGCACTTCTAAGGTACTGGCAGCACCCTCAGGGGTAGGAGCAGGTATGTAGGTCAGAGGCGGCTGGCGTAACGGAAATTGTTGGAATGCTTTGCTACCATCACCGCTACCTAAGATTTCAGTACGCATTTCCCCATGTGTAGCTTTGACGACATTGCCATAAACAGTGACGGTATCGCGTTTATACTTATATGCTAAGGATTGGGCAAGGTGGAGGAACGTGTGCGTTTTATCACCTGGTATTTCTTGCTCTTCACTTTTAACCATTGTAGTTACGCGCTGAGTAACACTAGATAGCATCACAAGTTCGCTCGCCTTAACCCCTGTCGTTTCCCCTAAATCAGCACGTTCTCCAGATACAATCAGCCATCGTCCGGGCTGTAACCCGTCATAAAGCGCTCCCAATTCAATTTCGCTGCCTTTCACGGGTTCGGCTTTAGGGTCAATGACTTCCTCTGCTAGCCGCAATTCTTCGCTTTGGGCATAAACAGTAGTTTGCCGCAGTAGGCTTAAAGAGCGATCGCTCTCTTTTAACCAGTTTCTATCTAATGTTAGCTGCGTCACTTTGGCAGTTATCCCATATTTTGCTTGGGTAACAGTTTCCACTTTTGTAACCTGATAGATATCTGGTCGAACCTGTTCGGGACGTTGAATTGCAACCCAACTTTCTACAGTGATTTGCTCGTACAGAGCATCTAGTGCCATTTGTTGTTTTAATGTACCAGAATCATTAGGAATTGGAGCAGGTGATTCGCAAAGGATAGAAAGAGAACTCTCTTCCCTATTAGATGTAATGCTTACCTTGCAAGCGTCAGTTGAGTATCGAAGAATTTTCTCTTGTAGCGCTCGTTCAAGCCGCAAAACGAATCTTTCCCGATCCTGGTCAACCCGGACAAACAAATTGTTATCAACCCATCTTAATTGAATAATTTGTAGCGGTTGGCTGGTGGGATCTGATGGGACTTGTCCAGTGACGGATTCAAAGAATTCAAAGCGGAGTTCGTTCGTTTGTCTAGTTGATACTTGTCTAGTTGATAAATCTCTTGGTACAACGACCTCTTCATCTGGAGTTACTTCGGGCAGTCTAGTTATGCGAACTACTATTCCATAAGGGTTCAGAGGAATATCATCGGAAGTGGCTACTGAGGCTTCCACGCTTATTGTTTCATCATCATCTCTTTGAAATGAAATCTGACTGTTGTCTTCTAGGAGATTATCATCCCAGAACACTTGTACACCTATTGTCATTGTACCTGCGATCGCCCACTCTTCATAACCCTGAATTCTGCCTCGATCATCGTAAACTGGCTTGAGGGGTGCGTTTGCTCCAAAAGGTGCAGCTTTCACCCGAAAAGCTTGCGTACTCTGTGAACCCGACTTGCTCGTATCTAAGGTATTCTGCAAAGCAGTGTAAAGGGTGTCTGTTAACCTTGGCTTGAGTGCTGTCAATATCTGTGGAGCAATATCCGACTCACATTTGTAAACCTGTTTTGGGGTTAATCCTAGTTGTAAGGCGTTAGCAGGTGGAATGGAGGGGGGCTGAAGTAAATTCTTGAGTAGACCTTCATCAGCAGAACCCAGGTTTTTAAAAGGGCATTTGCTCTCACCTCTTGAGTTCCTTCCTTGGCTCATAGTTAAAGAATTGACTTCCTGCTGCAAAATCTGTTGCGTGTTAGCTGTTTGCAACTCCACCTTTGTGCGATTTTCTATCGCCTGTGGTTCTACAGCTTTTACTTGGCGAAATACCTTGTTGTCTGGGTGATTGCTCAATACAAACAACACAGCGTCGTTGGGTTTGAGGTTAGTTGTAATTCCTTGAAAATAAATTGTGTCTGTTTCCCTATTAATAAAATGCGGACGGGTGAGGCGTGGTTGCAAATTATTCCAATCTGCACGGGCTGAGATTTTTTCTGCGGTTTCAAAAAATTGCGGCATTTCACCAATACCCGGCAAACTTTGAATCCGATTTCCTGCGGGTATTTCGCTACCTTTGTTATAACCCGTTTCCATAGTGAAGGCAGGATAGACGGTAGCAGCTACACCAGGACGCAATCTGTAACCAACCAACCTCGCTAACTCCAAAACCGATCGCCTCTCAGTCGCTGTCCGCAGATAACCTTCATTAGCAATACGTTCTTGGTAAAAAGTCAGAACATCTGCTACAGTTGCCCAGGCATCTAAAAAAGCGATCGCAGGGTCATTTGCATTGCGTGTTTTGAGGTTGGCAAGGGATAAAAAGACGCTACTAGAAAAACACGTCTTCATCGTTTCTAAAAAACTAGCATGGGTGCCAACTCGATATTTTAAGGCATTTAAACCAGGACGGTTAGCAGCAGACATGGGTGTGAGGATTTCTAGTCCTTTAAAACAGCAGCTGGTTTTATTCATCGTCCACCTCGCAGGATTAGCTCAAATTTACCGTTTTCAGGAAAATTAGGATTATTATCCAGTTGGGCAACTTCTTGGAGATTGAGAGGTAGGATACCGTTATCCAGTTCTCCATTATTACCTTCATACAAGCGCTGCAATTTTGTTACAACAACGTTTTCTACACCAGGTACGGCTTGGGCACTAGCAACTAATTTGCTGAGGGCAATACCTGTTCCAAATGTGAGGTTATCTGGATGGAAGAAGCCACGCCGAGCATCTGCTAAGATGCGATTGCTAAACACGTCTAATAAGGCAGCTTTGATGTGTCCGCGCAGATAGTTGGGTTGTACGCATACTGTCATCGCAATATCTAACGGTACGTATGTCGCTGATTTCACCACGATATCGTGACCTATGCGACGAAAGCGGTAAAGGTGTTTGGTAATTGCTGTCAATAACTCTTCACTAGTTGTCTGGGTTCCTAAGGGGTCAATCACCACTAACACCTCACACCAACTCCCCGTCCAACGTAACATAGCTGCCGAGCGCTGCACGCTGTCAGAAAAGTCACGCATGACAATATCGGCGTAGTCTTGAGCCGTTATCGCCCGTTGTAATTCCTTGGCGAAGGTGTGGGGGGCAAAAAGTTTTACCTCAGATAAGGGTTCAGGTGCTATGCCACCTTGAGCAGGCAGGGGGTTGTGAGGAATAATACTCTTTGGCTCGCAACGAAAAACAGCGTGAGCAATGGTGTCAGCACCAATGTTTCCGGCTATACTATTGCCAATGCGGTAAGTCGCAAAAAAACGCGTTCCTACCTCTGGCATCCGTCCCAATTCACCATTGCCAAAACGTAGATGGGCATAGCCTTCGTCGTCCATCTCAACAACAAAATGCTGTTCTTGGCTGTAGCTTGCCTGCAAATCGCCTCTAGGTGCAAGCGTCCATTCCCATTCCTTAGCTTCAAACAGACACTCGGGGTTAATCGGTTCTTTATAGTTAACTGGAACGCCAATCAGCTTTGTAATTTGGGGTACAGCAAGCCGGGGATTTTGAGTGAGTAATTTGGAAGCGGGAGCCTGAGACAATTCTTGGGCAGAAAGTGGTTGACGGAAGGTCAGTGGTGTGTGTTTGAGCTGGGGACGGAATAATTCGGGCAATGCCATCATGTTTGCGGGCTGACCTTCTTCTTCACAAAGGGCGATCGCTTCTTTTTCTACCACTGTTTTTAAATCTTCCAGAGGAGGCGGAAGCGTCTGTCCGTGGTCTATCAAAATGACATTACCCCGTGCAACACTAATGTCTTTAATTAACTTGCATTCTGGGGCTAAACCAATTGCTGAAATACAAAGAGGAAACGGTAACGCATCTTCTAGTGCCCAACTAATTTCTACAATAGGAGTGGGCATTTCTTGGGTAACGTTATCAACCTTGACTGGGTAAACTGCATCTACACCTTGTTCAACGCGAGTCAACCGGATAGCATGGCGGTGAGTTATATTGGCATCTGCCACATTATCTGTTTTGGCTCCCTTTACCTCTTCAAAAATCAGAATGTCACCTGCTTTCAATTTCAGCTTGCGGTCTAATTGTGGCAAAGGTTTAGAGGTATCGCCATCGTCACAGGATTCTTCTTGTTTTGTAGGCTGACTAGAAGTTGGAACCCATCCATCTAACAGAGTAGCGCTGGTTGCTCCTTTGGGTAAACAACACTGGCGATCGCCCCAGGTATAAAAACGAATTTCATTGTGTGCTTTGTATAAATGGATTTGTGCTTGGGAGTTTGTAAAAATTGGCTCAAATACTTCGTAACTGCTGCTAGAAATGTTTCTTAGATCGTTAACACTTAGAATTGTGCTAACCGCAGAAGTGTTTTGGTATTTAGTAATAAAGAAAACATTATTTAAATTTATCTCAGTATTATTTTCAGTTTCCAACCATACCCAAGTACGAGCATTGCAACCCTCATGCATGGCGTAATCAACCAAGCGAACATGACGGCGCACGGAAATACGCTGGCGGGCTGTGTCTAAATATGCTTCGGTTGCAACAGCATCTTGGTAATAGCTGAGATAGTCACCTACGTAAGCCAAGAGTTCCACCAAAGTAATTCCTAAGTCAGGAACGTGGCGTTCTTGCCAATCAGGCATAATTAATGCCAAACGGTCTAAAATTAATTGGCGGAAACTGGCGTAGTCCTTAGCCAAATAATTAATTTCTGGCTCAATTCTTTCTATAGAAGAAGTATAAGTAGGTACCGTCTTGCAATCTAGATCGCTGGGACAACCAACTTTGAAACTGAATTTTAATTGGGCATAGCGAGGGTCAAAACCTTCTAACCTCACTAAACGAAGGGTATAGGTTGAAAAGTCCCCTGGTTTATTGACAAACACCTGCAAGCAACTGTCAAGGGTGGGATCTTCTTGAATCTCACGCTCCACACCAGTCACCTTGATATCGCGGATGCGCTGACCTCCCTCAATCCAAATGTTGTCCTTTGTGATATTTTCTGGGACAGAACCAATGAAGTGAACGCAAAGCGATCGCTGGTCATCGCTGACTTCCAAATAATCCAGCCCGTTGAGGTTTCGCTTCCGAACCTCGTGAAGACGCTGTTCGTTTTCACAGGTTAGAACTGGCTCATTCATAATGCATTGCTCCGTTCAAAAATTTCGTTACGTTGTTCCCCACTACGTTTGACGGTGTATTGCACAAACACTCGCAAGTAAGAATCCTTGCTAGTGACTTCCAGCCCTTGCACTTCAATAAGGTCACTCAACCAACGTTGTAGTGCTGCTTGCGTGGTAAATTGTAACGTTGCCGTTAATTCAGGGCTGTTAGGAGCAAATATTAGTTGTAGTAAACCACTGCCAAAGTCTGGGCGATTGACCCGTTCGCCAGGATTAGTAAAGAGTAATTGTTCAATCATGTCCCGGATATGGTCGTCATTGGTAGTGGTCGCTGTACGACCTCGATTGTCAAAGTGGAATGGAAAGTCAATGTTCATCAGTTTCTCACATCCCTAAAACTCGTGTTTGTGCAATACCGGGAATTAACGGTATAGCAGTCGGAGCGCAAATTGCTTGACTGCTGAGAAGTAACACGGGTACGCCATTGGCAAAAACACGCATAGCTCCTGTTACCCACTGAGCCGTAACACAAGGACCATTGGCTGCTGGCGGTGGTGGTAATGTACAACCAGCAACAATATAAGGTGTGCTTTGCAATACTATTGGCTGTCCATTAACTAGTACTCGTGGATAGGGAATTGTAGGTTGAGCTTGTCCTGCATGAGAACAAAGTATAGTTGCGCCAACGTGTAGTAAAGGTCCTGGCATAAGCAATGAATAGTTGTGGAAATTAAAACTTAAAAATAAGGTGGTTTCTAAGAGCTCATTAAGTAACTACCAACGCGCCATTATTAATTGTGATTGTTGGTCCAACCATAATTAAACTTGCACCTTTGCCATTATCAATATAGATACCACTATCGTTAACTACGATTGTTGCTCCTGTCGGACTTTTTAAGGCAATACCTCCAGACACGCGAGTTGGTGCAGCATCACTAATAATTAAAGAATTTTGCAAAGTAGTTTGGATAACAATGTTTTGTCCTGGTGGAATGGGAGGAGGTGTCAGTGCCAATGCTGGAACTTCAGCAGCCGCTCCCCAAAATCCTCCTACCCAAATCGGGTAATCTGGTTCACCTTGTTCAAATTCAATCCAAACACCAGCAGCAACTTGAGGAACCATAAACACACCTTC
The DNA here is from genome assembly GCF_000346485.2 of Scytonema hofmannii PCC 7110. Lineage (NCBI taxonomy): Bacteria > Bacillati > Cyanobacteriota > Cyanophyceae > Nostocales > Scytonemataceae > Scytonema > Scytonema hofmannii. The sequence continues at coordinate 11,268,514 of NZ_KQ976354.1, forward strand.
TTGTTTGCCTGCAATTGGTAAGCAAGGCATAGCCCAATTAGAGGGAATTACGCCCAAAACATCAGGGACTATCGCCTGTATTCGTCCGCGTTGTTCTGGATCGCTATTATTAACAACTGTCCCTCTATACTTGCCATAATATTTACTTGTTTCTGTCATGGAACCACCACTGGAAGAGTTGATATTAAACCGTTACGGCTCAATTTAAAACTTTGTTTGTATTCTCCTGGTTTGATGTTATGCGTCACGCTAGTTACGTAATACAGCCCATCAAATGCTATTCCCGCCCCACGCACCCCCACTAATTTACGGGCTTTTAAAATCCGTCCATAGCGCAATACATCTAAGGTACCCTCACCAGTTACAGCTTCTGCTGACTTTGCTGCTTTCGCCAAACCCAGCATAACTGCTTGGGGAATTGAGCGTTTAGAAAGGTTATCACTCACAGGTGCTAAGCGAGTTGCTATCGGTGGTAATAAACCTAAAGGAGGACTAAGCGGTGTAATTGGTGGAATAGGAATCTTAATCGTTCCTTTGGTCAATTCGTTGTAAATATAGACGGTGGGAATAGTATTGAGGTTATTGTCAAAAGTAAAATTCAAAGACTCAACATTAGTAAAGGTATCCATGTTAATGTTGAGAGCTGGTTGAGGAGCACCAATTTTGATTTGTGGTCCCCAATAGGCAGTGTTCGTACCTACAGCTGGACCTGGTTCAATATAAAATTTGTAGCCAACTTGCTCTGCTAGTTCGTTGATATAATTTAAATCTGTCCCTTGTTGGGCGGGGATAGAGTTAGTAGGGATGGGAATATACACTTGAATACTGGGTACAATCAAGGGTATAAGACCTAAAAAAGCATATTTAGCTAACAGTAATGCTACTCTTCCCTCTGGTGGTGTGGCGGGAAAGGGAAAGCCGCTGAAATCTTGTTTATCCATCACTACCGTTAAGTCTTCCCCAGTAATGGTAAGTGTAGAGTTGCCAGAGTTACCTCCAGGAGCGATTTGATGGTTGGTCATTACGCCGTCCATAATCACATTTGGTGTACCATTGAGAGTGACAATGATGATGACACGCATCAAAGGAAAGGGGCTACTTTTTGACAGTAGAAACAGGGTTTGTAAAGGCGAACGGTTGCTCAGAGTAAATGATAATTGAAAGCCACTCTTACCTTCTGCACTAGTGGTTACTGAGAGGCTAGTTAAAGCTTCAAGTACTACCTGCGGTACAGGTACGGGTACAACTGAGCCAACCATGAGTGTGAGGTTGATACCTTTAAGCATTGGCTGTTCCTGGTATGCCTTCTGGTAAAGTAATTCGCAGCTGACGACCAATAGTGATGGTTAACTCATCTGGGTGCATGGCGCGATTTGCATCGCAGAGCCGCCAAAATTGTTCTGGATCGCCTAGGTAATTAGCAGTGATATTATCTAAGCGATCGCCTTCTGTGACAGTATGCTCTTGCAGAAGGGAAAACTTTTCTGGATGTGGTACAAATCGCCGCCGGAGATAAATAACGGTTTTATTTGTGGATGTTTGCAGTGTCGCTGTCTCCACTTCAGAGTAACGACTATTAGGGAGAAACTGGTTAGCTTTTAAGGCAAATGCTTGGAGAATTCCCTGAATTGCTGTTGCTTGTATTTGGTCAGTCATCTAAATACCTCCAATACCCAAAACACCAAAAGTTCCTGATTGACTGAGTTTCACTAATTTTTCTTTCTGGCGGTGATAGACCATAAATAAGTTACCGCCCTTATGGTCAAATCCCAGGTCACTTACACTTAAGACTCGCATTCCCAAACTGACTTTGGCACGAATCGGATTTAAGGCTGTATCAAAAGCCTCTTCTGTAATACTAAAATCTGTAAGCCGCACGGGTAAAACGCGGTTTTTGCTCCATACAAATAAGGGGAGAGCAGTTTCCATCGGCGCAATTTCTATTGTGCCTGATTGAGCTAGAGTATTGTTATTTTCTAATTGTCTGCTAGAGGGGTAAATAATAGTTTCTAAGGCTGCTAATTGGGGGTAAATTCCCAACTCAGCGGTATTGGGATTTTGATTGGGAAATTCTAGCTGGTCGGTGGCATCGATTTCTGCTTCTAACTTAATTGTTTCCACAGGTGGACCTTTTAGCCGTAGTGCTTCAGCGCGATCGCCACTTTCTGTGCCTGCTCCCTGTACCTGTAATGTGCGGCTGAGAGTATCAGGATTATATTGTAGGGCAATTATGCGTTGCACAATAGCAGTGTTGGGATCAACTAATACGATGCCACCTTTAAGTAGCCGGGGTGAACCAGGGAAGGTAGTCATAGCTAGGGAGTTTTTAAGTACTATTTGATTAGTGTGATTGCTGGGAAATTTTTCTCCAGCCTGCGGACTTAAGCTGTTACTAGTGAATTTACATTTTATACTCACAATCTCCGACCGTCATTTTGCGTTGTCCGCAAGTATCACACTTCCGTTGCAAAATCCCACCTTTGGAAAGCGGTGGTATCGTCGGTGTATGCTGCATATGAACCGCTGTCTGCCGTGTCATGACCCAATCCCTCGATATACTGCTTGAGCTATTTGCTGTCCCATTTGAGTGTAATTACTATCAGGGGTGATTTGTATATTACCTGCACTGACACTAGGGACTGCACCTCCAGCTAAAAATTCCGCACCCAAACCACCAGTGGCTAACAATCGTCCCAATTCCTTCTCTAAGGCTGCTTGCAACAAAGGACGTTGGGCATGGGATACAGTCACTCCATCTAAAATTAACCGCTCAATATTTATGTGAATATTCATACTTTCACCCCTATTTCTTGCCAGCGAAAATCTACTTCATTAATTGGTCGGTCTAATTTACGAAACTCTGTTCGTGCTGCTTGTAAAACTATGGGCATAGTAATGGCTGTTCCTTGCTGGGCAGCTAAAAATGCAGCGTTTAAAGCAATGTTATGAATACTACCCCCAGTCAAGTTTAACCTTGCCAATCGAGCAAAGTCCAACTTTTCTATTGGCACTTCAAGTGGAAATGCTCTTTGCCAAATCTTCTGCCGTTCTGTAGGATTGGGAAATGGAAAAGTGATAATAAACCGCAAACGCCGCATAAAGGCATGGTCTAAGGCATTTCGCATATTAGTTGCTAATATCGCCAACCCACGAAAGGCTTCCATACGCTGCAATAAGTAGTTAATTTCAATATTGGCATAACGGTCATGGGAATCCTTGACTTCACTGCGTTTGCCAAAAAGAGCATCAGCTTCATCAAAAAAGAGGATTGTTCCCCCGTCTTCAGCAGCATCAAAAAGTCGGCGCAGGTTTTTCTCAGTTTCCCCAATATACTTACTGATGACGGCTGATAAATCAATACGGTATAGATTTAGATGTAAATCATTGGCAATTACCTCTGCTGCCATTGTTTTACCTGTGCCACTTTCTCCAGCAAATAAGGCACTGATACCTAATCCTCGATTCATACGATTTTCAAAGCCCCAATCTTGGTAAACTTTGCTACGCTGCTGCATTTGGTGAGCAATTTGGCGTAAGAGGTTGGTTTCTTCTTCAGGAAGAACAATATCTTCCCAAGTCGCTTTGGGGTTGAGGCGTTGAGCAAGGATATCTAACTGGGGACGGGTATTTGTTAAGCAAGCTGACCACAGCTGATAGTAAAAAGTGGGGTCTAAGTTAGATACTTTGGCTTTGGTGGTTTGGGCGATTTGTTGAATTGTTGACAAGTTGAGGTTAAATTGACCAGCTAACTGGGTAGAAATTTTATCGCTACCATCGCCTAACATTTTCTCCCAAATCTGCTTTTGTTCTTCTGTGGTTGGTTTAGCAATATCTACTGAGACACTAGGACGACCTAAATTTGAGCGAATTTCCCGACTACTTAAAAATAACAACCCATGGCTACGGGAAGCAAAGCGGTGCAAAGGTGGGGCTTGTCCTTCTACTGGGGGTGTATTGGCAATTTCTTGAGCATCTATATATAGGACAATAGGTAAAAGCAGGCTTTCCCTTTCCCAAAGGCGAATAAAGGTTTCTAATTCCCCAGTTTGGGCTGGTAGTAGTTCTACAGGAAGGCGATAGAGGAATAAATTAACGCTTTGGGCGGCTTGCTGTGCTACTAATTGCTTACTAGCAGAGTCTGCGCCTAACAGTTGAATGATGGGCGATCGCCGTTGATATTGTCGCAGGTATGGGGTGATCGCTGCTACTGTTTGTTGTTGAGAAGTTGGTAATTGATTGGGAAAATATAATGTCTCTAAAGATACTAAAAAAGGTGCTAACCGATCGTCTAAATAATTTAATCCTTTGATATAGTTAACAATCCGTTCATCTGCCCGTAAAGCACTAGTCGTTAGGGGTTGTGCGTTTGGTTGATTGATTTCAATTAGCCGCCAGTAACGCAAAGGACGTTCTGGTGATAACACATCCCAAGCTGGTTGGTCAAACAAAGATAAAGCGAGAGCAAAAGTCGGATAAGGCTGATGAATGTTATCTTGAGCTTGGGCGCAAAGTGTAGCTATGCGAGTATCTAATTCTACTGCACTGCATAGTAATAATACTTGCTGCTCAAATGGAGAAAGCCCCAATCTCTGACTCAAAATTACCATCGCTGGAGGTGGTTGCAGTTCTTGAGCATCACTCATCTCTCTAGCAGCTTTTGCTAGTTTTTTATCAATATTATCCTCGTGTTCTCCTGACGGCAGAGCGGGTAAGTCAGTGACAGAAGTGTCAGGCGATCGCCTTAAGAAGCGCCGCTTAGGTGGTGTCGATGGCATACTCTCTACACCCTGTACCCGACTCACCTGTCTTTCAAGGCACAGACGCAACCATACCAGTGCCTTTGCCAAGTATTCTTCGTTGTTTTGCTGCCAGAAATCCAGATCATTCATGAGATTATCTCTAATGATATTTCAGGTATAAAGGTAAGTGGAACGACGAGAGGTGTTGCAGCGTAGTTAACGATAAGGCTATCTACCCCATCCACCCGCAATCGAGGTCGCACTTGGTACGTACCCGCAAGAATGTTACCTAGTTCAAATTCCAGAAAATCAGTTTTGTCTGAGTGCAACTTGGCAGGTAATTCGCGATTACTGACCATGGATAGGGCTGTTTCTTGAGTATTTAGCACCAGCGAAACTCTTTGTCCTTGAAATACCTGGAGGCTACATCTGACCTTAAGGATGACATTATTGGGCTTATTGGGGTCTGAGTTATCTCGTCGGTCAACAGTGATTTCTTCTACTTTTGGTGCTAAAGGTAAAGGTAAACCATTGCTGGTGCCATCTGTGATTACTGTCACGGTGTAAAATCCACAAGGCCATTTGTCCAGTTGATCGGTAGGAAGTGTCAGATAAATCTCATCAGATGTCCGATCTGTGGCTGGGACAGTAATTTTGTTAGGCTCTTGTAGTTGCGGGTGACTAAAAGCTACCTCGACATTGTTACCGTCTAGGTTATAGCCTGTTAAAGTTAAGGCATCTCCTAAGTTAGCTACAGGCTTCTGCAATAACAATTTTTGGTTTGCGGGCAGTTTTAGCCTTGCTTCTTCTATGGCTGTGAAATTGATGGCAGTCAGCGTCGGGTAGGGAGGAACCAGGTTTGCCTGGGAAGTCACACCTCGATCGCCTGAACTCCGCGAAAGCACTGGCAGTGGTGCTTTTGTAGGGCGGATACTTTCAATCAACACCACTGACACTTCATAAGCAGTGGAAATCCGATACTGGGTTTGAAAGGTCGTCCACAATTTTGACAATTCATCTAAATTTAGCATTTGTGGAGTAATCCGCACCCGTTCGACTTGGTGATACAAATCGTATTTATCTAAATCCGCAGTGGGCAAAGCGTCTTTAATATCTTGAGGTTTGAGAACCGTATAGTCATGAAACACACTCATTGCCTCTCCCAGTAAGCGATGGCTGGTAGGTTCGGGAAAGTCATCATTTTGAGCATAGGCAGTTAAAAGGTAATAGAGATTCAGTGCTAAGGGCGGTTGTCCTGTTTCTCCGGGTTTTACTTGGGAGGGAATGTCCATGTTTCTCCAAGCAGAATTTTCTTTTGTTTGGTAGAGAAACAAATTGACCTGATTGCCGTTGCTATTGTTGTTATCGCGGGCTTTATCGGGGGGTTTGGTCGTGACCGTGACGTTCTCAAAGCCATTCATATCAAATCGCCGTTGCAGCATCTGACGCAAGGTGCTGGTAACAGCAGCAATTGCCCGTGAATTACTCATTTGCCGCCTCCCCGTTGGCGCAAGTATTCCTCTAAACTCATTACAGAAGGTGTCGGGCGCGATCGCGTTGAGGGCTGCGTACTGGTTGGTGTTGCCCGGACTTCTATACGACCAATGGATACGTGAATTGTCGGTGCTGACTGCGTTGGTGTTGCTTGAGAAGATTCTTGCTCCACTAACTTAACTGTAGGAGTGTGGGGAGATACTACCACAGTTTGAGGTGCAGGAACTACGTCAGGTTCTGTCGGTTTTTTTGTATAAACTGGCACTGTTTTTTCATTCAGTAAAATACTTGCACTGTGAGGTGCCTTTGCTGCTGGCTTTTGCAGATGGGGTGTCTGAATTTCATTGATAGTGGCAATAATTTCCTCTGATGGAATAAGTTTAAAAGAGGCGTTGGTTACCACAGACTGAGCAAGAGATAGAGGCTGAGGAGTTTCAGGCATCGGGGATTCTTTGCTGCTTATAGGTGATGATTCAACGGAAGGCTGATTGATGGACGGTATCAAATCAGTTGTTTCTACAGAAGGAGTTGATAGGGATGGATGGGGATGATTGGGTATTTGCTTCCAAGTGGGATTGAGTGATTGCTCCTCTCTCAACTGGTTAGACCAAGTTACGTTCTGTTGTGGTAATTTGGGATCGGGTGAGATTGCTTTGCTCAACTTCGTTTCACTTGCAATGACAGGTGCTACTGTTGATCGCGACTTTGTATGAGTTGAAGGAAGAGCCGTTGTCCTTTGCATTGGCGGTTCGTTTACCTCTGTTTCCTGTACCAGAGAATTAACCGTCATTTGCTCTCGGTCGAACTCTTGTCCCACAACCAATTCGCTTACTTCTCCTGTAGGCTCAAATAAAGATGGTAGCCGAGGTCGAACCATATCCGTCATATTAGTACTTTTTGCTACCAAATTACTGAGATAATCATTCATTTACCTACCATCCCTAAATACAACTGCCGTCGGTAAGAGCTCATCGCTAGAATATCTGCCTCTCTCCAGCCATAGGCAGAAGCTAAAATATGCACTTCCCGCAAAACGCGAATTGCCCAAGCATGGAGCTCGCTCCAAAAAAAAGATACGATGTCAAAGATTGACTGCCACTGATGACCGCAAGCGGGACATGAGAGGTTAAGCTGTATATCTGCTTGAGGGTCAGCCTTTGCCATCTGTGTTATTACTGCGTTAACAACATCGGGGGGTAGTTGCTTGATAGACTGAGTTTCCTCATGGTAGCAAACGTTTACCAAACAGCGTTCCAATAGAGCTTTTTGACTGCTCTTTTGGTCGTTTTTTAAATTGGCTGATGCCGCGATCGCCAATAGATCCAAACTGTTGGGTAAACGGAACTGTACCATATAATCAGCGATCTCCACAGACAATGCTTCTGCCGACTGGGTTAGGGCGCTAACTCGAATATCTGCAACACTGAAAAGTAGTTCTAGGCGATCGCCACAATTAGGACAAGTTGCTAAACTCTGGATCTGTGACCCAAAAGTCCACTCTCGCAGAGTTAGCAACAAGCCATCACGCTGACCAATACTCAGTTCTGCTAGTTGCTTAGGTAAAGTTTCAGGGCAGGCAACAGCTAGCAGCGTTAATGCACGTTGAACAGGCTGCTGGATTAATCCCTGCTCCCAAACACTTAATAATTCCTGAGCAGACAGTGTACGCATAGATTGCTAAAGTGTCTCCCTAAAAGCTTTCTTCCCTGGGCTCTTTCACTTCTTCATCTAGTTCCCATCCCTCATTTTCCAGCTTAATTTGCTGAATTGCTATTGCATTAGCATTAGCATCAAGGTCAGGTAAGGCTTGGTATTCTGAAACCCAACAACGGTAAATTTTGTAAGATATTGCTTTCTGACCCGCCTCATTAAAGACATCAATAATAATATCTTTGCGGAAGTCAGCCAGCGAAGTTTCTTTTGTCCGTTGATCGGCTCCTGCTTGGGCGTTTTTAAAGTTCCACACTTTGCTAGCCCACTTCTCAAACTCTGGGTCGTGAGTTACGCCCCTTTCTAAAGTAATTGCCTCAAACTCTGTGCGTCCTGGAGATTTGCGTGAAGTACTGGGATCTCCACCTTCACGGTGTTTTACCACTTCAGTTGTACGTTTAAGAGCACCTACCTTGCTGATTCCAGCAACATATTTTCCATCCCACTTGACCCGGAATTTAAAGTTTTTATAAGGGTCAAACCGCTGTGGATTAACTGCAAATTCCATAATTTCCTCCTTAAGTTGCGATTTGACCCGCAATCTGCTGAATCTTGATAACTACAAATTCGGCTGGTTTCAGTGGTGCAAAGCCTACCAAAATATTAACAATTCCCAAATTAATGTCATTTTGGGTTGTCGTTTCGCTACTGCACTTTACGAAATAAGCTTCTTGCGGAGTCCTACCTTGAAAAGCTCCTTGACGGAAAAGATTATTCATAAAAGCGCCAATGTTAAGGCGAATTTGTGCCCACAAAGGCTCATCGTTAGGTTCAAATACTATCCACTGAGTACCGCGATAAAGACTTTCTTCGATGTAGAGAGCAAGACGACGAACAGGAATGTATTTGTACTCATCGGCCAGTTGATCTGCTCCACGCAGAGTACGCGATCCCCAAATCACTCGTCCGTTAACTGGAAAAGAGCGCAAGCAGTTAATGCCTAACTGATTGAGTTCTCCATTCTCATCATTGGTTAACGGTACACTTAATTCAGGCACTCCCACCAGATTAGCTTCTAAGCCTGCTGGTGCTTTCCATATCCCTCGTTGAGCATCGGTTCGAGCAAAGATACCAGCCACTACCCCACAAGGTGCAAACTCTTCTATTTGGTTATCACGTAAAGGATTGGGCGTTTTGAGTCTGGGAAAGAATACAGCTGCATAGTTGTTACGAGTCAGCCCATTGACCCAATCCTTAATGCTGTCTTTCGTTTTGTTTGGGGGTGAATCAATAATTAAGAATGCTCGATGCTCCTGGCAGAACTGCGCTGCTTGCTCTAACAAGTTTGTATCAACTCCATCGTCCTTATATGGAGGAATGCAAAGCAAGTTAAATATGTCAGTTTTCAGTAGTCCATACAGACCTTTCTTGTTTGCTTCCAAACCAATTCCTACGAAATCGTTTACATCTAGTTCTTCTGAACCATCTGTGCCTCTGTTAGTATCATCAACTCCAATTGACCGCAGCGATCGCGTAATGTCTTCTCGATCAAAAGGTTGTATCCGGCTTAGTATTTTCTTCTCTTCCTCGCTAGCATTTTGCCGTGTTTGTTCTAATCTCGCGTCAGTTGCTTCAGGGATCTCTGTTGCAGAGAATTCCATAACACGAACAAGTTGAGATTCATTTTCCAAAACTTTTTTAACTTGGCGCGGGCTAGGCTTTACCGTAACATTACGGAACACCTCAGTTGTACCTGAGTTAATATCTCGGACAGTTAAGTTGAACACATCTGACGAAGATATCCCAAAGGATTTATAACTCTGAGGCAACTCGTCATTTTTTGGTACGTCACGATCTACACGGGCACGCAAACTATTTGCCCATGCACCCGCACTTACCGCTGCCAACGTTAACCTATTGCTTGCTTCACCTAGGGATAGGAGGGCTTTTCTTGCAACAGCTTGGTTAACTGCATCATTGACAGCTTTTTCAATGTCACTTGATGAAGCACCATCAGCTAAAGTATCGATAGCATTGAGGACAGCTTGTGCTGCAACATTTTCTTCTGGTTCTTTGCTTTCGTATTCGTTTGCTTTAGCTTTTGCTGCTGCTTTAGCGGCTGCTCCATTTGCAGCTCCCTTAGCAACATTTGCAACAGCCTTTGCAGCTTCTAATGCCTTGACTTCTTGCCCCTCTGTCGCAAAGTTTGGATGAAGCAAGCGTACAATAATTGCTTGACTGCCTCCATTTTGATAAAAATCACGTACAGCAAAGCCTAAAGTGCTTTTTATCCACAATCCACCAAAAATGCGCTCGAAGTCGCTATAGCTATTGATTAAGGTAGGCTCATTGACAGGACCTTGCAAAGTACGCCCAATAAACGCTGTAATGGATGTAGCTACGCCTGTAATAGTGCGTACACCACTCTTGATTTCCTCAATGTATACACCTGGATAAGTTGGTGTAATTGGCATAAAAAATTTCTCCACTGCAATTTTGTAGACATAGCAGATGAGAGCAGACTTACAGCCCTGAACGTTTGCGAGTCATTAGACTGCAACATCACCAATAAGGCTTTTCAGGGTACTGAAAATAGACTGCAGGATTAAAATAGTTCAACTTGTTGACAACAACGTTTCAAACCTGATGCAACCAGACAGACTCCAGAATTTAGCACAGGCTTATCATTTATCGTCCAACTATAGTAGTGGACATTATCGTTTTATGTCATCTGGGCATCCTTTGCTGAAGATAGGATTTAAGGAATTGGTAAGAGCATGAATAATAAATTCATCTCTGCTTATCGTGTTGAAAACGTTACTTACAGACTTATTAGATGCACAAGACGAATAACCAAACCCTTGTAGTTTTCATTATCTCATCAATGACCGTTCTCACAATAATTGAGGGATACAAGGGAGAAAAGAGAGGGAGGAAACATTTATGAACGCAAGGGTGTACGATTACACAGCCTTCAGTAATATACTTCCCACGGGTATAGATTGCGCTTTTGAAACCAAGCGTAGGGGCGCAACGCCTTGCGCCCTTACAAAGGGTGTTGTTCATTTGAACACTCAGCTTATGACCGGGCAAAGTATAATTATACAGTATCTTTCTACATGAAGATGCATATCTTACATATCTTTACAAAGATATCTGATGAATATTTAAGCGCATGAATTCTCCATTCTCGCAGACCTCGAACCCTTCCCGACTGCGTGCGTATGGAAATGGTTAATCGCTTGGTCTATAGACGAAGGTGTCTCCCATATCTTCTTCTTGGGAATGCGTCCACGTCTAAAAATTTGGCTTGGTAAAGTCATGAGAATTACTTGAACGACAGTGGGTGCAGTCATGTTGGTGTTATATCCAATTTGTGAAGTGCGGATGTAGCACGGAGGAAAATAGAGCAGTTGCCATCGCGAACTGCGTATACCAGGATGTTCTTAATTTTTGCAGTTGAGAGTTTTGAGATGCACCTTACTTATAGTAATCCATTAAAACCTACGAGTGACTCAGTTTAAGACTGAGAATATACTGACTTAGTACTGACTTTCGACTAACTTTCGAGTAAAATAATTAAGTAATTTTACTTGCTCTACCTATGTTGCGGATGTCGCGATCGCTCAAAGTTCGTCCAGAATGTCTTGAGACAGTGAGATTGGCTTTGAGGCGCAAGAGATTTTCCAGCCAAAAAAGTCTTGCTCGGTATATGGGATTAGCGTCAGCGACTCTAAGTAAATTTTTCACGGGTAAGCCTGTAGATTCAGGAAATTTTCGAGAAATATGTCTCAAACTAGCTCTCGATTGGCAAGCGATCGCTGACTTAGAAAATACAGATTCACAAGAAAATACCTCCGAAAAAACCTATATACAGATTGTCAAAGAACGTTCTGACTGGGGAGAAGCAATAGACGTTTCTGTGTTTTACGGGCGGAGCGCAGAACTTCAAAATTTACAGCAATGGATTGTGAGCGATTCACTTCAAGACGAGAGTTACGCTTCCCGCAGTCGGATGGTAGCAGTATTGGGTATGGGGGGGATAGGCAAAACAGCACTGGTAGTACGACTAGCACAAGAAATTCAAGCGGAGTTTGACTGTGTCATTTGGCGAAGTCTCCGCAACGCTCCACCCCTAAAGACTCTTCTGGCTGACTTAGTGCCTTTCGTGTCCGAGCAACAGGAAACTAAAGCGGAAATCGGTCGGCTGATCCACTACTTGCGTTCTTCACGTTGCTTGCTGATTTTGGACAATTGGGAGACGGTTTTACAAACAGGTGATTGCGTTGGACAATATCGCCCTGGTTACGAAGATTATGGCGAACTCCTCAAAGCAATTGGTGAAGTTCCCCATCAAAGTTGCTTGCTCCTTACTAGTCGAGAAAAGCCAGCTGAGATTGCTGCATTGGAGGGATTAGAGTCAGCCGTGTATTCTCTGATACTACAGGGATCGCAAGAAGTCGCACAAGCCATAGTTCAGGCAAGGGGACTATCAGGAACTCAAGAGCAAAAGGAAGCGTTATGCGATCGCTACAGCAACACTCCTCTAGCATTGAAGATGATCGCCACTTCAATTCAAGACCTATTTGACGGCAATATTGGGGAATTCCTGGAGCAAAATACGTTAATTTTTAATGGAATTCGTCGCCTTCTAGACCAACAGTTTCAACGTCTGTCTCCTTTAGAAGCAAGCGTCATGTACTGGTTGGCAATTAATCGGGAGTGGACAACCATTAGCGAATTGCACGAAGACATTGTCCCGACGATATCTAGAGCAGAACTATTAGAAGCATTAGAATCATTGAATTGGCGATCGCTCATTGAAAAACAATCCAGTAGTTATACCCAACAACCTGTGGTGATGGAGTACGTTACGGAGCGATTGATTAAGCAGGTGAACGTTGAGATAGCAGGAAAACAAGAACACATAAGAGAAACTTACTCTCTTTTGCAAAGCCATGCTTTACTTAAAACAACGGTTAAAGATTATGTTATGGAGAGCCAACGAAGGTTAATTTTAGAGCCCATAGCTCAACAACTTCGCAAGAATGCTTCTTCAGCATCAGTAGTCGAACAGCAAATCCAGGGAATACTCCATAGATTAAGAGATGAGAAAAACGTTTCAGGCTATGGCGCTGGTAATCTTATCAACCTCTGCCATCACCTACAAATAGATTTAACAGGGTATGATTTTTCTTCCCTAACGATTTGGTATGCCGACCTCCAGAAGGTGAATTTACATCAAGTCAACTTTGCGTACTCTGACTTAACAAAGTCGGTTTTTACTCAAACCTTTGGTGGGGTGATTTTTGTTGCCTTTAGTCCAGATGGAAAACGACTAGCAACAGGGGATGCTAATAACGAAGCGTATGTTTGGCAAGTCAGTAATGGTCAACCACTGTTAGTGTATAAAGGACACACAAGTTGGGTATCTTCAGTCGCATGGAGCCCAGATGGTCAAACCCTCGCTACTGGTAGCACCGATCACGCAGTCAGGCTATGGGATACCCATGATGGTAAGTGCCTCAATACTTTGTTAGGGCATACGAGTGGTGTTTGGTCAGTTGCATGGAGTCCGGATGGGCAAACCCTCGCTACTGGTAGCGCCGATAAAACAGTGAGACTATGGAACATCCGTAATGGTAAATGCCTTAAAACCTTGGAGGAACATACAAATTGGGTATCTTCAGTCGCATGGAGTCCGGATGGGCAAACCCTTGCCACTAGCAGCGCCGATCGAACCGTGAGACTATGGGATATCTGTGACAATAAATGCCTTAATATCTTGCAGGGTCATACAAATTCGGTAAATTCCGTTGCATGGAGTCCGGATGGGCAAACTCTCGCCACTGGCAGTAGCGACCAAACAGTAAAGCTATGGGATGCTAGTGACGGTAAGTGCCTCAATACTTTGCAAGGTCATAGGAATTGGGTATATTCAGTCGCATGGAGTCCGGATGGGCAAACTCTTGCCACTGGAAGTAGCGACCAAACAGTGAGGCTATGGGATGTTAGCACTGGCAAGTGCCTCAATACTTTGCAAAGTCATGCCAGCCAAGTTTGGGCAATAGCATGGAGTCCGGATGGGCAAACTCTTGCCAGTGGTAGTATCGATCAAACTGTGAAACTGTGGGATGCTAACACGTGTCAATGCCTTAACACCTTAAGCGGATGTACCACTCAAGTTTGGGCAACAGCATGGAGTCCGGATGGGCAAACTCTTGCTAGTGGCAGTACTGACCAAGTGGTGAGATTGTGGAATACGAGTCATGGTGAGTGCTTCAAAGCTTTAAGTGGACATACCAGTCCAATTTGGGCAACAGCATGGAGTCCGGATGGACAAACTCTTGCTACTGGTGGCGATCAAGTCGTGATGCTATGGGATGCTCGTAACGGAGAGCGCATCAATACTTTACGTGGTTATACCAATTGGGTAATGTCAATAGCATGGAGCCCAGATGGGCAAATTCTTGCCACTGGCGGTGACCAAATAGTAATGTTATGGGACACTCGTGACGGTAAATGCCTCAATACCTTGGAAGGACATGCAGGCAGGGTATTTTCAGTGGCATGGAGTCCAGATGGGCAAATCCTCGCTACTGGCAGTTTCGATCGTATGGTAAAGTTATGGAACGCTCGTGATGGTAAATGCCTCAGTACCTTTCAGGGTCATACAAATTGGGTATACTCAGTAGTGTGGAGTCCGGATAGACAAATCCTTGCCAGTGGTAGTTTCGATCGCACAGTCAGGTTGTGGGATGTTCGTGACGGTAACTGCCTTAATATCTTGCAGGGTCATACAAATTGGGTATATTCAGTGGCATGGAATCCAAATGGGCAAATCCTCGCCAGTGGCTCTAGTGACCATACGGTGATGCTATGGGATACTCGTGACGGTAAATGCCTCAATACCTTGCAGGGTCATCAGAATATAGTGGATGCAGTGGCGTGGAGCCCGGATGGGCAAATACTCGCCAGTGGTAGTATGGATGAAACGATTAAGCTTTGGGATGTTAGTACAGGGAAGTGTTTGAGCACTCTCAAAGCTAGTAGTCCTTATGAGGGAATGAATATTATAGGTGTTACAGGGATAACAGAGACTCAGAGAACAACGCTGAAAGTTTTAGGAGCGGTAGAGTTACCGTAAGTACACGGGTTTTTTCTTGTGGGATTAAGCTCTAACTTGCGTTTCTGTGGTTACAGAACTTACGCAACCGGCACAAAGCTCTTGATGAGACTGGGTTAGAGCGATAATTTCCTCAAAACAAAAGTTATTCACCATGTGAGTTAGAGTATGAGCTAAGTGAGCGTATGGTTGAGGTATTTGCTCAATAAGGTTAAGAATGGGCTTGCCATTTACCTTAGTAGCGTAGTCGTACAACTGTTCTAACCAAGTAGGAGGCATCATCGCTAAAGCCTGAGTGAGTTCTTCTTGTGAGAAAACTGGTTCTGAGGATGGATTTTGCAACAGATTTTCACAAGGGCACGGGGTGGATTCCACATCATAAACCACTCCCAAATGTTCAGCCATTTTTTCAAAGATGATTTCTCCTCGAAATGGCTTACGCACAAAATCATCGCAACCAGCCGATAAAGCCACCATACGATCTTCTTCAAAAGCACTTCCGGTTAATGCGATCACTACGGGTGCTGAGTTGCCATTCGCTTTAATTTGTCTTGTTGCTTCATATCCATCTATCATTGGCATACGCATATCCATCCAAATTAAGTGGGGTGACCAACTTTGCCAAAGAGCGATCGCTTCTTGTCCGTTCATTGCTTCCCGCACTTCAAAACCGACAGGTCTCAGCAGCTTAATCAAAATCTGACGAATTTCCAAGTTGTCTTCTGCCACCAAAATCTTATACTTGAGCTGTCCAGCTTGCAAGCCAGTCACCTGCTGACTCGGTTTTGTCACTGGTATCTCATCCGTTTCCACCACACTAGTCGTTTGGATATCAAACTTAAATATTGTTCCAATTCCTAATTGACTCTCAACAGCAATCTCTCCCCCCATAAGACGCACAAACTGACGGCTAATGGGTAAGCCAAGCCCAGTTCCCTCTTGAGAATTTTGACCTGTTTTGGTTTGAACAAATGCCTCAAATAAAGTCTCAAGTTCCACAGGAGCAATACCAGGTCCCGTATCTTCAACTTCAAATAATAGTCGCGGCGGAAGTACATTACTGCGTTCATTGACCCACTTGACTCGTAGTATAACTTTACCTGTTTGAGTAAACTTGATAGCATTGCCCAACAAATTCATTAAAACTTGGCGCAGCTTGCTTTCATCTGTATAAATGTATTGAGGGATGTTAGTTGTCCGTTCAAAGATAAGCTGTATCTTTTTCAACTCCGCTTTGAACTGGAACATCTGTTGTAGCGAGTCCAGAAGATTGTCTAGGTTGAAGCTACTTTCATTAAGTGTTGTCTTTCCTGCCTCAATCTTAGACATTTCCAGCACATCATTGATTAAAGTTAGGAGATGTTCTCCACTGCGTGCGATCGCATCCAAATATTCTTGCTGCTGTGAATTGAGGTAACCACTGCTTGGCATTAATTGAGTAAAACCCAGAATAATGTTAAGAGGGGTTCTAAGTTCATGGCTCATATTTGCTAAAAACTGACTTTTAGCACGGTTTGCTACATCGGCTGCTTCTTTTGCTTGTTTAAGAGCTTCTTCAATTTGTTTTTTGACAGTAATATTACGAAGCACCAGAATAGCGGCTATATCGCTTCCACACAGTTCAATACAGCTTCCAGATATTTCCAAAACTAATTGTTGCTCAAATTGTTGAAACTCGTATTCTGTAGCTTTTAGTTGACCTTGTATCACCCTCATGACTGGGTGTACCTCTGAAGCATCCTCTGTATTCCAATGTGTCAAAGGTAATAAATCGATCAGACTAGTTCCCAAAACTACAATACGGGGTTTGTTAATTAGGTTTTCAAAAGCAGTATTGCACCATTGTACTCTGCCATCTCTATCTGTCCAGACGAGTGCATCCTCAATAACACCTAGCGCTATCTCAATCTTTCCCAAAGTTAAACGCAATTGATTAATTATCAGCGCAAAATTATTTTTCATGAGCATTCTTTATCGCCTAACTAGGTAGATGAAAAACAACATAATTATATAAAGGTATGTAAACACGCTAAAACCTTTACTTTTAACTAGTGACCAATAACCAATGACTAATGACAATCTACTTACCAATATTGCTGTTTACAAAGGACGAATTGTGGCTGCAAAAAACCAATTCTTCCCTTGCTTTTCTGCTATTATCGTATGTTCGCTATCAATTTCTAGACCATCTTTTGTCACTGCTTTTAGTAAAAGAGGGTGATTGAGAATTTTAGACTTTCCAGTCATAATAAAGCGAGAAAAGCTGAGACGATGGGCGTCATGAAAATTGTAAGGAATCAACATTTCCAAATGTTGACCCATAATTTCATCTAAATTCCACCCAAAAACAGTTGTAAAACAATCGTTAACATAGCTAATAACTCCTTGTTCATCAGTAATGATAACTGGAAGTTGAGTTTCTAGCTTCATTTCAGAAATTGTGTTCATAAAACCACTTTTGAATTTTCCTAGATGCATATCGGCAACTATTTAATCCTAAAATCTTCATGAAAAACTATTGCTACAAGAAGTCATTTCCATAGCAAATAAAGCGCCAGTTCATGAAGCATGAGTTATACCAAAGGAGCGGAAAGGACTCCACTATCTGCACGAGCAGTCAGGAATTTTTTCCCTATCTAAGTAAGAAAAGAGAACACAAAATCACCAGCATCCGGGTCACGCCTGAACATCCTGGTAGGTTTTCTGAGGCTTTTTCATTAGGAGGCAAGAGAATTACAGGAATCTCAACTGCATCATACGAGTAACTTCTCTACCAACTAACTGACCCTATTGCTGACTCAAAAATAGGGGAACTGGATAGGGATGTGGAGAAAAACCCAATGCCCAATGACGCCAGTTGCTTTAACGGGGGAACTTCCGCAACGCACTGGCTCTCCAATACCCTTTTTTATTTATCCTGGTGTACGCGGTTCATGATGACTATTTTATAACTAAGTTAACTTGTTACATAGCCATCATTAACAGTACTAAATATTACACGATTTTTCAAGAGCGATCGCAATAATTCGAGGTTATATATTAATTTATTTTATTTTAAAAATGAAAATTATTATATATATGTATATGCAGGTACATGGCTATCTGATAAGAATCAATTATTTTTTCATAAAATCATAGTATATTTCGATTAGCTTCCACATAGTTCCCTCAAGCTAATTGAGTCAATAGCTTTCAAGCGGCATTTTGTAAAGATGTCATCTTATGAGGAAGCAAAAGGGTGCATTCTATTTAGTTACAGCAGTTTTCAAGGTCTAGAACCACACGTATGTTCTTGCGGTTTATGAATCAAAAAAATTTTTTAAATAAAGAAAAAAAGTATCTTCATTGCATTGCACTTGATTCAACCAAAATATGGACTGCACCCAGTTGCCAAAGGCAGATATCCTTCTCGTTGACGACAATATAGATAATCTACGTCTTTTATCAGCAATGCTCACTCAGCAGGGCTATGAAGTTCGGAGTGTGACAAATGGCTCTACAGCATTGATGGGCGTACAAGCTCAACCACCGGATTTGATTCTGCTTGACATCAATATGCCAGGAATCAATGGCTATGAAGTTTGCCGTCAGTTAAAAGCTAATAACCAAACCAAGGAAATTCCAGTTATTTTTATTAGCGCTTTGAATGAGACTTTTGATAAGGTAAAAGCTTTCTCAGTGGGAGGTGTAGACTACATCACTAAGCCATTTCAACTTGAGGAGGTCTTTGTCAGAATAGAAAATCAACTTGCACTCCGCAGATTGCAAGCACAACTTCAAACTCAAAATTTTCTTTTGCAACAAACAGAGGCAGAACTGCTGAAGGCGCTGGCTCAGGAGCAAAAACTGAACAAGCAGATTGAGGAGATGGCAACCCTTGAAGAGCGGAATCGAATTGCTCGCGATATTCACGACTCTTTAGGGCATTCCCTAGTAGCGCTGAATATTCAACTAGAAGCTTCTCTAGCCCTATGGCAGGAAGACCCAAACAAAGCACATAAACTGTTGTTAGGAGCAAAACAATTGGGTTCAAATGCATTGAAAGCAGTGCGCCAATCTGTCGCTGAAATCAGATCCGAGCCGTTACAAGGTCAGTTACTACAGGAGGCGATCGCTAACCTTGTTGAAGAATTTCACCGGACAACAGGGGTGCTGCCATCGTACCAAATTGAATTGCCATCAACTTTACCCCAAACAATGAATTCAGTCATTTATCGAATTTTACAGGAAGGGTTAACTAATATTTGTAAGCATGCCAAGGCAAGCGAGGTACACATTCAAATCCAAACAACAAGTTCCGACTTATGCGTGACGCTCCAGGATAATGGTAACGGCTTTCGGCTCTCTGAAAATAGAACGGGATTTGGTCTCCAAGGGATGCGAGAACGTGCTACTGCTATGGGCGGTGAATTAGAAATTGTTAGTCAACCGGGCGCGGGATGTCAGATTCAAGTTAGGTTTCCGAGGTTAGCAGAATGATCCGAGTGTTGTTAGTAGAAGACCAAGAGATTGTCCGTCAGGGTTTAAAGACCTTGTTAGAAATTAATTCAGATTTACAGGTTGTGGGAGAAGCTGAAAATGGTCAAAGGGCTATTCAGCAAATGGAACGTCTTTATGGCGGAGAATTACAGCCGGATATTGTATTGATGGATATTCGCATGCCAGTGATGGATGGTGTAGCAGCAACTCAACAAATATGCCAGCAGTTCCCAGAAACAAAAATTTTGATACTGACAACCTTTGATGATTCGCACTATGTTGCAGAAGCTCTCCGCTTTGGAGCCAAGGGATATATTTTGAAGGATACGCCCGCTCAGGAACTAACAGCAACAATTCGTTGGATTTACAAAGGCTATACTCATTTTGGACCTGGACTGCTAGAAAAAATGATAAACCTGGTACAGTCGCCTTCAAAACCAAAGGAGCCACCACCAGGGTTATCAGAATTAACAATTAGAGAAAGAGAAGTTTTGCAGTTGATTGCCAATGGCTTGAGCAATCGAGAAATTTCTCAAACTCTCCACCTCTCAGAAGGTACTGTGCGAAACCATATTACTAATATCCTCGGTCGATTGAATTTGCGCGATCGCACTCAAGCGGCGTTGTTGGCAAATTCTTTTTTACCCTGGTTGGAAAACCCTGAGAAGTAATTTCTCAAGCAAAATTTACCTTTTTTATAAAGGTCGATACTCCCACTGTCACTTCTTCACCGGAAGTTGTAAAAAATCTGCAGTTACAGGACATAAGCAATTTTGATGATTCGAGTTTTCATTGATATAAATTGATAACCAATACTGAAAAGATGCCAAGCACTTCAGACGGCTTGCCCTGTACTTGGTAAAGTGAGCGGCATGTCATCGTGAAATGCATACACCAGAACGTTTTTGCTTGACAGCAGTTGAGATTCTTGAGATGCACTTTGCTTTAATAATTCATTAAAACTTACTCATGACTAAGTTTAAGACTGAGAATCTACTGACTTATTATTCACTTATGACTAAGTTTCGAGTAAAATGATTTTCGAGTAAAATGATTACGTATTTTTACCCAATATACTTATGTTGCGGATGTCGCGGTCGCTCAAAGTCCGTCCCGAATGTCTTGAGAAAGTAAGATCGGCTTTGAAGCGCAATGGATTTTTGAGCCAAAAAAGTCTAGCTCAAGATATGGGATTAGCATTGGGAACCGTAAGTAAATTTCTCACGGGTAAAGCTGTAGATGCCGGAAATTTTCAGGAAATCTGTTTCAAATTAGCTCTCGACTGGCAAGCGATCGCTGACTTGGAAACGACACAGACAATCTCTTCACAAGAACCTGTAGCCGTAAAATCCGATGTAGAAATTGCCAAAAAACGAACTGACTGGGGAGAAGCAATAGATGTTTCCGTTTTTTACGGACGTAGAGCAGAACTTCACACATTACAGCAATGGATTGTGGGGGATTCGCCTCAGGGTGATAGCTACGCTTCACGTAGTCGAATTGTGGCAGTGTTGGGGATGGGGGGAATCGGCAAAACTGCACTGGCAGCACGTTTGGCACAACATGTTCAAGCAGAGTTTGAGTATGTCATTTGGCGAAGTCTCCGCAACGCTCCACCCTTAGAAACTCTTCTGGCTGAGTTAGTGCCTTTCGTATCCGAGCAACAGGAAACATCTGCACAGCTCAGTCGGCTCATCCACTACCTGCGTTGTTCGCGTTGTCTGCTGATTTTGGACAATTGGGAGACCATCTTACAAAAAGGTGATTGCGTTGGACAATATCGTCCCGGCTACGAAGATTATGGTGAACTACTCAAGGTGATTGGTGAAGTTCCTCATCAAAGTTGCTTAATTCTCACCAGTCGAGAAAAGCCGAGCGAAATTGCGGCGTTGGAAGGATTAGAGTTGGCGGTGCATTCTCTAACACTACAAGGTTCACAAGAGGTCGCACAAGCCTTAATTCAGGCAAGGGGACTATCGGGAACTCAAGAGCAAAAGGAAGAGTTATGCGATCGCTACAGCAATACTCCCCTTGCATTAAAAATTGTCGCCAGCTCAATTTGCGACTTATTTGATGGCAAGATAGGGGAATTCCTGGAGCACAATACGTTAGTTTTTAATGGGATTCGTCGTCTTTTAGACCAACAGTTCCAGCGTCTTTTTCCCTTAGAGATGAAGATCATGTACTGGTTGGCAATTAATCGAGAGTGGACAACCATTGGTGAATTGCACCAAGATATTGTCCCTGCGGTTTCCAGAGCCGAGCTATTAGAAGCATTGGAGTCTTTGAGTTGGCGATCGCTGATTGAAAAACAATCCAGTAGTTACACTCAGCTGCCTGTAGTGATGGAATATGTCTTGGAGCGATTGATTCAGCAGGTGAGCACTGAAATTGCTACGGGACTGGAGAGTATGGGAGAAGAATCTTACCCTCTGTTCCGAAGCCATGCCTTGCTCAAAACTACGGTGAAAGATTATGTTGTGGAAAATCAACGAAGGTTAATTTTAGAGCCAATCGCTCAACAACTTCGCCGAAATGCTTCTTCAGCATCAGCAGTCGAACGGCAATTTCAGGAAATTCTGGGTAAATTGAGCGCCGAGAAGAATTTGTCAGGCTATGGCGGTGGGAATTTGATTAACTTTTGTCATTACCTGCAAATTGATTTAACAGGGTATGATTTTTCTTACTTGACGATTTGGCACGCTCACCTACAGAAGCTGAATTTGTATCAAGTGAACTTTGCTTATTCGGATCTATCGAGATCTGTTTTCACTCAAAACTTCGGTGGGGTTATGTCGGTTGCCTTTAGCCCAAATGGAAAGTTATTGGCAACAGGAGATACTAATGGCGATGTTTATTTATGGAGAATGGCGAATAGCCAACCAATATTGAATTGTAAAGGACACAAGAATAGCGTTTGGGCACTCAGCTTTAGTCCCCATGAACGCATTTTAGCCAGTGGCAGTGACGATCAAACAATACGGCTGTGGGATACCCGTGACGGTCAATGCCTCAAAATCTTACAGGGGCATAGCAATTGCATATCTTCAGTGGCATGGAGTTCAAACTCTCAAATCCTAGCTAGTGGCAGTGGCGACAATACAGTGAAACTATGGGATACCCGTGACGGTCAATGTCTTAATACCTTGCAGGGGCATACGAGTGCGATTTGTTCAGTAGCATGGAGTCCAGATGGGGAAACTCTTGCTAGTGCCAGTGCTGACCATACAATAAAATTGTGGAACACCCGCACGGGTCAATCTCTCAACTCTTTACAAGGCCATACCAATATAGTCTATTCTGTGGTGTGGAGCCCAGATAAGAAAACTCTCGCTAGTGCCAGTGCCGATCGTACAGTAAAGGTATGGAATACCTGTACTAGTCAATGTCTCAAAACCTTGCAAGGGCATAGCAATTCAGTATTGACTTTGGCATGGAGTTCAGATGGGCAAACTTTCGCCAGTGGCAGTGCTGACTTTACATTAAAATTGTGGGACCCCACCACAGGTCAATGTCTCAAAACTTTGCTAGGGCATAAAAGTGCCATCTGGTCAGTAGCACTAAGCGCGGATGGACAAATCCTTGCCAGTGGTTGTTTTGACCAAACAATCAAGTTGTGGGATACTCGTGACGGTCAGTGCCTCAACACCTTGCAGGGGCATACGAATATAGTCTATGCATTGGCTTGGAGTTTGGATAAGCAAACTCTTGTCAGTGGCAGTGCTGACCATATAATAAGGCTGTGGGATATCCATACGGGTCAATGTCTCAAAAGTTTACAAGGGCATACTGGTTGGGTACATTCATTAACATGGAGTCCTGATAGGCAAACTCTTGTTAGTAGTAGCACTGACCACACAATAAGGGTGTGGAATACCCATACATGGCAATGTATTAAAATCTTGCAGGGTCATGAAAATGTTGTCTATTCAGCAGCATGGAGTCCGGATGGGCAAATCCTAGCTAGTGGTAGTTTTGACCAAACAGTGAGGCTGTGGAATACCCATACATGGCAATGTATCAAAATCTTGCAGGGGCATACCAACTTCGTACAACCCGTAGCGTGGAGTCCAGACGGGCAAATCCTAGCTAGTGGCAGTTTTGACCAAACAGTGAAATTGTGGGATAGGTGTGACGGTAAGTGCCTCAATACTTTGCACGGACATACTGACTGGGTCGGTTCTTTGGGATGGAGTCCAGATGGAACAACTCTTGCCACGGGTAGTACCGACTACACAGTGAGACTTTGGGATAGACGTGACGGTAAGTGTCTCAATACTTTGCACGGACATACTAATATGATATTTTCAGTGTCATGGAGCCCAGATGGCAAAATCCTTGCCAGTGGCTCTCGTGACCAAATGGTAAAGCTGTGGGATACTCGTGACGGTAAGTGCCTCAATACATTGCAAGGTCATAAAAGCATAATATACACAGTAGCATTTAGTCCAGATGGCCACACTCTTGCTAGTGGTGGTGCTGATGAAATGATTAAACTTTGGGATGTTCAGACAGGTAAGTGTTTGAAAACTCTCAAGGGTGGAGGACCTTATGAGGGTATGAATATTATAGGGATTACAGGATTGACAGAGGAACAAAAGTCTACTCTCAAAGCTTTGGGATCTGTGGAAATTGAGCCATAGTTATTTGGATATTATCTTAATTATTTACAAGCAACAGGGATAACTAAAATGCTGTTGCCTTAAAGTTTTGTCCTGTCGCAGTTTTGTTAAATAGTCGTATATGCACAAATGAATCCAAAGCAAAAGTTGACCTGCGGCAAAGTTGCTGGATGGGTATGGCCAGTTAGAAAGAATATTGAATGCTTCCTGGATAGCTAATTCAATTGCCATCTGTTGCGCCAGATAGCGATCGCAACCCAGACGCTTTTCTGACCAAAACTCAGGTAGTACTGCAAGGAAATGAGGGTCAATCATAGGAAGCCCACCTGTCCAAGTCCAGTTCGCAAATGGGAGATGCATCAAATCGATCCATCCATGCACCCAACAGTCTTGGAATTTTAGCTTTCTTTCTTCAACAGTCACTAACCGACGGTTAAAGCACATGAACGAATTTTCTTGTGAAAAATCTGTTGTTGAAACGGGGTTGGGTTGTCCGCCCTCAGCAGTTAGCCAGTAAGTCTTTCCATTTTCTTGAAACTGAGACAGAAAGATGAACACGTGGCTGAGGTCGTTTTCTGGTGCTTCATTATCTTGAGTTATCCAGACGATATCACCCATCTTTGGGCAAGCATTTAGTTGCGCTGAATTCCACCCAATCAGGTTAGCAATATTGTTTGTGATGGAGCAGACAATGTGCATATCCTTCTCCTGAGCGTGTTTATTGTTCCGTGCAGTATCCGTGTGGTTGAACGTGCAGCCATCACGGTAACCGAGAGACCAAAGCAGCCAGCTAGCAGTAAATTCGCACGTGCTGCCATCAGATGGCATCCAGACATTGTTAGTCATTTGCTGAAACTTTTCTTTGCCACAGGATTGGGGGTAGTCTGCATCCTCAGTCGATTTGTAGGGATAGTCACAAGGAAGGTGGCAAATGAGAAGAAACAAGGCAAGTCGGCGAAGTACATCTTCAGTTGAGTAAGCCATGGTAATTGGTTTTGGTATTGCAACAAAAGATGTGGAGAGTCATGGGGTAATCAAAGTACGTGTTTGCCTCACTTAAGAGTTGTTAAAATAATTCAGCTTTAGCCTGCCTCATTTCTAAAGATATTTGTAAAACTTTAAGAAAGCATCTAAGAAATGTCACGATGAGAGCATGACAAATGTAATGCTCCAAAAAAAATAATCCTCAGCCTTAAGAAAGGAAACTCCAGTGATTAACGATCGCCTGTTTTTTCCTGCTCTGTCTTCCTACACTGTTTGTCTAATTTGTCAATGCGTAAGTCCTGGTTTTCCGATCGAGTGGACGAGGCTCTACTATGCTCTGTGTTTTTGTTCTGATGTTTGTATTTCTTTATACTAAAAACAGAGTGACAAAACAGGGTTAGAATTCATTAAAACAGGCTGATAACTAAGTTTAAGACTGGGAATTTCCTACTTTTTACTAACTTTCAAGTAAAATGATGTAAAATCTAGTAATTCTACTACATTGCTGCCTGTTATGTATGTCACGCTCACTTAAGGTTAAACCTGAATGCCTGGAAAATGTAAGATTAGCTCTAAAACGTAATGGTTATCCAAGCCAAAAGAGCCTATCTCAAGATATAGGACTAGCTTTAGCAACAGTAAGTAAATTTTTGAATGGCAAACCCGTAGATTATCAAGTTTTTCGGGAAATATGTTTAAAACTAGGTCTAAACTGGCAAGCGATCGCCGACTTAGACAATACAGAAACACCAACATCAATATCAGCAAAACCTACAGTCAACATTGTTAATAAACGCTCAGATTGGGGAGAAGCAATGGATGTTTCCGTGTTCTACGGACGCACAATAGAACTGAATCATCTACATCAATGGATTTTAGGCTCTCGCAGCCGCATTGTGGCAGTGTTAGGCATGGGGGGCATAGGCAAAACAGCACTCGCAGCCAAGCTGGCACAACAAGTTCAAGCAGAATTTGAATATGTGATTTGGCGAAGTCTGCGTAACGCCCCACCATTAGAAACCCTATTAACAGAACTAGTACCCTTTGTTTCTAGCCAACAGGAAACTAAAGGTGAAATTAGTCGCCTCATCCATTACCTACATGCTTCACGTTGCTTACTGATTTTGGATAACTGGGAAACAATATTACTGGCAGGCGACCACGTTGGACAATATCGCCCAGGTTATGAAGGTTACGGCGAACTCCTCAAGGTAATTGGTGAAGTTGCACATCAAAGTTGTCTGCTGCTGACTAGCCGAGAAAAACCAGCCGAAATTGCAACGATGGAAGGAGTAGACCAAGCAGTGCATTCTCTGACACTGAGAGGATCATTTGAGGTGGCACAAGCTTTAGTGCAGTCCAGGGGACTGTTGGGAACAGAGGAAGAAAAACAACATTTATGCGATCGCTACAGTAATACACCTTTAGCATTAAAAATAGTTGCCACATCAATTGCCGACTTATTTGATAGCAAGATAGGCGAATTTTTAGAAGAAGATACAGTAGTTTTCAATGGCGTCCGCCGCTTATTAGACCAACAATTTCAACGTTTATCTGCTTTAGAGAAAAGCATTATGTACTGGTTGGCAATCAACCGGGAATGGACAAGCATTGGTGAGTTATATGAAGATATTGTGCCTGTGGTTTCCAAAGCCAACTTAATCGAAGCTTTAGAGTCGTTGAGTTGGCGTTCTCTGATTGAAAAGCAAGGCAGTCGTTACACGCAGCAACCTGTGGTAATGGAGTATGTGACTGAACACTTAATTGAGCAGGTTAGCTTTGAGATTGCACCAAAGCAAGGCACAGAAACAGGGTCTTATCCCTTATTTCAAAACCATGCTTTACTCAAAACTACAGTTAAAGATTATGTCACCGACACAACGCCGATTAATTTTAGAGTCAATAGCTCAACAAATTCGCCATCATGCTTCTTCAAAATTGGCAGTCGAACAGCAAATTCAGATTATCCTTGGGCAGTTGCGAAGTGAGAATAATTTGTCTGGCTATGGCGGTGGGAATCTGATTAATCTTTGCCATAGCCTGCAAATTGATTTAACAGGATATGACTTTTCTAACTTGAAGATTTGGCACGCTTATCTCCAAAAGGTGCATTTGCATAAAGTAAATTTAGCTCATTGTGACTTAAGCAAGGGTGTTTTTACTCAAACATTTGGTGGAATTATATCTGTTGTCTTTAGCCCAGATGGAAAGTTACTAGCAACTGGGGATATGAATGGTGATGTTTATATATGGGAAATTGCAAATAGTCAGCCAGCATTAAAATGTCAAGGACATAAAAGTATTGTTTGGTCAGTTCGCTTCAGCCCAGATGGACAAACTCTTGCCAGTGGCAGCGACGACCAAACACTAAGGCTATGGGATATCTGCACAGGTCAATGTTTTAATATTTTACAAGGTCATACTAGTGGATTATATTCAGTAGCATGGAGTCCAGATGGACAAACTCTTGCCAGTGGCAGTGCGGATCAAACAGTAAGGTTGTGGGACACTAACACAAGTCAATGCCTCAATATCTTACATGAGCACACAAACGTAGTATATTCAGTAGCATGGAGTCCGGATGGACAAACCCTTGCCACTGCCAGTGGCGACAGTACAGTTAAGCTTTGGGACACCTGCACTGGTCAATGTCTCAACACCTTACAGGAACATACAGATATCGTATATTCAGTAGTGTGGAGTCCAAACTGGCGAACTCTTGCCACTTGCAGTAGAGACCAGACGTTAAAACTGTGGGATACTTGCACTGGTCAGTGCCTTAATACCTTACAGGAGAATAACAACGAGGTATTATCCTTGGCATGGAGTTTGGATGAAAAAATCATTGCCAGTAGTAGTATGGCTGGAATTATAAAATTTTGGGACAGTAGCACTGGTCAATGTATTAATATTTTGCAGGCACATACGAATGCAATCTGGAATTTAGCGTTTAGTCCTAATGGACAAACCCTTGCAACTGGAAGTTATGACCAAAAGGTGAAGCTATGGGATATCAGCACTGGTCAATGTCTTAATACCTTTCAAGGGCTTACAAATATAGTATATTCAGTAGCATGGAGTCCGGATGGGCAAATCCTCGCAAGTGGTAATGCCGATCGACGAGTGAGACTGTGGGATACAAAAAAAACTCAATGTCTCAAAACCTTACAGGGACATAGCGATTGGGTATATTCAGTAGCATGGACACACAACGGCCACACCCTTGCCAGTGCTGGCAGTGCCGACAGGACAGTAAGGTTATGGGATATTTTTACGAGTCAATGTCTCAAAATCTTGCAGGGGCATAAAGATGTAGTATATACAGTAGTGTGGAGTCCAAATAGCCAAATCATGGCTAGTGGTAGTTATGACCAAACAATAAAGCTGTGGAATACCCGCACGGCTCAATGTCTCAAAACTTTGCAAGGCCATACTGGTGCAGTATTGTCAGTGGCATGGAGTCCAGATGGGCAATATCTTGCAAGTACTGGTAATGATGGAACAGCAAGATTATGGAACACTAGCACTGGTCAATGTCTCAAAGTCTTGGACTGTGATATAGGTTGGGTACTTTCTTTGGCGTGGCATCCAGATAGTCAAATTCTTGCCACTGGCAACGAGCAGACAGTGAAGCTGTGGGACATTGACACAGGGCAATGTTTCAAAATGTTGCAAGGTCATACCAGTTGGGTATTCTCAGTGGCATGGAGTCCAGATGGAAGATTCCTTGCCAGCGCCTCTTGTGACCAAACAGTCAGGCTGTGGGATACTTACACAGACCAATGTCTCAATACCTTACAAGAACATACAAACCTAGTACACTCAGTAGCATGGAGTCCCGATGGTCAAGTTCTTGCTAGTGGTAGTGCTGATGAAACTATTAAGCTTTGGGATGTCAAGACAGGAAAGTGTCTGAAAACTCTCAAGGCTGGTGGCCCTTATGAAGGGATGAATATTACTGGGGTTACTGGGATAACAGAGGCTCAAAAAGCCACACTGAAAGCATTGGGAGCAGTTGAAGAAGAGATTATATTAACGTGAGTTTGACGGAATTTAGAGGCTGAAATCCTTACAGAGCAAGGCATTTGAAATTAAACATAAAAGCAAATGTCAATCTATCTTGAGAATAAAGTCAATAATTAACAGAATTCTTGAGTTGCTGACTTTATTCTTAATAAGCTCAGAAACTTTTAAATGTGACAATGAGAGTATGACATTTGCCATTCACAAGGGATTTAGTTGCAACCAACAGCAGTGCAAGTGCGAGGCTTTTTCCTGAAACTGAGACAGAAAGATGAATACGTGGCTGGCGTTGGCTACCTGTGAGTACCAATACCATTACACAAATGGCGGTTATCTTTGGCATTGGGATTGTACTTCAGATACCCGCGCACCCAATCACAACCACGTGCTAGTAAGTCATCGAAATTCAGCTTTAACAAACGTGCTGTATTGTCAGCGCTTGCAGTGACAATGGTTTTACCATCTGGGCTGAACGCTACGTCTGTGATAGCTTCTTTATAACCAGCCAGAGTATTGATGAGATCTCCTCCCTGTAGATTCCACAAACGTACTGTGTTGTCCTTGCTACTAGTAGCAAGAGTTTTACCATCCGGGCTGAACGTTAGTGCCCAAACGGGTTTGCTATGACCGATGAGGGTATAAAGTTCCTGTCCTTGAAGATTCCACAAGCGTACTGTACTATCATCACTACCGGTAGCAATAATTTTACCATCCGGGCTGAAAGCGGCATTATTGACCGCATCGGTATGACCGATGAGGGTATAAAGTTCCTGTCCTTGCAGATTCCACAACTTCACTTCCGTGTCGTTACGACTGACAGTAGCAATGGTCTTGCCATCCGGGCTGAACGTTACTTTGTTGACAAACCTTCTATGGCCCTTAAGGACATGGAGTTGCTGTCCTTGCAAATTCCACAAACGTGCTGTACTGTCAGCACTAGCAGTGGCAATGGTCTTGCCATCCGGACTGAACTCTAGGTCATAAACATAACCTTCATGACCTGTAAGAGTATGGAGTTGCTGTCCTTGCAGATTCCACAAGCTTACTGTGTTATCATAACTAGCAGTAGCAATGGTTTTGCCATCGGGACTAAACGCTAAGTT
The DNA here is from genome assembly GCF_000346485.2 of Scytonema hofmannii PCC 7110. NCBI lineage: Bacteria > Bacillati > Cyanobacteriota > Cyanophyceae > Nostocales > Scytonemataceae > Scytonema > Scytonema hofmannii. Next base: position 11,298,734 of record NZ_KQ976354.1, read on the forward strand.
TGTGATATATGCGTTATGACCCATCAGGATATTAAGGAGCTTTCCTTCCAGATTCCACAGATGCACCATCTCGCCCTCACCACCAGCAGCAAAGATCTTGCCATCTGGGCTGAACACTACCCTATTGACGGAACCACTGTACTCAGTAAGGGTATGAAGTTGCTGTCCTTGCAGATTCCACAAGCGTACTGTGCGGTCACGACTGGCAGTAGCAATAGTCTTGCCATCCGGGCTAAACTCTACGTCTCTGATAGCATTGCTATGACCTTTAAGGAGATCCAATTGCTGTCTTTGCAGATTCCACAAGCGTACTGTGCGGTCATGACTGGCAGTGGCAAGAGTTTTGCCATCCGGGCTGAACGCTACGTCTAGGATAGCATTACTATGACCTTTAAAGACATCAAATTGCTGTCCTTGCAGATTCCACAAATGTACTGTATTGTCATAACTAGCAGTGGCAATAGTCTTGCCATCCGGGCTGAACGCTACTTGTATAACAGCGCTATAACCCTTAAGGACATGGAGTTGCTGTCCTTGCAGATTCCACAAATGTACTCGATCGTAACTGGTCGTAGCAATGGTCTGGCTATCCGGGCTGAACGCTACGTGCTTAACAGAATCGCTATGACCCTTAAGGACATGGAGTTGCTGTCCTTGCAGATTCCACAAGCGTACTGTGTAGTTATCACCAGTGGCAATAGTCTTGCCATCTGGGCTGAACGCCACGTGCTCAACAGAATCGCTATGATCCTTAAGGACATGGAGTTGCTGTCCTTGTACATTCCACAAGCGTGTGTAGTCACTCTGAGCAATGGCAATGGTTTTACCATCTGGGCTGAACGCTACTTGTCTAACAACATTGCTACGATCGACGGTGAGTCTTTGAATTTCCTTTCCTTGAAGATTCCACAAACGTACTGTGTGGTCATTACTAGCAGTGGCAATAGTCTGACCATCTGGGCTAAACGCCACTGCGCTCAAAGGTCTATCATGACCGCTGAGGATACCGATCGCTTGTCCCTGCAAATTCCATAAGCGTACTGTGTAGTCATTACTAGCAGTGGCAATAGTTTTACCATCTGGGCTGAACACTACTTTTGTAACAGATCTGCCATGACCCCTAAGGGTATGGAGTTGCTGTCCCTGCAAATTCCATAAGCGTACTGTGTAGTCATCACTAGCAGTGGCAATGGTCTTACCATCTGGGCTGAACACTACTTTTGTAATAGAACCGTTATGACCTTTTAAGCGATTATACTCTTTTACTCCATAAACTGTCTGTTGCAATGCAGCCACTACTTGCATTGGAATATTAGCTCGCCCTTTTAGCGGTACTGCTGCTCGTAAACTTACTATCAATGCTTCAAGCTTTTGGTCTCGCTCAAAAATTTGTTTTGAATATTGGCTAAGAGCTTTGCTGCGATCTAATTGAGCGGTTTCTACTTGCCACTTTTGCCTAACTGCAAACCCAGCGAAACTTACAGCACCTATAAAACCAGCAGCTAGACCTAAGACGATCCGCAGTCTTCTGCGTTGTTTTTCCTTTTGCTCGCTCTCCCGCAATGTTAAGCTAGCTATGATAAAGTCTTGCTCTTCTTCTGTCAGATCGTCTAAACGTTTTCGCAACCAATCTTCTGCTACAGCTAGCGGTACGCCCCGCAATAATGCACCTGGGTCGCGATCGCTATTTTTCCATTCGTGTATTGCTAGTTTTAGCCGTTCTTGCCAAAGACGAAACTGACGGTTAGCGTTTATCCACTCTCGCAAAGTTCCCCATTCCCGAATCAGCGCTTCATGAACTACCTCCACCGTGTCTTCACCAGACTTATCGCTATGTCCTGTCACGACTAAACGTGCTTCAGGACCTGCTAAACGAATAACCAGTTCCCAATTCTCTTCCCCAACTTCTGTGCGGGTAGCTAAGCGCCTAGTATCCTCTGTTCCCTCTCCAGGGCGAACTGATGGCAGAAAAATGCGTTGTACTTGTATCTTCTCGACATCATTAAGTTGGTTATAAACCTCTTGAGCATGTTTAACCAAAGCTTGTTTCACACCCCCGATCTCGTCATATGCTTTATGAGTCAATACATAGGGCTTGCTGTTTCTTCCATAATTCAGCGAGCGCAAATTCTAATAAGGGTAAAGAACCAGGTTCTTGGCCCACATCATCTAATATTCGTTCTGTTAAATGTTCTTCTAACTGCACTTTCAACTTTTGAGCGGGCATCTCAATGGTTGCTTTGAGTTCGTCCCGACTCATCGAACTCAGTAACTGAGGCGTAAACTCTTGCAATGCATGACAAAACGGAGGGTAGGATAAAACATCATCGTAAAAGTCAGCTCTGAGAGTAAGAACTAACGTTAGACTTTTTTGATAAATAGCTTCTAGTAAAATATCAACAAAGCGCTCCTGTTGTTTTTTATCCGGGCAAAGAGTATAAAGTTCCTCAAACTGGTCTGCTATTACCAATAGACGTTTATTGGAACTTTCCAAAATGCCAGACACTATCTGCTGCAAACTTATTTCACCATTTTTGAGCCTTTCTGCCAATTTCACTGCCTTGACTACTCGCTCGATCTTACCAAGCTCTGGTTCTAGCTGACGCACCAAAGCAGAAGCTAGCTCATCAAATGGTTGTTTACCAGGACGAAAAGATTCAATTAACCAAGTGCCTTCTATTCGCAAGCGTGGAATCAATCCCGCAAAAACGACGGAAGATTTCCCGCTACCGCTAGAACCCACCACAGTTATTAAGGGCTCTTTATGAGTGGTTTGGACTAAATTCTCAACAAATTTCTCTCTGCCATAAAAGAATTCTGCATCTTTCTCACCAAAAGCAAACAATCCTTGATAAGGATTGGGAGGAATGAAGTTAGATAGAGTTTGAATGATGTGGGTTTTTTTCTTAAATACTGGAGTGGAGTACTCATTTAAACTAATAAGCTGAGATAAGCCTAACTTAAAAGCAGACTCCACATCTTTCCCAGCTGCAAGAGTATCGTAAAATGCGACGGTAAAATTGATAGCGCTTCTATCCCCAATTGCTTGGTTCATGCCAATGACATAATTAATGTGCTGACTAATGGCTTCTGCCTGCATCTCTGAGTAGCAAGCGTTCAACACCACACACTCTACACCGTTTGTAGCAAATATCTCAAACATACCTACTAATGCATCTGCCTTAACAAACGCTGGCTGCCCCATCTCATCTTCTAGGACAAGACCTTCTTGCCCTGCTCCATGCCCACTGAAATGAACTATTTGAGGTTGATAATCCAAAATAGCTCGGTAAAAGTCTCGCGATCGCACTGCCCATTTCTGCTCTAGCTTAAACTGCTCGCGCTGATTCGAGCGTCGCAATCCTTCATCAATTTCCCGCACCTCTTCATCCAGTCGTAACCGAGAGGTATTTGTGGGATTGGCTGCTAGAATCAGAATTGTTTTGACAGATAGGCTATTATTCATGAGATATTGGAGATAGAATGATTATTTACGCTTTGACATAGTAAACAGAATATGAGCATTTTCATCCCGTGATGGTATTATCTACCTGCGTTTATCTGCCTTCATCTGCGGTTCCTAAATTCTTTAGTGTACTGCAATGTTGAAAGCCTAGGGGTAAGGAGTCAAGAAGAGATCGGCTTCAGCTTGCCTTCGTGCCAAAAGCCCTTTCTCAACATTCGTTCCAGGATTGCGATACTTGATGAATGTTTCGCGGATTTGAGACCAATTACGATTTTTTAAACCTGTAGTAATGGAATTTAAGTGTAATCAACGAGAAGTTTAACCTTTTTGTGCGCTTTGCATTCCGTAACTTCATGACTTTAAGATATCAGTACCAACTTTAAGATGGCATCATAGAAATGTCATTATCTGGGCATTACATTTGTCATGATATCGATGTCGTTCTGTTTGGAGCGCAATTGCAACTCTCTATATATTTTTGTGTCTGTTTAACGGGTTTTATTCAAAGTTAGGGAAATTTTTTTGGGAGAGCCGTTTTTATCTGTATAAAGTCCGTCTGAAAAGTTAAACCCCCGACAACTCATGCGGATACTGTTGACAAATGGGGGGTCAGACCCCCTATTCTGGAATCAGAATCTAGAATCAGAATGAGAGCAACTGCTATAAAGTGCGGGCGTGCCCTCTTGACAAAAACGTCTTTTATCTGACTTACGCTAATAAAGATTACAATATAACCACAACGACTGGGAATCAATTTTGAGACAATGCTGAAATAAATCTGGTATAATTGGAGGCTATTTGAAATTTTTAATCTCACGCAAAGGTGGGGATCGTTTCTTGGTGTCTTTGCGTGAGTTGCGATCGCAGAATTAAGGTTAGTTAGCAGTGAGAGAAGTTGCTAAAGTACTCAGGGCATTCCAAGTCAGATGTCCAATCATCCCATTAGGAATGAGTTGTTGGCTTTCTTGAAACGCTCGCACTGCGGCTTCCGTTTTTTCTCTAAAAAAACCATCAATTGCACTGTCTTGATAAAATCCACCTCTAAAAAGAACTTCCTGAACAATTGTGACCTGGTGACCATAACTGTTACGATGTAAAACAGGTTTATTAACTGGGGCGTTTGCACGCAGGGATTGCCAGGTCAACGGACCAGCGATACCATCCTGTTTGAGAAGGAATTGGTATTGGATAATTGTGACCGCTGCTTGAGTTTTGATGCCAAAAAAACTGTCAACTGTGAGGCGATCTCCATTAAAAATTCTGCAATTCAAGAGTTCTTGCAATTCTTTCACTTTTCGACCATTAGCACCAATTGGGAGAATGGGGTCGATTGCTGTTGTAGCTACCTGCATAGTGAATGCCTCGTGGATGACATAATCACTAATTCATCCTTTTTAGTTATAAAAACGGATAATCTTGAGCATTTACAGGAATAATATTTAGTTTTTTACAGGCTATTTATCCTTTGTCTGCGTTGATATGACGGCAATTGGCAAAGTACTTTCATACCAGTTATAAGGTAGACCTGCATCTTCCCCGGCATTTTTAACGATCATCATGATTCTCTTCATATCTTGTACTCGATGGCGGTAACAGCCATTAGAGCCATTTCCAGCCATTAAGTTTCCTTCACGTCCGTGGAAGCCGATGTTTACAGGATTACCATTTTTATCTTTTTCACCTTTAGGAGAATAAAAATTACCGTAAGCCGGGTTAAAACTAGGGCTGTTATCGGACTTAAGATAATCTAGTGTATAAATTCCAGGTTTGATATGCCATTCATAATAACGCGAGCCAACAGCCTTAAATTTCTCCTGATGAATCTGACCATTTTTACTTTTATAGATGAGAGTGGTTGTAACTTCCTGTGAAGTTTTACCAATTTCAAAAACAAACATGACAGGAGATTTTATTTTTTTATTAGGATTATAGCCAAAGGTATTAAGGCAAGATTCAGTGATTTTCTTATCTCCCTTTTGAGGTAGCTGATTGAGTAATCCATTTAGGCATTGATTATTATCTTTCGTTATACTTGGATCGTAATAAACACTTTTTGTAGCATTTAAATTCTCAAAATCATAAGCATATATATGTGCAGCATTTGATTTTTGAGGCTGAAAGATAATATTTATGAATGACAAATCTACGAGTGCGATCGCTGCACAAAAAGTAAATTTTAAAAAATTCTTCAACATAGATAACGTCAGGAGACAAAAATCAACATAACTGAGTAACAAAATTTCAATCTACTTAGAAATCCTAACCAATGACAAATGACAAATGACAAATTCTAATAATTAAAATGCTTTTCCCATCCCTGTTCTAAAGGTAAAGATAGTCTGTTTTGCTTTTGAGTGGGGATTGGTGCAAGCAAGCGATTGTTGCTTCCAAAAATTTTATAAGCCGCAATTGTACATATTGTTTGTGAGTCTAACAGTTTTTCACTGCTCTCTTCAACTGCAATAGGGGTTGAAGGATGTCGTCCGATTTGGAGAAGCATCATTTTGCGTTCGCCTCCTTCATAATCAGTTAATTGAGACTGCCAAGGTTTTCTAGATTCATTGCGCCATTCTGGAATGCTATTTGTGGAAGCAGTCAGTCGAATGGGAGTTTCTAGAATCGTTCCGTCATTCAAAAAATTTGTGGAGATGGGATTTTGCAGCACGCAGCCATTTTGACGGGTAAATGTTACAAGCCCAGGGGTGACTTCGCGCTTGACAACTTTTACAGAAGATTCGTCAAGTTGTAGAGCTTTTATATTCCTTGAAGAAGACATTGCTGTTTGAGCAGTAACTTGAGCGTAAGGTACACTAGCTAAAAGAGTAGCGATCGCAAAACTAAAAACAAGTTTCATAATTAACCTCGTTAGAAAATAGATTGGTGATTTTTTGAATAAAAGACATGATAGTTTGTAGAAATATTCATATGAAACATTTCTACTCTGTTAGACTTTTTTGCTATTATGCAGGCGTATTCTTTAGATGATTGGTAACTTAAGATTCTTCTGTTTGAGAAACATAATTTCTCATGCTTACAATCTTAAATAGATGCAACTGAAATCAACTTATGCACTTAATTGAGGTGTAGGAATCCAATTTTGATTTTTAAACAATGACTGAGCCTGAGAAACCCGGTATCTAAGAGATACCGGGTTTCTGGACTTTAACTATCGTTAACCGACAAGTATTGGAACCACTTGTAATTTTATGCAATTCTAATTGATTAATATTTTTTATATGTTTCTAATATACTATTAGAATTTTTTTGAATTTACTATGTCATCAAAACAACGATATATTAATCTTATAAACGATAAGGAGTGACTGCATGAAACATTGCAGCTTTATATTAAATCTTTCAGTAATATTGACAAGTTTCATGACTCAGGGAGTGACATTAGAGGCAACAGCAGAATACAATTATACTTTTCTTCAAGTACGGGATGAAGCTGAGAATCAACCAAAGCTAGACTTGACATTAGAACCAGACGATCCACTGGCGCAGACTCCAAACTCAATACCTACTCCAGAAGCACCTCTGCGGGAAAACTCTTTTCAGAAGGCGGAACCATTACCAAAACAATGTTCGTTGGATAATTCATCTTCAACAGAAAAAAAAATCATCACTTTTGGCAACATCAAGATCGCAGGTAGCACAATTTTCCAAGAAGATGACCTAAGACCAATTTTAGAGGCTTTTCAAGAACGAGAACCGACACGTGAAGAACTCTCAATCATCGCTGATAGTATAACTTTAATATATCTCAATAAAGGGTATATCAACTCAAGAGCGGTTATTAATCTCAAAACTGTAGATGGAAAACCAGAAATTTTAGTTACGGAAGGTCGTATAGGACAAATCGAAATTTACGGACTTCGTCGCATCAACCTGTCCTATGTTTGCAGTCGGATCTCGTTGGGTGCTAATGTCCCTCTTGACACCAATGAACTTGAAAATCAATTACGTTTACTAAGAGCCGATCCACTGTTTGAAAATATTGAAGCCAGCTTACGTGCAGAAAAAAAAGAAGGTGTCAGCACTCTTGTGGTGCGAGTTAAAGAGGCAAATCCTTTTGTGAGTAGCTTAAGTGTAGATAACTATTTTCCTCCAGTTGTTGGCTCGGAAAGATTTGGAACTGAAC